>NZ_JAQWFR010000025.1 GCF_029238675.1 Oceanicoccus sp. | reverse complement strand
AACTCAACCCGATTATTCGAGGCTGGGCTAACTATCACAGGGGTATTGTCGCGAAGGAAACCTTTAAGTACGTGGACTACCGTATCTGGAAGCTCCTATGGCAATGGTGTCGGCGGCGACATTGTAACCGCCACAAACGCTGGATTAAAAAGAAGTACTTTAATCCGGTCGGCCAACGTCAATGGGTGTTCCAGGGTATCCGACCAGGCGGACAACCAAGTTACTTGGTTTATGCCTGCGATACGCCTATCAAGCGACATAGGAAGATAAAAGCGGAAGCTAATCCGTATGATCCGACTTGGGAACCATACTTCGAGCAGCGCCTTGAGCGGGTTTGGAGGGACTCCGAGAAGGGAAAACGGAAATTGCTTACGCTTTGGATTGAACAGCAAAAACGTTGTCTTGTGTGTAATCAGCACATAACGCACGATGCGGGATGGAATATCCATCACCTAGTTGAGCGTTATAAAGGAGGCAGCGATAAGCTGGAAAATCTCGTCCTGTTGCATCCCAACTGTCACTACCAAGTGCACAGCCTTGGATTGGAGGTGAGTAAGCCGGTTCGCCAGTAATGGCGGGCTTTGTAAGGCTTGAGCCGTATGCGGGGAAACTCGCACGTACGGTTCTTAGGGGAGGGGCGGCCAGCAATGGCTGCTCCTTACCCGACAGCATCGCTTAGCACTTGTAAAGAGCCTCGACATTGTCGGGGCTTTTTTTTGTCTGATTATCCCCCATCAGCGTCATCCCCGCGCAGGCGGGGACCCAGCACTGTAGATTCCCGCCTCCGCGGGAATGACAGAGTTAAGAAATCACAGACACAAAAAAGCCCGGACAAGCCGGGCTTTAAAGTCTATCTACTACTACTTAAACATACTGCATCAAGCCTAAGCCAATAACAGTCAGTGCAAGAGAGCAGTGAATAACACCTTTAACCGATGCCATTGGGCCAATCTTACCGAAGATAGCGTTAGCCTCTAACAGTACAACAATGGCGAGAACAGCCATCAGGCCTGTGCTTAAACCCTGATTTACAAGGTAAGAAGCCTGGCCGCCACCGTGGAAAGAACCCAGCATACCGACCAACATCAATGTAGAGAAAAGGGTATTGGTTCTTGAGGCCAGCAGTGCTTTAGGGGCTGCAGCAGCAGCGTCGCCTTCAACAATGCCACAAACGATTTTCTGGTTTGGCCAGATAATCAACCATACATTCAAGAACATAAAGGTACCGGTTAAGGAGCCTACAACAATATAAGAGTCCCAGCCGTGCGCAGTGCGGATAATTTCAAGCATGATAACACCGGTCAGGAAGGTGAACATCGCACCCCAGCGGAACCACCATAGAGCACGTGGTGCCAGTTTTTTGGTAGCGTCAGCTTTGGCATCTGGCTCAGCTTCTTTGAAGTATTCGCCCTGAATAAAGTTGAAGTAGTACAAAAGGCCAATCCACGTAATACCAAATAAAACGTGTAACCAACGGAATAAAAGATCAATACTTATAAAAGAATCCATAACAGCCCCCTAAGACTTGTGTGTTTATTTTTCGAAAGACTCAGCTCAGAAGATCCCGAAAGAGCTAAGGCACTGAATTTAATATAATTATATAGGCTATTTATTGCGAAAAGGAAACCCAAAACGTATTTTGGAGTCTATTAATGCGCTAAACAGCCGCATCGGCGAAATTTTTTGCTATGTTTAATGCAGATCTGCGTGCTGAGCGCGAACTTACCGGTGCCAGAGCCAATATGACCATGCGATAATTGCGGCTAATTTATCGCTTATTTAATTTTCCTGAACAGTGTGAATATCTTTATGTCCCGACGAGACGATGACCATATTGGTCATATACCTAAAATAACCCCCGCCCATGATGAGATTGCTTCCTTCCAGCGTACTCAAGCAAAAGGGTCGCTGGCAGCAAGTTTGGGTGAGGTGCCTGACGTGGGTGGTACCGCTGGCAGTGCCTCCGTGGCCACAAAATCAATATTGACGTTGGTGGTGTTGGTATTACTGGCCACAGCCGCTTGGGCTGGTTATCTGCACCAAAAACTACAAATCGCCGAGAAGTCTCTGCAGAACTATGAGTTACGGATCGGTGATTTGGAGCGTCGCCTGATGGTGACGGATGAAAGTATGGGGGAGTCCAGTGCAGCGATGAAGGTCAAATTGCGGGAGCTGGACACCGAAGTCCGCAAGCTTTGGGATAATGTCTGGAAGAAGAGCAAGGCTCGCTTCGCAGAGCATGATGCTCTCTTGAAAAAGCATGCCGACAGTATTGTCGCCAGTGATGCCTTTATAGTCTCTGCCAAAAAGCAGATGAGCAAGCGAGATGATGTGGTTGCCGGTTTAAGCCAACAGTTAAACAAAGCCCAACAGTTACACTCCCAGGTGGCTGAGAATCAGTTAGTGCTAAATCAGCAGGAAAAGTCCCTTGAGCTAGTGGCCGATAAGACCAACCGTGTGAGTGCCGATATCGGTAAATTGGATCTTCGTGTTAAAGGTACTGAAGAATGGATTGAGTCTATTAATGGTTTCCGTCGTCAGGTTAACCGTGACTTGGGTACTTTAAAGCAGAATGTTGGTCAGATGCAGGGCACTACTCCCTAAGTAGTCATTCCCGCTTTCGCGGGAATAACGTTCCTTCGCGGGAATGACCCCTTCGTGTATAATGGCGCTCCTATTTTTTTCAAAAGTCCTTACCGAACGAGAGGTTCGTCTCCGATGACTGTCATCCGTCAAGAAGATTTGATCGAAAGCGTAGCCGGCGCGCTGCAATATATTTCCTACTACCACCCAGTGGATTTTATCCAGGCGATGGATAAAGCCTACCAGCGTGAGCAGAACCCCGCCGCTAAAGATGCCATTGCGCAAATTCTAATTAACTCTCGTATGTGTGCCGAAGGCCACCGTCCTATCTGCCAGGATACCGGCATCGTGACTGTATTTTTAAAAGTCGGTATGAATGTGCAGTGGGAAGCGGATATGTCGGTGACTGATATGTGTAACGAAGGTATTCGCCGCGCCTATTTGAACCCTGACAATGTGCTTCGGGCCTCTATCCTTGCCGACCCCGATGGTGCCCGCACCAATACCAAAGACAACACCCCCGGTGTTATTCATTATGAGATTGTTCCAGGTGACATTGTAGAAGTACATGTTGCAGCCAAAGGTGGCGGTAGTGAAGCCAAGTCAAAATTTGCCATGCTAAACCCATCTGACTCTGTTGTAGATTGGGTGTTAAGCCAGGTGCCATTGATGGGGGCGGGCTGGTGTCCTCCGGGCATGTTGGGTATAGGCATTGGTGGCACCGCTGAAAAAGCGATGCTGTTAGCCAAAGAAGCTTTATTAGAACCTATTGATATTCAAGACCTACAAGAGCGCGGTGCTAGCACCCGGTCTGAAGAGTTGCGCTTAGAGCTACATGAAAAAGTTAACAAGCTAGGTATTGGTGCTCAGGGCTTAGGTGGCTTGACCACCGTAATGGATGTCAAAGTTAATGACTTTCCTACTCACGCAGCCAACAAGGCCGTAGCAATTATTCCTAACTGTGCAGCTACTCGTCACACACATTTCACCTTGGACGGTTCTGGCGCTGCTGCATTAAAGCCCCCCAAACTAGAAGATTGGCCAGAAGTCACTCGCGAAGCCGGGGGCAATGTTAAGCGCGTTAATTTAGATACAGTAACGCCTGAAGAAGTGAAAACCTGGCAACCCGGTGATACCTTATTATTAAACGGTAAAATGCTTACCGGTCGCGATGCGGCTCATAAGAAAATGGTCGATATGATTGAAGCCGGTGAAGAATTACCTGTTTCCATGAAGGGCCGTTTTATTTATTACGTAGGCCCGGTTGATCCTATCGGTGATGAAGTTGTTGGTCCTGCTGGCCCAACCACAGCCACCCGTATGGATAAATTCACGCGCACCATGTTAGAAAAGACTGGCTTGTTAGGTATGATCGGTAAAGCTGAGCGCGGTCCAACCGCGATTGAAGCGATCAAAGATCATCAATCGGTGTATTTAATGGCTGTCGGTGGTGCTGCATACTTAGTGGCTCAAGCGATTAAATCTTCTACTGTTGTTGGCTTCCCTGAATTGGGAATGGAAGCGATCTACGAGTTTGAATTAGAAGATATGCCCGTTACCGTAGCCGTTGATCACCTGGGTGAGTCAGTCCACAAAACTGGCCCGCAATTGTGGCAAGCTAAGATCGAAGAAGAAGCGATAAAAGTGATCTAACACTTTTAACCTCGTCATTCCCGCGAAGGCGGGAATCTAGGTTCCCGCCTTCGCGGGAATGACATACTAGAGTATGGTTTATGTCTGCAGATATCTCACCACTAGCATTACGCCAACGCATTCGCAGTGGCGCACACACCGCCAATACCTCCGGTTGTGCCGCAGGTTTTGTGCAATGTAATCTGGTGATTCTGCCAAAAGATTGGGCCAATGAGTTTTTGCAGTTTTGTCAGCTTAATCCAAAGCCCTGTCCTTTAGTGGGTATGGCTTCACAGCCGGGGCAGTATATGCTGCCTGACTTGGGTGAAGACCTTGATGTTCGCTCTGATATTTCCGGCTACCGTATTTTTGAAAACGGCGAGTTAAAAGAGTCTGTTACCGATATTAAAGACTACTGGCGTGATGATCTGGTGAGCTTTTTATTGGGTTGTTCATTTTCTTTTGAAGAGCCTCTTATCGCTGACGGTCTGGATGTGCGTAATGTTAGCCAGAATCTCAATGTGCCTATGTATCGTACCAATATTGATTGCCGCCCAGCGGGCCGCTTTAGTGGTAAAACGGTGGTGAGCATGCGGCCATTTTTGGCGGCTGACGCCATTCGTGCGGTGCAGATTTGTAGCCGTTTCCCCTCCGTTCACGGTGCTCCTATTCATTTAGGTGACCCTTCGCTGATTGGTATCAATGATATTAACCAGCCAGACTTTGGTGATGCGGTAACCATTAACCCCAATGAACTCCCTGTTTTTTGGGCCTGTGGCGTTACACCGCAGGCGGTATTGGAAGAGGCTAAACCACCATTTTGTATTACCCATGAGCCGGGCTGTATGTTGGTTACGGATATCCCCAATAGTAAATTATCCATTTTGTAGCGTTTTAGGTGTTGTTTTGGTCTTTGTGGCTAAAACCAGCGCTATTACTATATTTTGTTTCTCTTTTTTAGGGAGATATCCTGTTTTGTTTTCTAAAATAGGATAAAAGGCTTCTCTATTTTCCTAAAATAGTCGTTAATCTTGTCGTACCGCAGTACCATTCGTTATCGACCTTGGATAAGACCCTTCGGGAATCAATATTATGGCATTACAGTTAAATTGTGACTTGGGCGAAAGCTTTGGCAGTTGGACCATGGGTATGGATGCGGCGGTGATGCCGTATATTGATCAAGCCAATATTGCCTGTGGCTTTCATGCCGGCGACCCGGTGGTTATGCGTAACACCTTGGCACTGGCAAAGAAAAATGATGTCAGCATTGGTGCCCACCCGGCTTATCAAGACCTTGTTGGTTTTGGTCGTCGTTCAATGAATTGCAGTACTGAAGAAATTATCGCACTAATGCATTATCAGGTTGCTGCAATGGATGGCATGGCCGCGACTGCAGGCTTGAAGCTTGAATATGTAAAACCTCATGGTGCACTTTATAACGATATGATGGCAAAGCCAGATGTGCGCAACGCCATTATGGTTGCAATGTCCGACTATCAGCGCCCATTAACGTTAATGTTACAAGCTACCCCACAATACGCTGAGCACAAAGCTGAAGCCGACCGTCTGGGTCTTAACCTTTCTTTTGAGGCCTTTGCTGATCGTTGTTATGACGATGATGGAAAATTATTAGCCCGTTCCAAAGCCGGCGCTGTTCACAGCAAAGAAAAAATGCTGGCTCAAGTTCAGCAGCTTTGTACAGATGGCACTGTGACTACTGTCAGTGGCAATACTCTCCCATTGCAGGCTGATACTTTATGTGTACACGGTGATAACGAAGCTGGCGTGCAAGCCATACAAGAAATTCGCGAGTTAATTGGCGGATGAGAATAGCGGTAGCGGGTGAAAATGCGCTGATTATTTATTTTGATGATGCCGGCTTTTCTGCTCAGGCATCACCAGCAGTGGCCGCTCGTGTGCAAGCCGCTAAAGTGGCTATTGCTACATCGCTAGACTCAGTACTGATTGATTTAATTCCTTCCTATGCTTCACTCACCTTGATTTATGATGCGTTAAAAACTGATCACTTTTTTATTAGCCAAACCTTAAATGCACTGTTAAACGATCTGGATAATGCCGAATCAGGGCAGGGGAGTTTGGTGACTTTACCTGTCTATTACAGCGTTGAATCAGGGCCAGAGTTGGAGCTAATTGCGGCTAATGCGGATTTATCCATTGAGCAGGTTATCGATTTGCACCAGCAGCAAGAGTATCGCGTTTATGCCATTGGTTTTGCGCCGGGCTTTGCTTATCTGGGTGAAGTGAATGAAAAAATTGCGGCTTCGCGCCTTTCAACGCCGCGGCAAAAAGTGCCCAGAGGGGCAGTGGGAATAGCAGACCGACAAACGGCTGTTTATCCTGCACAATCACCGGGTGGTTGGAATTTGATTGGTCTATGTCCCCAGCGTATGTTCGACCCAGCGGTAGAACCGAGTATGCCAGTTGCTGTTGGTGATCGCGTTCAGTTTGAGACTATTTCCCGCAACCGGTTTTTAGAACTGGGAGGGGAATTACCATGAGTGGGTTCAAGGTTATTAATCCTGGCATGTTAACGCTAATTCAGGATACGGGTCGGTTTGGTTTTCATGGTATTGGTTTAACCAACGGGGGTCCCCTGGACCCTTTGGCATTTCGCTGGGCTAACAGGCTGTGTGAAACTGCAGTTGACGGTTCGGTTGCTAATAATACAGCTCTGGAAATTAGCATTGGCGGATTGTTGCTAGAGGCTCAGGTAGATACTGTTATTGCTATAACCGGTGCTGATATGGCTTTAACGATTAATGGCGTAGCTTACGAGTTATGGCAAAGTCATAGTATAAAAGCGGGGGATCAAATCGAACTAGGCTATGCACAGCAGGGCTGTCGCAGTTATTTGGCGGTGGCTGGTGGCTTTGATATTCCCCATAGTTTTGGCAGTGCGGCCACGGTGGCCAGAGAGACGATTGGCGGAATTACAGGTGATCGCTTGCAGCAGGGGGACTTCTTACCCTGCGCCAGTTTTAATGCGCAACAACATTGCAGTGTTGATAGTAATGATCGTCCACACTATGGCGATGCGTTTACCGCAAGAGTGATTCTTGGTTATCAACAAGAAACCTTTAATGATGTACAGCAACAGCTCTTTTTTAGCAGCGAGTATACAGTCTCTGACCGCTGCGACCGTATGGGTTATCGCCTGACGGGCCAAAAAATCCAGTCATCTATTGATGGTATTTTGTCAGAAGGTATATGTCATGGGGCTATCCAGATTCCTGCGGATGGTCAGCCTATTGTATTGATTAATGACCGCCAAACCATTGGTGGCTACCCCAAGATCGGTTCAATGATATCTATTGATACAGCCAAATTGTCGCAATTGATGTCCGGTGCTCAAGTTTCATTTGAAGCGGTGTCTATGGAGCAGGCGCATAATTTATTACATTTTGCTGAGGCCCGTTTTCAGCAAGCTCAATTGCAGCGGTGCTAAGTTTAATGAATGCTACTAACCCGGAAGATGATCTTGCGCTGAGCCGGTCAATAGAAGATTTGTTGGTTTCACGTAATTTACGCGGGATGCGGGATGTGCAGTCGGCATTAACGCCTGGCTATTATATGCGGGCAGCAAAATTGCTTTTAGCCTGCAAAGGTACGGTGTTGATTGGTACAGGCTTTCCTGTACTGAATAGTTTTGAAACCGATGGGCCTATAGGTGCTATAGCGTTATATAAAACGCTGGAATACCTTGGTGCCAAGCCGATTATTGTTTGTTGTGCCCCGATGTCTACAGCCATTGCCGCAGATTTTCGTGTGCATGAGATTGCGGTTGGGGAGTTGGCTAACGCTGAGGCGGAGGCACAATTGGCTTTAGATCAGTTGCAACCTGAGTTGGTGTTATCCATTGAACGCGCAGGCCTTTCAGAGCAGGGCATTTATTGTAATATGCGTGGTGAAGATATCAGCGACCGCTGTGCCAGTTTTGATTATTTCCTTAAGCTTGCCAGTTATCCAACCATTGCCATTGGTGATGGCGGCAATGAAGTAGGGATGGGTAATATCTATGAGGCGATTAAAACGCTGGATATTACCCCCTCGGTTACTACCTGTGATGAGTTGGTGATAGCTGATGTATCTAATTGGGCTGCCCATGGTTTGATTGCCATGCTTTCATATTGGCAGCAAGAGGATTTATTGGCGCGGATAAATCCGCAGAAATTTCTAGAGTATATCGCCGAGCGCGGTAGTCTCGATGGCGTTACCCGTGAGCCAACATTAACGGAGGATAGTCTGCCGTTGTCTGAGGGGCAAAAGCTGATTACACAATTGCGCCAGTTAGTGGGTTTTAGTGATTAAAATTTTAGTTGATCAATATAGGTCGTAGTTATGAGTATTGTATATTTAAACGGTGAATATCTTCCGATGGAAGAGGCGAAAATTTCGCCTATGGACCGTGGTTTTTTATTTGGTGACGGCATTTATGAAGTTGTCCCTTCCTATAATGGCAAGCTGGTTGGCTTTGGTCCGCATATTGATCGAATGGATAATGGTTTGGCTGCGATTGATATCCAGCTTGATTATAGTCACGACCAGTGGCGCGAGATTGCTACTTCCTTAAGTGAAAAAAACGGTGCCGGTAATTTAGGTATTTACTTCCATGTTAGCCGGGGGGCGGATAGCAAACGCAGCCATGCTTATCCCGAAGGTGTTAGTGCAACCGTATTTGCTTTTGCCTTTGAAATTCCTCCTGAGCCTGTGGCAGACCGCAACGTAGTGAAGCCCTATAAAGTGTCTACTACCCAGGACCTGCGCTGGAAACGATGTAATATTAAATCTACCGCCTTACTAGGCAATGTGATGCACTACCAGCATGGCCATAGTGAAGGCAGTGGTGAAACAATTCTATTTAATGAGCGTGGTGAAATGACCGAGGGTAGTGCGGTTAATGCCTATATTATTAAAGACGGTAAAGTGATCACCTCGCCATTGGATGAGCAAATCCTGCCTGGCATTACACGTCTTATTTTATTGGATGTTTTGCGTAAGGATGGCTCGATTCCTGTTGAAGAGCGTGTTGTAACTATGCAAGAGTTGCGCAATGCCGATGAGGTTTGGATCACTAGCTCCAGTAAAGAGGTGGCCCCGGTTATAGAGGTGGACGGCAAAGCCGTCGGCGATGGCAAAGTAGGGGGTATATGGGAAAAAGCGCAGGCGCTATTTTCCGCCCATAAATACAACTATTAACAGTTTTAAGGGTTTATCGGTTATGTCCAGACCTACAAAAGCGCTTATAGACATACAGGCGCTACAGCATAATTTTCAGTTGGCACAGAGTTTGGTGCCCGATGATCAGTGTCTCGCTATCGTTAAAGCCAACGCTTATGGGCACGGTGCTGTCGCGGTGGCCAAAGCCCTGGAGCCGATGGCTCCTGCGTTTGGCGTAGCCTGCATTGAAGAGGCTGATGAACTGCGTGAGGCTGGTATTAGCAAACCTGTACTGTTACTGGAAGGTAGCTTTAGCCAGCAGGATATTGTTAGGGCGGCTGGGCAAAACTATTGGTTGATGTTAACTAATCAGCAGCAACTGGATAGCCTGCTCACTGCGAGTTTACCCAAGCCAGTGACAGTATGGTTAAAAGTCGATAGTGGTATGCATCGCCTGGGCATTCGCCCTGAAACTGTCGGAGCTTTTTATCAGCAGCTTAAAGCCTGTAACCATGTATGCGATGAAATTGTTGTGGCAACACATTTGGCTTGTGCTGATGAGCTGAGCAGCTCTTTTACCGATGCACAAGTGAAAACATTTAAGGACTGTGTTGCGGGGCTAAACGCCCCCCTGAGTATTAGTAATTCGTCAGGTTTGCTGGCCTGGCCTGAAACACGACAGCAATGGAATCGGCCAGGTTATATGCTTTATGGCAATGCTCCATTCCCTGAAGCTCATCAGCATGGGGATAAACTACGCCATGTTATGACCCTGACCTCCGCGGTTATCGCAGTGCGAGATGTCGCGGTAGGTGAGTCGGTGGGTTATGCCGCCAGTTGGACCGCTACGCGACCGTCAACTATTGCCACTATTGCCGTGGGTTATGGTGACGGTTATCCACGACAGGCACCCAGTGGAACGCCGGTTATTATTAATGGCCAGCGTGTGCCGCTGGTAGGGCGGGTATCAATGGATATGATCACCGTTGATGTGACTGACCAGGACAGTGTCGCAGTGGGCGATGACGTAGTACTTTGGGGGCAGGAGCTCACCGCTAATGAAGTGGCGGAATGGGCTGGGACTATTGGCTATGAAATTTTAACCCGAATGCCTTTGCGTGTGCCTCGCGTTTGTACTTAGATAAATTGCCGGGCTGGCCTTGTTTGTTAGCTTTGTTAGTTCTGTGAGTCCAGCCCCATTTTTTCTCCGCGACTACTCAAGCTGATATTCCCGTTGTTACCATTGCGATCATTGATTTGTTTACCCTGGGCCTGGGCTGTTAACGTAACACATTCACTAATCCCGCTGCCGCAGGCTACAGCATTAAAGGTGTAGTTGCCTTGCGGTGTTGTTGGTTCGGCATCGTAGCCCAGCAGTGTTAAATCCTCGGTATAGCTGCCATGTTCTGCGGCATATCGTTCCTGCGCCTGCATAAGGTTATTAAGGTAGGGCAGGGCTTCCCCTGTTCGGTTACCCCTTAATAGATAGGACTGGTAGCTGGGCAGCGCTACTGAGGCGAGTATGCCGATAATCGCTAATACCACTAACGCTTCTACTAAGGTAAAGCCATTATCTGTTTTTATTCTGCTTATAGTCATAGCTCTCTCCAGTAGGTTTTATGCAAGGAGAGGTCAATGGTTTGGCTTGAGCACTCAGTACCGATACAGACCAGCACGTTATTTTCCTGGTCAGCTGTAGAATGTTGGACATTACAATTTGAGCTGCAAGAACTGTTGCTGGTGAAAATAATAGTGGGTTCCGGGGGAATACCCTGGCGTTGCAGTTCACCATAAGGCTTGCTTGAGTCCGAAACTGTTAGCACGGAGTTACCCTTAAACAGGTCTAACAAATAATATTTCCCTGTGCCAATATCGATCTCCTGTTTGCTGCAAACTGTGGTTTTTTTCCCCGGTGTATAAGAGGTTAATAAAAGTTGGTGATTAAATGTAATGGATGAAGACAGAATTTTTTCACCCTTGCCATTATCCATATTGAGATACCAGCCGTACTTATATTTCTCTTCACTGTCATTGAGTCTCTGGGTTTGTGTGACCGGGGACATATCTGAGGTCGTAATCACAGCATTATCTGCATAACGGTAATTAGGGGGTGCCGTTAATGGGTAATAATCAAAAACAACAAAGAAACGATCATTGATGGATGTATTTTCGGGTTGGGCGCGATAGCCACTACCCACAGCAATACTCAGCAACGGTGGTTGCCCGCGGCGGGCGATATAGGCTACGTCCGGCGCGTTATAAAAGCGTCGGCCGGCGCCGCTTAAGTCGGCAATCATTCCCCCGGAGCTGGTTTTTGCAAAATCACTTTGACTGCGAGCCTTATGGTTAAAATCAAAGCGCCAAAGTTGCCCGATAATATCGATGGCAAATAGCGCATCAATATAGCCGTCACCATCAATGTCTACGGGGGTGACATTAGCCGGAATACTGTAGTTCATATTGCTTAGGTTAAGGTCATGGCTGCGCCTACCAGCACTCCACAGTAACTCGCCGCTAACAGCATCAACCATATAGATAGCATTACCATGGCCACTTTTTCTGTGGCTGGCGTTGTCGTGCTGATTATCATAACCACCGGCAAAGAAAATCACTTTTTTATTCTGGCAGCCAGAGGTGTCGCCACGGGTGCAATTCCATTGGATGGTAGCTAGTTGTGGGCGCGACCATGTTTCTCCCAGCTGGCTAAATCCCGGAGTAGCATCACTGCTGCCGTCACCATCAAGGTCTTTATCACCGTTAATTTGCCACATCAATTTGGGATTGTTACGGACACTGACATCGAAGGCGAACAGGCTGTTACCACCCCGTCGCATAGCTTGATAAATATAAACATGGTCACCGGTTTCCGGCTTGTCAGTGTGGCCATAGCTTGTTACGACGCTGCCATTGCCGTTACTGTCCTGGCGCCATACTGTCATCGGTGCATCAAAACCATAGGGTTTATCGGCAAGGGGTGGCTTGTTTTGATAATAGCTGGTTAAGTTGGTGAGCAACTGCCTGGGTATAAAGCTAAAAATTGGATCGCCGGTATTGGCATCAATAGCATGGAGAAATCCCCTGTTAGACCCTGCAAAGAGCGTATCGTCAAAGTCTTCAGTAGCGGGGTTTATTGTGCGGTAGGTAACCACCGCTGGCTGGTTGTGAATAACGTCGGCAACAAAATAATTCGGCGAGTGCTCTCCGAGTTCAATCTCATAACCCTCAACCTCATAACCCTCAATCTCATAACCATGTGTCCACTTGAGTAGAGCTTTGCGTTTATCATCTTCGGAGGGTTTAAGCCCAAGCAGGCTTGCAGTGATATTGGCGTTTTCCACGATTAAGGGCTCTGCGGCCAATAGCTCATTGTTGGGCGTAAAATCATCGAGGTAGGTATATAGCTTGCGCGTAGCGGGAGAGTTAAGCCGGTAGGCATAGCCGCCATAGGGTATAACACTGCCATCAACGGTGGCTGTATTATTATCGTCGCTGGGATTCCAGTCCGTTAATTCGGTCCAGAAACTTAAGGCGGTCTGTTTAAAATAGCCTGCGTTATGTTTGTCTTGTTGAATGGCATCTTCGCCATTGGCGTCAATAATTTTGTTATCGAAAAGTCGGTATTTTTTAATATTGCCAGCCCAGCGTGCGGATAAGCTCGGCTTAAATAAGGCAAAATACATATCATTGCGATGCTGCAAACTATTATAGGCATTAACGGCAATGGCAGGGGCTGTAAAGTTTCCCTTGGCCTCAATGGTATGATTAATACTGCCGTTGAGTATGCGAGTGACAGTCTGTTTATCATTGGTTTGGTTAGCTTCTATTCTATGGACCTGTATATCATCCGGTAACTTTTCACTGGCCTTAGTCGCTTGCCCGGTAAACAACAGGATATGTTTTTCTGCGCATGCTGTTTTCTTGTCGGGGAAAAGCCCGGCGGCCTGGCGCAACAGTTTGTCTACAGGTGGTTTGGTTTGAGTGGCGGTGATTTGATTGATGGCCCTGGTTAAGCTTTCAAGATTATTGTCTTTGCTAATATCAATAAATGGATGGGCCAGGCTATTTTCACTGGCTTGTATTAGTCCAATCAGCGCAGGTCTTCGACTTTGATAAAAGCTATCGACAATGCGCTTTATGGTTTCCTGATCGGTTTGATGGACGGCCAGTAGTATATGCAGTGTTGTTTGTTTATGGGTATCAGGGAGATAAATATCAATATCATCTGCCGTTGATAAACTGCCGTTGATTATCGGTAGGGTGATAAGCAGTAGCTTTAAAAAATATTTCATAACACACTCCTTGTGTTGGTTTGACTAGTCTAATGAGATGATGGGGCGATGCGATTTAAACCCTGTGTTTGTTTTGAGCCTGATTGCTTGCTGTCTGACTGCTTGTTGCTGTATTGGGCGACAGTGTAGATTTCATAGCTTTTCCCGACATATAAAGCCAGGCTATAACCTGAAGGCGGTGCGGTGTTACCCGTAAATACAACCGCGCCAGACAGGGTATAAGCATCATCGGCATTATGGGTTAAGGTCTGGGTGTCTGTTAGTGTTACTCCTACGCCATCTTTGGATAGTCCCTCGTAGTTCAGCACTGTAATATTCCGGGTTGCTGTGGTTATTTTCTCGAGGTAATCCGAGTTCTCCAGAGCTTTGGCCTGGGCCTGGATTTCACTAAAGGCAATCTGGTGCAGATGTTGGGATAGCAGGCTGTTATGGGCCATTTGCGATTGTAGTTGCGATGTATCCATCGCTACGATGGCTAATAACGTCATCACCAGTAACAGAATCAGGCTGACAATCAGTACAGCACCTTGTTGAAATTGATTATGCATATTTAGTTCTCCTAATCATGGCTGTTTCTCAATTGCACGGTCGTGCTATAGATTCTTCGACTTTGTCGGTCGGTGTCCGGGGTTGTGAGTCGTTTGCTATCCAGTAATTGGTATTGGCGTTTTTGTGCATGGGCAAAGCCTTGCTGCAAACCGTTGCTAACCAGCAGGGCAATAGTGACGGTTTTAATGTTCGGCCAGTCCTGCGGTGTTAATGCGCTTTGGGGCAGATAGCGGCTAACACTATTGTTGCTGCTGCTGGCTACGCCATAGAGCACCTGCATATTATCGATGCCATCAATCAGGGGTTGGGCTCCTTTTTCAAGCCATTCAGCTTTGCTTTTGTTATAGCCCCTGCAATAGAGGCTATTAATACCGTTAACAGTTTGGATGGTGTAACTGTTAATAATAATGCTGTGACGCTCTGTGGCATCCAGCTTTGTACCCAGGCAGTCCCGGGCTACACCACCCTGGTCATCCGAGGGAGGGTCATACTGTATTGTTAGCCGGTCGCTGCCATGGGTAATACTGGCAGGGTTGTTAATATGGCTATCAAGCGTGCAGCTGCTATGGGAGTCGGTGCAGTTTTTTTCAAAATTAAAGTAATGAGGTGGTTTGCCGTCACCGTTAAGTGGATGTCGATAGCCCGCCATCCGTAACTCCCTGACCAGTATATCCATCGCGATACGGCCGTTTTCCTGGATGCGGGAAATATCACCATTTAGCTCAAAGGTCTGTCGACTGCTAGCCATAAACTGCATGGCTCCTGCCATTAATATCAGTGAGAGGGTAATGGCAATCATTAATTCAATCAGGCTAAATCCATGTTGCCCTGGCGTATTCATTAAGGCCTCACCTTCATGGTAATTTGTTGTGTGTTGGGATCGCTGGTGTTGCCCGTAGCGCGAGTTTGCCAGGATATACTCACGTTATAGTTAGCCGGTGATGTCGAACAGTTCTGGTCGCAGGAGATTGACAGGGTGGAGAGCTTTAGTGATTCGACAGAGTCGGCTAATACTCCTTCGGAGGATTCGCCGCAAAAAACATCCCAGATATCAAACCTGGCCAGCTCGGAAGGTGTGCATTCTGTCAGGGTAGCGGAGCAATATCTGGCGGGTTTTGAGCAGTTTTCCCTGGAGAGTTCTACCCTGTAACTGTTGGCCTTGTCCGCGGGGTTGGCTCTTATGCGTTCAACCATCTCGCTCACCAGCCATGCAGTTTGTGAGCGTTGTGCGGTTTCCAGGCTGTCTTTAATGGCGGTTGATTGCAGCCTGGCTAAACCCAGTAATCCCACACTCATAATAAACAGTGTGATAACCACTTCCAGCAGGGTTGCGCCCGTGTTTTTTAATTGATCGCTCATTTGAACTTGCTCCAACTTGATTATTTAAAAACGTCTTAAAGAGGTTCGGCCACTTAGGCCTATCACAAGTTTTTTGCTGTTGCTGTTGTGAATGGCATCGCAAAGCCTGAAGTGCCCCGCTGTGCCATTGCTGGCCCCTGAGGGTTTAAATTGTAAGTAGTGCCGACCAAGGCTGGCTTGCCAGAGCAGGCAGGGTGTTGTCTCCGGTAGTGATAGCACCCGATAGAGCACATCTCCGTTATCGACTCTTTCGTTAGTATTGCTATCGTTAAAAACAATAATGGTTTTATTCCATGGCCCGTTGCAGCTGGTTTTATCAGCACTGGGGCAAAGGGTGAGGTATTGATTATCTTTAATTGCCCGGGTCCGGGCGAAGGTCGCCAAGTGGGTGAGGGATCTGAACAGGCTACTTTCAGTTTGGTATTGCAGCCATTGCGATAGCCCGGATACGCCAATGGCCAGGGTGAGCATGATTACGCTGAGAGTGGCAAGCAGTTCTATTAGGCTAAAGCCATTTGTTTTAGGGCGAGGTTGGGGTTGAGGGCAAGGTTGAGGGCAGGGTTGAGGGCAAGGTTGAGGGCAAGGTTGAGGGCAAGGTGATGGTGCGAGAGTTAATGTGTTTAAATTTTGATTAATCTTCATGATGCAGTTCCTTCCGCAAAGTTTGGTATGTCATAATCCGTTGACAGAGAAAATTTAGCACAGAACAATAACGGCAAACAACACCCTTGTAAGGATTATTTATTTTCCATGACAGATTTTTCTTTCTACTGGCACGATTATGAAACATTCGGTACCGACCCTGCCCGTGACCGCCCGTCGCAGTTTGCGGGTATTCGCACCGATGCAGATTTTAATATTATCGGTGAGCCTTTAGTCATTTTTTGTAAGCCGGCTGATGATATGTTGCCGCACCCGGAGGCTTGCCTGGTAACAGGTATTACGCCACAGCAGGCACTTGAACAAGGGCTTCCTGAAGCGGAATTTATTCGCCAGATTCATGCAGAGTTTGCCCAGCCCGGCACCTGTGCGGTGGGTTACAACAGCATCCGGTTTGACGATGAGGTGAGTCGATATACTTTGTATCGTAATTTTTATGACGCCTACGCTCGGGAGTGGCAAAACGGTAATTCCCGCTGGGATATTATCGATATGGTCAGGCTCTGTTGTGCCCTGCGCCCGGAGGGTATTATTTGGCCCACCCATGAAGACGGCTCAACCAGCTTTAAACTGGAGCAGATAACTAAGGCTAATGGGATTAGTCATGAGGCCGCCCATGATGCGTTGTCGGATGTGCATGCCACCATTGCTGTGGCTAAATTAATCAAACAGAAACAACCCAGGCTATTTGACTATCTGTTTAAGCTTCGCAACAAACGCGAAGTAGCTAGCTTGTTAAATGTTGCCGAGAAAAAGCCGGTCATCCATACCTCGGCTATGATCCCCGCCAGTCGTTTTTGTACCAGCCTGGTAATGCCCCTGGCTATGCACCCGACCAATAAAAATGGTGTTATTTGTTATGACCTGGCTGTCGACCCTTCGCCCTTGATTGAATTGAGTGCTGAGAAAATTAGCGAACGTTTATATACCCCCGCCGCAGAGTTACCGGAGGGGATGGAAAGAATTCCGCTGAAAACTATTCATACCAATCGCTGTCCTGCAGTGGCTACTACGGCTTTGATGGATGATGCGGTGGCGGCGCGTATACAGTTGGATTTACCTAAAGCCCGGCAGCATTATCAACAGATTATGAAGGCGGGACCCTTGGCAGAAAAACTGGCTGAAGTATTTTCATCACGATCATTCCCGGAGCAAAAGGATCCCGATGTTATGCTCTATGGCGGTGATTTTTTTGGCCAAAATGATAAAAGTGTTATGGCGCAAGTGCGGTCCAGTACGCCTGCAGAGTTACGAGATAATACTTTCTATTTTGAAGATACACGTTTGGCAGAAATGCTGTTTCGCTACCGTGCGCGCAATTACCCCGAATCGCTAACCGAGGATGAGCAGCAGCAGTGGCAAGAGTACCGCTACCAGCGTTTAACAGAAGCTGATGGCGGTGGCAGTATTATCCTTGAGAACTATTTGGTAAAGGTTCAAACCCTATTAGATAGCGAGGATGTTAGCGAGCGCGATCAGCAAATATTGGAACGGCTATTGGATTACAGTGATCAACTTCTGGCTTAAAACAACTAACCAAGTGATTGCCTGATGCCTGCCACAAAAAAATCAACAAAAGCATCAACGTGGTGGGTTTATATGGTAGAGACGCAAAGTGGAAAACTCTACACGGGGATTACCACCGATGTTGACCGGCGCTTTGCCGAGCACAGCGGCGCAGCCGGAAATAAGGGGGCAAAGTTTTTCCGTTCTGATAAGCCTAAAAAGATGGTTTTCCAGGAGGCCAGCCAAAATCGTAGTACCGCGAGTAAGCGCGAAGCTGAGATTAAACAATTATCCCGCAGGGAAAAATGTTTATTAGCTGGCGTGGACTATAAGCCGATTAAGCGAAAGCAATAATGCTCAGCATGTTTTATGTATTATTCAATCACTTAGCGCAGAAACCAGTGAATATGGCGATAATAGGTAAAAAAACATGCAGATATGGCTAAAAATAGCTCTGTCAGCCTCCGGCAGCCCTTTTACCCAGCACCTATAGCAGTGATAATAGCTTCACGCTTAATCAGGCGGTTAGTCATCAACGGTCATAAGGGTTTTCAGTGCACGGCGATACATCAGAACAGCGCGAGAGCAGTAGCGATATCAAGGTCTTATCCGAGATGTTGGGCTTTTTAAAGCCCTACCGGTGGTATGTATTGGCTGCATTATTCTCCTTGACCTTCACCGCTGGCGTTACTCTGTCAATGGGGCAGGGCTTGCGTATGATGATTGACCAGGGCTTTGGCGAAGGTGCCGGGGCCGGTTTAGACCAGACCATTGTCATCTTTATGTTTATGGTGTTGTTGTTATCTATCGGCACCTTTGCGCGCTTTTACCTGGTGTCATGGATTGGTGAGCGGGTCAGTGCGGATTTACGCCGTGCGGTGTATAGCAAAGTGATTGAACTGCACCCCAGCTTTTTTGAGACCAATCTTAGCGGTGAAATCCAGTCGCGTATCACCACCGATACCACCTTATTGCAAACCGTTATCGGCTCTTCTGTCTCTATGGCGTTGCGCAACGTCTTGCTGTTTATTGGCGGTATCATCTTACTGCTCTTTACCAACCCTAAATTAACCGTCATTGTGTTAATCAGCGTGCCGTTAGTGATTATGCCGATTATTATTTTTGGCCGTCATGTGAGAAACCTTTCCCGCAGCAGTCAGGATAAAGTGGCAGTTTTTGGTGGCTTTGTTGGCGAGTCACTTAAAAATATTAAAATTGTGCAGGCCTTTAACCACCAGCAGCGCGACAGTGATACTTTTTCCCGGCAGGTTGAAGCGGCCTTTGATGTGGCCCTGCTGCGTATCAAACATCGCGCCTGGTTAACGTCTATTGTTATTGCCATGGTCTTTGGTGCAATTGCCTATATGCTGTGGGTAGGTGGTCACGATGTAATCGCTGGCAGAATTACCGCCGGTGAACTGGCTGCGTTTATTTTCTATGCGCTTATGGTTGCGATGTCAGTGGGTGTTATCAGTGAAGTCTATAGCGACTTACAGCGAGCAGCGGGCGCCACAGAGCGACTGTTAGAGCTGATGCATGCAGATAATTTGATTCAGGCACCGGAGCAATCGCAGCCGCTGCCTGAGAATGTACAGGGTGAAATACACTTTGATAATGTCAGCTTTTACTATCCATCAAGGCCAGAAACCCCAGCGGTGGATAAATTAACACTTAATTTGGTAGCCGGTAGCAGCATGGCATTGGTCGGTACCTCCGGTGCGGGTAAGTCGACACTGGTTGATTTAATTTTGCGTTTTTACGATGTCACTGAAGGCAAAATTCTATTTGACGGTATCGATATCTGCCAGTTGGATCCTAAGGAACTGCGTGAACATATTGCCATCGTGCCGCAGCAGCCGGTGCTGTTTAGTAATTCGGTATTAGAGAATATTCGCTACGGCCGTCCCGATGCGACTGATGAGCAGGTGCGTGCAGCGGCAGAAGCAGCCTATGCCGATGAGTTTATCCAGAAACTGCCCAACGGCTATGACAGTTTTGTGGGTGAGTCCGGTGTCAGGTTATCCGGTGGCCAGCGCCAGCGTATTGCCATTGCCAGGGCAGTATTAAAAGATCCCAAACTACTATTGTTAGATGAAGCGACCAGTGCACTGGACGCGGAAAGTGAGTACAAAGTTCAGCAAGCGCTTGAGCACTTGATGCAAGACAGAACCAGTATTGTTATTGCACATCGCTTAGCGACAGTGGTTAATGTTGATACTATAGCGGTATTGGACCATGGACGACTGGTTGATACGGGTAATCACCAGCAGTTATTGGCCAGTTCAAGCTTGTATGCCCGCTGGGCAAGTTTGCAATTTGGGGATTCGGCCAGTGACTCGGTCACCATTGAGCAGGCTGGTTAGTTGCCAGCACTATAAAATAAATAACAGAACGGAGAAGCAGGATTGAAATTCACCGGCAGCCATATTCTTTCCATTGGTCAGTTTGAGCGTATTGATATCGATAGTATTTTTGATGTCGCTGACCGAATGAAACCCTATGCCCAGCGCAAGCGCATTACTAAAGTGTTAGATGGTGCGATTTTAGGCAGCATGTTTTTTGAACCCAGTACCCGTACCCGTGTAAGTTTTGGCAGTGCCTTTAATTTACTGGGTGGTGAGGTGCGCGAAACTATCGGATTTGAATCTTCGGCTATTGCCAAGGGTGAGTCGCTTTATGATACTGCCAGGGTGCTAAGCGGTTACAGCGATGCGATTGCAATGCGCCACCCACAGGAAGGTTCGGTCGCTGAATTTGCTGCCGCTAGCCGAGTCCCGGTGATCAATGGTGGTGATGGAGCTAATGAGCACCCCAGCCAGGCCCTGTTAGATTTGTATACTATTAAAAAAGAGCTGCAAGACCACGGTCGCGATTTGGATGGCCTGCGTATCGCTCTGATTGGCGATCTAAAATTTGGCCGTACTGTCCACTCCCTCTGTAAATTATTAACCCTCTATAAAAACGTTAGCGTGACATTAATTTCCCCGGAAGAATTAAAAATGCCCGGTGAAATTGTTGAGAAAATGCGTAGTGCTGGCCTTGCAGTGACCGAGTCTGATGCGATGGAAGAGAGTATTGCCCATGTCGATATTGCCTATTCAACCCGTATCCAGGAAGAGCGTTTTTCCAGTCAGGAAGAGGCTAATTTATACCGTGGCCGCTACCGCTTAAATCAGGCAATCTATACGCGCTTTTGTGAGCCTAATACGGTGATTATGCACCCATTGCCTCGCGATTCCCGCGAAGGGGCTAATGAGTTAGATAACGACCTGAACGATAACCCCAACCTGGCTATCTTCCGTCAGGCGGATAATGGTGTGGTGGTTAGAATGGCCTTGTTTGCCTTGATACTGGATGTAGAAGATCAGGTTGAGAAAAATTCCCGTGATGTTAATTGGTATACGGGTAGTCGCTTTTAATGTCGACATCAACATCTGATCAACCGCAACAAAAAACAGGCTTATTAAAGTCCAGTTTAGTTGTGGGTATGATGACGATGTTATCCCGCGTATTAGGTTTATTACGCGATGTGGTGATTGCTCATTTTGTGGGTGCTACCGCAGCGGCAGATGCCTTTTTTGTCGCCTTTAAAATCCCTAACTTTATGCGCAGGCTGTTTGCCGAAGGTGCCTTTTCGCAGGCTTTTGTGCCTGTTTTATCGGAATACCGTGAGCAACGTGACTTTAATGCCATTCAGTTATTGGTCAATAAAGTAGCGGGGGCCTTGGGGGGTAGTTTGCTGATAGTGACCGGCCTTGCAGTAGTCGGCGCACCCGTGATTGCGGCAATTTTTGCCCCAGGTTTTTTCCTGTCAGAAGACCCGCTTCGCTACCAGCTTACTAGCGAAATGATCCGTATTACCTTTCCCTATTTATTTTTAATCTCACTAACAGGCTTTTGTGGTGCGGTATTAAATAGCTATGGCCGTTTTGCAGTACCAGCTTTTACGCCAGTGTTATTAAATATCTCATTGATTACAGCGGCGATAGTGATTGCCCCTTATTTTGATGAGCCAGCCTTTGCCTTAGCCTGGGGGGTTATGGCCGCTGGTATTTTACAGCTCACTTTCCAGTTGCCCTTTATGCATGGTTTGCGGCTAACACCAAAGCCCGCTTGGGATTGGCAGGATGAAGGGGTAAGAAGAATCCTTGCTTTGATGGGCCCGGCAATTTTCGGTGTATCAGTCAGTCAAATTAACCTGTTGCTGGATACTGTGTTGGCGTCCTTTTTACCCGCTGGCAGTGTGTCATGGCTGTACTATTCTGATCGTTTGGTCGAGCTACCCCTGGGTGTCTTTGCCATTGCTATCAGCACCGTAATTTTACCGAGCCTATCACGCCAGCAATCCAGTCGTTCGCCTGAAGCTTTTAAGGCGACACTCGACTGGGCGATTCGCATAGTGTTATTGATTGCCATTCCAGCCGCTGTAGCACTAATGATATTGGCAGAACCCATTCTGATGACCTTGTTCCAATACGGAAAACTAACGGTCAGGGATGTCACCATGGCCTCCTATAGCTTGCAGGCCTATTCATTAGGTTTAATGGCCTTTATGTTAATCAAGGTATTGGCACCGGGTTATTTCTCCCGCCAGGATACCAAAACCCCGGTTAAAATCGGCATTATCGCCATGGCGGCCAATATGGTAATGAATGTCGCCTTTGTTGTTCCGCTGCATTATTACTGGCAACTGGGGCATATTGGTTTGGCGTTGGCTACCTCCTTATCCGCCTTCCTTAATGCGGGCTTGTTATACCGTGGTCTGCATCAACAGCAGGTCTATTCACCCATGGCCGGTATGGTTGCGGCGATACTGCGTCTAAGTGCGGCGGCGGTGGTGATGGCCGTGCTATTGTGGCAGCTAACGCCTGAGTCATCCCAGTGGGTTGATTGGCTTTGGTGGCAGCGAGTCTTGAATATTTTCTACCTCTGTGGGGTTGGGGCGGCCAGCTATTTTGTAGCCCTTGGGCTTTTTGGCGCAAGACCCCGTCATTTCCGTGCCGATGCAAGCACAATTGCCTAATCTTCCCCCTGTCTTGGCTGGTGGCAAGCAGCTGCCTAAGTTATAATCACGCGCTATTTTATGGGCTGTAAGGCCCTCCCTTTAGCATTGTTGATAGATATTACTCCATGGAGCTTATTCGCGGCCTGCATAATATGCGCCCCAGACATCGAGGCTGTATCACCACTATTGGTGCCTTTGATGGTGTTCATCATGGACATCAAGCGATATTGCAGCAACTGATTGATAAGGGCAAAGAGCTGAATTTGCCGACCACGGTGGTGGTGTTTGAGCCCTTGCCCAGAGAGTATTTTGCTCCCTTGCAGGCGCCGGCCCGGTTGATGAGCTTCAGTGAGAAATTCCAGGCCCTTAAAGCGCTGGGTATTGACCGGGTATTACGCATTCGCTTTACACCAGACTTGAAGGATATGGGAGCTAAAGAATTTATCCAGCAGGTGTTCGTTAAGGGCTTGGGTGCGCGTTATATTATCGCCGGTGATGATTTACGCTTCGGTCGTAATCGCGGTGGTGATTTTGATTTACTGAAATCAGAAGGGCTGATCCACGGTTTTGATGTGGTGGCGACGTCAACCTTAAAAATTCGCGATGACCGAGTGAGTAGTACTCGTATTCGCAAGGCGTTGGAAGACAGCGATTTTGAATTAGCTGAACTGTTATTAGGAAAACCTTATAGCATTGCCGGAAGGGTGATTGTTGGACAGCAGTTGGGGCGTCAGCTGGGTGCACCTACGGCGAATATCGCGCTGCGAAGATTGCGTGCCCCTATGTCTGGTGTCTATGCCGTTGAAGTTGAAATAGGGCAGCGTAGTTTAAAGGGCGTTGCCAATGTCGGCTCAAGGCCCACGGTTGATAATAGTTTAAAAGCAATTTTAGAAGTTCATATATTGAATTTTAATGAAGATATTTACGGAAAAAAAATTAAAGTCATCTTCCGTAAAAAAATCAGGGACGAACAGAAGTTTGACTCCATTGATCAGCTAAAAGAACAGATTTATAGAGATATACAAACCGGTCGCCAGTACTTGTCCCAGCACATATCGGCGTCGGCTAAACCATAAAAATTTACGTTGTTAGGTAGATAAAACCTGTATGAGTGATTACAAAAGCACCTTAAACCTTCCCAAAACGGCTTTCCCGATGAAGGCTAACCTGGCCCAGCGTGAGCCACAAACCTTAAAGCGTTGGCAGGAAGAAGGTTTATACGAAAAAATTCGCGAGGCCAGCAAAGGTCGTCCGCAATTTATTCTTCACGATGGCCCTCCTTACGCCAATGGTGATATTCATATCGGTCATGCGGTTAATAAAATTATTAAAGATATGATTGTGAAATCAAAAACCATGAATGGTTTTGATGCGCCTTATGTTCCGGGTTGGGATTGCCATGGTCTGCCTATTGAACTGAACGTTGAAAAGAAAGTGGGTAAGGCGGGCGTTAAAGTTGAGCCTTCTATTTTTAGAAAAAAGTGCCGCGAATATGCACAAAAGCAGGTTAACGGCCAGAAGAAAGACTTTATCCGTTTAGGTGTGCTGGGTGATTGGGAAAATCCATACCTCACCATGAACTTCCAAAATGAAGCCGACATTATCCGTACGCTTGGAAAAATTGCTGACAATGGTCATTTGCAAAAAGGCTTTAAGCCGGTGCATTGGTGTATGGATTGTGGTTCTGCTTTGGCGGAAGCGGAAGTTGAGTACAAAGATAAAGTGTCGCCAGCCATTGATGTGGCATTTGAAGTGGTTGATCGCGGTGAAGTGTTAGCAGCCTGTGGAACCAATGACGATATCGAGGGTAGCGTTGCCCTGGCTATCTGGACCACAACACCATGGACATTGCCTGCAAACCTGGCGGTTAGTCTTCACCCTGATTTTGACTATGTGTTGGTGGCGTTTAATCAAAACGGCCAGCAGAAAAACATCTTATTGGCTGAAGATCTGCACGAGAGTGTAATGGCACGTTACGGTGTTGAATCCTTTTCTGTGGTTGGTCGTTGTAAGGGCGCGGCTTTAGAAAAACAACAGCTCCAGCATCCTTTTTACGATCGCCATTCGCTGGTTATCCTGGGTGACCATGTCACCACTGAAGCGGGTACCGGTGCGGTGCATACGGCCCCCGGTCACGGTGTAGACGATTTTAATGTCGGCCAAAAATACGGTTTGGATGTTTATAACCCGGTCGGTTCCAACGGTGTTTATCTACCGGAAACTGAGCTTTTTGCTGGCCAGCATGTGCTAAAAGCGAATAGCGCCATTGTTGAAACCCTTAAAGAGCAGGGTGCCTTGCTGCATCATGAAGAGTTTGAGCACAGTTACCCCCATTGCTGGCGCCATAAAACCCCTATTATTTTCCGGGCGACACCGCAGTGGTTTATCTCCATGCATCAAAATGGTTTGCTGACCAAAGCCCTGGCAGAAGTTGAAACCACTGAGTGGATGCCTTCATGGGGTAAGGCCCGTATTGATTCAATGATTAATGACCGCCCCGACTGGTGTGTGTCCAGGCAGCGTACCTGGGGTGTGCCAATTACTTTATTTATCCATAAAGAAACCGCCGAGTTGCACCCGGATAGCCAGCGGCTGGTTGAAGCAGTGGCCCTTAAGGTTGAGGAAAAAGGTATTGATGCCTGGTTTGAAATGGATGCCGCAGAGTTGTTGGGTGATGATGCCAATAACTATGAAAAAGTCACTGACACTTTAGATGTGTGGTTTGACTCCGGCGTTACCCATGCCTCGGTATTAGACCGTCGTGAAGAGTTACATTCCCCCGCTGATTTATATATGGAAGGATCTGACCAGCATCGCGGCTGGTTCCAGTCATCGTTGTTAACTTCAGTAGCCGTCAATGGCCGTGCGCCTTATAAACAGGTATTAACCCACGGTTTTACCATTGATGCCGATGGCCGCAAGATGTCCAAGTCGATTGGTAATACCATTGCGCCGCAAACCGTGATGAACACCATGGGCGCTGATATTTTGCGTTTATGGGTTGCCGCTACAGACTACCGCAATGAAATGACGGTGAGTGATGAAAACTTTAAGCGCACTGCTGATTCTTACCGACGTATTCGTAACACGGCGCGTTTCTTATTATCGAATATGAGTGGTTTTGAGCCTGCCGAGCATTTAGTGGCCAACGAAGATATGCTGGCGTTGGATCGCTGGGCGGTAGATGCTGCTGCACGTTTACAACAAGATATTATTGAAGCTTACGAGTCTTATCAGTTCCATGTGATCTACCAAAAGCTTCACAACTTCTGTGTGCTGGAGTTGGGTGGCTTTTACCTGGACATCATTAAAGATCGTCAATACACCACCAAAGAAGATAGCTTGCCCCGTCGCTCTGCCCAGACGGCGCTGTACCATATCATCAGAGCGATGGTACGTTGGATTGCCCCAATCACTAGCTTTACCGCCGATGAATTATGGCAGCATATCCCCGGTGAAAAAGAAGAGTCTATTTTCCTTGCCCAGTGGTATGACGGCTTAACTACGTTGAGTGATGATAACGAATTCGGTGAAGCTTACTGGAAGAATGTGATGGCAGTTAAGACCGCCGTTAACAAAGAACTGGAAACGAAGCGAGGCGAGGGTGTTATCGGCGGCAGTCTTGAAGCTGAAGTGACACTTTATTGCAGTAGCGAGCTGGCTGCCCAGTTAGCAAAACTGGATACTGAGCTTCGCTTTGCCTTGATTACTTCAACTGCAACCATTAAGCCTTTGTCAGAGTCAGCCTCCGCTGCGGAGACAGAAGTAGAAGGTTTGGAAATTGCCGTAGCTCAAAGTGCCCATGCCAAGTGTGCTCGCTGCTGGCATCACCGTGAAGATGTGGGTGCTAATGCCGAACATAAAGAACTGTGTGGTCGTTGTATTGATAATGTTGAAGGTACTGGCGAACAACGCCAGTTTGCTTAAGACGCTATGAACCTGACTCGAGCTAACAGTATTGGTTTAATCGTTGCGGTTATTATCGTCGCACTTGACCAGTGGACCAAACACCTGGCCAGTACCGAACTAAGCTATGGCCTGCCAGTTGAAATACTGCCGGTGTTTAATTTGACCTTGCAACACAACACGGGTGCAGCCTTTAGTTTTTTGGCAGATGCCGGTGGTTGGCAGCGTTGGTTTTTTACCATTGTGTCGGCGGTGGTTAGTATCGTTTTAGTTGTTTGGATAAGCCGTTTACGGTCTGAACAGTTATTAATGATCGCCAGTTTATCTTGTATTTTGGGTGGTGCTATGGGTAATTTATGGGATCGTGTGGTGCTGGGTTATGTTGTAGATTTTATTTCAGTGCATTACGAATCCTCTTATTTTCCTGCCTTTAATATTGCAGATGCGGCCATTACTATCGGTGCAGCTTTAATGATTTTAGATATGATTCTTAATCCCGAGCAGCATAAATCGGCCTGATTTTTTACAGTCACTATTTGGAGCAGTACAGAACTTATGAAAGATATTTTAATCGGCCCTGATGCAACAGTGACCTTACATTTCTCCCTGAAATTTGACGATGGGTCTGTGATTGACTCTACCTTTGATCGAGAGCCTGCCACCTTTGTTATGGGTGATGGTAGTCTGTTGGATGGTTTTGAGAAAAAAATTGCAGGAATGAAAAAAGGTGATCAGGGGAGTTATACGGTATTACCTGAAGAAGGTTTTGGTCAGCCGAACCCTAACAATGTACAGCAATTTTCTCGCAATGACTTTTCTGCCGATTTGGAATTGGCCGAAGGTTTGGTGATCTCCTTTGCCGATGCCAGCCAATCTGAGCTGCCCGGTGTGGTAAGTGCTATTGATGGCGATAACGTTACAGTAGACTTTAACCACCCGTTGGCCGGTAGGAATATCCAGTTTGATGTTGATATTATTGATGTGCAGGTTAACACAGAGAGCTAGGTAAGATTCCATGAGTGCTATTCAAATTAAACTAGCCAACCCCAGGGGGTTTTGCGCCGGCGTCGACCGGGCGATTGAAATTGTTAATCGTGCCCTGGAAGTGTTCGGCTCCCCCATCTATGTTCGTCATGAAGTGGTACACAATAAGTTTGTGGTAGAAGATTTACGTTCCCGTGGTGCTGTTTTCGTTGATGAGTTAGATGAAGTGCCCGACGATACTATAGTTATCTTTAGTGCCCATGGCGTGTCTCTGGCGGTGCAAGATGAGGCTAAAAGGCGCGGCTTAAAGGTTTTTGATGCCACCTGCCCGCTGGTAACAAAAGTTCATATGGAAGTGGCAAAGTATTCTCAAGAGGGGCAGGAGTGTGTGTTAATTGGACATAAAGGCCACCCAGAGGTTGAGGGCACAATGGGGCAGTATGATCACTCTCAAGGGGGTGAGATTTATTTGGTTGAAGATGTCGAGCAAGTTAATACCCTGGTTGTTGGCAATCCTGAAGCCTTGGCATATGTAACGCAAACCACTCTATCGGTAGATGATACTGCACAGGTCATTGATGCTTTACGACAGCAGTATCCCTCGATTAAAGGGCCACGCAAAGATGATATTTGCTACGCCACTCAAAACCGGCAAGATGCCGTCAAACAGTTAGCGTCAGAGTGCGATTTGATGCTAGTGGTTGGTTCACCCAATAGCTCTAACTCCAATCGTTTAAGTGAGCTGGCTGGGCGGATGGGAACCGAATCTTATTTAGTCGATACCGCTGAAGATATCGACCCTGTATGGTTAAAGGGAAAAACCACCATAGGCATTACCGCCGGTGCCTCAGCGCCTGAAGTATTGGTTAAACAGGTTATTGATGGTCTTTGTGAATTGGGTGCGCAACCGCCTGAAGAAATGCAGGGCAGGGAAGAAAATATCACCTTCTCTTTGCCTAAAGAATTGCGAAGCTAATCACACTTGGTTGACATGGCAGTCCCACTGTAACCGTTTGAAGCTTTAATCAGACCGTTTATCCGGTCACCCTGAATCCCCCTAATATCCTCTGCTAGGCTATGCTCCAGGC
This sequence comes from Oceanicoccus sp., assembly GCF_029238675.1. Classification (GTDB taxonomy): domain Bacteria; phylum Pseudomonadota; class Gammaproteobacteria; order Pseudomonadales; family Dasaniaceae; genus Oceanicoccus. The sequence goes on along the minus strand of NZ_JAQWFR010000025.1, from coordinate 33,241 downwards.
TCGATCGATTAAGTTTGGCGTTCCCTGTGGTGCAACATTGCTCACAGGTTACTCATAGCCAAAATAGCCAAACTAATACCAGCAGGGGATATTAAGAGTGAATTGTACCAACCGTCATCAGCACCAGGGTTTTACCTTGCCAGAGCTACTGATAGTTATTGCTATTTCGGCGATTCTACTTGGCGTCGCTGTTCCTGCCCTGGATTCCATACTAACCAATAATCGAATCCAGTCACAATTAAGCACCTTTGCTAATCACCTGAAATTGGCGCGGTCAGTTGCGATTACTCGACAAACTGAAGTTACCGTATGCAGCATGGATGTATCAGCAATAACCACTGGCAGTACTTGTAACGGTAGCATGAGTAATGGTTGGGTAGCCTTTGTTGATGATAACAATGACGGCACCGTTGACAGTATTGACAATGTACTCAAGGTGCATAAAAGCATTTCACCCAATGTACTAACCGTGACAACCGCCGGCGGTACTGTGCAGCAGTTTATTCGTTTTGATACTCGTGGCCAGATTAGTGATCAATTGACGGTTAAATTATGCGACGAAGATACCACTGTTGATGAGTTAGGTAGAGCTATCCTAATGCATCGCACAGGTATGGCAGAGTATTCTCGGGTTAAATCAGGGACTAGCATTCATAAAGATGTTAAAGGTAATGTCATTGACTGTGGAGCCTAGCGATTATTATGCAAGATAAAATAAAACAGGTTTTAGTCGGCCAGAGCATAGCCCGACAACATGAAGGTTCAAGCCTTATTGAGTTGCTGGTTGCTTTAGTTATCCTGGCGATTGGCTTACTGGGTTATATCGGCCTGATTACTTCCGGCCTGACGATTAACCAAAGAGCGTATACCCTGTCGCAGGCATCATTCTTGGCAGAAGACCTTGTGGATAGGGCGCGGGCCAACCGCGATGCCATTTCTAGTTACAAAGTTTTCGCGGGCCAGCCACCGACTTCATCAACAGATTGTAGCACTGCTAATTGTACCGAAGCACAAATGGCAGACTGGGATAAAGCTGAGTGGTGGATAGTAGTCAATGACACCTTGGCCAATGCCGATGCCCAGGTTGATATTGATACCGGTTCTAATAAAACTAAAGTTACCATCATCATTTCATATAGCTTGGCCCTGGGCAAAGAGGGAACTGGCGATAATGCCTCCCTGGTTGAACTTGAACAATACACATTGATCACTGAAATATAGCTACTGAAATACAGCTACTGAAACCTGGAACCTAAATAGATTTACAAAAGATGCCGCCGGAGAAAGTAATGGGATATGGTTTTATAAAACAATATGGTTTTGCCAAGCAGCAGGGTCTTACCCTTATTGAATTGCTGGTCTCCATGTTCATCACCTCGATTATTTTTGCCGGTGTTATTAATACCTTCTTAACTACCAAACAGTCTTATTTATTTGATGCAGAAGTTTCCTATATGCAAGAGAATGCCCGCTTTGCGGTTGATACGATTGCAAGGGATTTAAGGCAGGCTGGATATAGTGGCGGCTGCAATATGAACGGTGCGGATGTAGCAAACGCTGTTGATATTAGTACGAGTCAGGCGGACTTTTTAAAAACGACGGCGGTGGAAGGTTTTCAACTTGCCGACCATCCGGATGAATATAAAGATGATGTTTGGGCTATGGTCAGTTCGCCGGACTCTATGATTATTCGTTATTCTTCTGATGTTAATAATATAACGGTTACTAGCCATAATGCTGCATCGGCAGAAATTGATGTGACATCAACAGGTGATCTGGAAGCGGGGTCAATTTTCATGTTGGCACATATCAATTGTTCTCAGATTGGTATTGCTGCGGCATACGAAATATCTACTGGGAAGGTAGATCATAGCAAAGGGTCTGGAGTTGATAGTTCAAGTACTAATTGTTCCAAACACATGGGCGGACATTTCAATTGTAGTGTGGCGTGTGACTCTGACGGTAATTGCCCAGGAGCCCCCAACTCCTCTGCATACACGTACCCCCCCGGCTCAGGTGTTTATGAGTTTGTATCCAAAGCCTATTATATTGGCACTTCCAGCGCGGACGATGCAGTACCGGCTTTGTTTGTTAAAAAGTTAGATAGTGATGGTGATGTCTCAATAGCCGAAGAGTTGGTCTCAGGCGTTGAAGATTTTCAAATCCTCTACGGTGTAGATACCCAAGCCCTTAGTGCTGATGGTAAGGTCAATCGGTATTTGACGTCGGCCAATATTACACAGGATGTAGCAGACGCTGGTAGTGGCTGGATTGGCTGGGACCGGGTGTTGAGTGTTCGTCTTCAATTAGTCGCACGTTCCAGAGATCCTGTATTGCAGCAAACCACCTCGCAAACACCGATTGCAGGAGGTGTTACTTATAATGATAAATATATGCGGCAGCTGATTACCACCACCGTGCAATTACGTAATGCAGCTTTAGCGGCCAATATCTGAGTATGGGTATGAGTATGAATAGCGTTCTGGTAAAAAAACAAAAAGGTGCTGTATTGGTGCTTTGTTTGATTATTTTATTAGTAATAACTTTGCTGGGAGCAACTGCTATGCAGGGCTCTGGGCTTGAACTAAAAATGATAAAAGGCTTTAGTGATCGACAGCAAGTTTTTCAAGCGACAGAAACTGCCCTGCGCGTCGCTGAGAACAGGTTGATGACTACGCCTTTTACTAGTAGTGACTTGAGTAGTGCTACCTGTGCTTCTGGCTCAGCCAGCTGTTTTGAAGATACTTGTACTGGTGGGCTTTGCTTTTTGGGTGACAATACTAGCACGACTGCTAACTGTGTAATTTATACTGGCACACCACCTGCGATGCCCATTTGGCATGATGGTGGTGGCTTTGCCGTATGGGATAATGCGTCTTTCCACTTAGAACAGAACCCCACTGACTCCAGCGGTATAACCGTTAAGTATATTATTGAATTTCAGTGCTTTGTTGATGCTGGCAGCGACACTGTTATCAGCGGTGGTGGCCATGCTTTTTATAGAATCACCGCCTTGGGTGCTAATGCTTCAGGCCTTACTGAAGTGATGTTACAAAGCACACTATCTACACCGGCGCTATAGAATGAAAATGAAAATTCGGATTTTGTTGCAGTTGATTGACAGTCGAGGTGTTTTTAGATGACTACTAAAATTATGCAAACCAAGCTAGTGGATAGCAGGCCAGTCTATAAGGGCGTGCAAAAACTTTGGAAGCTTACGTTTTTATCCATGCTTTCTACCGCAGCCATTGCCGCGACGGCACCGGATGGTAGCACTGCTACTGCATCGGATTACAAAGCCATACCTCCATTAGTAGTCGACAACGCAGCCCCTCTTGTTATGTTGGTTATGTCTAATGACCATGAGCTTTATAAAAAGGCCTATACCGATTATACGGATTTGAATAACGATGGTAGTTTAGATAGAACTTACAATAACGCCTTTGACTACTATGGTTATTTTAATAGCGATAAATGCTATAGCTATGTAACCGGTTCCGGATATTTTACCCCTGGCGGTGATGTTGATACAGCGGGAGTCGATAGAAAATGTACTGGCGCCAATGCCAATAAGTGGAGCGGTAATTTTCTCAATTGGGCCGCAATGACTCGCATGGATGTAGTGCGCAAAGTACTTTATGGTGGTAAGCGCTCTACTGATTCCAGCTCCAATACCATTCTTGAGCGGGTGTTAATCCCATCGGATATTCACGCCTTTGTAAAAGTGGCAACTGATGCGACGATTGATGGCAGTGTTAGTGACTATACGCCATTTAGTAATAGTGAGATTAGCCTGTGTAATGTTACCGATTACGTCAGTGGCAGCTCTGACCAGTCCAGAAATTTGGATACCAGTAATAACCCACCGTTAATAAAAGTAGTGGCAGGCGCCTTTCCCCAGTGGAGTTCTTCTGAGGTTGTTCAGTGCCAATTTGATGAAGAGGCGGGTTCTGCTGATACCCGGCCTTCAACCGCAGATGCCCTGACCAGCGGTGGTGACTCCTCCGTTACTGATGGTGAATACACCGTTCGTGTGCAAGTGTGTGTTGATGGACAGGACCAGAATGCCAGTTATTGTCGGCAATATAACACTGGCGGTTCTGCATCCCATAAACCCTCTGGCCTATTACAGAAATACGGTGAAGATGGCAGTATCAAATTTGGTTTAATGACCGGTAGTTACCAGCAAAATGCTGAAGGTGGGGTGTTACGCAAAAACATCACCGAATTTTCAGGGCCCGATGCAGTTACCGCTGATAATGAAATTAATCTTAATGATGGTACGTTCAATACCATTACCAATGGCATTGTTAGTACCTTGGATGCCATGCGTATTGCTGGTTGGGATTACGGAAGTAGAAAATATACGGACTGTGATAGCCACAGTATCCCTATTAGCACATTTAAAAATACCGCTAGTGGATCTAATCGTCAGTGTCGCGATTGGGGTAACCCCTTAGGTGAAATCTATATGGAAGCGCTGCGCTATTTTGCGGGGGCTGGTTCAGCGACGCCCGCTTTCAATACGTTGGCAGATTCTTCCTGGATTTCAGGTATGAACACCGCACCCTGGTCCGCCGCTGGTGTATTAACTGCGGATAATAACTGCGCCAGCTGTTCGATTATTGTGTTATCGACGGGTCTAAACTCTTTCGATAGCGATAACCTGGCTACCGCCTCCGACCTTCCCGGTTTATCCGGTAGTAGTGCTGTCAGTGCGAAGACCGACGAAGTGGGTACCGAGGAAGGTATTGGTGGTACTTATATTGTTGGTAATAGCGATGATCTTACTAACAGCAATGAATGTACGGGTAAAACGGTATCTGGCCTGTCAGGTGTTAAAGGCCTCTGTCCTGAAATCCCCCAGTTGGAAGGTACCTATGAAGTTGCGGGCTTAGCGTATTATGCCAGGACGACTGATCTACGTGCACTGGATGAAGACCAGACAGTGACTACTTATACGGTGGCTTTAGCTGAGTCTTTGCCCAGCTTTGAGATAGCGGCCACTCCGGTAGGTGTTGCGGCGGCCAATACAGTTAGCTTTGTGCCTTCATGTCAGGCAAATACAAATGGTGGTGCATCTTTAGGAGCTACAGGTTGGAACGATTGTAGTCTGTCAGATGTGACTGTTGTGAGCCAGACAAGTACCTACGGTCATATTCTCTTTGCCTGGGAGGACTCTCACTGGGGTAATGACTATGATATGGATGGTATTTCCAGTATCGAGTATTGCACAGCAAGGGGCACAGCAGCTGAGGTTCGAGCGGTCTGTCCCAAATATTCAACTAATGGCAGTGATCCTGATTGGGGGGACGCAGCTGCCGGTCAAATACAGTTTCGCGTGTCAGTACCTCAGGCTAACGCCGGTAACGCCCTGAGTTTTGGTTTTATTATGAACGGTACCGACGTTGCTGATGGTGCTTATATCAATTTATTGCGTCCGGGGGGGCAAACCATTTCGCGATTGAATGGTAATACAGGCGGTACCATTCTTTGGGGTAGTGTTCGACGCTTTAATGCCGATACATCCACCGGTGATTTACTTGAAAACCCACTATGGTATGCCGCCAAGTATGGTGGTTTTGATGATATTGATAAAGATAAGACGCCGGATAACTCTGATGGCGGTGATATTGAATGGGATGCGAAAGATACCTCAGGCAATTTTACGCCCGATGGCGCGCCCGATGCATTTTTCCCCGTGAGTAACCCTGCTAATCTTGTTACCTCTTTAGCCGAGGTATTGGATAATATTGCCGATGGCGCTAGTAGTTCATCGGCAGCGGCAGTGGTAGGTAACAGCGCCGATGGTACTGGGGCCATTTATCAAGCTGTCTATGAAGCTACTGCGGAGGATGAAAATAATGAGACCGTTAATTGGACGGGTTCTATCTTATCCTTCTTTATCGATTCAGAGAGCCGCTTGCGTGAAGATGCTTGTGTAGGCAGTGGTAGCCCATGTAATAACAATCACACACTAGATGACGCTGACCCTGAAATCAGGTTTCGGTTTGATAATGTCTTATCGGAGGTGGTGATTGATCGCTACGATCTTTCCGGTGCAATTATTGAAACAGGTAAACCCATCAGTGATATCAAATTACTATGGGATGTCAATGAAGTGTTATCGAACATAAAAGATGTTACCACTCAACGTAATTACACATCGCCCGTCAGTGATACTGTTGGTGGTGGCCGTTATATTTTTACCTGGATAGATGAAAATGAAGACGGTGATGTTGCTGACAGTGAAATAATTGACTTTGACACTACTAGTTTTAGCTCGGTAGTGGATGGTGATGATGCAACACGGGATCTACGTCGTTATCTGGGATTTGAGCAAGGGACTGATACCGATGGGATTAACGATTTATCTGATGCTTTGGTGAACTTTATTCGCGGAGAGGATCAGAATATTAATGGCTGGCGCTCCAGACAGTTTACTAAAGATGGCTCTACGGTCACTAAGCGTCTGGGCGATATTGTCAACTCGGCTCCGGTGAATGTGGGTCGTCCCGATGCGGATTACAGCTCCCGCTATAACGATGCTCAATACCGCGCCTTTGCCAGTCGTTATGCCAATCGACGCCAGATGATTTATGTTGGCGCCAATGATGGCATGCTGCATGCTTTTAATGGCGGTTTTTATGATGCTGCTACTCTGTCATTTAATACACAATCAGAGGGTGGTAGTGAAACTGCGCATCCCCTGGGGGCCGAACTTTGGGCTTATGTGCCACAAAATTTGCTACCGCATTTACAGTGGTTAAAAGAAGCTGATTACCCTCATGTTTATTATGTAGATGGTGATACCCAAAAGTTTGATGTCAATATCTTTAACGATTGTCCAAACTCAGATAGTTGTGCCCACCCCTATGGCTGGGGCACTATTTTAGTCGTCACTATGCGTTTAGGGGGTGCTGATATCACCTTCGATCCAGACAGTGATACGGATGGTGATAGCAGTGACGATATTACGATGAGATCGGCAATAATGATATTTGACGTCACTGACCCTGAAGTGCCCCCGGTATTGTTGGCAGAATTAACCCATCCGCAATTGGGTTTTACCACCAGCAAACCGGCACTCTATAAAAGTCGATCAAAAGATGTTAACGGCAATATTGACGCCGCTAATGATGAGTGGTTTTTAGTTGTTGGTTCCGGGCCGGCGGGTACTGATGCCTCGAGTAAAGAGGCCGCGTTAGGCAGTGCAGTGAGCAGCCAAACAGCGCAGATATTCCGTATTAATTTGGATACCAAGGCGTGGGAAGGGCCTTTTTCAACGGGGCAAAGCGCCAGTTTTACCGGTGATATATCCACAATGGATTGGGATAATGACTATACAGATGATGCTGTTTATTTTGGCACAGTGGGTGGTACTCCTTCCAGCCCGACCGGCCAGTTAATGCGATTCAGGCCAGGTTCTAATACTATGGATGTTATGCTGTCCGGTAGCAATCAACCTTACACCACAGCCCCGTTGCCTTTATTGGACAGGGATAATCGCCGCTGGGTTTATGCGGGTACGGGGCGCTTTTTTGTTACTGATGACATTAATAGCAACAGGCAGCAAAGTTTTCATGGGGTTATCGAGGCTAATGATTTATCGGGATCTGTCTCTACCGTTCCCAAGAATACCTTGATAGATACCACCAATGTTCAGGTGTTTGAAGGGGGGCAGGCAGCCTTAGCTACCTCAGGGGTTTCAGGTGTAGGTACAACGCCTTTCGATCTAACTTTTACAGGTGGCATCATTGAAGATATCAGTACCTTTGAAGGGTTAAGGATTGCTTTGCCCGCCAGCGCTGCTAATGGCTGGTATATTGATTTTCCTACCACAAGTGATCGTAACTTGTTGCAGCCCGTTCTTATCAGGGACGTTTTGGTATTTGATGAGTACCGGGCCAGTGGCCAGCAGTGTTCGCCAGTCGGTTCCAGTCGTTTGCGGGCACTGGATATGATAACGGGCACTGCATCGCCCTTTGTTGTTTTCGACCTGCATGACTCTAATAAAATGGGTGATGATGATTTTCAGGTGTTGAGTGGCGTTGATATGGGCGAAGGTATGATTATTGGTTTATCTAAACATAATGATGCTGTAGTGGTGAGTAAGGGTGGGGATGGTATTGAGATTTCAACCGAAAAGCCCACCATTTCAGGCATAGCCTCGGGTCGTCGTTCATGGCGTGAAATCCCTCTAAATAGGTAATCGGATTAAATGATGAGGTGAACAACAATGAGTAAGAAAACGGCACAAGGTTTTACTTTAATTGAGGTAATGATAGTACTCGTTATTGTTAGCATACTGGCATCTATTGCATTACCTTCCTATCAGGATTCGATTAGGAAGGCACGCCGCTCTGATGCCACTATAGCCCTGGAAAAAGCAGCGGCAATACAGGAGCAGCACTTTTTTACCAAAAGTACCTATTCGAGTGATATTGACGATATTGGCGGCAGCGGTGGCACACTGTCATCGCCGGAAGGTTTTTATCTGATAACCACCAGTGTTGCTGCGGCAGCAACCGGTTGCTCGACGGATGGTGTGTGCTACCTATTAACGGCCACGGCGACGGGTGTACAAGCCGATGATAGTGAGTGTGCAACCTTCACCCTGACCAATACTGGTGCCAGAGCTTCTACAAGTCGTACCGACTGTTGGTGATTGAGTTTATTCGATATTATTTTTCTTGAGTTTGTAACGCAATTGCCTGAATGAAATACCCAGTAATTCAGCGGCAGTGGTTTTATTCCAGCGGGTTTTTTCCAGCGCTGCCTTAATGGCTCTGGTTTCAATAGCTTCCAGATAGCCTTCCAGATCTCCGAAAGCATCCTGAGGGTTGTCAGGGGGCCCTGCTAATGGATCTACTGCCGATGTATTACTGCTCTCAAATAACTGAAGATCATCTTTTTGAATAGTATTGTCTTCACACAGTGTATAAGCCCGCTCCAGGGTGTTTTCCAATTCGCGGACATTACCAGGAAATGAGTATTGGTCTAGCATCTTTATCGCCTGCTCAGTCAGCGATGGTTTTTCTAATTGCCATTCTTTGGCCAATTGGCTTAAAGCAAAGTCAGCTAAAAGCGGAATATCTTCTTTGCGCTCTCGCAACGGTGGCACTTTTAATTCAATGACATTGATGCGATAAAATAAATCGTTGCGAAATCTCTCCGCCTCTACTTCGACAGATAAATCTTTATGGGTGGCGCTGAGGATACGGACATTAATCGGTTGCTCTTCATTAGAGCCCACTTTGCGAATCGATTTTTCCTGAATGGCCCGTAGTAGTTTAACCTGCATCGGCAATGGCAAATCAGCCACTTCATCTAAAAATAACGTGCCGCCTTGGGCTGCTTCAAATAGGCCCTGCTTATTTTCCAATGCGCCGGTAAAACTGCCTTTTACATGTCCAAAAAATTCACTCTCCATTAACTCCGAAGGAATTGCGCCACAGTTCACAGCTACAAAGTTTTTGCTAGCTCTTGGGCCGTTACTGTGAATAAGCCGTGCAACCACTTCTTTGCCGCTACCAGATTCACCACTGATATAGACTGGGGCCTGGCTGCGAGAAAGTTTAGTAATCTGTTTGCGCAATGCACTAATAGTTGGTGCATTGCCTAATAATTGAACCTGGTCGCTATATTCAATGTGCTCAGTAGTGTCGGTTAATTTTAATGCGGTATCAATTAACTCACGGAGCCGATCAAGGTCGATAGGTTTGCTGATAAAGTCATAAGCCCCTGCTTTGAGTGCAGAGATAGCGGTTTCAACACTGCCAAAAGCTGTGATCATGGCGACGGGGGTTGCGGGGTAGTGTTGCTGAATATGTTCAATAATCTCCAGACCTTGACCATCGGGCAGTTTCATATCCGTCAGGCATAAATCGTAGGAGCGTTTTTTGAGCTTACTAATTGCTCCAGCTACGCTTTCCGCGCAGTCAGTCTCTAGCCCCATACGAGCAAGGGTGAGCTCTAATAGTTCGCGAATGTCGGGTTCGTCATCAATAATTAAAACGCTATTTTTAGTCATAAAGAAACTATTTATCCCTGTTATTTATCCCTACTATTTATTTCTGCTATTTATATTTTACTAAATATCTCCACTAAAGTTACTCTTGCGAAAGTCGCCTGTCGGGGTGTGGGAAGCTAATTCGAAAACAACTTTTACCAGCCTCAGTACGAATATAGTCTAATCGAGCTTCATTGGCCTCACAGAGTTCTCTGGATATATATAACCCTAAGCCACTGCCTTTGGCTTCGGTAGTAAAAAAGGGCTCAAATAAATTGTCTCTGGCATCATCGTTAACTCCGGGGCCGTCGTCAATGATATCTAATACTGGCAGTTGGGTAAGCGGATTAATATGCACATACAATTCTAAAGTGGCTTTGCCTGTTTGTTGAAGACTATAGCGCAGACCATTTTGTGCAAGGTTGGTAATAACCTGACTGAGTTGGCTACAATCTATATCGACCATGCAGCTTTGCACAGACGTTAGTGTGATATAAGGCGTAGCTTCGCCTGTATTTTCAAACTCGTCAATAAATTGCTGCAGCCACAGCTCTAATATAATGTGTTCCGGTTTTGGGGCAGAGCGGCTAGAGAGCTGTAAGGTATTCTCAATCACGTTATTCATTCGCTTGGAGTGGCGCTGAATAATTCCACTAAGACGTTGATCAGTAGGGTTGAGTTCTGAAGACTCTTCCAGCAGCTGCGCTGCATGGCTAATGGCCCCTAAAGGATTGCGGATCTCATGGGCAATACTGGCGGTTAGTCGGCCTAACGAAGCCAGCTTCATTTGCTGTGCCCGTTGCGCCATGCGTCGATTATTTTCCAGAAACACCAGGGTGTTACTACTGTCATCCTGGGTCAATGCCGAGAAACTTAGTTGTAGTTCCGGGCCTGTTTCTTCGATACTAAAAACGGGGCATTGATGTTGGGGGTTAGCTTGCCAAAGTTTAAATTGCTCCATCACTTGAGGGGGAAGGTTGTAGTAGGTTCCGGGTGATGCTGCCAGTTTTTCGATGTCTGAGTTGCTTAATAATTCTCCCGCTGCTGCATTGGCAAGCTCAATTTGTCCGGCAGGCGTAGCCACTAAAATACCGGTACGCATACGTTGTACAATATTCTGGTTGAGTAGCTGTAATTTATTAACATCAGCGGTTTTCTGCTCTGCAATCATCTGGGCGCCGCGAATTCTGGTGGCCAGATTTCGAATCAGATATGACGTAATAAAAAATGTCATGCCTAAAATACCAGCGGGCAAGAAGCTGGATATATTCAGGTAATTTTCATTAATCAGTCGGGCGGTATCGGCAATTATGGCGATACTGGCAATGGCCGCACAAAGGATAGCTAGCTGCCCCGGTAGCATCATACTGCTGGCGGCTATGACGACCACTAACAAGATACCTAAGCCACTAGTGACACCCGCACTGGCATCAGCAATGGCAATAATAAAACCTATATCGACAATGAAGTTGGCGAATAGCTGTTGTTGGTTAAAGGGATTTTTTTTCGGTAGAACGATGGTTAAACCAATCAGGTTTAACAATAAGTAGACTAAGGTGGTATAGAAAAACTGGTCGGGTTTTATAGTGCCTACTAAGGGGCTTGTAGAGGCCAGCAGAAAAGCCCCCAATAACGCCATACACAGCAAGGCACGATAAACGGTATAAACCTTAAGTAGTGCCAGATTTTGCTGCTGGTTAAGTTGACTTTCCTGTATTGCTGAACTCATACTTTGCCGTTGCTGTTTATCAACCCTGACGTTTTAAAGTATAAGTGTAGGCCTTCATGAATAGTGTCGCAAAGCCAGTTTCTAAACCTATTGGGATAAATATCTTTTGGGCGTAGTGCTGGTGGTTTTTATCGTTAGGGCCGCAAGACCATTTCGCAACCCTACCCCCGACTCCTCAGCGGGGACGATGACATGCAGTGAAATCTAGTCGTAAACAGTAGGAATAGGTAAACGCTTATGCTGGGTTTTGGCATAAATAGCTTCGATGTGAGCGGCAATCTCATCACTTACCGGTTTGCCTTCGAGATAATCATCCAGTTGATCATAAGTGACGCCCAGAACCTGCTCGTCAGCTTTTTGCGGTGATAATGACTCCAGGTCCGCTGTCGGCGTTTTCTCCACTAGTAACTGTGGTGCACCCAGGTGTTTGGCAAGTTGCCTGACCTGACGTTTACTGAGACCAAATAGCGGTGCAAGGTCACAGGCCCCGTCGCCCCATTTGGTGAAGAAGCCGGTAATATTTTCAGCGGAATGATCCGTGCCTAATACCAGGCCACCCAACAGGCCAGCAATGTCGTATTGCAGAACCATCCGCGTTCTGGCTTTGACATTGCCTTTGGAAAAATCACTGGCAGCGTTAGAAGGATTAATATCCTGAGCAGCAAGGGCACTAAGCACTTCGCTGTGAATAGCATCCGCGCCGGGTTTTACATTGACTGTAATATGGCGTGAAGGTTGAATAAATTCAATGGCCAATTGCGCGTCGTCCTCGTCCTGCTGAATATCATAGGGCAGTCTTACAGCGTTAAATTGATAGTTATTTTCACCGCTCTGCTGGTTAAGCTGGTCTACGGCTATTTGCGCTAAACGGCCAGTTGTAGAGGAATCAATACCACCACTAATACCCAATACCAGGTTTTTGGCACCACTGTTGACCAGCGTTTTTTTAATAAAATCTACTCGACGACTAATTTCAAACTCGACATCTATCTCAGGTAAAACCTGCATTTCCTGGAGTATGGTAGTTTTTTCCATAGCTTAACGTCTCGGTGCAATATAATAGTGTTAGCGGATCAGGTATTCAGCCCGGTTATCAAATTTAGGTGGGGCGCTTTGGTCAAATAAGCCAAAGCTGACTTTATTGACTAACGAGCGCTCATTGGCGGCAACCGTAAACTTATCGACAAACTGCCCGTTCTCATCGATTGATGGATGGTCGGGGAAGTTTTTATCCAGCACGGCGAGTGAATCATTGGCCAGGTCATTCAGCCCCAATAGCTGGTAAGCCTGAACCATAACCGCTAAGGCGTCCGCGGTAGCGGGTGTCTGGGGAAAGTTCTCAACCACATAACGGCCACGGTTAGCGGCGGCCAGATAAGCGCCGCGCTTAAAGTAATAGTTGGCCACATTGATTTCATAGCGAGCCAGGCGAGCGCGTAAATACACCATGCGTGCTTTGGCATCGGAGGCATAGCTGCTATCCGGATAGCGGTAGAGCAGCTGGCGGAAGTCTTCAAAAGACTGCAGTGCGGCACCAGGGTCACGCATGGTCATATCAGTCGGTAAAAAACGATCCAGAAAGCCTTCGCCCTCAACATAGTTAGCCAAGCCTTTTATATAGTAAGCATAATCCACATTGTTATGCTGGGGGTGTAAGCGAATAAAACGGTCGGCGGCGGCAATGGCAGCTTCTGGCTCAAAATTGCGATAGTGAGCGTAGATAATTTCCAGTTGCGCCTGTTCGGCGTAGGGGCCAAAGGGATAGCGTGCTTCTAACAGTTGAAGATTTTTAACCGCCAGCTGAAAGCTTTCGTCTTTGAGGTTTTCCTGAGCTTGCTTATAAAGCTCCTTTTCGGTCAGGCTTTGTGGGACTTCATCGTCAGTGGAGCAAGCTGCAAGGCCTACAATAAGGCTAATGAGCAGTACTTTGAAAAGAAAATATGGTTTATTCATTCAACGGTTTCCGAGCATTCATATACAATAGGGCAAAATTAGACCGTGCTATGGGCAAAAAGTGTCCATTACCGCCAGCTATTTAACCACAGCCGCCGGTAGGCATAAAGACATCCTGACGGGAATTTCAATGGCAGAGACAATAGAACTAACTTCTGAAGTACCAGAAGAGCTTAGCGGCAGTCGCTTTGACCAAATTGCCGCCCGGCTTTTCCCGGATTATTCCCGCGCCCGGCTGCAACTCTGGATTAAAAGCGGTGAGCTTACGGTTAATGGTGAAGCCAAAAAAACACGTGAGAAACTCCTCTCAGGAGATGCCTTGCAGCTAAGGGCAGAAGTGGAAGATGAGGACCGCTGGGAAGCCGAGGATATTGCCCTGGATATCGTCTATGAAGATGACGCTTTACTGGTGATTAATAAGCCGGCAGGTTTAGTGGTTCATCCGGGGTCGGGTAATGCCAGCGGTACCCTGCTTAATGCTTTATTGGCCCACAACCCCGATATGGCCAGTGTGCCAAGGGCCGGTATTGTTCATAGACTGGATAAAGACACCAGTGGCTTGATGGTGGTGGCAAAAACACTGGCGGCACAAAACCATTTGGTCAATCAATTGCAGGAGCGCACCGTAAGCCGTGAATATGAGGCAGTGGTCTTTGGCAGTATGACCGGCGGTGGCAAGGTAGAAGCTGATATCGGTCGCCACTCCAAACAGCGGGTAAAAATGGCCGTTGTTAACCTTGGGGGCAAAGAGGCGATAACCCATTATCGTTTAATCAAACGCTTTGCCAACCACTGCTATATACGCTGCATGTTAGAAACAGGGCGTACCCACCAAATCCGTGTGCATATGGCACATATCAAACATCCACTGGTAGGCGACCCTCTTTATGCCGGCCGCCCTCGCTTGCCCAAGGGGGCCAGTGAAGAACTAATTAATGGCCTGCGTAACTTTAGTCGACAAGCGTTACATGCTCGCCGCCTGTCTTTAATCCACCCCTCCACGGAGGAAGAAATCAGCTGGGAAGTGCCACTGGTTGAGGATATGGTCGAACTGTTAGCCCTGTTGAAACGGGAAGACCTGTAGTGTCACGATGGATAGTGCCCGATTGGCCCGCACCGGATAATATTGCCGCACTTACCACAACACGTATCGGTGGTGTTAGCTCTGCACCTTTTAACAGCTTTAATGTGGCCGCTCATGTAGACGATGACTTGCAGACGGTTGAGACTAACCGGCAATGGTTGCTCGATCATTGTGAAGGGCTGGAGCAGATTCAATGGTTAAACCAAATTCATAGCAACAGGGTCGCTAACGCCGGGCAAGAATGTTGCCCGGATGCGGATGCCTGTTTTACTGCCCAGCCCGCCATTGCCTGCGCCGTTATGACCGCCGATTGCCTGCCGCTGATTATTTGCGATAAGCAAGGCGAGGAAATAGCCGCTGCCCACGCCGGTTGGCGAGGTTTAGCGGGTGGAGTGATTGATAATACCGTTGCTCAATTTACCGCGGAAAAAAGTGACTTACTGGTTTGGCTGGGGCCGGCTATTAGCCAGGTTAATTTCGAAGTGGGGGCAGAAGTCAGGCAACAGTTTCTGGAGGCCTTTGGGGTGCAAGCGCAACAAGCCTTTAAAGCTAATAGATACCGCGATGGCCATTATTTCGCTGATTTATATCAACTGGCCCGCATACGTTTAAAGGCATTAGGTATTAGCCATATCTACGGCGGTGATTTTTGTAGCTATGATGATAGTGAACAGTTTTATTCTTATCGACGAGACGGGCAAACAGGCCGGATGGTTACGTTGATTTATAAAACAGCGGAATAACAATGCGATATGGGAATGACAGCGCCCTTGATTTATAGAAAAACGGCCTTATTAAATCAGTATTGAGAACATAACCTGAAACAATAAAGGTAACTAGCAATGCGTATGGATCGTCTCACCAATCAATTGCAGCTGGCGCTATCTGATGCCCAGTCATTGGCCTTGGGTAAAGATCACAATGCCATTGACCCACTGCACCTGTTATCCGCCTTGCTGGAACAAAAAAATGGCTCCGTCAGGCCGTTGCTTGCACAGGCCGGTGCCAATATTCCCGGGTTGCGCGAAGCGATTAATCAAGATTTAAAAAACCTGCCCACCGTTACCAGTAGTGCTGGTGATATCCATATGTCTAATGATTTAGGCCGCGTGCTTAACTTGGCAGACAAACTCTCGCAACAAAACCATGATGCCTACGTTTCTTCCGAAGTGGTTGTGCAGGCTATGTTGGATGCTAATACGTCGGTCAGCCAGTTAATGATTGATGCTGGAGTCAACAAACAATCCTTAATGAATGCGATTGAAAGCGTGCGCGGGGGTGAGGCTATTAATGACCCTTCCGCTGAGGAAAATCGTCAGGCACTCGATAAGTACACTATTGATTTAACCGCGCGGGCAGAAGAGGGCAAGCTGGACCCGGTTATTGGTCGCGATGATGAAATTCGTCGTACGGTACAGGTTTTACAACGTCGCACTAAAAATAACCCGGTATTAATTGGCGAGCCAGGTGTGGGTAAAACAGCGATAGTTGAAGGTCTTGCCCAGCGAATTATCAATGGCGAGGTGCCGGAAGGTTTAAAAGATAAACGTTTATTGTCTTTGGATTTAGGTTCGCTATTAGCTGGCGCTAAATTTCGCGGAGAATTTGAAGAGCGATTAAAGGCTGTGCTTAACGAATTATCCAAACAAGAAGGCCGAATTATTTTATTTATTGATGAGCTGCACACCATGGTGGGTGCCGGTAAATCAGATGGCGCGCTCGATGCCGGGAATATGCTAAAACCTGCCTTGGCTCGTGGTGAATTACATTGTGTTGGTGCTACCACGCTGGATGAATACCGCCAGTACCTTGAAAAAGATGCTGCCCTGGAACGCCGCTTTCAGAAAGTGTTGGTTGATGAGCCCAGCGAAGAAGACACTATCGCTATCTTACGTGGCCTGAAAGAGCGTTATGAAGTTCACCATGGTGTTGATATTACTGACTCTGCGATTATTGCGGCGGCCAAATTATCACAACGCTATATTACTGATCGCCAGCTTCCCGATAAAGCCATCGACTTGATTGATGAGGCGGGTAGTCGTATTCGTATGGAAATAGATTCCAAGCCGGAAGATATGGACCGTCTTGAGCGCCGCTTGATTCAGTTAAAAATACAGCGCGAAGCCGTAAAAAAAGATACCGATAGTGCAGCCAAAAAGCAGTTAGATATTTTGGATAACGATATCGAAAAAGCGGAGCGTGAATTTGCTGACCTGGAAGAAATCTGGATAGCAGAAAAGGCGGCTCTGCACGGTTCGCAAAAAATCAAAAGCGATTTGGAGCAAGCGCGCCTGGATTTAGAGTCGGCTCGTCGTTCCGGTGATTTAACCCGCATGTCAGAATTACAATATGGTGTGATTCCAGAGCTGGAAAAAACACTGGATATGGCCGGCCAGGCTGAAATGATGGAAATGACTTTATTGCGTAATAAAGTCACCGATGAAGAAGTGGCGGAAGTGGTTTCCCGCTGGACCGGCATCCCTGTAGCTAAAATGTTAGAGGGCGAACGGGATAAACTGCTGCAAATGGAAGCGTCTCTGCAAGAGAAGGTTATCGGTCAAGATGAAGCGGTCACCGCCGTTTCCAATGCGGTAAGGCGCTCCCGGGCGGGTTTGTCTGACCCTAATCGACCCAATGGTTCCTTTTTATTCTTAGGCCCAACCGGTGTTGGTAAAACCGAGCTTTGTAAATCATTGGCTACCTTCTTGTTTGATAGCCAGGATGCCATGGTTCGCATCGACATGTCCGAGTTTATGGAAAAGCATTCCGTAGCCCGCTTAATCGGTGCGCCTCCGGGTTATGTCGGTTATGAAGAGGGGGGGTATTTAACAGAGGCGGTACGCCGTCGCCCTTATTCTTTATTGTTGCTGGATGAGGTAGAAAAAGCCCATCCCGATGTCTTCAATATATTGCTGCAAGTATTAGAGGATGGCCGTTTAACCGACGGTCAGGGTCGGACTGTTGATTTTCGTAATACGGTGATCGTTATGACCTCTAATCTGGGGTCTGATTTGATCCAGCAGCTAGCCAAAGAAAATAATTACGAAGCCATGAAGCAGTCTGTGATGGACGTTGTCGGTGGCCACTTCCGCCCAGAGTTTATTAACCGTATTGATGAAACGGTGGTCTTTCACCCGCTGGCGAAAGAACAAATACGTGGCATCGCCAATATCCAGATTGACCTGTTACGGGAGCGCCTATTGGAGCGTGAACTTCATATTGAATTGAGTAATGACGTTATGGAGAAATTGGCCAATATAGGCTTTGACCCGGTCTATGGTGCCCGGCCATTAAAACGTGCGATCCAGCAGTATCTGGAAAACCCATTGGCGCAGGATATTTTGCAGGGCAAGTTTATGCCCGGTGAAGTGATTCGTGCCGAACTGAATGGGGCTACTGACCAGTTAGAGTTCCAGCATGGTTAGATGACTGCGCCCTAGCAATGCACTTTGATAAACTTCCTGGCATTCTCTCTTTGGGCTTCTTTCTCTTCTTCCGTGATTATTCGCTTACTGCCATCGGGCTCGGTAATACGAATACGAGCACTTTCCAGTGCTTTTAGATTTTGTTGAGCCTGCTTGCACAAAGCAGGGTCTTTCTCGGGCATAACTTCCATGGTTTGTGGGGCATTATCTTCGGAGGCTGTAGTGGTTGGTTCAGGCTCGGTCGCTGGCGCTCGCTTGCCAGTGGAGGTCTTAACAAACACCGATTCAACCCCTTCCGGTGGGCGGTCAGAATATTGAGTTACCCCGTTATTGTCCGTCCAGCGATAGATGCCATTTTGCTCTGCCTGCAGGGTGAGAGAGGCAATAATACCTACGCAAATAAACAATGCCTGTAATACGTTGGTCATGGTGCTCGGATTTCCGTATTTAACCGTTTGATAGCATCAATTATGGCAAAGAAAGTAGGTTTAGAAAGGAATTAGTGCTGATTTCGTCCACAAAACCATGATTATTCGTGATAAATCCCAGTCTTTACCGGCAAACGGTTGACTTTGTTCAATCTTCATTCAAAATTACCTACTTAATGTTGATGGCCGATATCTGTTACTTACCGGTAGCTGATATTAGCGTCGAGTCTCTACTTACCGGTATTGACTATGGGACGCTCCCTTCACTCTGCAGACACACGACCTGTGTTGTGAGAACGCCTGGCAATACCTTGCCGATAGGCGCAATCGCTCTAATTGGTTTAGTGGTGTCCCAGCTTGGGAGACACTAACTTTGGTTGTGAGGTTTGTATTCTCTTAAGCGTTCAGCTTTTGAATTACTTTATCTCATAGTTTTTTGATTCGTTTTTTGATTCGAGATCGCGCTTTAGCGACTCCGTAATGAGGTATAGTTCCGTGGAAATGTTATCTGGCGGCGAGATGGTCGTTCGTGCCCTGGAAGACGAAGGTGTTGAATTTATCTTCGGCTACCCCGGTGGTTCAGTTTTACATATATATGATGCTTTGTTTAAGTCGAACAAAGTCCCCCATATTTTAGTGCGGCACGAACAGGCGGCCACCCATGCCGCCGATGGTTATGCCCGTGCTACTGGCAAGCCCGGCGTGGTCCTGGTGACCTCGGGTCCCGGTGCTACCAATGCCATTACCGGTATTGCCACCGCCTATATGGATTCTATCCCTATGGTGGTTATTTCTGGTCAGGTACAAAGTCACCTGATTGGCGGTGATGCCTTTCAGGAAACCGATATGGTCGGTATCTCCCGTCCTATCGTTAAGCACAGCTACTTGATTAAAGATCCCCGGGAAATTCCTGAAACGATTAAGAAGGCTTTCTACTTAGCGGCTAGCGGCCGCCCTGGTCCAGTGGTTATTGATATCCCTAAAGATATTACTAATCCTACTGACAAGTACGAATACGTCTACCCGGATACAATGAAGCTGCGTTCTTATACGCCGGCAACCCGTGGGCATTCTGGTCAAATCAAAAAAGCGATGCAGCTGTTATTGAGTGCACAGCGCCCCGTTATTTACACCGGCGGGGGTGTGATTCTGGGCAATGGCAGCGAGCTATTAACGGAGTTAGCCCAAGAACTTAATTACCCGGTAACCAATACCCTGATGGGTTTAGGCGCTTACCCGGCAACCGATAAGCAGTTTCTCGGGATGTTAGGTATGCATGGTTTTGTTGAAGCCAATAATGCCATGCACCACAGTGATGTGATTTTAGCGGTGGGCGCGCGCTTTGATGATCGTGTCACTAACACGATTAGTAAGTTCTGCCCAACGGCAAAAATTATTCATGTAGATATCGACCCCGCGTCTATCTCGAAAACAGTCACTGCTGATATTCCCATCGTTGGGCCTGTTGATGTTGTTTTAAAAGATATGTTGGCTCAAGTCCGTGACTTACGTGCCGCCGATAAATCACTGCCCGATACCGAGGCATTAGATAGTTGGTGGAAGCAGATTAATGAATGGCGCGATGAGCACGGCCTATGGACGGCGCCCCGCTATGATACTGAGTCTGGTTTGATTAAACCGCAGCAAGTTATCGAGTCTTTATACCGTGCAACTAACGGTGAAGCTTATGTTACCTCTGATGTAGGTCAGCACCAGATGTTTGCGGCGCAGTTTTATAAGTTTGATAAGCCACGTCGTTGGATTAATTCCGGTGGTCTGGGAACAATGGGCTTCGGTTTACCTGCGGCGATGGGCGTTAAGATGGCCTTCCCTGACTCTGACGTTGCCTGCGTTACTGGTGAAGGTTCTATCCAGATGAATATTCAAGAGTTATCGACCTGTAGTCAATACGGTGCGCCGGTAAAAATTATTAACCTGAATAACGGTTATTTGGGCATGGTGAAACAGTGGCAGGATATGCAGTATGCCGGTCGCTACTCTTCCAGTGTGTATGAAGAGTCATTGCCTGACTTTGTAAAATTAATGGAAGCTTATGGTCATGTGGGTATTCGCGTTGAAAAACTTGAAGACCTGGAAGATGCCATGGATGAAGCCTTTAAATTAAAAGATCGATTAGTGTTTCTGGATGTCTACGTTGATCGTCACGAGCATGTCTATCCCATGCAAATAGCTCCTAACGGTTCTATGCGTGATATGTATCTGAGCAAAACGGAGAGAACCTAATGCGGCATATTATTTCAGTATTATTAGAAAACGAACCGGGCGCATTAAGCCGTGTTGTCGGCTTATTTTCTCAGCGTGGTTATAACATCGAGACATTGAATGTTGCGCCAACCGAAGATTCGACCCTATCACGCCTAACGCTAACAACCTTGGGTGATGATCAAAAAATTGAACAGATTACCAAGCACCTAAATCGCTTGATTGATGTGGTCAAACTGGTCGACCTGACAGAAGGTGCTCATATCGAGCGTGAATTGATGATGGTGAAGGTCAGGGCAACAGGTGCCCAGCGTGCTGAAATCAAACGCTGTACCGATATCTTTCGTGGCCAGATTGTTGATGTTGGCCCTACGGTTTACACTATTCAAATTGCCGGTCCTTCCGATAAGCTCGACGCCTTTTTGGACTCGATTGATGACACCGCCATTATGGAAGTGGTCCGTAGTGGAGTATCCGGTATTGCCAGGGGTGAGAAGGTTTTAAGTTTATAAGTCATTGTAAACCTTAGCCTTTATATACCCGCCTCAGTTGATGCGGGTATTTTTTTGTCCCGATTATCGTTGTAATTAAATTACATGGAGCGCTTGTTGTTATTAAGATATGGCGGCATAATATGTAACTTAATTAACTTTCTGCACACCTTGGGGAAACAGTTAAATGGTCAATAAAACCATTGCCGAAGTGACTGAACGCATTATTGAGCGAAGTCGCGCAAGTCGTCAGGATTATCTGGATAAAGTCAGTGCCGCCAGCCAGCAGGGTGTCTCCCGTACACGCTTGTCCTGCGGCAATATCGCCCATGCCTACGCTGCCTGTGATGATAATGATAAGTCTGTGCTGGCGGTTGATCGCTCGGCAAACCTTGCGATTGTTTCTTCCTACAACGATATGTTGTCTGCTCACCAGCCGTTTCAAGACTACCCTGAATTAATTAAGCAAGCCGCCCGCGATGCCGGTGTTGTGGCTCAGTTTGCCGGTGGCGTACCCGCTATGTGTGACGGCGTCACTCAGGGCCGGGATGGTATGGAACTGTCCTTATTTAGCCGTGACTTAATAGCCATGGCAACCAGCGTTGCACTTTCTCACGATATGTTTGATGGTGTTTTATGTTTAGGTGTCTGCGATAAAATTGTTCCCGGTTTATTAATTGGTGCTCTGGCATTCGGCCATTTACCCACCGTATTTATCCCCGCAGGGCCAATGCCAACCGGTTTGTCCAATGCTGAGAAAGTCAAAGTCAGGCAGCTTTATGCCGAGGGCAAAGTCGGTAGAAAAGAACTGTTAGAAGCCGAAAGCCAGTCTTACCACAGTGCAGGTACTTGTACGTTTTACGGTACTGCCAATAGTAATCAAATGTTGATGGAAATTATGGGACTGCACTTACCCGGCAGCTCCTTTGTCAATCCGGGAACCGAGTTGAGAGAGCAACTGACCAAAGCCGCTGTTACCCAACTTTCGGAGTTAACTGGCCTCTCTAAAAACTATATGCCACTGGCGAATATTATTGATGAGCGTAGCCTGGTCAATGGTATTGTTGGCTTGTTGGCAACAGGCGGCTCAACCAACCATGCCATTCATATTATTGCCATTGCTCGTGCTGCAGGTGTCATTATCGATTGGCAAGATATGGCAGATTTATCCAGCGTTGTGCCTTTGCTATGTCGTATTTACCCTAACGGTCAGGCTGATGTAAATCACTTTCAGGCGGCCGGCGGTATGTCCCTGTTAATTCGTGAATTACTGGCCGCAGGTTATTTGCATGATAATGTTAATACCATTCTTGGCCGTGATGGTTTAAACCGTTACTGTGATGAACCTTTCCTGGCAGAAAAAACCAGCGGGGAATTCAGCCTTGAATGGCGCGATGGCCCTGCGAAAAGTTTGGATAAAGACGTTGTCAGCAGCTGCGAACAGCCCTTTAGCGGTGAAGGTGGGCTAAAACTGCTAGAGGGCAACCTTGGTCGTTCAGTGATTAAAATCTCCGCCGTAAAACCGGAGCATAGAGTGGTTAAAGCCCCGGCGGTGATCTTTGAGCATCAAGATGATTTAAAAATAAAATTCGATGCCGGCGAGTTGGAAAAAGACTTTATTGCCGTGGTTCGCTACCAGGGCCCTAAAGCCAATGGCATGCCAGAGTTACATAAACTCACACCTGTTTTAGGCCTGCTGCAAGACCGTGGTTTTAAAGTCGCCTTAGTGACTGATGGACGGATGTCAGGCGCATCAGGTAAAGTGCCTGCTGCGATTCATTTATCCCCCGAAGCCTTAGAGCAGGGGCCAATCGCAAAATTACAAGATGGTGACATGCTTAAGCTAGATGCTAATAGTGGTGAGTTAACGGCGCTGGCTGAAGATTTTTCCAGCCGAACTGTGCCAAGCTATACGCAGCCACAAACACAGGGTATGGGACGAGAGTTATTCTCTGGCTTCCGCGCCTTAGTAAGTTCGGCAGAAGATGGAGCCAGTATTTTTTAACAGTTTTTTAATCAGTCTTTACACCAGGTTCACAAGAGCAAGCGGCTATGACCAACCCCTTTGATATTGTTATTTTTGGCGGCACCGGTGATCTTTCCTTAAGAAAACTGATTCCGGCTTTATATCGCGCTTTCCGTGAAGACCAGTTGGCGCCAGAAACCCGGATTTTTGCCAGCTGTCGATCACAAAAAGATATTGATAGCTATCTCGATACCAGTTCGCTGGCTTTGCAACAGCATTTGGCTGCTGAAGAATTTAACATTGAGTTATGGGAGCAGTTTAAAACTTATCTGCACCCGATTATGCTGGATATCGCTATCGTAGATGAGCATTGGTCAGCGTTAAAAAAAGTGATGGATTCGGATACAGATAAAGTCCGCGTTTTTTACCTTGCTATTCCACCAGCCATCTTTGGTCAGTGCTGTAATAATCTGGATGAGATAGGTTTGATTACCGCCAATAGCCGCTTGGTAGTAGAAAAGCCGTTGGGCTACGATGCTGCCTCAGCGGATGCGATCAATACTGAGATTGCCAGATATTTTGAAGATGACAATATTTACCGCATTGATCACTACCTCGGTAAAGAAACCGTTCAAAATTTAATGGCCCTGCGTTTTACTAATGTAATTTTTGAACAGCTATGGAATTCTAAATCAATCGACCATGTACAAATCAGTATTTCTGAAACCGTAGGTTTGGAAGGGCGCGCAGGCTTTTACAATGATGCTGGTGCCATGCGGGATATGGTGCAAAATCACTTATTGCAATTGCTTTGTTTAGTGGCGATGGAATCTCCCAACAAAGTCAATGCCAAAAGTATTCAAGCTGAAAAAATCAAAGTGCTGGAAGCACTACGACCAATGCGGGGCGAAGATGTTGCAAAGCATACTGTCCGTGGTCAGTACGTTGCCGGTAGCTATTTTGGTGAGCTGGTCTCAGGGTATTTAGAAGAACTGGATTCTGCGAACAGTACCACCGAAACCTTCGTTGCCCTGCGGGCCTATATTGATAACTGGCGTTGGGCCAGGGTGCCGTTTTATTTACGTACCGGTAAGCGTATGAAAGCCCGCTGTGCTGAAATTATTATCCAGTTTAAAGATGTACCGCACCGGGTTTATGATGATTCTGCCGGGCCATTGGCGCCCAACCGTTTGGTTATTCGCCTACAGCCTGAAGAAATTATCCAAATGACAGTGATGTCTAAAAACCTGGAAAATATGGATATGCAATTACAGCCAGCCACATTAAACCTGAACTTTTCTGATACCTATAAAAAATTCCGCAGTGACGCCTATAAGCGATTAATCCTTGATGCGGCTATGGCCAATACCAGTTTATTTATTCACCGTGATGAAGTGGCTACAGCCTGGGGTTGGGTAGATCCTATTATTGAAGCCTGGAAACAAGCTGGTACTGCGCCGTACTTATATCGGGCGGGTAGCTGGGGGCCTAACGAGTCCGATGAGTTATTAGCTGAAGATGGCCGCAGTTGGTTTAATACAGGCGAAGGTGAATAGACAGCGTGATAACCGAATGTTTTTTTACTGATCGCGATAGTTTGTTTGCTGCCCTGGTCGCTGATTGTGCTGATCAATTAACTACTGCTATAGAGCGAAGACAGCAAGCTGGTTTTTTAGTCTCAGGGGGGAGTAGTCCCAAGCCTTTTTACCAAGCCCTTTCAAAAACAGTGATGGACTGGCAGCGTGTTCATGTTGCCTTGGTGGATGAGCGTTGGGTTAATCCTGGTGAAAGCGGCAGTAATGAAACTTTTATTATTGAAAACCTGCTGCAAAATCAGGCGGCAGTGGCCAAATTTATTGCCATGAAGTCCAATCATCCATCAGCGGAACAGGGGCTGGCGGATTGTGAGTTGCGCTATCAGCAATTACAGCAGCCCTTTGATTTTACTTTGTTGGGTATGGGGCCTGATGCGCATACCGCGTCTTTATTTCCCGGTGCCGATGGCTTGGATGAAGCGTTAGATTCTTCGGCTCCCCAGCTTTGCGCGGCCATTCAAGCAGCCCCCAGTGATGTCACCGGTCCATTAACGGAGAGAATGACATTAACCTTGTCGGGCTTATTAAAGTCCCGGCAATTGCATCTATTAATTACCGGTGAAGAAAAACTGGTCACCTATCAACAGGCCCTTAAAAACAATAACGCTAAGCTAAGCCCTATCAGTGCCGTGTTACAGCAAGAAAGCGTACCCGTAAAAGTGTACTGGGCGCCTTAAACTTATTTGGAATGATTGACCCCCTATGAAAACCATTGAACACATTATGCAAACCAGCCCAGTGATACCGGTGATTGTTATTGATCACCTTGAAGATGCGGTGCCCATGGCACAGGCTCTGGTGAATGGCGGTTTAAAAGTGTTAGAGGTGACCCTGCGCACTGAGCATGGCCTGGCAGCCATTGCCGAGATCAAGCAGCAAGTTCCCGAAGCTATTGTGGGGGCTGGAACGGTTATTACCCCTGAAGACCTGGCGGCATCTGTAGCGGCCGGCGCCGAGTTTTTGGTTAGTCCGGGCAGTACACAGGCTTTAGTGGACGCTGCTTTGGCCCAGTCGGTACCGCTATTACCTGGCGTTGCCACTCCCAGCGAAGCCATGAGCCTGCTTGCTCATGGTATTACTTATATGAAATTCTTCCCCGCTCAGGCGGCTGGTGGTATTCCCATGCTTAAATCCATCGCCGGGCCTTTACCGCAAATAAAGTTCTGCCCAACTGGAGGTGTTAGTGAAGTCAACGCCGCTGACTTCCTGGCTCTGGATAATGTCCTTTGCGTCGGTGGCACCTGGATGCTTTCCGAGTTCGATATAGCAACAAAGAATTGGGCAGTCATTGAACAAAAAGCAGCCATAGCCGCCAGTTATTAAGTGCGGTTACTTAGTTCTTTAGCAATAACCCCTCTTTAACGATCTTTGCCTATCTGGGTTTTATTTTGAGCTAATATTGCCGTTTCTACGTAATATAAATGTGTTCAGGTTCTGGCTTTTTGTTAGAATGCTTCGCGTTTAAATAGCCCCTGAATACGATTCAGTATTAATAACCCCGGAGCCAGTCATAACATGAAGCTTTCTGATCCCTCAGTACCCGTTTCGGTAGAGCAGCGTATTGCTGATATCGTCACTACGATTAAAGCCGAGGAACAACGCTTGCGTGCCAAGTACAGCATCTTGCAATATCAGGACTGGATTGGTTTTGCCATTATGTTGCTATCTTTGGGGGGCATGATTGGCGGTGCTTATCTCTATTATATTGATGTGATTCCAGCCTGGCTTTGTATTGTCTCAGCGGCAGTGTTTGCCTCTCTTTCCCATGAATTAGAGCATGACCTGATTCATCGTCAGTATTTCCGTAAAAATAAGTTTATGCACAATCTAATGATGCTAGTGGTTTGGGTAATGCGCCCCAATACCGTAAGCCCCTGGTATCGCCGTGGTATGCACTTTTTACATCATAAGGTTTCCGGCACAGAAAAAGATTTGGAAGAACGCCTGGTAGGCAATGGTATCGCCTATGGATTTTTAATGCGTTATCTGGTGATGTTTGATGGCCTGCTTGGTATGTTGGCTCGCCGTACTGCTTTGAAAAAAGACATCAAAAACTTCTCGGCACTGGAAGTGCTTAATGCAGCATTCCCGCTGGCTATTCTCTATTTTGGTGGCTGGTATGTGTTCCTGGTATTCCACACCTATGATGCTTTTTGGGGCGCAGCTACAGCTTATCCTGCGTGGTTTTTGCAGAGCATGAATGTTCTTGATTTTCTGGTGGTGGTATTAATTGTCCCTAACTTTATTCGCTCAGCCTCTTTAAATTTTGTGACTTCAGCGATGCACTATTACGGTGGTGTGAATAACCTGATCCAGCAAACGCAAATTCTTAAGCCCTGGTTTTTTGCGCCATTGCATTTGTTTTGCTTTAACTTTGGTAGTACTCATGCCATTCATCACTTTGTAGTGGGGCAGCCGTTTTATATTCGCCAAATGGTAGCCAAGGCGGCACACAAGGTGATGGTAGAGAATGGTGTGAAGTTTAATGACTTGAGTACATTTATAACGGCTAATCGTTGGGTTCATGTTTAATCCTATACTGTCATTCCCGCGGAGGCGGGAATCTACAGTGCTGGGTTCCCGCCTTCGCGGGAATGACGAGCCACAAAAAAGGCCGGTCAATGACCGGCCTTTTTACGTTAGCGCTTTACTTAAACGATTTTCTGCATTGCAGTCATATAGCCACGAAGCTTAGTACCAATCACTTCAACCGGGTGGTTACGAAGCTCAGCATTAATAGCCACCAACTCCTGATTATCAACACCATTATCTTTAAGGTCTAAACCCTTACCAATAACGTCAGTGCTAATCTTCTTCATAAAGTCTTCTAACAAAGGCTTACAAGCGTGATCAAACAAGTAACAACCGTACTCAGCGGTATCAGAAATAACTACATTCATTTCATACAGCTTCTTACGGGCGATGGTGTTAGCGATTAATGGAGTTTCATGCAGAGACTCGTAGTAAGCAGACTCTTCTTTAATACCCGCATCAACCATCGTTTCAAACGCTAGCTCAACACCGGCTTTAACCATGGCTACCATCAAAATACCGTTGTCATAAAATTCCTGCTCAGAAATTTCCTGATCAGTATTAGACGATTTTTCAAACGCTGTTTCAGCAGTGGCGGCACGCCAGCCCAGCAGGTTCTTATCGTCAGCAGCCCAATCGTCCATCATAGTGCGAGAGAAGTGACCGGACATAATATCGTCCTGATGCTTCTGGTATAAAGGACGCATAATATCTTTAAGTTCTTCAGCCAAGTCATAAGCTTTAACTTTGGCAGGGTTTGATAAACGGTCCATCATGTTAGTGATGCCGCCCATCTTCAAACCTTCAGTTACCGTTTCCCAACCGTACTGAATTAATTTTGAAGCGTAACCAGCGTCAATGCCTTGCTCGACCATTTTGTCGAAGCAAAGAATAGAACCGGTCTGTAACATACCGCAAAGAATAGTTTGCTCACCCATTAAGTCAGATTTAACTTCAGCGATAGGAGAGGACTCAAGAACACCAGCGCGATCACCACCTGTGCCTGAAGCCAGTGCTTTAGCGATATCAAGGCCGTCGCCATTAGGATCGTTTTCACGGTGAACAGCGATCAGTGTTGGAACACCAAAACCACGTACATACTCAGCGCGGACTTCAGAACCGGGGCACTTAGGGCAGCACATAACAACGGTTAAATCTTCACGGACCTGCATGCCTTCTTCAACCAGGTTAAAGCCGTGTGCGTAATCCAGGGTGGCGCCTTGCTTCATCAAAGGCATGATGGTGGTAACAACATCAGTGTGCTGCTTATCTGGTGTTAGGTTCATTACGATATCAGCTTGTGGGATCAGCTCTTCATAAGTACCAACGTTAAAACCGTTTTCAGTCGCGTTTTTCCATGACTGACGCTTTTCTTCAATGGCTACAGCGCGCAGTGTGTAAGATACATCAAGGCCAGAGTCACGTAAGTTCAAGCCTTGGTTTAGGCCCTGTGCCCCACAGCCGACGATAACGATCTTTTTGCCTTTGATATAGTCACAGCCGTTAGCGAATTCTTCGCGGTCCATAAAACGGCATTTGGCGAGTTCTTCCAGCTGCAGGCGCAGTGGAAGGGTGTTGAAATAGTTTTGGCCCATGGGGTAACTCCTATATAAAGTCGGGGCCAGATCTTTAGCTCTGGCCACCATTCAAAATTCAGTGCGCGCACTATATAGAAAAAATATCGTTGCGTAAAATGATCTATTTGCTATACAGTAGTGCAAAATACGCAACAATGATTTGTAGGTAGGCTGTCCAATGGATACTAAAGATTTGGAGCTATTTCTGGCTCTCTCAGAGAGCTTACACTTCAGCCAAACGGGTGATGCCCTCCATATGAGTGCTTCAGCGGTTAGTCGAAGCCTCAAGAAAATTGAGGAAGAAGTAGGGCAGCGTTTACTGGAGCGGGATAATAGAAGTGTTCGGCTGACTGAAACCGGTCGTCAATTTCAGTCCTATGCCCGCCAAACCTTGGGGCAGTGGCGCTCTTTTATGGAAGTTATTCGCCGTGATGCCGAAGAGCTTAGCGGTGAGGTCAGCGTTTATTGTTCGGTGACTGCGGCTTATAGTGTGTTGTCTGACCTGCTTGAACCCTTTAGAGCACGCTACCCCGATATTGATATTAAGTTGCGCACTGGGGATCAAGCCGATGCGATTGAGCATTTAATGAGTGGCGAGGACGATGTGGCCATTGCTGCCAGACCCGATAAACTGCCCTCAAAAATCCAGTTCCAGACCTTAACTCACTCACCCTTACTCTTTATTTATCCTGTTGTTCATTGTGCCGTCGAAAGCACCATAGCCGCCCATCAGGATGCATCAACCTCCATTAACTGGCAGGATATTCCTTTTATTGTGTCGGAGCGAGGCTTGGCCAGAACCCGCTTGGACCAATGGTTCCGCTCCCAAAGTATCAAGCCTGATATCTACGCACAGGTCAGTGGCCATGAGGCTATTGTCAGTATGGTAGGGCTTGGTTTGGGGGTCGGTGTCGTCCCTGAGTTAGTTTTGGTAAATAGCCCGTTAAAGGATAAAGTGCAGGTACTGGATGTTCAGCCCCCGTTGGCTCCCTTTGCCGTAGGCTTGGGTGCTTCAGCCCAGCGTTTGGAAAACCCATTGGTAAAAGCCTTCTGGGAATGCGCAAAAGCATCGTACCGCAGCGAGTTTTAATTTATCATGGGCGGCATTCGTTTGTTTCCTCTATATAAGCAGTTCTACTATGAATGATACGCCAAAAGAACCTACCCCCCCTTTGCGCGATGTTTCTGCTGATGCGCCAGAGAATATAACCGAGCAACCAGAAACGCCTCCGGAGTCATTAATCCTGATTGATGAACATGAAGAGGAAGTCTCGGTTGATGGTAAAACCATTCGTCGTCGTGGTATCTATTTACTGCCTAACTTATTTACTACGGCGGCTTTGTTTTCAGGCTATTACGCCGTTATCGCAGGCATTAACGGTAAGTTTGAAGCGGCCGCTATTGCGATTTTTGTAGCGATGATTCTTGATGGTTTAGATGGCCGTGTTGCTCGCTTAACCAATACTCAAAGTAAATTTGGTGCTGAGTACGATAGCTTGGCGGATATGGTGTCCTTTGGCGTGGCGCCTGCTTTAGTGATGTTTAGTTGGGCTTTGTCAGATTTAGGTAAATTTGGTTGGACCTGTTCTTTTATTTACGTTGCCTGCGCGGCCCTGCGTTTGGCCCGCTTTAATACGCAAATTGATACCGCCGATAAAAATTACTTCTCCGGCTTGGCAAGTCCAGCCGCCGCCGCTGTAGTTGCCGGTACTATATGGGTTTGTCACGACATTGGTTATGTGGGTAATGGCATACCTTTTGAGTTGGCAGTGGTTGCCGGTTTGATGACAGGTATTGCTGGATTTCTGATGATCCTGAATGTGCCATACCATAGCTTTAAAGGTTTAGATCTCCGTGGTCGTGTACCTTTTGTGGTGATGATTCTTGTGGTGGTATTGTTTGGCCTGGTTATGCTGGACCCCGCAAAAATTCTGCTGGCTGTTGCCGTTCTGTATGCTTTGTCTGGCCCCGCCACTAAAGTCTGGACGATGCTACGCGCAAAATAACAAAAACGTCTACATTGATCATTTAGGAACCTTTTTCCGTATAAATGCTCATATCCTCAAGTGAATGATTCGGTTTCCCATAGGAATTGTGTAGTGCTTATTAAAAAAACACCAGATATCGCCTCCTCCGAAATAACCTCCGAATCCGTTTATCTAAATCGTCGCCAGTTTATGGGTAGTACCCTTGCTGCTGGTGGTGTTATGGCTGTGGGGGCTGCTGGCTTTGCCCAAGCTGATGACCGTCTCAAAGCGTTAAATTACATCAAGGCAAAGAAAGGCCCTGAAGGTTTTTATACGGATGAAGAGTTAACGCCTTACGATGATGTTGCCAGCTATAACAACTTCTATGAGTTTGGTACCGGTAAAACAGACCCTGCACGTAATGCCCATACATTAACAACAGACCCCTGGTCGATTGTCATTGAGGGTGAAGTAGAAAACCCCGGCACTTATCAGCTAGAAGATATTTTAAGTAAAGTGGATCTCGAAGAGCGTATTTACCGTTTACGTTGTGTCGAAGCCTGGTCGATGGTGGTGCCCTGGATTGGTTTTTCGCTGGCTGATTTAATCAAGCAAATGCAGCCTACCTCAAAGGCAAAATATATAGCTTTTGAAACCCTATACCGCCCCAGGGAAATGAAAGGCCAGCGTTCTCGTACCAGTACTATTGATTGGCCCTATGTAGAAGGTTTGCGAATGGATGAAGCTATGCACCCTTTGACCTTGATGTCAGTTGGTTTATACGGAAAGGTTTTACCCAATCAAAATGGCGCGCCAATTCGTTTAGTCGTGCCATGGAAGTATGGTTTTAAGAGTATTAAATCCATTGTCAAAATTAAATTTTTAGAAAAAGAGCCCCCAACCACCTGGAATTTGTTGCAGGCTAGTGAGTATGGTTTTTATGCCAATGTAAATCCTGATGTTGATCACCCACGTTGGAGTCAAAAATCAGAACGACGCTTACCTTCTGGTATTTTCTCGCCTAACCGTATTCTAACGGAACCGTTTAATGGATATGGTGAGCAAGTCGCTTCGCTCTATACCGGTATGGATTTGCGTAAGTTTTATTAAGCTGACCTATTCAATGACTCTAAAAAAAACCTTAGCCTTCCTTGTTTGTCTAATCCCTATGTTGGTGTTGGTCTATTTTGCGGTGTCAGGTCAGCTAGGCCCCGACGCTGGTAAAGAGCTGGTATTGGAAACGGGGGAGTGGGCTATTCGGTTCTTGCTACTAACTTTGGCGATAAGCCCAATACGCACCCTGACTAAGAGTCCAGCGGTTTTACGCTATAGAAGAATGATTGGCCTCTTCACTTGGTTCTATGCATCCCTACACTTGTCCGCTGTGCTCACCTATTTGTTAGGTTGGAGTTGGCCCATCTTTGTAGAGGAATTTGCCGAGCGACCTTATATGGCCTTGGGTATTATCGCTTGGGTATTAATGGTGCCGCTGGGTATTACCTCCAATAACTGGGCCCAGAGAAAGCTCAAACGCCGCTGGAAGACCCTACACCAGCTCACTTACCTGATTGCTATATTGGCCTGTGCCCACTTTATCTGGCTGGTTCGCTCCGACTTTGGCGAAGCGCTTCTATACAGTGTCATCTTGTTTGTATTACTGGCCTTTAGAATCGTACCCGCCCTCCGTCATTCCCGCGAAGGCGGGAACCCAGCGTTGTAGATTCCCGCCTTCGCGGGAATGACGGCCGACCTCCATATCTTAAGTGTTTAACGCTGCTTAAATTAAGTACAAACACCTACCCTGAAGCTTCGTTTTAGCCTGTTATTTAACCGTAAAATGGTCTTTTTAAACCTTTTGACAATAATTTACAGATACCCGTTGACACCCTTGTTTTCGCCCGTATAATGCGCGCTCTCTTGTCGAGGCTGAGCTACAAAATGACCGAGACAAAGAACCGCAACAAAAAGTGCTAAATCGTTAAATTTCTTAGATTTTTTTCATTTCAGCAGTTGCCAATTATGAGGCGCTATGTATAATGCGCGTCCCCTGCATAAGTAGGGAGTCTGGCAAGGCCTTAGGTCGTGTCCGACATCTTCGAATCTCCTGGCGAGATCGAAAGCTCTTTAACAGATTGGATCAAGTAATTCGTGTGGGCGCTTGTAGGCTGATAATGGCAATAATTAATTATCAGGAAAACAAGTGACTTACACGCAGCAAATATATTTATTTGAAGCGATTATGAAACTTAATTCCTGAGC
>NZ_JAQWFR010000016.1 GCF_029238675.1 Oceanicoccus sp. | reverse complement strand
CTATTTTCAAAATTGTTCAAATCTTTCTTGAACAACTCATAAACTTTTCTCTCTGAACACCTACTATCTATTAGCGACAGTTAGCCGGCAAGTACTTGGCCGCAACATCACCATCAGTACAAGTCCACTGTATGCCATTAGCACTACCAGTACCTGTGAAGACAACAGTTTTAGTGTCAGGGTCACCCAAATTGGTCAGAGTGTAAGTTAAAGTTGCCTCATTAGTAGTACTACCATATGCAATACCAGACAGGTAAGTACTTTGATCAGCATTAGTGTTTACACCAGCCTCACCAGCATCGGCCGCCATCTCACCAATTGTTACATAGAATTCAGATACAGAAGTTTTAGCCGATGCAGCAACACCAATAACCTCAGCCATCTTCGCTCTGATAGTATAATCCTGATAAGCCGGCAATGCAGTCGCTGCCAAAATACCAATAATCGCTATAACGATCATCAGTTCGATTAGGGTAAATCCTTGTTGTGCTGTTTTCATAATATCTCTCCAAGAGTTGATCAAATAATTACTGGTATCAATTGATTCATTTGATTGACCAGTAAGATAAATATCTGGTCATGTACCAAGAGCAATACAAACTGTGTGCCAACTTGTATTTATCAGCGGGAACAGTTTTAAAAATTAGTTGAAAATGAAGGGATTACAAGGCAACACTGGAAATTTTATTCATTTATAGTAGCCTTAGTATCAAGCTGTGACGCACATCAAACATTACCAGGCAGGACAAAAAGTGACAATTTTGTCAGTTAATGAATAACTTAAGCCTTAACCAACCCTATAGAGCTGTTCATAGATCACACATACTGTGATGTCGTTGGTGTATATTGCGCTTAATTGATGTAACAGACTACTGTTAGCTCACTTAATGACTATACTTTTAACCTGATGAGTTCAGGTATTTACCTGGCATTCTAATTACTTCAACTGGCCACCAAACACACTATGAATTCAGCCCCTCCTATTGCCCTTAGTGGTCTCGCCAGGCGATTAGTTAAAGACCAGCTGATTGCAGAAGAAATTGCCCGGAACGCTTTTCAGGAAGCTAGAAATAACAAACAGTCTTTTGTTAGCTACTTGGTTGAAAACAACTTAAGTGATAGCAATGCCATTGCCGAAGCCGCCTCCGACGAATTTGGCGCACCACTATTTGATCTCGCCTCCTTTAATATGGAGATGGCCCCAAAAGAATTAGTTGATATCAAACTAATTCAGCAACATCACACATTACCGCTATATCGCCGTGGCAATAAACTTTTTATTGCTGTTTCAGATCCCACCAATCTCAGGGCGCTTGATGAGATTAAATTTCATACGGGCATCAATACTGACGCCGTACTGGTTGATGAGAAGCTACTCAACGAGGCCATAAGTCAATATATCGAAGCCAATGATGAACCATTGAGTGGCTTTGATGATTTAGAAGACGGGCTGGATGACCTTGATATCGAAGCCGTTGACGAAGACCGCGATAGCGGTGATACCGATCAGGGCGGCGACATTGATGAAACACCGATTGTACGGTTTGTTAATAAAGTCCTGGTTGATGCCATTAAATCAGGGGCATCCGATATACATTTTGAGCCTTATGAGAAAAGCTACCGTGTAAGATTTCGTACTGATGGTATTTTAACTGAAGTAACCCGCCCACCAATGACTCTGGCCGGCAGGTTAGCTGCACGGTTAAAAGTAATGTCACAAATGGATATCTCGGAACGACGTTTACCCCAGGATGGCCGTATCAAGATGAAGCTATCCAAAAAGCGGGCTATCGATTTTCGTGTGAACACCCTGCCCACCTTATTTGGTGAAAAAATTGTACTGCGTATTCTCGACCCCAGCAGTGCGCAAATGGGTATTGATGCCCTCGGCTATGAACCCATCCAGAAAGAAATGTATATGCATGCCCTGAAACAACCCCAGGGCATGATACTGGTAACAGGGCCAACCGGTAGTGGTAAAACCGTTTCCCTATATACCGGCCTGAATATCCTGAATGAGCCTGAAGTAAATATTTCAACCGCCGAAGACCCGGTTGAAATCAATCTGGAAGGTATTAACCAGTGCCATGTAAACCCTAAAGTCGGCCTGACTTTTGCGGAAGCGCTTCGCTCTTTCCTTCGCCAGGATCCGGATGTGATTATGGTGGGTGAGATTCGTGACCTTGAAACCGCTGAAATATCGATTAAAGCGGCCCAAACTGGCCACATGGTGATGTCGACACTACACACTAACAGTGCCGCTGAAACCATTACCCGACTTATGAATATGGGGGTGCCCGCCTTTAACGTAGCGACCTCTGTTAGTTTAATCATTGCCCAGCGGCTTGCGCGCCGCCTGTGTAATGACTGTAAAGAACCTATCGATATACCGAAAGAAACTTTATTAGCCGAAGGCTTTACCGAACAAGACCTGGAGGAAGCCACCATAATGCAACCGGTTGGTTGCGACAAATGCAGCAACGGCAGTAAAGGGCGAGTGGGAATTTATGAAGTGGTTCGCATCACCGATGAAATCTCTCGTATTATTATGGAAGGTGGTAACTCTATAGAAATTGGCGATAAAGCCCGCGAAGAAGGCTTTAATGACCTGCGTAGATCAGCATTAATGAAAGCAGCCCAAGGATTAATCAGCCTCGAAGAGGTTAACCGGGTAACGAAGGATTAAGTTATGGCAACAGCATCAGCAAAAACCAGCATCTATATCTGGCAAGGTGTCGATAAACAAGGACGAACTACCAAAGGCGAAAGTAGTGCTCTCAACCAGGCTGTGGTCAAAGTCCAGCTGCGCAAGCAGGGGATTACACCAAAGACTATCAAAAAGAAGCCAAAGCCGCTTTTCTCTACCAAGAAGCCAATCAAACCAGCGGACATCTCTATCTTTACCCGCCAACTGGCCACTATGATGAAGGCCGGTGTACCTCTGGTACAGAGCTTTGATATTGTCGCCGAAGGCCTGGATAACCCAAGCATGGCCGAATTGGTTACCACCATTAAAAATGATGTTGCCTCAGGTTCTGGTTTTGCGGCATCCATCAGCAAGCACCCTAATCAATTTGATGAACTTTACTGTAACCTGATTGCCTCGGGCGAGCAGTCCGGTACGCTGGAAATCATGCTGGACCGAGTAGCTACCTATAAAGAAAAATCAGAAGCCTTAAAAGCCAAAATTAAAAAGGCCATGACTTACCCCATCGCTGTTTTAGCGGTTGCCACCATCGTAACCGGTATTTTGTTGGTTAAAGTTATTCCTCAATTTGCAGTATCGTTTGAAGGTTTTGGTTCTGAATTGCCAGCGTTTACTCAAATGGTCGTTGCCTTGTCTGAATGGGTACAGGAGTGGTGGCTTATTATCGTCGTAGCGGCAATTGCCGCTATTTTTCTTTTTAAAGAGGCGGTCAAACGCTCCCCTGCTGTGGCACTGGCTACTGACAAGGCCCTATTAAAGGCGCCTGTAGTGGGTGATATTGTTTTCCATTCCATTATCGCTCGTTTTTCCCGCACCCTGGCCACCACTTTTTCAGCGGGTGTCCCGCTAGTTGATGCACTGGAGGCAGTTGCTGGTACCGCTGGCAATATTATTTACCGGGATGCGATCAAAAAAATACGCGAAGATGTAATGACGGGGCAGCAACTCTACTCCTCAATCAAGGCTACCGATTTATTCCCCAATATGCTGCTACAGATGGTATCCATTGGTGAACAATCCGGCGCACTGGATGATATGTTAGAAAAAGTCGCTATCCATTACGAAGAAGCCGTGGATAACTCAGTCGACAATCTAACCGCCCTGCTTGAACCCGTCATTATGAGCTTTCTTGGTATAGTGGTAGGCGGCCTGATGATTGCCATGTATCTACCGATCTTTATGATGGGTGCAGCAGTTTAAGACAACTCACTTATGACCATAATCGAACTCTTACAGGCCTGGCCTGCAGTAACCATTGCCTTGAGTATTATTGTCGGCCTGTTAGTCGGCAGTTTTCTTAATGTGGTGATCTATCGCCTGCCACTAATGATGGAACAGGCATGGAAGAGCGAGTGCCGCTTGATTCTGGATATTGATGACAACAAACCGGATACTCAAAAAACCTTTTCTTTATCCTATCCCAACTCTCATTGCCCTAGTTGTAATGCCCCAATAAAGCCCTGGCAAAATATACCCGTTATTAGTTATTTATTACTAAAAGGCCAATGCGCCAACTGTAAAACCGCCATATCCATCCGCTACCCCATTATTGAAATCGCCACCGGTATTTTGTCAGGGGTGCTAGCCTGGCAGCTAGGCGCATCACCGCAACTATTAATGGCCCTGTTTTTTACCTGGTGCCTAATCTGCCTGACAATGATTGATGCCAACACCCAGTTACTTCCCGACCAAATAACCCTACCCCTGCTTTGGGCTGGCCTGCTTGTTAATAGCTTTGGCCTATTTGTTCCACTATACGATGCGGTATGGGGTGCTATTGGCGGCTACCTCAGCCTCTGGTCGGTTTACTGGTCATTTAAGATAATCACCGGTAAAGAAGGTATGGGCTATGGTGACTTTAAGTTGCTGGCAGCCCTGGGCGCCTGGATGGGCTGGCAATATCTGCTGGTCATTATTTTACTGTCGTCCCTGATGGGCGCAGTTATCGGCAGTATTATTTTGCTGCTCAATAAAAAAGGGCGAAATACTGCACTTCCCTTTGGCCCTTACCTGGCAGTTGCCGGCTGGATCGCCTTTCTTTGGGGCGATCAAATCATTGCCGCTTACCTCAGTTTTTCCGGTATTAAATAAACACTAAACCTCCAGGCCAATTCACGATAAAATAAGCTTTTCGCTATTGGAAAGTTTATGTTTATTGTTGGCCTTACCGGTGGTATTGGTAGCGGTAAAACCGCAGTATCAGACCACCTGCAATCACTGGGCATTGATATTGTCGATGCTGATATTGCCTCTCGTACCGTTGTTGAGCCGGGGCAGCCGGCGCTGGTAAAAATCGCTGAGCACTTTGGGGATGACATATTACTTGCCGATCAATCTCTGGACCGAGCGGCACTTCGGCAAAAGATCTTCTCTAACCCCGATGATAAGCAATGGCTGGAATCCCTGCTCCATCCGCTAATCGCCGAAGAAATTTCCTATCAGCTCGCCAAAACTCAAAGCCCCTATGCGATTTTTGTTTCCCCGCTATTACTTGAAATTGGGCAAAGCGCTATCTGCGATAGAATACTGGTTGTGGATGCTCCTGAAGAAGTACAAATAGCGCGTACGACACAACGGGATAATAACGACCCGGAACAGGTCAAACGAATTATTGCCAGCCAGATGTCACGCCAGCAACGGCTGGAAAAAGCCGATGATATTATTGAAAATAATCAAGGCCTGAACCATTTACAACAACAGGCCAATACTCTGCACCAACATTACTTAACATTGGCTGAGACAAAAAAACATGACCAGTAAAACACTCAAATCTATCCCTTGCCCACATTGTAAAACGCCTGTTGTATGGAACAGCAATAATGAAAACCGCCCTTTCTGTTCTGAGAGCTGCCGCAATAAGGATTTTATTGGCTGGGCGAATGAGGAAAAAGTGATGAAAGGTAATTCTCTTTATGATGATGTGCTATCTAACGAGCTTTTAAAGGACTAAACCTCTTTCACTCAGGTTCAGCCAAATCAACATAGCGAATGCAGTTACGCCCTGCAGCCTTGGATAAATAAACGCCCTGGTCTGAGCAGGCGATTAATTCTTTTGCAATATCTTCCTCTGAGCCGTCTTCATAATCATCCATAGGTAACCAGCAGCAAACGCCCATCGATAAAGTCACACTGACTTCCCTGCAACTCTCTTCGTCGGCTTCATCATTTTCAATCATCAATTCGCTAATCTGCTGGCGAATTCTTTCGGCAATTTCCATCCCCCGTTGCTGACCACAACTGGGCAAAATCAGGGCAAACTCTTCACCACCATAGCGACAGACATGGTCGGTTTTGCGCAACATTTCATTGATATACTGCGCTACTTCTTTCAGTACCTTGTCACCCATAGGGTGGCCATAGGTATCATTGATTTGCTTGAAATAATCCAGGTCAACAAACAGCAAGCTTAAGGGGTCACCATTACGACCCGCCCTGGATACCTCTTTGTCCAGCGCCTGGTGAAATGCCCGACGGTTTTTTACCTTGGTCAACGTATCGTACATGCTGAGGCGATGCAGTCGTTCGAGGTTAACAGCGTTCTCAAAACAGACTGAAACAATAGAGGCAAGATGATCAATAAAGTCAGTGGACTTATCCAGGGTAAAGCGTTGGTGGCCGCGAGAACCAAAATGCAAGCTTCCTACTAGCACACCATGACGCACCAACGGAATGAGTGCCGCAGAGCGCAGATGCTCATCCTCAAATACCGGTAGCGGCTTGCCATCACCAGTAGTCACCAGACGCACAGCAGGCTGCTTACCATACAGCTGTTCTAAACGACTGGCAGTGGAGTAAAGGTGTAATTCAGGTAGCGACTGGTAGTTATCCGGTAATAATTCCATCAGGGTATCTTGCGGGTCATAGAGCCAGAGTTCGACATTATCAAGCTGGAAGTGATCAACCGCATTGCGCAGTAGCAAATCCAGTAATTCATCAAAACCGCTATGGTCCAGCAACTTCAATTCAAACTGTTGGTAGCGCCTGAAGATCTGCTCATTTTGAACCGCTTTTTGAAACAGCTCGTTGACTGTGCTGCTGAGGTTTTCCAAACGTCGATGAGTCAGTTGACCTGACTTGCGTTCCAACCTCCCGAAATTACGGCGCACGTACTATCCCTCAATGATTCAATAAACGCTGACTACACCGACACCACTACACCGACACCAACTACAGTTTAAATGACTCAAGCAGGTCTGCAATGGGTTCACCGCTATTATTTTGTAGTACCGACAACAGGCTATCCTGGGAACCAAACCGCTGGCTATCATAGCGATGATTTCGGACAAGCCCTGAAGCAGGGGCATTGTTGCCATCCATCTGTAATAGGTCACTGACCACAGGGAGCACGCTCTTAACTTCACTAATAATTTCAAAGGTAGGCTTGGCGGATTCTACCAGGGCTGAGCTATCGGGCTTATCATCAAACTCAGGCAAATCCTTAACCGACAAATCATCCATTGGCGGGGTATTACTCAAACCAGCCCAGGGCTTAACCCGCTCGGCAACATCCCGGACCAACTGATCATCGCGGTCTGGTGATGACACCAATAATTCAACAATATTGCGTAGATCAATCGGGGACTTATCGTGCCTTTTGATAAAGGCCTCCAGGCCTTCCTGCAACAAGCTGGCAACCGATACCTCATCGGCATGCCCCTGCTCGATCAGTAGCAATAGCCGTGACCGTAATTCGGATAAATAATCGCTGTCCCGGGTTTTGTTATCCCTGACCTTTTGCCCAGCCTCTTCCCCAGCCTCTGCCCCAGCTTCTGCCCCAGCTTCTGCCGACACAGGATCAGCCAGGCTGGAGCCGGTGGCTTTTGCTTTTCCCTTCTCGTCATCATTGCGCTGCACTCGATACTGGCGATGCCAGAAAGCACTAAATGAGCCATTGGCCGGCACGGTTTTTGTCACTGCAATCAAACTGTCTGACAGTTTCATAAAGCTGCGACTGGAGGGATCATCATCCGGAAACATCGCTACCGGGTTCTGCAACACTACAGCCGCCCGCATACTCTCGTCACGCAGTACCAGACCCAGATAGTGGCAGTTGACACCAATATACTTCTCAACCGCCGCCCCAAACCGATGAAATACCTCCTTGGCCTGGCTGGCGCTGCTGCACATATTTACCACCACCTGGTAATGGGCCGATGGCCGACGGCGCTTAAGCAGTTTAATCAGGGAAAAAGCGTCAGTTAAGGAAGTTGGCTCAGGGGTGATAACGATCAGGGTATGGTGCGCGGCACTGACAAAATCCAGTGTGGTATCCGCTATACCTGCCGCCGTATCAATCAATAAATAATCAAACTCGCCTTCAATGCGGGCCAGCTCACGGGTCAGGCGTAACTGCTGACGGGGGTGCAGGCTAACACACTCACTAATACCGTTAGCACCGGGAATAATTTTAAGTCCATGGGGGCCGTCGAGCATGATTTCATCAATATCTCTGGCCCCGTATAAAACATGCTCAATACTATATTCAGGGGCGATGCCCAGTAGAATATTGGCATTGGCCAAACCGGTATCGGCATCCAGCAGACAGACCTTGGCCCCGGTCTTCGCCAGGGAAATGCCCAGATTGACAGCAATACTGGACTTGCCCACCCCGCCTTTGCCACTGCTTATTGCAATAACCCGGGGTAGATCTGCTTTACTATCCTTGGTGGACTGTGCTTTTTGCACTAACTCCCAACTCCCAATCTCTCAGCTAAACGTCGCATACTACCAAATAATCACTTCAACAGCGGGGCTTTTTACCATCTTCTTTTCAGTTATTTAATCGTATAATAGGTACTGAGCAATTTTTAATCAAACGGTGGCTAGTATGCTAGCCCTTGGCTATAATCATGGCATTAGAATTGTTATTCCGGGTTTCATATAAACAACCCAAATACACCCTTATTGTTAGTGCTTCACCAACAATAACAAAGCGATTTAAGCCGAAGGCATTTAAGTGGTAACAAAAACAGCAATAGACCAACTTCCAAGCTTGCCTCAAGTCTTGGTACAAATTCTCGATGCGGTACAAAAAGACAACGCTGACTACCAACGCATTGCCGATATTATTCGCCACGATGCGGGTATCGCAACCAACCTGGTTGCCGTTGCCAACTCCAGCTATTACGGAGCCAAAAATTGCGAAAGCATTGAACGCGCTCTACTCTTTCTCGGCACCGATGTGGTTAAAACCATTGTTATCACCGCATGCATCAAACAATTTTTTGGTCACTTCAACCAGCAGCACCAGCAATTCCTCAAACGCTTCTGGCGCCGCTCCCTAATCACCGCCAACTTTGCCCAGGTATTAGCCACGCTAACTAGCTATGCAGCCCCTGATGAAGCCTACCTTTGTGGTTTGCTAGCCGATGTCGGGCAACTGGTGACACTGACCAGTAACGAGCAGCAATATCTCGCCATGCTCGCCACCGTAAACAATGACCAGCAACTGCTAGCGGCTGAGCAGCAGCAATTTGATGCCACTCACTGCGAGATTGGTGCGGACCTGATTGATAACTGGGGTATATCCGGATTTATGGCTGACGCGGTGCGCTATCACCACGAAGCTGACCAGCTAATTCTGGATGCCCATCATCTGGTTAAGATCGTTAACCTGGCCAGCCAACTCAGCACAGCAGACGAGATTGACGATCAGGCCCTGGCCACAGCCGATAATCTGTTTGGACTGAACGAGTCACTCACACGGGAATTATTTAACCGCGTTAACAGCGATGTTGATGCCATTGCCAATAGCCTTGGCATTGATATTGCCGATACTGAGGTCACTGGGCAGCGCTACCAGCAGGCGCACCAACAACTGGGCGAACGTCTGGGAGAGCTCGGTGAGCTTGCCCAGCTTAACGCCGCGCTATGGCAAGCACGCAGCCAGGATGGCTTACAAGAAGCCGCCCAGCGATCCTTATTCCTGACCCTGGGGATTTCTGGCAGCGTATTATTCCTGCTAGATGACGAAAGCCAAAAGCTCTGCTCCCAGACCTCTGGCCAGCAACCACAGGCCCCCAACCAGGCATTAAATTTTGAAATCCCGCTGGAAGCCGGTCGCAGCCTAATAAGCGATGCCTTTTTGAATAACAGCCAACAATCATCAACACAGACAAGTACCCTGACTGTTATCGACCGCCAAATGCTGCGCTATTGCCAATCCGATATTCTGGTGTGCTGGCCTCTGACTCAAAGCACCCCCGAAGATAACAAGGCCGTTGGTGTACTGGTATTTGCCTGTACCCAACAAAAGCTCAGCGAACTCGAACAGCGCTCAAACCTGGCCCGGCAAATTTGCCAGGAAATTGCCGGGGCTATTGCCGACAATCAACACCGCTTTGAACTCATTGAGCAAGAAGGCCCCACCAGCTCGCAATACCAGCAGCATATCCGCGAAGCAGTGCATGAAGCCAGTAATCCGCTGAGTATCATTCGCAACTATTTAGAGATGCTGAAAATCAAGCTGGGAGATGAGCATGATGCCAATGAAGGGCTGGAACTGATTAAGGAAGAAATGGACCGCGTAGGTAATATTTTACTGCGACTCAAAGACCCAGGGGAAATCGCCGAGAGCGATACCAGCGTCAATATCAATCAGATCATTGAAACCACCGCCCATATTTTTGAAGACTCTATTTGCGTCACTAAAAATATTAGCCTTGAAAAACACCTTGATAGCTCCCTGGGTGACACTACTGGCAACCCGGAACACTTAAAACAAATACTGACCAACCTGCTAAAAAATGCCGTAGAAGCATTGCAGCCCGGCGGAAAAATTACTCTTAGCAGCGAAGCTTCTGTCAGTTTTAGTGGCCGCGACTTTGCCGCCATCAATATTGAAGACAATGGCCCGGGTATTGCGCCTGAAGTGAAGAAAAATTTATTTAGCCCTGTAGATTCCACCAAAGGCCAGGGGCATTCCGGTCTGGGATTAAGTATTGTGAAAAAATTAATCGACGACATGGACGGTTCTATTGTTTGCCGCAGCAACCCTGACAGCGGTACACAGTTTCAAATTTTACTGCCCAACTAAGTCGGGCCGAAGACATAATTATGAGTACTGCCGAAGTCAATAATAACAATAGCGGCGAAGCCCGCATCCTGTTAGCCGATGACGACCCTCGTATGCTTGACAGTTTAAGCAGCCTGTTAAGACTCTATGATTATCAAGTAGAAACTGCACTGGGCGGCCAAAATGCCATTAACCGCCTCTCCAGCGAACAGTTCGACCTGATTTTGCTCGACCTGAAAATGCCCGATGTCACCGGACATGATGTGATGAACTTTATGTCACAAAATAATATCAACACCATGACCATCGTAGTAAGTGGTGAAACATCCATGGACGATGTCAGTAAAGCCCTGCGCCATGGTGCCTATGATTACCTCAAAAAACCCTATGTACCTGAAGAGCTAACCGCTACAGTTAATAATGCGATACGCAAAAAGTTATTAGAAAAATCCAATCACCTGATGCAGTCGCGCCTTAACCAGTCAGAGCGACTACATCGCTTTATCGTTAACAACTCTCCGGATATTATTTTCATTCTGGATAACAAAGGGCACTTCAGCTTTCTTAACTACAAAATTGAAGCCTTGCTAGGCTAC
The DNA here is from genome assembly GCF_029238675.1 of Oceanicoccus sp. GTDB lineage: Bacteria > Pseudomonadota > Gammaproteobacteria > Pseudomonadales > Dasaniaceae > Oceanicoccus. The sequence continues at coordinate 96,399 of NZ_JAQWFR010000016.1, read as the reverse complement.
CCCAAGGGCAGTTTAACGGGCCAACATATCACCTCAATTATCGAGGAGGACGAACTCGAAAAAATTAATTATTTTTTTGAAAACTCCGTCAACACCTCCGGTATTCAAACGATTGAAACGGTACTAAAGGCAAATACTAACAGCCGTTCCATCCGGCATTTTGAGCTATCCCTCTACCCTATCGAAGAAGATGATAACGGCAAACTCAATACCAACCAGCGCTACCGTATTTACGGCACCGCAAGGGATATCACTGATAGAATGGAGGCCGAAGCTTTTATTAACTTCCAGGCCTATCATGACTTATTAACTCGGCTGCCCAACCGCGCCTTATTTAAAGACCGTCTTAGCGTAGCCATTACTCAGGCACAGCGGAATAACACCGAATTGGCGGTGATGTTTATTGATCTCGATCGCTTTAAAATTATTAATGACTCGCTGGGTCACACCATGGGCGACCGCTTATTACAATCGGTCGCACAAAGATTGCAAGCCTGTATCCGCAAAGGAGACACTCTGTCCCGCTTTGGTGGTGATGAATTTACCCTGTTATTACCAGAGGTTAAAAACGCGGATGCCGCTGTGCATATCGCTGAAAAAATTCTTGTTGATATTAAAAAGCCCTTTCAGCTGGGGGCACGGGAAGTTTTTATTGGCGCAAGTGTCGGTATAGCGATATACCCGGAATCCGGTGATGATATGGATGCACTGATTAAAAACGCTGATATCGCCATGTACCGAGTGAAAAAGACAGGCAAGGATGGCTACCAGTTATTTAATAAAGAAATGCACAACGCCTCCACTGAGCGCCTAATGCTAGAGCAGGATATGCGTCGGGCTATTGATGAGGATGAATTTGAAATTTGCTATCAACCACAAGTGGATACCGCCACGCAAAAAATTTATGGCGTGGAAGCACTCATCCGCTGGAACCACCCAAGCCTTGGCCGCCTGTCACCGATTGAGTTTATTCATATTGCGGAAGATTGCCGCCTGATTATAGAAATTGATAAACACACCCTGCGCAAAGCCTGCCGCGAAATCAGCCATTATCATAAAAACGGCATGCCGGAGCTAAGGCTGGCAGTCAACCTGTCACCGGTGATGATTGAAAAAGATACCTTTGTTGATGACATACTAACAACACTGAAAGAAGAGCAATATCCACCGTCTTTATTAGAGCTGGAAATCACTGAAAATATTTTGATGAACGACTCCAAAGACGTCAAAGAAAAACTGATACGCCTTGCCAACGAAGGCATTAACTTAGCCATAGATGACTTTGGCACAGGCTATTCATCCTTGAGTTATCTGCAAAACTTCCCGGTAAACACCCTGAAAATTGATCGCAGTTTTATCAGCGAAATCAAAAACTCAGAGGATGATGCCTGTATCGTGAATGCGATTGTGTCTATGGCCAAGGGCTTAAAAATGTCCATCATTGCCGAGGGTGTGGAGAATCAAGACCAGCACAGCTATTTAAAATCCCTGGGGTGCGATATCGTACAGGGTTATTTATTTGGCCATGCCACCAGCCTGGATCAACTAGCCCAACAATTCAGCAGCGATTTGGCCCTGTTAAAAGACGCCTCTATTTCCTAGGCTCTTTTTCGTTAGCCCTTTGTTACACAAGAAGTTGGGAACCTTAGCACTAACTACCCGTCTCAATAAGTTGACTCATGTGCACAAGGAGATACCCCATGAAAACACTCTTTCACACCACAATTGCTATCACCTTGGTCACTCTAATAGCAGCCTGCAGCCAAATCGCCGAACGAGGCCCCGTCAATAAGCAGGGTCTAACAACTCTAAACCACAGCACCTTTGACCAACTCGCCATCCGCAGCGGTACCGACTTTAGCCAATATCGCCAGCTTAAGATTGAACCGGTAACGGTTAGCTATGATGATAGCCGCCGCTACGATTCCCTGAACCGCAAAAAATCCGTATTTGAATTTGATGAGCGGGAGCTGGCCTTATTTAATCAACAATTCAGCAAAGGCTTAAGCGCAGCCTGGGGCGAGAGGTTTGGCTGGAAGCTAAGCGAAGAAGCCGGGGCAGATGTGATTATCCTAAAAGCTACCGTCACGGATCTGTATCTTTACGCCGCCATTAAAAACGATGAAATCCTACCCCATAAAGCCGCGACTCATGAAAGCAGCCGTATGGTCATCAAGCTGGACTTAATCGATGGTGAAAGCGGTGAGTTATTACTTCAAAGCAGCGGTAAAAAAACAACGGGGTTAACAGGCTCCGGGGTTAACACTATGACCCGCGTCAGCAGTGTAAGATATTGGAGCGATGCCTTTCAGGCGTTCCGCCAATGGGGTCATCTGCTAGCAACGCAGATTGAGGATATGACCAGCTCGTAACCTCCCACTAAACGTCATAACCGTCATTCCCGTCATTCCCGCGCAGGCGGGAATCCAGCGCTGTTATTTCCGCTTTAGCGGAAATAACAGCATTAAGCATACAGTCTGGATCCCCGCCTGCGCGGGAATGACGAGTGGCGGGGTATAGCAGGAAAGTCTTATCGCACTTCATAAACCCCCTCCTATACAACAGCAATACATCAAGCAATCAGGCCGTTTCTCCTCTAAACTATTGATTTAGCGTCCACTATCAAGAGCAACTAACAATAAGGGCAACTATGAAAAAGCTGCTTTCAATCCCCGGAGCAACAGCCTACCTGACCGTTGTATTTCTTAATGCCTTTGTAGACCTTGGGCATAAAATCACCATCCAGAACACCATTTTTAAAGTCTATGACGGCAATACCCAAATTATCTATGCCGCGATTATCAACAGCTTAATCCTGCTGCCCTTTATTCTGCTGTTTAACCCCGCGGGCATTATCTCTGACCGCTATGCTAAAGAAGTAGTTATGCGCCTGTCTGCCTGGGCAGCCGTCGTTATTACGCTGGGCATTACCTGGTGTTATTACATGGGTTGGTTTTGGCCCGCCTTTGCACTGACCTTTTTATTAGCTATTCAGTCCGCTATTTATTCGCCGGCAAAATATGGCTATATCAAAACCCTGTTTGGCAAACAGCACCTGGCTGAGGGTAATGGCTTGGTGCAGGCAGCCACCATCTGCGCCATATTATTTGGCACTTTTGTATTTTCAGTTATTTTTGAAACGCTGTTTCCTGCAGGCAGTGATACTGGCAATGGACTCATGGCGGTGGCTGCTATCGGCTGGTTGTTAGTGGCAAACAGTATTGTCGAACTGGTGATGGCTTACCGCCTGCCCTTACTGGAGCAAAGTCGAAATGCCAAAGGGTTACAGGCCAGGGATTTTTTCAACCCCAGTGCCATGATCGACAATATCAAGCCTGTCACCCGCAACCGGGTTATCCGATTGTCTGTTATCGGTATTGCTATCTTCTGGTCAGTGGGTCAAGTAATGCTGGCGGCCTTCCCCGCCTTTGCCAAAGAAACACTAGCCATTACTAACACTATTATTATACAGGGCATTATGGCTTGCTCAGGGTTAGGTATTGCTATTGGGTCAACACTCGCAGGCAAATGGTCCAAAGGACATATAGAAACCGGGCTAATCCCCATCGGCGCAGCTGGTATTGGCATCGGCTTGCTATTGCTGCCACAAATCAGCTCTACCACCGGCCATTTCGCCAACTTTCTGTTTATTGGCGTGATGGGCGGTTTATTTATTGTGCCGCTTAATGCCTTGATCCAGTTTACCGCCAATGAAAAAGAACTAGGCACGGTTATCGCCGGTAATAACCTGATTCAAAATATCAGCATGTTAAGTTTTTTGGTGATTACCGTATTGTTTGCTATTGCAGGTTTGGATAGCCGGTTCTTACTGACCCTGATTGCCATCGTGGCAGTGGTGGGTGGTATCTATACCATCTACCAACTACCACAAAGCCTGGTGCGTTTTTTAATTAACGGAGTGTTGAACCGCCGCTATAAAATTGATGTGCAAGGCGTACGCAATATCCCCTCACAGGGCGGTGTTTTACTGCTGGGCAACCATATCAGCTGGATAGACTGGGCCATTATTCAAATAGCCAGCCCCCGCCCTATCCGCTTTGTGATGCTAAAAGATATTTATGAGCGCTGGTATCTCAAGGGCTTTTTTAAACTGGGGGGCTGTATTCCGATTGACCCCACTGCCGGTGGCCACAGCTCATTAAAAGCCGTCGCCTCGCTGCTGGATAAGGGTGAGGTTGTCTGTCTATTTCCCGAAGGCGGTATTAGCCGTACCGGTCATTTGGGGGAGTTTCGCCGAGGTTATGAACTGGCCTGTAAAAAAGTCAGCAATGATATTGTGATTATCCCGTTTTATTTGCGGGGCTTGTGGGGCAGCCAGTTTTCTCATTCCTCACAAAAATTAAAAACCATTCGCAGTAAGGGGCGCTTTAGAGAGTTGATTGTTGCTTTTGGTAGCCCACTGCCAAAAAACACAGGCGTTGATGTCCTTAAACGCCGCGTCTTCGATTTATCCATGGAAGCCTGGCAGCAACATGTCAACGAGTTACCGTCATTACCCCACGCCTGGATCAATACGGTAAAACGGGTTGGCAGCGAGATGGCCATAGCCGATACCCAGTCCGAACCGCTATCAGCCACCCAGACATTATGTACCAGTATTGCCTTCTCGAAACGTATCAAGGTGAATAGCCCCGAGCAAACAATCGGCCTGTTATTACCCACCAGCGTCGGTGGCATGCTGGCCAATATGGCGGGACTGTTAGCCGGTAAAACACTTGTCAACCTCAACTATTCCGCCAGTGAAAGCACCCTGCAATCGGCAGTAGCCCAGGCAGATATTAAAACCATCTACACTTCCCGATTATTTTTAGAAAAGCTAGCTAAGCGGGATATCCGTTTTGATGAATTGCTGGAAAGCGCAAATACCATTTATCTGGAAGACCTGAAAAGCAGCATCAGCAAGCATGAGTTGTTACGCTTATGGCTCACGGTAAGACTCATGCCCGCTACCGTTTTACGCTGGCTGTATTCGCGGCATATTAACGCTAACCAAACCGCAGCCATATTATTCTCCAGCGGCAGCGAAGGCGAGCCCAAAGGCGTTATGTTGAGCCATCGTAATATTATGGCCAATTTAAAACAGACATCCGATGTATTAAACACTCAGGACAGCGATGTAGTGATGGCCTCACTACCTTTATTTCATGCCTTTGGTTTAACGGTCACGCAATTTATGCCACTGATAGAAGGACTGCCGGTGGTATGTCATCCAGACCCTACCGATGTAGCTAATATCGGCAAGGCAGTGGCCCATTATAAAGCGACGATTATTTGCAGCACCTCTACCTTCCTGCGTCTGTATACCAAAAACCGAAAAGTTCATCCTTTGATGCTCAGCAGCTTGCGTATTGTGATAGCTGGCGCAGAAAAACTGAATGACCAGGTACGCGAAAGTTTCCAGCTGAAATTTAATAAAACGATTTACGAAGGTTATGGCGCCACAGAAACCACCCCCATCGTCAGCATTAATTTACCCGATGCCCTTGATACAGATTATTGGGAGATCCAGGTCGGCGGCAAAACAGGTTCCGTGGGTATGCCCCTGCCCGGCACCAGTTTTAAAATTATTGACCCGGACAGCGAACTGGAATTGGCCACGGGCGAAGAAGGTATGATTATTATCGGCGGTTCACAAATTATGCAGGGCTATTTAAATTTACCGGAGAAAACCGATGCCGTGATTCGTCATATTGATGGCCAGCGTTGGTATGTCACCGGTGATAAAGGCCGTGTCGATAAGGATGGATTTTTAACGATTATTGATCGCTATATGATTAGCAATGCCGTGAGTTAGTGGCGTTGCTCCTGATTGCCAGAGCCAAATTTCACGGTGGTTACATTTAAGGCTTCTACATCAGCGGGGTTGTCTTTTTGTTCACCCTGGGACGATGCGTTATTCCGCTGAGCCCGCAGCATTAATTCCCGCTCAACTCTAAGCGGTAAAAATATTAGCAAGTCATACATATTGATCAGCAATGCCCCAGCTTGCAATACCAGTGATGCGGCAAGTCGCAGTAGCAGGGCTGAGATATGACAGAGTACTTGTAGCCCACTGCCGAATACCGGCCTAATGGTGTGCAACATATACTCCATGGGTAGCATCACCATCGATAACACCAACGGCATTACCAAACCAATCACCACTAATAAAACCTGTGAGACTCCGGTCATCTGGATAACAGTATTGGCAATGGGCGCAGCCAACAAGGCCATAATTTCTACCGAGATCAAAGCCAATAATAAACTCGCGCCAATTACCATCATCGTCTGGCGACCACGACGGGTCATAGCAGCCACCAGTGGAAACAAATGAGTAATACGCAAGCTTTCAGAAATCAGCGTGGCAGCAAGAATAGTAATGCCGATATGCAAACCGGCCACAACGGCGGCCAGGGAAACACCCTCCAACTCCCTTGCCGGCAATAGCTCCTGCAGGGGCTGGTTAATTAACTGCCAGTTAATCCATGCCGCGCCAATACCGACCGACACAAAAAACAATGAAGAAATAAAACGCATCAGCATGGAAGACATTATGCCCTGGCCGGAACCGGCGGTAAGCATTTCAAACTGCCCCATATGCTGGTCAACCTGGCGCAAACGCAGGCGCAGCACTTCGATATTATTATCAATATGTTGCAGTAATTTACTGAGCTTGCGCCACTGGGGCTGTAATTTTGAGAGTACTTTATGGCGGGCAGAAATGGTCCAGCGGTGCTCCCGTAAAGCATCACGCTGATGCTGTTTTACAGTTTGATGCATATCATCCAGTATTTTGGCCATCACCTCAGTATTGCGATCATCTCTTTGCAGGTTGGCAATAGCTTCAACGGCCGTTACCCACTCCGGCGATACTTCAGGAACATTGGCACTGGCGGCATAATCTTCATCAATGGTTACCAGCTGCCGATTAATTTCTGCCGATAACTGCTGGTAGTTGGCAAGGTCTCGCTCCACCAGTTTTTCAATGCGCATAAAGCGTCGCTCTAGCTGGCGCTCCATCAATGACTCGACCAGTGCCTTGGTCACCTCATGGTTACGCAGACGTATTCGTTGTGCTGAATGAAGGCAAGCGCGGGAAAGTAGACGAAGTTGGCTATGGAGCAGGCGGGCAATACGGGCAATCAGCTGATGGGCATGAACGCGCACAAAATACATCGACAACAATGACAGCAGTGTAAACGCTATCAACGACAGTGCTGGGTGGTTTGGCCAGTTCATCATATTATCCTTTTAATACAAAGGCTTAACTGCCTTTAAAACCCCACTAAACGCAAGGCTTTGCCGCTATAAAACATCGAATAAACGTTTGTACCATGGCCTGACACTGTGACCAATAGAGAAATCGGTCAAAGATTCACAATTATAAAAAATATTATTATTTAGTTGTTATTTTTCAATGAGTTATCAAACAAACCCACAATTAAGCTGAAAAAGCTGTCATAAAACTATAAAAAAACGGTAAAAAACTGGAATTTGATCAAAATAGCGTCTAAATAGAGGGTTATGATTTAGTAAGCAGAACATAGGGGCAAACCCTGAACCTGCGCCTATTAATAACAAGAACTGGCTGTAAGGGTTTACGTTTTATAATGACTATTAACGCTGTAGATTTAACTGAACATGTCATCAAACCTACTCTCGATTATTTAGGCGTGCGCTCTTTGGCAGCCGAGAAGCTACTCTTAGGTACCGCCGCCCAGGAGTCTGATTTTGACCCTTTTTACCAGCACTGTGAAAGTCAAAGCCAGGGTATTGGTATTTATCAAATTACTTCTGCACAGCACCGTATAGTCTGGGATAAATATCTGGCTTTTCATCCTAACCTGGCCAGTAAAGTTCGCGGCCTTGCCAGCCAGCATCAATTTTTAAAAGATCCTGATCAAGAGCTAAAAACCAATCTGGCTTATAGCACTGCAATTGCCTGGGTTATTTATTTGCAGTCGGAGCATCAGCTGCCTGAGGCGAACGATAGTGAGGGGCTGGGACATTTTTGGGAGCAGTATTTCTGCCACCAAGGTTCTTGCCACGCTCAGGATTTCTCGCGCTGGATTAACAGCTACGCTGCATAACCCGTCGTCATTCCCGTGAAGGCGGCAACGACGAGGGGGTTTAGGCGCCCTGCAGAGTTTCCTCTAAACTAATCCCTATATCCCGCATCTTGGCTAATTTATAGCGCAAGGTTCTTGGGCTAATGCCTAATTTTTCTGCCGTATTCTTACGGGAACCACCTTCACTCTTTAGGGTGTCCACAATAATTTCAAACTCACGGCGCTGAAGATCATCTTCCAGCACACGGCTATTGGCCAGCAGGTCTTCAGCAGGTTCCGGGCTTATCGCTAAATTAATAGGCTGGCCATTAAACGGATCCAAGCGTAAATGAAAATCAGAAATCACTGTACCGGGTTGCATAATCAATGCACGCTGCATCACATTATCCAACTCGCGCACATTACCGGGCCAGGTATGGCTAGTTAATGCATGTACCGCAGTATGATCAAGATCTACCGGCGTACGGCCCATTTTGGTGGTATGCATCTTTAATAGTTTTTGCGCCAGTGGCTCGATATCCTGCGGGCGCTCCCTTAAAGGTAACCACTGTAATGGGAATACACTTAGGCGATAATATAAATCCTCGCGGAAGCGACCGGCCTGCACCTCTTCAGCCAACTGCCTATTGGTGGTGGCAATAATCCTGACATCCAGTTCGATAGTTTTACGTCCACCCAAACGTTCCACTTCTCGCTCTTGAATCACCCGCAAAATTTTTGCCTGCAAACCGATATCCATTTCTGAAATTTCATCTAATAGCAAGGTACCGCCATTGGCCTGCTCAAACTTACCGGGCGCACTGCTATAGGCTCCGGTAAAAGCGCCCTTCTCATGACCAAACAACATACCTTCCAGCATATTTTCAGGAATAGCGGCGCAGTTAATCGCCACAAAGGGCTGCTGGGCACGGGTTGATTGCTGGTGAACATAGCGAGCCAGAACTTCCTTGCCGGTTCCTGATTCACCACAAATTAATACCGTTGATTCGGTTTCTGCCACACGCTTTGCCAACTGTAATAGTTGTAAACTGGAGGGTTCAACTGCAACGGGTTGGTCATCGGCATTAACACTGGCTACACCGACATAACGGCTAACGGTTTCTACTAATAATTGTGGTTTAAAGGGTTTAACCAAATAATCAACTGCACCATTGCGAATAGCTTCTACCGAGGCGCTAACGCTACCGTAGGCGGTAACTAATAAAACGGGCAATTGCGGATACTGACGACGAATTTCTTTTAATAAACCCAGACCATCCATTGCCCCCATGTTGATATCTGACACCACCATATCCAGGGCCTGACCGGGAATAATCTCTAACGCTTTTTCAGCACAGTCAGCTTGTACTACTGTGCAACCTGCAATCTCTAAAGTATCAACTAACGCTTCTCTTAAATCGCGGTCATCTTCAACCACCAAAACCGTAGCGTTTAACTTAATCGGCGAATGACTCATGAGGTAACTCCGTCATTATTGGCGTATTGGTCAAGCACAATCGTTTTGTTAGTACTATCGAAAATCGGCAGGGTTAACACCGCTGTTGTGCCTTTGCCCGCCCTGGAAGAAAGCTCGAACTCTCCATGGTGTGCCAGGGCAACCGCTTTAACCACAGTCAAGCCTAAACCCGTACCCTGTGATTTAGTGGTAAAGAAAGGCTCTTTTAAATTTTTCAGTACTGAGGACTCAATACCGGGGCCGTTATCCGCAATAATAATTTGTATATGTTCACTGTCCAGGTTGTTCACTTTAATACTAATTTCAACACCACTGCCCACTGATTGGATAGCGTTGTTGATCAAGTTCATTAAGGCACCTACCATGCTGTCGCGGTTACATTGAATTATCGCCTCAGCGCAATCGTTAGATATGTTATAACTGGAATGGCTGCTTTCAATAGACACTTCCATAGCTGCTTCCAGTTGGTTAAGTAGTTCAGTAATACCAATAGTATCGGTCAGCTTTACATCGCCTTTGACAAAAATCAGCATATCTTTTACTTGCTGATCCAAATGATTAAGACGGGAGAGAATTTTTTCTGAAAAACGCTGGCTCTGCTCTTGCGTTAGATCGGAGTCACAAAGGTGGCCGGCGTAAAGCATGGCAGCGGAAAGTGGTGTGCGAATTTGATGGGCCAATGAAGACATCATTCTGCCCATTTCAGACAGGCGGCGATGACGGTCAAGGCGGCGCTGCAGTTCACGAGTTTCGGTTAAATCAGTCAGCAAAATAAGCTGACCCGGTTCACCCTGCATGGAGCGGGTAACCATACTGATACGGCGGCCATCTTTTAAGGAAATTTCGTGGCCATCATCTACTTGCGGGGCAAAGGATCTACGGATCACATCGCGCCATACTTCGCCCAGTAAAGGCTCACCCAAAAAATCTTCGGCGGCTGGATTGCAGGAGGTCACCACTCCTTTGCTATCCAATACCACAACGCCTGCCGGCAGCAAGTGCAGCAGGCTTTCCAGCCGGTTACTGACTCTTTCTTTTTCCCTGAGTTCTTGCAGACGTTGTTCAGCAACCTGATGCAACTCCTGGTTAAGCGAGCCCACCCGCTCTTCCATTTCCTGGTAAGTTTCCGCCAGCTGGGCAGAGACATTGTTGAAGACTTCAAAAGCCGACATCAGTTCTTCACGGCTGCGTATAGGCTGCACACTTTCACCCGCAGGCGTTATGTCTACTGTCGTATTTGCAGCGACAGGCTGGCTACTTTCTACAGCAGGAGGTGCCATACTCTTTTTCTCTCAGCAGAAATTTGACGAAAATGGATCTTTTGAGAGTTATTGCAAACACCATGCCGGTTTTAAAAGGGCTTTATAAACATAGAGTTAGGTGATTGGTGGTGGGGGTTTGTCAAGGAATTGGCTGGTGAATGTTTCGGGGGAGGAGTGAGAGCTTAACCCAAAAAAGACGTCATTCCCGCGAAGGCGGGAATCTAGTGCTGTAGATTTCCGCTTTGGCGGAAATAACAGCATAAGCATGCAGGCTGGATTCCCGCCTTCGCGGGAATGACGGTTCTGGACGGGAATGACGGTCCTGGGCGGATGACGGTTCTGGGCGGGAATGACGGTTCTGGGCGGATGAGGGTTCTTTAATAATTACTTGCGCTGCAATTCATACTTACGCATTTTTTCAACCAACGTAGTCCGGCGTATTTTCAGTTTTTCCGCCGCTCGGGCAACAACGCCTACACTGTCATCCAGCGCTTGTTGTATCAGGCTGCGTTCAAGGTTGGTCAGGTATTCTTTCAAGTCGATACCATTAACGGGTAATAGAGCCGTGCTATCCATGGTGGCTACGGCTGGCATACCGTCAGCGCGGGCTGACTCGGGGATTATCAAATCTTCATCGGCTTCATCCACATGGCGGAATTTCTTCGGTAATTCCTGTACGCCCACGACACCATAGGGGTGGAGAATCGCCATGCGTTCAACCAGGTTGGCCAGCTCCCGAACATTGCCTGCCCATTCATGGCGACACAAGGACATAATGGCTGCGGAGTTAAAGCGGATAGAGCCGCGTTTCTCGTTTTCCAGCCGAGTGACCAGCTCATTAAGCAATAGCGGAATATCTTCAACGCGTTCACGCAGCGGCGGCATTTCAATAGGGAAAACATTAAGCCGGTAATACAAATCTTCGCGGAAGCCACCATTGCGAATCATATCTTCAAGATTACGGTGGGTGGCGGTGATGATACGAACATCAGTTTGAATGGTTTTATTGCCGCCAATACGCTCGAAGCAACGCTCCTGTAATACGCGCAGGATTTTGACTTGCATATCCAGCGGCATATCACCGATTTCATCGAGAAATAAGGTGCCGCCCTGGGCCATTTCAAAACGCCCTGCCCTGGCGGTTACAGCTCCGGTAAAGGCGCCCTTCTCATGACCAAAAAGCTCACTCTCAAGTAATTCCCGAGGGATAGCGCCACAGTTGACCGGGACAAACGGCATATTGCGACGGTGGGAATTGTAATGCAGTGTGCGGGCTACCACTTCTTTACCGGTGCCTGACTCACCTGTGATCAATACTGTCACATCTTTATCGGCCACCTGGGCCATCATCTCACGAACTTTCTGGATTTCACGGCTGGTGCCTACCAGGCTGCGAAATAACTGCACATCGCGCTGCTGCACACGGCCAGCGTTAATATCGTACTGCTCCCTGTACACTTGGGCACGGTGCAGGGAATCGATAAACTTGTTATAGCTGGGGGGGAATTCTAACTGGGCTATGACCATGTGCTGCAAGTCGATATTTGCCACTTGTTCAAGCTGCTGCTCACCAGTGAGGATGATCGGGCAGGAACGGTCCCACTGCTGGGCTTCTTCCAAACGCTGCTCTAATGGGGAGCCACCGTTCTCACCAAATACCAGCGCCTTAATCTGGCGGGTATTTTCCTGGGCCTCGGCGCTTTTGCAGACATCTGTCCATTGCCGACAGGAAAAAGTGACCGGGTTCTCCCCTAAAAAGTCCAAAATTACCTGCGCATCGTGTCGACGCTGCTCATTATCGTCAATAACGATAATATTATTGTCTTCCCACATAAACCCTTAACCTTTTCAGCAAAAACCCTTGTTAAAATTGTCAGCTTTTTGACTGGGCGGTACTTTAACATGTAAAAGGGCATAAATACGCCAATTAATTTGACGGGTCAAATTAATGGCTAATAAACAAACAGTAAATAAGTCAGGAAGGTATTTATTTGGCGCTAGTATTGATTGAACTCTAGTCTTTACTTAACACTAGTGAGATAAAGCCCAGTATCCCGGTTGCGCAACCACTCAGTGATATCCTGGGCAGCCATCGGTTGGCAGTAGTAATAGCCCTGCACTTCATCGCAACGAAGCTGGCGAATCACATCCAGCTCAGCCGCTGTTTCAACACCCTCAGCCACCACATTAAAATTCAGGCCATGTGAGAGATTGGAAACGGCTGACACAATAGCAGCCTTTTCGGAGTCGAGGGTAATATCCTGCACAAAACAGCGGTCAATCTTGATGGTGTCAATCGGGAAGCGAGTGATATAGCTCAGGGAGGAATAACCAGTACCAAAGTCATCCAGGGAAATAGCAACCCCCCTGGCACGTAACTCAGACAAAATATCACTGGTATTGGGGTCGGACATCAACACCCCTTCGGTCATTTCCAGCTCCAGGTTTTCTTCCTTTAAGCCGGCACTGGCCAAGGCGCTCTCAATCACTTCAAAAAGATTGCCTTCTTTAAACTGCCTGGCCGAGACATTCACCGCGACTCGCACATTGACCAAGCCTTCATCCAGCCACTGTTTATTTTGCTTACAGGCAGTTTCAACCACCCAGCGGCCAATATCGACAATTTGCCCGGTATCTTCGGCCACGGTAATAAACTGATCGGGGGGCACCAGGCCTTTGACCGGGTGAACCCAACGAATCAAAGCTTCAAAGCCTTTGACAGAGAAGTCCCTGGTGGAAATTTTTGGCTGGTAAAATAGCTGGAACTCGCCATTTTGCAGCGCTTTTCTTAAATCATTTTGAATCGATAAATGGCTGGAAACTTTGGTAACAAGGTCACCGGAATATTCCCGAATTTCATTGCGGCCTTGCGTCTTGGCCTCATGCATGGCCACGTCAGCCTTTTGCAATAAGCTCTCCGGCGGACTGCTAGCTAACTCGGAGTAGGCAATACCGATACTGGCGGTAACAAACAACTCCTGCCCACGGTAGAGAAAAGGCTGCTGGAAACTGGCTTTGACCCGCTCGGCAAAACGCTCAACCTCACCACTGTTTTGGTCGGCACCGGTCATGGCGATTATAAAGGTATCCGCCGCCAGGCGTGACACCATATTGGTAGCAACATTATCAAGTACCGAGTCCATCGATAGCGATAAACGCTCTAAATATAGAGAGACATCAGCACAGCTAACCAGATTATTGAGGCGCTGGGTCAACTGCTGCAATACGGCATCACCAGCACTGTGACCCATCGAGTTATTAATCCGGTTAAATAAATCCAGATCGATACCCAAAATAGCCATTGCACCCCCATGAAGGTGGGAGCGAGGTATCGCCTGCTCTAAAAAATTTTCCAGTAAAGAGCGGTTAGGCAAACCCGTCAAACGATCACAATAGGCCAACCGCAAAATCTCACGTTCAGACTCTTTGCGCTCGGTAACATCAATGCTGATACCCAAAATATGGGTGCTGCCATCGCCTTCGACCTGCATTACCGTGGTATGCACTTCCAGATAACGTTCAGTACCATCGTCAAACACAATACGGTGCTCTACCCTGGCCTCACACAGATCACGGACTGAAGCCTTAAGGGAGTCTTCCAAATGCTGGCGATCATCGGGGTGGCAGCGCTGCAGAAACACCGCAATGCTAGCGTCATCGCGCGCACCATCCAACCGGTACAGGCGTAACATTTCTTCAGATACCTGAAAGCGGTTCTTTTCTACATGCAGCTCCCAATGCCCCATCTTCGCCACTTGTTGGGCACTGGCCAGGGACTGCTTACTCATCCGCAGCTGATCCATAATCAGGCGGGCACGCAGCAAGTATTTAATTCGGTGAACTAACAGGGAGTGATTAATCGGCTTGGTAAAAAAGTCGGTGGCACCGGCTTCATAGGCACGATTAATGGAACTAACATCATGCAGTCCCGTGAGCATAATCACGGGGATATAAACTCCCTGGGGATGGGCGCGAAGGTGTTGGCAGACATCAAAGCCGTCAATATCCGGCAACAATGCATCCAGTAAAATAATATCCGGCTGATAATTAACCACCGCGTCGAGGACTGCCTCACCACAGTCCACCGCAATCACCTCAAAATTGGCGTTGCGTAAAATCTTACTGGCTAGTTGACGCTCAACCGGATTATCTTCAACCACCAGGACAATAGGTAAATCCGAAGAAGAAACAATAGGATCGGGGTTTTCAGTCAAACTAACAACCTCGTTAATGTACTGCAGTATGTTTGCTTAATTATTCTTTATTAAAATTTAAAACCGCCCAGTAAAGAGGCGAGGCCCAGGTGCGCCATAAAAAATATCTTATATGTTAACAGTAGCTGAGGCTAGCTTACGATACCAGTAAACATAAAGTCACTAGGTACAATTACTTATCTAATCAAGCAGCCCAGATTTGGAATCAGGTTTATAACTGGTTTTATAGGTAGGTTTTGAAAAAAAATGGCCGGTAAACCGGCCATTCAAACATAATAAAGACTCTTTTCGCCCGGGATTAATCGACCGCATCATCTGCAATGCCATCCCAGCCGGACTTGATAGTACGCATCAAAGTCATCACCTCATCAATCATATCTTCGCTGTCGTCAAGATTAGCTTCCAACAAACGGCGCTGCATATAATCGTAAAGGTCATCGAGGTTATCAGCTATCTCACCGCCCACCTCTTTATTCAGGCTATCACGCAAACCACTAATAATAGTGACCGCCTTACCAATAGCCTCGCCTTTAGCCGCCGCTGAGCCGCGCTGAATCGCACCTTTGGCTTCAGCAAGACGCTGTAAAACACCTTCCATTAGCATTTGAATTAAACGGTGGGGGGAAGCATCTTCAACGCCTGAACCGGTATTGATCTGCTGATACTGAGCTAAACCTTTATTTAACATGGCAGAAAATCCTGTTTCGTTGAACTACAATTTGAATAACTACAATTTGAATAACTACAACTTGAATAACTACAATTTGAAATATCGCTACTCCTTAAGCTATCGGTCAACCATGCAATTCCTTTAGCGCAAATTCAAGCTTTTTTATAATATCTGCAAGTCGCAAGCCACTGATTATATTGTACATATATAGAACAATATGCTTAAAACCATTTCGGCAAAAAGCCTTCCTTTCGATAACTACAAGTTCTATATAAAAAGCTAAAGATAAAAAAAAGTGCGCCGATAGCTTCCCCTGAAGACGATAGATTGGTCTGACTTCTACACCACAACCAACGCTCCCACAGGCACAAGCCTTCTAAAGAGCCAAGGAGAACTATTAATGCCACAGGTAATTAACACGAATGTTGCGTCCCTGAACGCTCAGCGTAATCTGGATAAGTCGCAGGGGGCTTTACAGACCTCGCTACAGCGCCTTTCCTCAGGTCTACGTATCAACTCTGCGAAGGATGACGCGGCTGGTTTAGCGATCGTCGACCGTTTTACTTCCCAGATCCGAGGTCTTAACCAGGCTGCTCGTAATGCTAACGATGGTATCTCTATATCGCAGGTAGCTGAAGGGGCGTTGAACGAAAGTACCAACATCCTGCAGCGTATGCGGGAACTGGCCATCCAGTCTGCTAACGGCTCTAACTCTGATGCTGACCGTACTAACCTGAACAAAGAGGTTATTCAGCTTCAGGAAGAATTAACCCGTATTGCGGATACCACTCGATTTGGTACCCAAAAGATCCTTGATGGTTCTTTTGGTGCTCAAAGCTTCCAGGTGGGTGCGCAAGCTAACGAAACTATCGCTGTTGATTTAAGCCAAAGTTTTGCGGCTGAAAATTTGGGGCTTAGCGGTTTCTCACTCAGTGCCAATGCCGCTGCTGCTGCATCTACTCCAACAGGTTTCTCTGACCTTTACACTGTGGCTTCAGGCGGTTTTGATGCCAGTAACAACTCCATCAGTATTGACGGTGAGCAAGTAAGCCTTAGTGATGGCGACTCAGCCCGTGACCTGGCTGCCGGCTATTCAGGCACCAGCGCCATTTCTGGTGTTAGCGCCGAGACTAAAGCTGCTGTGGGTAACTTCAGCACTGTAGCCAGTGCCGGTGTAGCTGGCGATGTTGTAACCCTAAGTGTTAATAGCGGAACTTCGGTAGCCTATACAGTTGCATCTGGCGACTCTTCGGGTGACATTGTAGCAGCACTTGAAGCTGCCATTTTGGCCGGTTCTGCTGCTTCCGAGCTTGCCTCTGCAGGTATCACTTATGAAGATACCTCTACTGCTGGTTTATTAACTTTTGTTGACGCCGAAGGCGACAACATCACTCTTAACCTGGATGTTACTCAAGCAACTTCTGGTGGTGTATCCGCTGAGATTGTGCGCCTGGATACCGCTAACGCTGATACTGAATCTAACGACCTGGCTACGGGTGGTGGTAGCATCAGTAATATCGTTACCGGTTACCTGGACTTCACCAGCGCTGTAGCTGATTCATCCAGCCCAACGGTTACCGTCACTGGTACATCGGGCGGTGGTAGCCTAACTGATGGTTCAGGTACCCTGACAGCGGCAACCGTTGAAACCCTGGAAGCGGCCAACCGTGTAAGTGCTATCGACATCAGTACGGCAGCAGGTGCACAGTCAGCCATTGAAACGCTGGATGCCTCAATCCAGACTATCGATGATGGCCGAGCCGATTTGGGTGCGATTCAAAACCGCCTGGAATCAACCATCTCTAACTTGACCAGTATCTCCGAGAACGTAGCGGCTGCAAGGTCTCGTGTACAGGATGCAGATTTTGCCCAGGAAACAGCGGCCCTGACTCGTAACCAGATCTTGCAACAAGCAGGTATCTCGGTGCTGTCACAGGCTAACTCACTACCACAGCAGGTTTTGTCTCTGCTGCAGTAAGTTAAAGAACGGGTAAAATTGCCCCTTAAAGTGAAAACTTTAAGGGGTTTAATTACCAAAATTGATGTGAAGGTGACAACCATGCTTAACAATATTGTTAAAAGTGGTTTTCAGCCAACGGTAAAAGCTCAGGGAGCTAAACCAGCGCAAGCTGCCAAGCCTAACCCCGAGCAAGCCGAATCGGCACAACCTGAACAGAAGGCTGTAGCACCTGAGCCGCAAGAGCTCCAATCAGCCATCAGCAAACTGAATGACTATGTTCAAAATGTACAGCGAACCCTGTCATTTAGTGTTGAGGAAGAATCTGGAACAATTGTAATTCAAGTCTACAATTCTGAAACAGAAGAGTTGATTCGACAAATACCGGCGGAGGAAACCATTAAATTGGCAGCCTCAATTGAGGAACATACCGCCAGCCTTTTCCTTAAGGAACGGGCTTAAGAACTACTTAAGAACTACTTAAGAACTACAACAAGGGAGGCTCTGCCTCCCTTTTTTCTCTCCCGGGAACCGCCACCCTATAAGGGTCTGTGCAGTAAGAGGTAACCCATCATGGCACGATATATGCCTTTACTCTGGATAACATTATTAAATGTCAAAGTTCCGACCTATGGGCTAATCCTGCACACTTTGCATATGGGTAATTAATCATGGCTACAATAACATCCGTTGGCGTGGGCTCAGGGCTGGATTTAGAGTCCCTGATCACCAATATTATTGCCGCTGAGGAAACTCCTACCAGCACTCGCCTGAACATAGAGGAGGCTGAAACCCAAGCGACCGTCTCAGCCTATGGTAGCGTCAAAAGCACTCTGGCTGCCTTTCAAGAATCACTGAGCAACCTCAAAGACAGCAGTTTTTATTCCAGCCGCAAAGCCAGCTCAGCTGACACTGATGCGTTTACCGCCACCGCCGGAACCAGCGCCGAACTCGGCAGCTATGATATTTCAGTATTAGCCTTAGCCACCGCCAGTAAAGTAGCCACCAACGGCGGCTTTGCCGACCCGGCCGCCACCGTAGGCGAAGGTACTTTATCGCTGGGCTTTGTTGGCGGCGACAGCTTTGATATTGAAGTAGCCCTGACTGATAGCCTGACCGATATACGCGATGCCATTAACAATGCCAGTGACAATATAGGTATTACCGCTAGCCTGTTAACAGTCGATGACCCCGATACCACCGATGGCAGCACCATCACCGAGTTAGTCATCACTGCAAACAACAGCGGCCAGGATAAGCAAATTAACATCACGGTTGATGATACTGATGACGGCGATGATACCGATGCCAACGGCCTATCCCGTTTTTTCTATGATGGCAGCGACCCGGATAACAGCATTAACGGTCTCAACCAAATGGATGATATTACAGTGGCCAGCAATGCCGCGATTACCGTTGATGGCTTTACCGCTTATAGTTCTTCAAATGTCTTCGATAGCGTGATTAACGATGTATCTATCACCGCCCTGGCGGTAGATGAAACCACCACCGCATCACTCACCGTCGATATTGATACGGCTGGGGTGAAAAAAGAAATCACCACTTTTGCCGCCAGCTATAACGAATTGATTATTGTTATGAATAGCCTGACCGACTATGACGCGGATACAGGCACCCGAGGTATTCTGGGTAACGATTCCAGCGCGCGCATTATAGAGCAGCAACTTCGCCGCATTATGACCAGTACGGTTGAGGAAGCCCCAGGGGACTTCAACAATTTATCGTATCTCGGCTTTAGCACTAACCAGAATGGCACCATCAGCTTAAAAGAAGACAGCGATAACAGTTTCTCCGCTAACCTTGATAATGCGGTGTCATCTAACTTTGATGATCTTGCCACCCTGTTAACCGGCGACAACGGTATAGCCACTAAAATGGATGCACTGCTGGATTCATTTTTAGAGTCGGGCGGCACCATTGATATTAAAGAAGAAATTCTTAGCACCGAACTTAAAGAGATTGAAGAAGAGCGCCTGGATTTGGGCCTTCGCCTTGAAAAAATAGAAGAGCGCCTTAGAGCTCAGTTTGCCGCGCTGGATATCTTAGTCTCGCAACTTAATTCCACCGGCAACTTTTTAAGCCAGCAACTCGCCGCAACCGCAAAAATAGTTAATGGCGATAGGGACTAAGGTCCTTAAATATAACTCACGGGATTGTAATGAATACCAACAGCATTGATCATAGCTGGGAGATCATCGAAGCGCGTACCAACGCTATGGAAGATGCCGCCAAACAGGAAGACTGGGAAACCATTGCCCACCTGGCTGTAGAGCGCCACTTGCTAATCACTTCGCATTTTAATCAATTCCCGGTAGGGCCTGATACCGCCTCTTTTTACCAGCCGCGGCTAGCCAACTTTCTCGATAGTGAATCTGAGTTACAAGTTTGTGCCCAATCAGCTCGCAAGCAATTAATGAAGGATGGACTCATAAGAAGTACAGGGAAAAAGGCTGTCAACGCCTACAAAAATCATACGGGATAGTTCCACATGCCTGACACAAGTACCGAAGTCCCTTCTCTGCAACAGCATGATGAATTTACTCTGGATTGGGGGTTTCATGCCATGCTGTTATTGATGTCGGAATATAACAATCAATTTAACAGTGTCCTTGAAGTCGGCTCTGGTGACGGGGAGCACGCACGATTTTTTCGATATTTTAATAAAGACGTGTATTCCGTTGATCTGCATAAGGATGCTGACTACGTCGGTGACTTTACCACTGCAGAGATTGATCGCCAGTTTGACCTGGTATGGTGCTCCCACGTAATCGAACACCAACGCAATGTCGGTTTATTTCTCGATAAAATTTATAAGTGCATCAAACCCGGCGGTTTGTTGGCAATTTCTGCCCCGATACATCCCAGAGAGCGAATGATCAGCGGCCACATCAGCAGCTGGACCCCCTTCTTACTCTGTTATAACTTGATACTAGCCGGTTTTGATTGCAGCAAGGCCAGATTTTCAAATAACTATGAGCTGGGCTTAATCGTTAAAAAAGAACCCGCATCGGGTAGCGACATTCACTCACCGGCAGCCTTTGACTTGTTAAAAGAAATCGAGCATTTCTTCCCACTACCTATAGCTGACGGATATGTATTTAAAGAAAACTTTTGCAACTGGGCAAAAAATTTCACCATGCCACCACTACGACCTAACCACAAAGTCACCATTCATTCACGGGCGCTGCCAAACCCGGTGACGCTAAAAGCAAAATAAATGGCCTCTCTGCTATAAATATCAATTACATCAAATAACTCATAGAAAAATGGTGAGGCCGAGGCTCCCCGTGGAAGCAAAGTACAGACGCCCCAAAGGGCATAATCATCTCCTGAGCGACATCCACCTTAAAACTTATAAATCTATCTGGCCACAACCGCTGAAGTATATCTGCACTTGAAACGGTTAATTCTAACCAACGCTGATCTCCCCATGTGGGACCAACACCTGGCTCACATTGCTTAACAGCTTTTTGCGGATCATCCCAAAAAGGTTGGCAGACATCATTGCCAAAGCCATTATTAAATAACATAAAACAGGACTGGTAACCTTGCAGGCGGCAAAAATCTGTTAACACCGCAAAATCTCCTGAGTAGTCATCGAGAAAATTAAGATTGCCAACTATGACCGTATCCAAATCTAAAAAGCAAAGCGGCGCATTATGCTCAGCAGAAAATTCAAAGACCTGTATTTTGTTCCACCAGCCATTCAATTCATATTTAAGGGGCTTGCAGATAATCGATGAATCAATACCAGCCTCATCATCCGTCAGGCAATAGAAAGTGAAGTCACCCATATAGTGTCTGGCCACCATATCGTAAAGCCGGTTAACATAGGCCGCACCATATCGCGGCTTGGCTTTTACACAAATAAAATCCATATAAATTCCTTACTCAAGGTTTAGCGGTTCCCTGACATAGAGTTTATTTTGATTATAGATTGTATCGCCAGCAATCAGTTCTGATGCTGTCGATAGCTGGCTACTTTCCTCGTCAATCGTGTAAAGGTGATAACCAAATTGTGTTAGCAAACGGTGGATTGCCGCAACATTATCATTGGCACTCACTTTAATAAGAAGATCAATTTTTCTAGCTGACAATAAAGGCCGCATGCCTTCCAAAGCCTCTACCATAAATTCCGGCTGAGCCAATCTGACCAAACCATGATCAGTAGAAAGGAGATCAGCAAACTGCTCTGCAATAGAAATAGAAAAGGCCGGAAACTCTTTTTTGGAGCGAGGTTCGCCGGCCTTATCCGGTAAAAGATAGTGTTCCTGTAACACATGATGGCCATTATTATTAGCGGCAATCAAAGGGTGTACCGTTAAATTATTACATAAGTTTATTTGTTGATTCACCACACAGCGCCCATAACGCTGATGCCTTGGCTCAAAGGCATGTACAGGTTTGCCGGGCATCAAGCTGGCCGCTATCAGGCTGTAGAAACCATTATATGAACCCAAATCCAGACAGAAATCATAACTTTTATTGGTTAACAACCAGGACCACAACCAGCTACTGGCCTTCTCATAATGACCTGTCCAAAAAATTGAGCTGGCAACAATATCATCCGCATAAGTAGACAGGGATATCGTCTGGTCATTTAATAACAAAAAATCGACCGAGCCATAAAAAGGCAGAAAATCATTAAACCCCCAATGGTTTTCCTCATTAACAGTAATACCTTCTTTTTTAAATACTTGTTTTGCCGCTAATAGATTTTTATTCTTTATCTCTAGCCGATGTTTTGTAGATAGTGAATTGGCCAGGGTATTCAATTGTTCAAAAATTAACCCCAGCACTTTCTCATCGCTGCCATTGAGGGCACTCAAACTATCTTTAACCCAAAGGTTTAATGGTAATTTAGCCACAAAACATTCAGCCCAAATAAAGTAGAGATAAGAGGCCAAAGAGATGGTTGAAGTCACAGCTTGATAGCGCTGTAATATTTCCAGTGAAACAATATGATCAAAACCCGCCAGGCCATCAAAACTTAACACAGCCATCTCGGCACCACCTTGCGCATAAAACGCCTGCGGAAATGCCAGGTCAATATGGCCATTGCTATGTAAATACTGCAATCCCCATAAAGCATCAAAGCCTGATTTTTCAATCAGCGACCGTGCTATTAATTCCATATCGAAGCTAATGGCATCAGACATCACTACATAGTCACATTGACTGCTTTCACCCAGGGAAATAATAGATTGCAACTTATCACTATCAAGCGCTAATAAATCACTGGGGTCGAAACGGTAACTGACAAACTCCCCACCTTTCACCGGTGGATAATCAGTAAGCCCGGGAATTAAGACTCTTTTTTTCTGTATCATAAAAACAACCTATGCCAATAACTTCACTGCAGAAGCTAAACAGTCACGCCATTCACCGGGCTGTTGCTGCCTGATCAAACGCATGCTCTGGTACCAGTAGGTCTTATCTGCCTCGAGAAACCAGCGCCATTCAGCAGCAAAAGGCACAATATTGACCACATCCACACCGAGCGCACCGGCAAGGTGTACCGTAGAATTATCTGCAGATATAAATAGGTCAATAGCACCAAGAAAGGCGGCCAAATCGTCCATATCATTTTTTAGATCGAATGCCGGCGTAAAGCCACCATTGGCCTGAATAAAGTCACGCTCATCCTGATCGCTATCATACTGAAGATTAATGATAGCGATATCATCCCTTTTAAACAGCGGCTGCCATAAATCCAAACCAATAGTTCTTGCGCTTTTGCGCGTATGGCGAACGCCACCACGCCAGCCAATAGCCACTAATGTTTTATTGGGATAGGCTTCGCGTAATTTTTTCCGGTAGACATCAACCAGGCTGGGATCAGCTTTAAGATAGGCCTCACCCGCACCGAAATCATCAAAACCATGAATTAAATACCGCGGCAGACTGCCCTGCGATAGTTGGTAATCAAATACGGCAGGGATCTCAATATTCTGGCCCGAAGTGTTATAACTATAGAAACCCTGCAACGGCAGACTATTACTCATTAAGTTTTTCAGCCGTGCATCGCCTACTACACTCAGCAGACAACCTTGATCAATAAGTCGCTGAAATAAACCAGCGTACATGACCTGGTCACCAAAGCCCTGATCGGCCCATAAAAGTAATGTCTTCCCGTTTAAGTTTTCACCTTTCCACTCAGGAATAGGTAGCTCAAGCTTCACCAGATTATCAGGCTTTGACCAGCGCCACTCATTATGTAACCAGCCGGCAGTAAAAAAACCCAGCTTTAACATCAAGTGTGCCAGATTAACATTGGCACCGTAGTGATCAGGTTTTATGGCCAGCGTTTGCTTAAGATAATCTACCGCAAGCTGGTAACGCATCAGGCCTAGCTGTGACAGCGCGGTATTGTAGTAGGCACCCGCATTGTTGGGGTCGGCCTCTATTGCCAGCAGACCACAGGCCACCGCATCGTGAAAGCGGTTAAGATTATAATAAATATTGGTTAAACCCTGTAAGGCACGAGCTTTGTTGCTTGCCTGTTCCAGGGCGCTTAAATAGTATTTTTCCGCCGTTTCGAAATCTTCATTTAACTCATAGGTTAATGCCAGTGCTATTTCCAGCTCATGGTTAGAGGGCTGGGCTGATAAAGCCAACTCGAGAATATTAACGCGAATATCGAAATGATCTTGCAATGAGGGGTATTCAATAAATCCGCCCACCTCACTGGCCAGGGAGGGATTTTCTGTGACCGCCTGCTTAAACAGTGGCATCGCCATCTCAAACTGCCCATTGCCGAAGCCGATAATAGCAAGCTTTAATTTTTCATCGGGCGCTGGATTGTCTCGCAGAGATTTTTTGATCAGCTTTTTGGCTAAACTCACATTACCTTGCTGATAAGCATCGTGTATTTTCTTATAGGCTGGTGCTGGCATAGTCCCTAATCTGTGAATGTAACGATAAGCAAAGGTTTGCGAGCAATAATGAGTCAACCTATTAAGTCAACCTATTAAGTCGACCTATTAAGTCGACCTATAGATTAACGAAGAAAATTAAACAATGACAAATTACTGATTTTGGCAAAGCTCTGCTGTGCAGCCTCCAAAGTAAAAGTCTCAAGACTTAAACGACTTAAGGCTTCAGCATAATCCAGATCGCGCAATTCCGATAGTACTTCCTCATTAACAAGCTTAACCCCCTCATGCAACGAGCGAACGCTGTCCAGAGTATTTTGCCTGGCACCGATCTGAGCCTTGATTTTCGACATATTGTCTTCGGCCGAGGTAAGGTTATTCAGTGTATCTGCCAATAAATCATCCAGAATCAACTCATCCGCTGCTGAATCCGTTAAGTTTTTTAGTCCTTCGGACAGTTTAGCAACTGTATCTAATAGTCCCTGTTTTTCAGTGGAATTTACATAGAAACGGTCACCATCAGCGGGTGTACCTGATAGTGTGATAGACCAACCAAGATTCGTTGTATCAGGGCTTGCGGGCGTGGAATCGATGGCATTGGCATCAATGGTCATCGGGCTGCCCGTATCCAGAATAATACCTTCAGTATTAAGCACAGTATCCAGGGTACCGTTATCTAACAGGTCAGCTCGATCGTAAATATTATAACCGCCGGCAACACTGTCATAGACCACAATATAATCATCCGGGTAGGCATTGCGCTCATAATTGTTCAGGCCATCGGCGGGGTCAATCGCACTATCAATATCGGAAGACGTAACTGTTGCACTACCGGTATTGCTACTCTCGTCACTGGTTGCGATCAGCTTATTCGCCGATTGGATATCCATAAATATAGACTTTCCACTATCGCTGATAGGGATTTGCGTAGAGCTGGCAATTTGCACCAGCCGTTGTCCATCATCACCCTGGTAGATATATTCACCGGCCTGGGTTTTTACAAAGGGTTGTACCGCGCCCTGATAACCCGCAAAAATATATTCACCATTAACATCCCGTGTATTAGCCAGATCAAACAGTTCATCCAGTCTTGTATCCAGCTCAGCCGCCAGACCCTGGCGGTCGCCCTGGGTCAGGGCCAACCCCCCTGCCTGTATCGTTAATTCACGGATACGAAATAGCAATGTCGAAACCTGTTGGACCTGGTTTTCAGCCAGGTTAAGTCTATTCTCAACGGAGTCGGCATTATCAATATACTGGCCGACCTGTGACAGCTCCTGATTCACTTGAATAATGCGCGCAGAGGCCACCGGATCGTCCGAGGGGCTAACAATACGACGACCGGAAGATACCTGTTGCTGTGTTTCATAGGTCTGCTGCTGGACACGCAAAATGCCCTGCACACTTTGATTGAACCCTTGTAAAAACGAAAAACGAATTGCCATCGTTAATGCCTTTGTCTATTAATTAACGCAGAATACCCAACAGGGTATCGAAAATTTGCCGGGCAATAGTAATGATTTGTGCCGAGGCATTGTAAGCCTGTTCAAACTTAATCAGGTTGGCCGCCTCTTCGTCCAGGTTAACCCCCGACATGGAATCCCTGTTAGCCTGGGACTGAAATAATAATGATTGAGCCGCATCCCGACTGATCTGGGACTGAGCAGTTTTTGTTCCTATTTCTTCAATCAAACTACCGTAAGCATTCTCAAAATTGGTGGAACCCCCATCGAGAATATTGTTGGTTCGCACCTGCCCCAAAGCAACAGCATTGCGGTTATCGGAGGAACCATTGGCATTAAAATTAAAGGTAAATTCATCGCCAGCGTCGGGGAAGCCATTAATCTCAGCCTGAAAACCAATATAGTTGGCATCACCTGAATTACTATCAAACAGATTATTAGCCTGCCCCGGAATAATCGTGCCGGAAAATAAAATTTCCGGTGCCGTCGCATCCGAATTTGCATAAACAGTATAGTCTGTGGGAGTGGTAAATCTGATTAATATCTCACCGGCCAACATGCCGGCGGATGAATAGACGGAATTGGTTAATGGCAATGTCGCCGGCGGGCCAAAATTAAATGCGGTGTCATCCACCAACTCCAATATTTCGCCGGAAGAAATTAAACCCTGGCCGGTGTTACCGATTTTGGCATCGGTGACAATGGGTACACCATAGGCAAGTTCCTGTACACGGGAAATTTCTACCGCCATATCCAAACCACCGAAACGGGTAGGACGAATATAAAAGCGGTCGCCAACGGCAAGGTTGGCCGGTGTTGCGGCATCGATATCGATTTCAAACCCATCGCCAAAGTTAATGACTTCTCCGGTACCGGTACCGCTGGCGCTATACACCTCAGCCCCATCACTGTTGCGAATCACCTGGTAGTCGGCGGTAGTGTCGCCATCGAGATCAGTCACAATCAGGATATAATCACTGGTGGTTAACTCGCTGACATCAGTGACATTTACCACCATGGACTGGCTGTCAGGTGCCGAGTTATTGGGGTCTACGATCACTCGTTGACCGGGAATATCGCCATCATTGATGCCGCGAAAAATATTACCACCCAGGTTACCGTCAAGATCTACGCCAAGGGAGTTTTGGGTATTCAGTACTTCCGCCATACCTATTGCTAAACGACCCAGTGAGTTAATCACTTCCACCGTTGTTTCATCGCGAAACTCTACCAAGCCCCCCAGCTTACCGCCGGATACGAAATCTGTAATTACCTGGCTGACGCCGTTTTGATCCGCAAAGGTAATTTCTACATTGCCACTTTCTCTACGACTGACTTCAGTAGCTAACTGAGCCGCATTCGCCCCTACCACCAACGGCAAGCCATTACCGATAAAAACACTTAATGAATTACCATTATTTACCGTGGTTACCGAGACTAACTCAGACAGTTCCCGCAATAACTCATCACGTTGATCGAGTAATTGATTGGGCTCGGCGCCCGCGCCGCGCGCGATTTGATCTTCGATAGACAGATTAAGTGCGGCAATACCCGAGGCTAACGTCGAAACCTGGGTTGCCAATGACGTGATTTGATCATTAACTGAGGCTGCCTGTTGCAGTACCCGCGAACTCAAAGTGTTGATCCGCTGCGCAAGACTATCCGCCTCACTGACTACAACCTGCCTGGCAGGTTCAGAAGTAGGGTCTTGAGCGCTAGCTTCAATCGCTGCGAAAAAATTACCGATAGCGGGGCCAAGCCCACTAAAATCATCCGCTAATAAAGTGTCTAACTGCTCAATATTGGTAGCAAAAATATTGAGATTATTAAAGCTGGCAGTATCCAGTTGAATTTGATTTATTAAAAACTGATCTACTACGCGGGAGATATCACTAACAATAGCACCAGCCCCGACAAAACCCGGACCCCGCAATTGCTCGGGCAATGTTGCCACTTCAACCCGCTGGCGGCTGTAACTGGGAAGACCTGCATTAGCAATATTATTACCCGTTACCCGCAATGAGGTTTGGCTAATATCAAGACCGCTAATTCCTATACCTAATAATGACATAACATTTTACCTGGATAAAAATCCTTAATGACTAGCCATAGCTACGGGCTGGCTATTCATCGCATTATTTACTGCGCTCTTCATTTCTGAACTATTGAGTATGCGCAAAATCTTTTCGCTGTACTGTGGGTCAGTCGCATAACCGGCTTCTTCCAATGCGCGAATATATGATTCAGAATCATCCGCCTGCAGCGCTTTTTCATAGCGGGGGCTACTGTTAATAAACGCTACATAATCATCAAAGCTTTGTTTTGGTGATTCATAAGATCTAAAGGTAGCGTATTCTTTCGTCGGTATCCCTTGACGCACTTCCAGGGTTTGCACTGTGACGCTATCACCCTGCCAACGCTTGTCGGCTTTAATATTGAACAGGTTAAAGCTGCTCTTATCACCGATGCTGGTGATTTTTTTACCCCAACCGGTTTCAAGACCAGCCTGGGCAATCAACGCTTCGGGTTGAATACCTAATTTTTCAGCGGCTTGCTTAGCCATGGCATAGACCTGCTGAATAAAGGACTGGCTGCTGCCATCAAACTCCATTGCCATAGATTTAGGTTTAGCCGCTAACTGCCCAGCCGTTTGGTTGACGGCAGCTTTGGCAGACTCAACTCCGGGAATAAACCCGGTATAGTTATTACGCTTATCCAGATACTCCTGAACGCTACCCGCTGCTGTTGATTTTTCTTCATTGCCATAGCGTTGTTTAAGTTGACGTACCATCACTTCGGCAATACCCATACCTCTACCTTGGGAAAGGGATAAAGCCATTTGGTCGTCAAACATATCCTGGTACATATCGCCTTCTTTGCTGGATAGAAAATTTCCTTCAGCAAAAACACTATTGGCAGAACGCATGCTCTTCATCATCATCCGCACCATCATGGATTCAAATTGCTCGGCAATTTTTTCCAGCGCCTGGTCTTTATCCTTACGACCTAATGCGGTGATAGAATTCAGGTTGGCCAGGTCGGTGTATGAATCCGCGCCGACGTTGGCATTTGTGGTGGTTGTGTTAATCATTTCAACTACTCGTCAACTATTCGTCAACTATTCGCTAGATTACAATCAGGTCAGCTTGTAGGGCGCCGGCTTGTTTTAATGCTTCTAAAATTGCCATTAAATCACCGGGAGCTGCACCGACTTCGTTAACGGCTCTAACCAGTTCATCAAGTGTGGTGGTTGCTTCAAAGGCAAACATACGGCGGGTCTCCTCAGACACGCTCACTTCTGACTGTGGTACTACGACAGTTTGGCCGCCAGCAAAAGCATTCGGCTGACTTATCTGTGGGGTGCTGGTAATTGTCACGGTTAAGCTACCGTGGGTAACCGCTCCGGCCCGCACTCGAACATGCTCGCCGACTACGATGGTGCCAGTACGTGAATTGATAATAATTCTTGCCGGGGCTTTACCTGGGTTGACCTCAACGTTTTCCAGTAGTGACATAAATGACACGCGCTGGTTAGGATCTCTGGGGGCCGTAACATGAATAGAAGCCGCATCAGAAGCACGGGCAATATCAGGGCCTAACAACTCATTAATGCTCTCGGCAACCCGACGAGCAGTAGTAAAGTCAGCGCGGTTTAAGTTAAACGTTAGGTGCGTACCACTGGAAAAACTATTGGCTATCATTCGTTCCACAATAGCGCCATTAGGAATACGCCCCGCACTGGGAATATTCACTGTTACACTGGAACCATCGGCACCCTCTGCACCAAAACCACCAACAACTAACTCACCTTGCGCAATAGCATAAACCTGGCCGTCAGCACCTTTTAAGGGTGATAACAATAAGCTGCCGCCACGTAAACTTTTCGAATTACCTATTGATGAAACCTGCACATCAATAGTTTGTCCGGGCTTGGCAAAAGGAGGTAATGTGGCATGAACAGTCACCGCGGCTACATTTTTTAGCTGGAAAGATTCGCCTTCAGGTAGCTGTATACCCAACTGCTGTAACATGGAACGGAAGGACTGGGTGGTGAAAGGTGTCTGGGTTGTCTGGTCACCGGTGCCGTCCAAACCGACAACCAGGCCATAGCCTATAAGCGGGTTGTCACGCACACCGGCAATATCTGCAATATCTTTTAAACGCTCAGCCTGTACTGACAGTACTGTTGTCCACATAAGCACAATGGCTATCAAACTTTTGGCCAACGGACTTTTATGATTACGCAATTTAGATAACATCATCTTTACACCCAAAATAGTTTAAAACGGCCAGTATTCGCTATTAAAGAAACGTGAACCCCAACCCTGCTTGTTGGAATCGGCCAGGTCGCCAGTACCGCTATAGGTAATTCTTGCATCTGCCAGGCGGGTAGAGAGAATCGTGTTATCTGGCTGCACATCTTCGGGACGAATCAAACCGCGAATACGTATAAATTCTTCTCCGCGATTAAACGTCATCCATTTTTCACCACGCACTACCATTAAACCGTTAGGTAATATTTCTGAAACGGTAACAGCAATGCTGCCGCTTAAGCTGTTGCTTTGATCACTTGAAGACTCACCAATTAATTCACGGTCCTGGTTTATCTCTGTCTGCAAGTTGTAATCTCCCAGGGAAGGTGCCACCCCTAATACCGTACCGGCATCAAATGAGGTTGCACTTTCTTTGGTGATTTCTGTATCGGCCGTTTTACTCGACTGGGTTCTCTCGCTCAGAATAACGGAAATAATATCCCCTACCCGATTAGCGCGGCGGTCTTCAAACAGCGCCACGGAAAAGTCCGGACGATAAATACCGCCACGGTTAGGCTGTGGTATTTCAGTGATGGCAGGAATCACCGGCGCATAAGCGGGATCATCAGGTAATGGCTCCGGCCCAATGGTGCAAGCCGAAAGCAATAGGGCTAAGCCTGTAAAACAAAACTGTCGAAATAAAACGCTCATCATTCGATACCTATGCTGTTTCGTATAATTACAGGTTCTGTGAGATGTATTGCAGCATTTGATCAGCTGTCGAGATCACTTTTGAATTCATCTCGTAAGTTCGCTGGGTAGTAATCATACTCACCAGCTCTTCTACTACATCCACATTGGAATTTTCCAAAGAACCCTGCTCTATGCTGCCCAACCCCTGATTACCAGGAAGGCCAGTATTCGGTGTACCGCTAGCCGCCGTTTCAGTAAACAGGTTAGAACCAATCGCCTGTAAACCAGTTGGGTTAACAAAATTAGTGACTGTTAAGGTGCCTAAGGTCTGGGGGCTTGGCTGGCCAGCAATAGACGCCTCAACAATACCGTCAGAGCTGATAGAAATAGTTTGTGCGTCTTCTGGTACGGTAATACTCGGCTGCAATTCCAAACCACGGGCCGTTACAATAGCGCCATCAGCATTAATCTGGAATTGGCCATTACGGGTATAAGCCGCGCTGCCGTCCGGTAGCAGTATTTCAAAAAAGCCTCTACCGACAATGGCCATATCCAAGGGCTTGTCAGTTATTTGCATGCTGCCTGCAGAAAATTCCTTTTGTGTGCCGATAACGCGCACACCAGTACCAACCTGTAAACCCGATGGCAATTGAGTATTTTGAGAAGACTGGGCACCAGGCTGGCGACGAATTTGATACAGCAAATCTTCAAATACGACATCGTCGCGCTTAAAACCTACCGTTGCTGCATTGGCCAGGTTATTAGATATGGTCGCCAGGCGCGTGTCTTGGGCACTTAATCCGGTTTTACTAATCCATAATGACTGATTCATAACTAACCTCTGTTAGACTTTTTCATTGTTTAATTATTCATTGTTTAATTATTCAATGTTTAATTATTTAATACCTACTGTGCGCGCAATACCTGGGCAGCAGCACTGGAATTTTCTTCGATCATTTTCATCATCTTGACGTTGACTTCAAACTGTCTTGCCAACGCCATAATGCTGGTCAATTCATCCACCGCATTTACATTACTGGTTTCAAGAAAACCGGACTGAAGACGAATTGAAGCGTCAGGTGCTTGCTCTTGCCCATCGCGACGACGGATCAGGCCATCTTTACCTTTGACCAGTTCTGCGTACTCCGGCTTAACCAGTTTGATACGGTCAACCGTAGCTAACACTTCTACTGACTGACCTGCGGGCTGGATCGTAATCGTGCCATCGGCACCCAGGGTTACCTTATCGGAGGGAGGCAACGCAATGGGGCCACCATTACCAAGTACCGGCAGGTTGTTACCGGTTAATAACTGGCCATTGGGGTCGAGTTTTAATGAACCCGCACGGGTAAAAGCTTCAGTACCATCAGGCGCCCTTACCGCAATCCAACCATCTCCCTCTACGGCCATATCCAAATCGCGTCCTGTTTCATTAAGTGAGCCACGCTGAAAATCCGTACCCGGACTCTCTGCACGAGAGTAAGCACGGGTACTTAGACCTTCACCGTAATACACCCCCATGGAACGGGCCTGGGCAAAGTCCGCCTGAAAGCCGTTGGTATTGGCATTGGCCAGATTGTTAGCGCGTATTGCCTGGGCAGACATAATATTCTGGCCACTGGCCATTGCTATATACACCGCCTTGTCCATACTTTTCTCCGCTTTAATCACCCTTGCCGCATGGCAATAGGGGTGGAATTTGTTTGCCGCTTTTGGCTGTAAAAGCCTATTTTTAAAGGCTTTTTCTGTTTAATAGAGAAATTGCAAGATGGGTGCCAAGTTTGGGGGAAATAAAAAAAAGCCGCGAATCCTGTCGCGGCTTTGGCTATCTACTGGGCCACGGCATTATCGAATATTGATAATGGCCTGAGTCACAGTATCAGCCGTTTCGATGGTTTTCGCATTGGCCTGAAAGTTACGCTGGGCAATAATCAAACGTACCAGTTCTTCGGATAAATCCACATTGGATTCTTCCAATGCGCCAGATTGAATGGCACCCAGTGTGCTGGTTAGTGGCGCGCCGAATACCGGCTCACCGGATTCAAAAGACTGGGCCCAAGAGGTATCACCCTGCGGGCTTAAGCCCTGTTCATTGGCGAAGGATGCCATAGCGACCTGTCCCAATATCAGCGCTTCGCCATTAGTGTAACGGGCAAAAACTTCACCGGTACTATTGATTTCCAGACCACTTAGCTGGCCCGTGGCAAAACCATCCTGATCAACGTTGGCTACAGCAAAGTCACTACCGAACTGGGTAGAGGCACCAATGTCCACCAGGAAATCGGACGTTGTGGCTGTTGAACCATCGGAGGATGATTGGTTAGCGCCCTCCGGGTTCCAGTTATCGATATTTAATACTGCCGGGTCCGAGCTTTGCAAGGTACCGCCTGTATCAAAAGACAATTCGAAATACGGTACATTAAAGCCAGCAACTGTGGCTGTATTGATCGAGTCCGCTGTGGATACAGCTGTCGCGGACAGCGCAATTGTAGTGGCATTAAGAATGTCTAATATATCCTGCGCCTCGCTGGTGCTGACTGGTAATCCATAAGCAGCACCCGAAGCTTGTGCTGCGGCGTTATCAAGGGAATCAATAGCGGCCTGAAATTCAGCAGAAGAATTGGTGGTGGTTGCAGTGTCCCTGGCATTAACCAGGACGGCTCTTGTATCTATCATAATTGTAGACAGAATAGTATCTTCACCACCGGCAATACTAGCTACGGCGTCTTGTGCGCTGCCCTGCAAAGTCGTCATAAATATCGCCGCTGCCTGGGCATTAACATTGGCGGCAGCGGCATCAGCCACATCGGTTGCATCAATGGCACCAGTACCCAGTACATTTTGCAAAGTACCATTTTCATCGGGAATATAGCTATACATATTCCAAACATTATCGGAGGGAGACTTTACATAGTAGGTTGAAAGCACATGCGACTGACCGCGACTATCAAAGATTGTCAGAGAGGTTGAGCTGTTAAATGTATCGGCATCATTTGGATCAAACGGAGACACGATAGGAGTAGAGCCCCGGGCATCCAGGTTAAATAATAAATCCACTTGCTCTGTCGCCGCCGGTGGCAAATCACCCACCTGCACTTGTAAATCATCCGGGGTACCACCAACACCTGTACCAGACCCGGTAGGCAAAAAGCCCTGCAAACGAGAGCCACCGTTGTTGGTGATATAACCAGACTCATCCAAACCAAAGTAACCTGCACGAGTAAAGGTTGTGGCACCCGACGTATCCGACAGAATAAAAAAGCCTGTACCGTTAATGGCTAAATCCAGGCTGTTGTCAGTAAAAGACACATTACCCTGGTCAAATTGCTGCGCAATCGCGTTAACCAACACACCACTACCGGCGCTATTATTACCACTACCCACTAGAGAGTTGGCATATACATCACCAAACTCTGCACGGGAGCGTTTAAAACCTGTAGTACTAGCGTTAGCAATATTATTACCGGTTACTTCCAAATCCGTGTTAGCGGCACGGAGTCCACTGAGTGCGGTATTAAAAGTCATGGTGTTACCCCTTTTTTTTTAGCTATGTAATAAATTCAGCCTGCCACCCGTTGGCGGCAAGCTACAAAATTTCTCTGATTTCTGACATGGATTTAGTGCCAGCACCGGCAATATTTAAGCTGATGGTGCCATTGGCCCCAACACTCACGCTATCCACGTTATGGCTTAATGCGGTATTTAATCGAACTGGATTACCACCGTAGTTGGCCGTTACTTCAAAGGTGTAAAAACCGGCTGGTAATTGATTGCCTGCGCCATCAGCACCGTCCCAGGCAAAGGGTATTTCACCCGCGGTATTTTTACCCATCATTTCTTCGGCTACTTGTTCTCCGTCCGAGTTAAAAACTTTAACTTTTAGATCATTGGTACTCTGGGTTAAATCAATGGTACCGGCGATTAAGCCGTCATTACCCAGATAGGAAGTCTCAGAATCAACTTTGACGAAACGCCCCACCATGGCCGATGCCTGTAGCGCCTGATTCGACTGGAACGAACCGACGAAGTCATTCATCGTATTGTTTAATTTATCCAGACCTTCAACCGAACTGAACTGCGCCAGCTGCGCAACAAATTCGCTGTTTTCCTGCGGGTCCAGTGGGTTTTGGTTTTGCATTTGCGTCACCATCAACTCAAGAAAAACATCTTGCCCCAGCTCTTGTTTTTCTTTGCCGACGGTAGTGGAGCCATACTTTTCACGGACGGAAATATCGCTAAGTAGGCCGGTGCTAATTGAGTCTGTCATCGTTATGATCCGTTTTTGTCTACATCAAATAAGGTTTAAAAATTTATTACTCTGGGCAAGCTTACTGCCCCAGCGTTAACACTCTCTGCATCATGGTTTTAGCGGAGTTCATCACTTCAACATTGATCTGGAAAGAGCGCGACGCAGAAATCATATCTGCCATCTCTTCCACCATATTGACGTTGGGGTAATACACATAGCCATCTTTGTCGGCTTTTAAGTGGTTGGGCTCATACCTGCGCTCCAACGGCTCATCGGACTCGACAATGCCACTGACACGCACACCCATTGCCGAATCACTGGCCATGGGGTTCATCGACATATAATCGTTGTTGATCATATCCCGGCGCATGGTTTCAAAAACCGGGTGGCGAGCGCGGTATACCTGGCTGGCATTACTGTCTGCGGCCTGCGCATTGGCCAGGTTACTGGCCGTGGTGTTCAGCCGAATACTTTGTGCTGACATTCCCATGCCAGCAATATCGAAAACACTATTCAGTGACATTAAACATCTCCTTTAATGGCATTTCTCAACCCTTTGAACTTGCCATTTAGAAATTGGAAACTGGCTTGAAAATCCATGGTATTTTGAGCAAAGCGGCTCATCTCAACCTGCTCTTCAACGGTATTGCCATCCAGCGAAGGCTGTAGTGGCGTACGATATAGCAACTCAGGATTAACCATATCGCTGGCGCCGGCACCAAAGTGGCGGCTATTGGTCGCAGCCATGTTGGTGCTACTGGCACTCATCTGGCCTCTAAGGATGCTTTTAAAATCAATATCACGGGCTTTAAATCCGGGCGTGTTGGCATGGGTCAGGTTATTGGCCAATACTTCTGCTCGCTTGGCGCGAACATGCAGGGCCTTTTCATGAATACCTAATGCACTGTCAAAACTGATTGCCATCTTTACCTAACCTGAAACGGATTAATTAGAATCTCAGCTAAGTTATAGCAAGGGGTATGCCAGAGTTATAAGCTGTTGATAGTTAAGGAGTTAATTTTTTGGTCGGGAAGATAACGGCAAGCGGTTTCCGCTTTTTAAGGGGATGTGGCAAGGGGCGGCAATAACCACGAAGCAACGTCATTCCCGCGAAGGCGGGAACCCAGACTGCATCCAGATCACTGGATTCCCGCCTTCGCGGGAATGACGGTTATGGGGTTATATCGCGCGGTAGATAATACCGGGATGGCACTGCACCATTTCGTAATACTCTTTTACCCCGGATAAACCTTCAGAGGCACCGAGAATCAAGTAGCCACCGGGGCGTAAGCTGGTATGAATACGGCGTAAAATATCCAGCTTCAGCTCGGCAGAAAAATAAATCAGTACGTTGCGGCAGAACACCACATCGAATTTACCCATGGTGGAAAAACTGTCCATCAGGTTTCGGGCTTGAAAACGAATAGGCTTACGCAACTCTGGCTTCACCCTCCAGACATCGCCATCGGCTTTATCAAAGAAACGCTTAAGGCGATCCTGACTTAAACCACGCCCCAGGGACAGGCTGTCATATTCACCCCGCTTACATTGCTCCAACATGGAAGCGGATAAGTCGGTAGCCACTATTTCAACGGGGCTCTTTAAACTTCCCATTTTGGAACTGCGATACTCTTCTGTCATCATAGCCAGCGAATAGGGTTCCTGACCTGAAGAACAGGCGGCACACCAAACCCGCATAGAGCCATTGCGCCCTTGCTGAAACTCAGGCAACAATTTATTTTTAAAGATGTCAAAGGGGTGGCTATCGCGAAACCATAAGGTTTCATTGGTGGTCATGGCATCAATGACCGCCTCTTTAAGTTTGCGATTAGTGATCTGACTTATACGCTTAACCAGCTCACGTAAGGTTTCAATATTGTGCTCGACCATTAACGCATTTAAACGGCTGGAAACTAAATACTGCTTGTTTTCACCCAGCAAAATACCGCAGGCATCCTCAAGGAAATCCCGAAACACTTGATAATCAACAGGTGAACTAGCAACCATTGGCAACCTCGAATAAGGCAGACATACGACGGCCAAACGCTAGTAACATAGAAAACTCCGAAAATACTACAACTACTCAATGCCGCTGTTGTTAACAGCGGCAAACTTTTAATTTTAACGGTATATTACTGACAGGTTATCAGCTTGCACCATCGGCGGCTTTTATTCTATCTGTCACCATGGTGGCCAGCTGGTCCGGGTTGAATTTAGCCAGGAAGTTATCCGCCCCAACCTTCTTCACCATCGCCTGATTAAATACGCCACTGAGCGAAGTATGCAACACCACATGCAGGTCAGCCAATCGAGGGTCGTTCCTTACTGCAGCTGTCAGCGTATAACCATCCATCTCAGGCATCTCGATATCGGAAATCATTACCAGGTATTTTTCCGCCGCACTCTCCCCCGACTCGGTAATTTCCAACAAATGATCCAGAGCCTGCCTGCCATCATTAAGCAAGGTAGTTTCAACACCTACGGTTTCAACACAGCGCTTGATCTGCTTACGTGCTATCGCCGAGTCGTCCACAATTAATACATGCTTTGATTGCGCTGACTGGGTGACCTCTTCCTCGAGAATTTCCTCAGAAATTTCCTCTTCCATGGGTGACACTTCCGACAGGATTTTTTCTACATCAATAATCTCTACCAGTTTGCCATCCACCTCAGTCACTGCGGTGAGGTAATGCTCTTTGCCTGAACCTTTGGGTGGCGGGTGAATATCTTCCCAGTTCATATTGATAATGCGCTCAACGCCTCGCACCAAAAAGCCCTGGGTGGCGGTGTTGTACTCAGTGATAATGACAAAACAATTATCGATATCTTCCAACCTGGCCTGACCCGTCGCCAGGCTCATATCCATAATCGACAGTGTACCGCCGCGGATATGGGCAATCCCCCTGACCACGGGATTACATTGAGGCATCATGGTGAGTTTGGGGCACTGTAAAACTTCCTTCACCTTGAACACATTAATACCGTAAACCTGGCCACCTGCAAGCTTGAATAACAAGAGTTCCAGCCGGTTTTGGCCCACCAGCTGGGTGCGCTGGTTAACGCTCTCCATTACACCTGCCATACCATTCTCCTGAGAATTGACTACTAATTTGAAACCCAATGCAGTCAATGGCTCAAAGGGCACAGTTATTGCAATGAATCACTAAATACGCATCCACCGACAGTTTTTCGACGATCCTGTTTCGAGCATCATCGCGGTGAAACGTTGGTTTTCCAGGTGAACATAGTGGGCTATCGATATATCCAACAAATTATCTATAGCTATAGCCAGATAACAACGGGGAGTACTACCCCTATTGAGAGCCCGGTTTCAGCCTTAACAGGCAATAGGCACTCAATAGAAACAGTTTAGCCTCTACTACAATAGAGCATAGGCCAAGATCATGATAGTACGTAATTTTTTCCTGTTTTTTAGGACGCTGGTTTTAAGGGCAGTGGTATGCCTGTATGCCTGTGTGTCCTACGGGGATGTCGGTGCAGAGGATATCAAAGCCAGGGTCAGCGTATTTATGGACGACTATGTCGCCCAATTATCTGAAGATTATAAAGTGGGCGTCCGTGTTGAATACTCCGTCAATATCCTGGACCCCAGACTAGCCATGAAAGACTGCCCCCATGAGCTGGAAACCGAGCTAAAGTCTCGCAATAGCATTGGCCGGGTCAATATTCGGGTTAGCTGCAATGAGCAGAATCCCTGGTCGTTATACGTTCCGGTAGATGTCAACTTATTCCGCCCAATTGTCACCACTATCAGCCCTATCGCCAAGGGCGAAGTGTTGACCAAAGCCGAGCTTGAGATGCGGGAAGTCGATATCAGCCAGTTAAACGGTGCCTATTTTACTGCTATGGAAGAAGTCATAGGGATGCAGGCAAAGCGCCCGATCCGGGCCGATAAAACTGTTATCGCCAACTATCTGTCACCCCCTTTGCTCATTAAAAAAGGGGAACAAGTACAAATGACCGCCCGCTCCGGGGGGCTGGTGGTCAAAATTGCCGGTGTTGCACTGATGGACGGCCATAAGGGACAGCAAATCAGCGTGCGCAACAACCAGTCAAAACGGGTTGTGGAAGCCAGGGTGAGCGGGCCGGGGCAGGTAGCTATCCAGCTGTAAAACGGGGGGCTGTCGTGTGGACTGTTCCCGTCAAGCTAAAGTTCGCGGCGATATTGCCGATAGCCACTACGATCGTTCAGTAAATTGCCCAACAGCGCCCGCGCTACCGTAATGGATGTTGAAAATGGTTAGAGATATCAATGGCTTAGGAGGTTACTCCGGCCCAAAAACACTAGTGGAACAAGGCGGCAAAAAATCCGCCGACAGCCCCACAGCAGCACCTGCAAGCGCTGATAGCAGCAACGCAGCTGACAGCGATGATGTGCAGCTAAGCAGCGAAGTAAAAACCCTGCAAAGCATGGCTGACAAAATTAACAGCCTGCCAGATGCCAATATCGAGCGCGCCGAGAACATCAAGGCAGCCCTCGAAAACGGTGACTATAAGGTCGACGATTTGGTACTCGCCGACAAGATTATAAATTCAGGCGCGCTGTTCTAAAGGCACTGGATTTTCTGGCTAATACCCCCTGGGCAGGGGCTTAACCAGTAGCAAATACAAAAACATCATTACGAACGATCAGAGGTATACAGCAATGACACAGTCTCCTAATAGCAATCTGTGGTCAGAAATCGAAGCCACCTTCGAACACGATATTCCCGCTACCTCAAAGCTTCTCGATTTATTGCAACGAGAGCGCAACGCACTGGAACAACGCAACTACGATGAGTTTCAAAAGATCATCGGCCAAAAGCAACAGATGCTGACCATTTTGGAATTTCACGCCAACACCCGCCAACAATTACTGGCAACCGCCGGCTACCACGACGAGCAAGCCATTCTGGAGGCCGCCGATGTGCAGGCGCCAGCTATTGCCAAAGCCTGGCGTCAGCTCGGTGACCAATGGCAACAATGCCAAAAGCTAAATGCAATCAATGAACGTATTGCCAAGCGTACCCGCCTGGTGGTGGGTCAAATTCTGGATCTATTGCGCGGCCAGAATAGCCGTAACAAGCTCTATACTAAAGAAGGTGATGCCACTACCACCAGCACTGGCCGCCCTATTACCAGCGCCTGATCAAGTACCATTAACACTAAGGCCCTCAGTAAGATTGGGTCTTAGTTGTTGTAACCGAATAAAATCTTCAGGCCGGTCTATATCCTTCAATGGTTGCAATTCAAACCAGCTAACTCCCTTTTCTTCCATCCTCGCCACAGTGGTGGCAAAAATACTATCGGCCCCCCACCGCATATCATTAAACAGCCAGGGCATGGGTTGGCTTAAACCCAGCAAGACATAACCACCATCATCGGCGGGACCAATAACCACTCCCTGCTGTTCCACGCTATCAAGGGCTCGCTGAAGATACTGCGGTGTAATATCGGGGCAATCCGTTCCAACAATCAAAACCTGTTTGGAGCCTTGCAATGCTTTATCCAATGCATAAGACATCCTTTCTCCCAGGTCATTGCCACGCTGTCTATAAACAGGCACAGCAAATCGCTCTGCCAACTCAGTCCACCAATCGTGTTCGCTACCCACCCATAGTTCAATAAAGCAATCTGTTAGCTGAGTTATTGTTTGCAGTGTATGAACCACTAAACGCCGATGTAAATCTGCAGCACTAGCTTCACTTAAGAAAGGTGTTAGCCTGGTCTTTACTTCGCCGGGAACCGGTGCCTTGGCAAATACGACAATCGTTTTTCTATTGTTGCTAGCGGCCATAATAAATTTTTACCAAACGATCCGGGCTCGCTCCCAGAAAATAAGCCAACCGCAACCGCCACATCAAGCCTACCGTTTTTAGTATGCCATGCTGCTCCCAACGCCTGCTGGAAGTCAGTACTTTATCGATGCAAACCCAGGGTGATGAGTGCTGGCGTAAAGTTTTGCACAAACTAACATCTTCCATCAGCGCTATCTCAGGGAAGCGGCCAAGCTGTAAAAACAAAGCCTTTTTAACAAACAAACACTGATCCCCTGTACCTATAGAGGTTAGCCGTGAGCGAAGATTTATAGCGGTTTCAATCACCCGAAAAAAAATATGACGTCCGGTTAAGCTCAGCGAGAAAAAACCCCACTGTTTTTCAGTGCTGGCAAGGGATATTAAAAAAGAAGAAAAATTAGCGGTAAGTAAGGTGTCTGCATGTAAAAACAACAACCAGCGGCCTTGCGCTAAATCTGCACCGGCATTCATCTGCCTCGCCCTGCCCTTTTCAGTCACCACCAACTGGTCCACCCATGGAGCTGCCTGCTCAGCGGTATGGTCATCACTGCCACCATCCGCAATAATAATTTCACACCCCTGGTTACGTAACATCTGTAAAGGCTGCAAAGTTGCTGTAATAGTCTCAGCTTCATTCAGGGTAGGAACAATAATACTGAGCAAGCACGAGGGCTTAGTCATTCAATGCGCCACTACAGCTACTGCCCTGGCCCGCTGTGCAACCAAAGCAGTGATCACCGATATAAATATCACTGCCGACCACTGAATCCGCCACTATGTCAGACAAATGGGTTTTGGCCCTATCATTGGCGATTAAAGGCATTTCAAGCATTTGATTAAAATCACAGTCATAGACATAACCCTGCCAATCAATACTGATCAAACTGCGACACATCACCGTGGTTAAATTATCGCTACTGAAATTATTTTTTAGCAGCTCCATATAAGCATCAAATTCATTATGGGACATCAACACGCTGCCAAAGCGACTGATGGGCATATTGGTAATGGTAAATAACTGATTAAATTCAATACCAAAACGCTGCTTTAATTCACGCTTATAGTCCGCCTGTAATTGTTCCTGTGGTGGCGGCAGCACGGCTCCCACAGGGTTATATACCAAGTTCAACGGTTTATCGGGATCAATCCCATAACCCAAAGCATTTAGCTTTAACAGCGCCTCAATACTTTCATCATAGACACCTTTACCCCGCTGCTTTTCAACATTTTCTTCGGAGTAACAAGGCAAGGAAGCGGTCACCACCACTCCCTGCTCCGCTAAAAATTCTGCTAAGTCTGCTTCGGCGTATTCCGGTTCTAATAAAATGGTCAGGTTACAACGATCGACCACCTCAACACCTCTATGGCGCGCTTCGGTCACCAAATAGCGAAAATGCGGATTCATTTCCGGCGCACCGCCGGTTAAGTCCAATACTTTGATATTGTGCTGGTCGATATATTGCAGGATTAACTCAATAGTGGGCAGATCCATCAACTCGGTGCGGGAAGGACCGGCATTAACATGGCAATGCACGCAACTTAGATTGCAGAGATAACCGAGATTGACTTGCAGGGTTTCAACATGACCGCGTTTTATCGGCGGAAAATCTGTCGCTAATAACAGCGGACGACTATCTAACATCGTATTATTCTCAAGGAGGCTTGCTGCCCACTCTAACAACGAATAAAACCGCTAACAAGCCTCGATAACTTCACACCCCACAGGACAGTCATTCCCGCTCCCCCCGCTCCCCGTCATTCCCGCGAAGGCGGGAATCCAGTGCTGTAAATTTCCGCCTTAGCGGAAATAACAGCATAAGCATGCAGGCTGGATTCCCGCCTTCGCGGGAATGACGGTCTTTCAGATAATGTCATAAGATCAATCAGGACTGGGCAGAAGAAGAAGAATATTTTAAAATCAGCGACCTTCCTGTTTGGGAAGTTATTTATTCCGCCCTTAGCTCAGCTGGATAGAGCGTCCCCCTCCTAAGGGGAAGGCCGCAGGTTCGACTCCTGCAGGGCGGGCCATTTGCAAATGATTAAGAAATACTGGCCAGCGCCACACTGGAGGAGGATGTTCTGCCCAGCTTCCCGGATATCCAATTACCAGTATCAATCAGGGCCGCTAAATCAACCCCTGTTTCAATCGCCATGCCATCTAACATATAGACCAGGTCTTCGGTAGCAACATTGCCCGAGGCACCTTTGGCATAGGGGCAGCCGCCCAAACCCGCAACAGAACTGTCGACCACAGCAATGCCGGCTTGCAAGGCCACTAAAATATTGGCCAGGGCCTGACCGTAGGTATCGTGAAAATGTACAGCCAGTTGAGCGGCGGGAATGACGGTTAAGAGATCATCTAACAGGGTGGCTACGGCGGCAGGTGTGCCGACACCGATGGTATCGCCCAAAGAAATTTCATAACAACCCATTGCCAATAAACGTTTGGCAATATAAGTCACTTTCTCCGGCGCGATATCACCTTCATAGGGGCAGCCCACCACACAAGAGATATAACCCCGCACCGGAATATTTGCAGCTTTGGCGGCATCGATAACGCTGTTTGCCCGGGCAAGACTTTCGTCGATGGAACAGTTGGTATTTTTTTGGGTGAACGCTTCAGAGGCGGCGCAAAAAACAGCAACCTCAGTGGCATTAACCGCAACCGCACGCTCAAAGCCTTTCAGGTTAGGCACTAATGCGGCGTAGGTAACATGGCTTGCACGCTTAACACCGATAAAGACTTCATCACTGCCTGCCATTTGTGGCACCCATTTAGGGTTTACAAAAGCGCCGGCTTCTAAATAGCTAATTCCAGCACTGGCCAGTTTTTCAATCAGCTGAATTTTTGTCGCTGTGTCGATAGGCTGCTTTTCATTTTGCAATCCATCCCGCGGCCCCACTTCTACGATACGGACTTTTTTTGGGTAGTTCATTATTACTCAACCACTTCAAAGTTGACGAGCTCGGCGCCACCGTCCACTAGCTGCCCAGCCTGGTAATAAAATTCTATGACCTTGCCATCAGCAGGTGCGCGAATCGTGTGTTCCATTTTCATCGCTTCCATCACTAATAGTGCATCGTCTTTTTTCACGGCTGCATCAGCCTCTACTAACAGGGCGACCATGGTACCATTCATGGGCGCGTTTAAACCACCGCTGTCTGTGCCCGTATCGGTATCGCCCAGGTCGGGTTTGA
Organism: Oceanicoccus sp.; assembly: GCF_029238675.1. Lineage (GTDB taxonomy): Bacteria > Pseudomonadota > Gammaproteobacteria > Pseudomonadales > Dasaniaceae > Oceanicoccus. Next base: position 52,221 of record NZ_JAQWFR010000016.1, on the reverse strand, counting down.
CCTCACTAAAACTTAAGGCGCTATGCTGGGTATAAAGACTATAGCTACCCTCGTAAGCAGCCACCGATGCACGCAATTGGTGGCCATCAATGGTGGCGCTAAGTTCGGTGCCTTGCAACTGGCCCTGGGCCAAAACGGTTTTACCGTTAACTGTTATAGCGTAACGACTGTTTGATCCCGTACCCAATTGCTCTGCAACAACGGTGTAGACCTGTTGGTGAATCTGTAATTGAAAACGGTGGCCAGGTGCTTCATTTAAACGCCAGCCATTGGCATCAAACCAGGGTGAATTGGCATCGTGGGATTGTGCGCGTTTTTTCCGGGCCTGTTGTTGTTGCTCCAGAATCAAGTAAAGGCTGGCCAGCGGTAATTCTTTTTCCAGATCCGCTGCGCCAGCATGGAAAATGGCCTCGTGGTGTTTTTCAATAAAGCCGGTATCCAAATCTGCATCGCGGAAGGGCTGGGAATTGGCCAGGTTATAAAGAAAGTCAATATTGGTCGTTATACCGCTGATGCGATATTCCTTCAGCGCTTTGGTTAATCGCTGCAGGGCCTTGTCTCTATTTTCATCCCATACAATCAGTTTGGCTATCATCGGGTCGTAATAGACACTGACTTCATCGCCTTGTAATACACCCGTATCGACTCGCACATGCGTAGAGTTTTGCGGGGGTTGTAAAAAGGACAAGCTGCCGGTGGCTGGCAAAAAATCATTATCGGGATCTTCGGCATAAATACGCGCTTCAAAAGCATGACCTGTTAATGATAATGCCTGCTGTGTGGCTGGCAGTACTTCACCGGCGGCAACACGCAATTGCCACTCAACCAGGTCCTGCCTGGTAATCATTTCTGTAACAGGGTGCTCCACCTGTAAGCGTGTGTTCATTTCCATAAAATAAAATGAGCCATCGCTATCCAGTAAAAACTCTACCGTGCCCGCCCCTTCGTAGTTAATCGCCTGTGCGGAACGAATAGCCGCCGCTCCCATTGCTGTGCGTAAGGCTTCTGTCATACCGGGCGCTGGTGCTTCTTCAATGACCTTTTGGTGACGGCGCTGTACGGAGCAGTCCCGTTCAAATAAATAAACAGCATTGCCATGCTGGTCACAAAACACTTGGATTTCAACATGGCGGGGTTGGGTTAAATATTTTTCCACCAGCATATCGTCGTTGCCAAAACTGTTGTTGGCTTCGCGTTTGGCAGCAGCCAGTGCTTCATCAAATTCCGATTCACTCCATACCTGGCGCATACCTTTGCCACCACCGCCAGCTACCGCTTTTAACAATACCGGATAGCCCATATCATCGGCGGCTTGTTTAAGGACATCGCGACTTTGATCATCGCCGTGATAACCGGGCACTAGTGGTACTGCTGCTTTTTCCATAATAGTTTTGGCGGCGGATTTGGAGCCCATCGCTTCAATAGCAGCAACAGGGGGACCGATAAAGACAATGCCGTTATCTTTACAGGCTTTACAAAACTCGGCATTCTCTGAGAGAAAACCGTAACCGGGGTGAATGGCTTCGGCGCCGGTTTTTTTCGCGGCATCAATAACGCGCTCGTAAACCAGATAAGAATCCCGCGACGGGGCGCCACCAATATGTATCGCTTCATCAGCCATACTGACATGCAAGGCATTTTTATCAGCATCACTGTAAACCGCCACGGTGCTAATACCGAGTTTGCGTGCAGTGCGAATAACCCGGCAAGCAATTTCACCGCGGTTGGCTATTAAAATTTTATTAAAGTAGTGTTGTGACATAGGCTACTGCACCCAAGCTGGTGAACGTTTTTCCAAAAAGGCAGTAAGACCTTCCTGCCCTTCAGGGGAAGTGCGAATATCAGCAATACGCTCGCAGGTTTGCGCAATAAGCTGATCGCTAATTTCACGGTCCATATCAAAGGCTAATTGCTTGGCCGCTGTTACCGCTTGCGGCCCACTGGTTAATAACTGCTTAACTAATTCAGTAACAGCGTGGTCAAGTTCTTCTTCGGTGCTAACAAGCTTTGATACTAATCCCAATGTTAAAGCCTCAGCGGCACTAAATCGTTCGGCAGTTGTAAAATATCGACGGGCAGCACGCTGGCCAATGGCGGCTATCACATAGGGGCTAATGGTGGCGGGGATCAGACCGATTTTTACTTCGCTTAAACTAAATACGGCTCGCTCAGCCGCTACCGCCATATCACAACAACTCACCAGGCCTACTGCGCCACCAAAGGCTGCACCTTGTATGCGGGCAATGGTTGGTTTGGTCATCGTGTTTAAGGTTTTTAGCATGCCGGCAAGCGCTTGTGCATCGGCGATATTTTCCTCGCGGCTGTAGTTAGCGGTTCGCTTCATCCAGCCCAGATCTGCGCCGGCGGAAAAATTTTTTCCTTTGGCGGCCAAAACGACAACACGCACATCCGCATTGTCGTTTAGGGTATTAAATGCCTCGGTTAATTCACCAATAACCACATCATCGAAAGCATTATGCTTTGCAGGATTATTTAAGGTGACTGTAGCAACGCCGCGGTTATCGAGGGTGGTTGTTACAAAGTTCATAATTTTTCCTTAATGTGATTAAAGTGTTTTCTGTCATTCCCGCAAATAATACTCCGTCATTCCCGCGAAGGCGGGAATGACGTTGGTCGGTGGATGGGGGCTTACATGCGGAATACCCCAAATTTTGTGTCTTCCACCTCTTTGTTGAGGCTTGCTGAGATGGCAAGGGCCAATACTTCACGGGTTTGTGCCGGGTCTATTACACCATCGTCCCACAGTCGGGCTGAGGCATAATAGGGATGCCCTTGCCGTTCGTAGTTGTCGATGATGGGTTGCTTAAATTCAGCCTCTTCGCTCTCGCTCCAGGATTCACCGGCCTTGGTTTTTTGGTCACGCTTTACTTGCGCTAGTACACCCGCCGCCTGTTCACCACCCATTACTGATATGCGGGCATTGGGCCACATAAACATAAAGCGTGGATCATAGGCCCTGCCACACATACCGTAGTTGCCAGCGCCAAAAGAACCGCCAATCAATACGGTAAATTTAGGCACTTTTGCGGTGGCGACTGCGGTGACCATTTTGGCGCCATGTTTGGCTATACCATCATTTTCGTACTGTTTGCCGACCATAAAGCCGGTGATATTTTGCAGGAAGACAAGAGGGATTTTTCGCTGTGCACAGAGTTCAACAAAGTGCGCACCCTTTTGTGCAGACTCGCCAAATAAAATACCGTTATTGGCGACTATACCAATCGGGTAGCCAGAAATACGCGCAAAGCCACAGACCAGGGTTGAACCGTAAAGGGCTTTAAACTCATCAAAGTCGGAGCCATCGACAATGCGGGCAATAATCTCTCTAACATCGTAGGGCTGGCGCGTGTCTTTGGGGATAATGCCGTAAATTTCCTGGCGATCAAACAGCGGTTCAACAGGCTCTGTTACATCTAAGGCCAGCGGTTTAACGCGGTTAAGCCTGGCCACCGAATTTCTTGCCAGCTCTAAGGCATGGTGGTCGTTTTGCGCTAAATGATCGGCAACACCGGAGGTGCGGCAATGAACATCGGCTCCGCCTAAATCTTCTGCCGATACTATTTCGCCGGTGGCCGCTTTAACCAACGGTGGCCCACCAAGAAAGATGGTGCCCTGCTGTTTTACAATGATGGATTCATCGGCCATAGAAGGAACATAAGCACCGCCGGCGGTACAAGATCCCATCACCACAGCAATTTGCGGAATATTTTGCGCCGACATATTGGCCTGGTTAAAGAAGATACGACCAAAGTGCTCGCGATCCGGAAACACATCATCCTGGCGGGGAAGATTGGCACCGCCGGAATCTACCAGATAAATACAGGGCAAATTATTTTCCTCGGCAATGGTTTGCGCCCGTACATGTTTTTTTACGGTGAGAGGATAATAACTGCCACCTTTTACTGTGGCATCATTAGCCACAATCATGCACTCCTGGCCGCTGACTCTGCCAATACCTGCGATAACACCAGCGCAGTGGACATCTTCATCGTAAACATTCATGGCGGCCAACTGCGAAATTTCTAAAAAAGGCGAACCGGGATCCAATAAACCCGCCACCCGATCACGGGGCAGTAATTTACCCCGGGCCAGATGCCGCTGCCGGGACTTTTCACCTCCACCCAGTTTAATAGTTTCCAGCTTCTGGCGCAGGTCATCCACCTGCAGCTGCATATGTGCAGTGTTGGCTTTAAACTCTGCTGAGCGAGTATTAATTTTTGATTGAATAAGAGGCATAGCGGGCATCCTGTTTTCCCTAAAAATTATTGGGTTTCGTTGAATAACTCACGGCCAATTAACATGCGACGAATTTCCGAGGTGCCGGCACCAATTTCATACAGTTTGGCATCGCGCAATAAACGACCCGCGGGGAATTCATTGATATATCCATTGCCACCGAGTAACTGAATGGAATCTAACGCTTTTTGTGTGGCGCGCTCGGCGACAAATAGAATCACCCCCGCACAATCTTTGCGGCTTTCCTGACCGCGGTCACAGGCTTGGGCCACGGCATACAGATAAGCGCGGGAGGCGGCCAGCTCCGCATACATATCCGCTACTTTGCCCTGCACTAATTGGAATTCACCAATACTTTGGTTAAATTGTTTGCGGTCATGGATATAGGGGACCACCAGATCCATACAGGCTTGCATAATACCCAGGGGGCCGCCTGCCAGCACGGCCCGTTCAAAATCCAGGCCGCTCATTAATACCGCAACACCACCACCCTCTTTACCCAGAATATTTTCTGCGGGAACTTCGGCATTTTCGAACACCAGTTCACAGGTGTTAGAGCCACGCATGCCCAGTTTGTCGAGTTTTTGATGCTGGCTAAAACCTTTGGTATCACGTTCAACAATGAAGGCGGTAATTCCACGGGAGCCGGCACTACTATCGGTTTTGGCATAGATCACATAGGTGTTGGCATCGGGGCCATTGGTGATCCACATTTTATTGCCGTTCAGAATATAGCAATCGCCCTGCTTTTCGGCTTTTAATTTTAGGCTGACCACATCGGAACCGGCATTGGGCTCGGACATAGCCAAAGCGCCGATATGTTCACCGGAGCATAATTTGGGCAGGTATTTTTCTTTTTGCGCATCGGTACCGTTTTTAAAAATCTGGTTAACGCATAAATTGGAATGGGCACCGTAGGATAAACCCACCGAAGCGGAAGCCCGTGAAATTTCTTCCATCACTACCGCATGGGCCAGATAGCCCATATTGCTGCCGCCATAGGCTTCATCAACGGTGATACCTAACAAACCCATATCACCCATTTTTTTCCACAGGTCCATGGGGAAGGTATTGTCCGCATCAATCGCTTGTGCACGGGGCGCTATTTCATCCTGGCAAAACTTATAAGCCGCATCGCGAAGCATGTCGATGTCTTGGCCGAGGTTAAAGTTTAAGGTGGGGTAAGGGGTATTCATTGACTCTGTCCTTTTAGCGTTTTTAGGAGCTTCAGCTAGGGTTTTTTAAGCGTTTCAGCCGCCCGCTGTTCTACCTGATCCAACTCTGACATCATCAGTTGCAAATCTTCCAACTGATCTTCCAACTGCTCACGTCGTACCTGTATTGCCTTCATCAGCTTTTTAAGCTGTGCCTTGTTGCCATGGGCCGGGTCATACAGGCGGATAATTTCGCCGCTTTCCTCCAGCGAAAAACCGAGGCGTTTGCCTCTTAAAATCAGTTTTAATTTGGTGTGATCAGCACCGCTATAGACACGGCTGGTACCCTTTCTGGCGGGGGCCAGTAGTCCCTTCTCCTCATAAAAGCGGATGGTGCGGGTAGTGATATCAAACTCTGCGGCTAACTCGGAGATTGTGTATTGCTTGGATTTAGGCATATTCAGCTACGGGGAAAGACCCTGTTAAAAGTTGATAATGGGGAGCTTACTTGACGTTAACGTAAAGGTCAACAAAACGAAGTAAAACCGCTGACAGTAACGCCTGCTCAACAAACTAACCGACACACTTTGGCAATAACCACTGGCTATACATAAGATAGGGAAATCAGTAAAGTGCGCTTCTAGTGTTTAAACCAAGAAGCCTGTTTATGAAATTCCTGTTTGTAACTGTGCTGATCGACCTGATTGGCTTTGGTATTGTTATACCTATCCTGCCTTTTCTGGCACCGGATATGGGTGCATCCAGCCTTGAAATTGGCCTGATTATCGCCACCTACTCTATCTTTAATGGCCTTTGTGGGCCGTTTTGGGGGCGTTTAAGTGACCGTTTTGGCCGCAAGCCTATTATCCTGATTTGTTTAACGGGCGCGGCAATTTCTTATATTGGCCTGGCCTTTGCCACCACGCTAACCGCAATTTATTTCTGGCGCGCCTTTGGCGGCTTGATGGCGGGTAACTTTGGTGTGGCCTCTGCCATGATCGCCGATCTGACTACCCCAAAAAATCGCGCCAAAGGCATGGGGATGATTGGTGCGGCTTTTGGTCTGGGTATGGTGATTGGACCAACTCTGGGCGGTATTTTAAGTGGCAATGGCGAGTCTTATACTCTTCCTTTCTTTGTTGCCGCCGGTCTTTCAACGTTGGCCATTGTTGCCGGTTTCTTCTTGCTTGAAGAAACCATCACACTGGAAAAGCGTGAAGAGCATACCGCAGAGCAAGCCAAACACCAGAAAGTGTCTTTGCTTGCCATGCTAAAAGAAACTCATAACACCATCCTGGCTTCGGTATATACCCTACATAACACTTGCGTTAGCATGATCAGCTTCCTGTTTCCGCTATGGGTGGCCAGCTTATTGGATTGGGGCCCGCGGGATGTCGGTATCGTATTTGGTATTCAAGGTTTGGTAATTGCCGTTATTCAGATGAAGGCCATTGGTCCACTATCTATTCGTATGAGTGAAATCAACGTCTTGATAATGGGTATCAGTTTTGCCTGTTTGGGATTTCTGGTTGCAGCTTTTGCCAACACAATGCCCTTTATGATTTTAGCCTTTTGTATGACGGTGACAGGTTGTTCGCTTTGTCTGCCGATGCTTAATTCTATTACCTCTAAACGCACACCTTTGCGCTTTCGCGGACAGATGATGGGAACAACCGCGTCCATGTCAGCCTGGGGACGGGTAACAGGCCCGTTACTGGGCGGTGTTGTATTGCATTTCTATGGCTTCTCAACCGCCTGGTTGGTGGCACTGGCTTTGTGTACTTTTTATTTGGGCTGGGCCTGTAGGCAGCCAGCTGCCTCCGAACAGAATCCTTAAACTAGGCTAACAGCGCCTTATGCGCATCAACACTTAAGCGAGGGCCATAACCAGAAACAACCTGGGCCGCCGCCTTGCTTGCCAGGTCACCGGCTTGCGCAAAAGACATGCCGTGGGTAATACCGTAAATAAAGGCTCCGGCAAACATATCGCCTGCGCCATTGGTATCAACCGCTTTAACCGCATAGGGTTTGATAGTGATTAGCTCATTACCATCAAACACTACAGCGCCGTCTGCTCCAAGTGTGATGGCAAATGTTTTAGCCACTTGTTTAATCGCTGCAATGGCTTCGTCAATATTTTGCGTTTCAGCCCAGCCTAACGCTTCGTCTTTGTTGCAAAATAAAAGATCAACACCTTCGCCAATCATTTCCTGTAAGCCGGGCTTAAAGAATTGCACCATACCTGGATCAGAAAGGCTGATAGCCGTTTTAACATTACTCTGCTCTGCCAACTGGCGCGCTTTGATGGCGGCCGCACGACCAGTGTCAGAAGTCACCAGGTAACCTTCAAAGTATACGTACTCCGAATTGACCAAAGCGGCTTGGTTAAGGTCAATGTCTGACAAGGTTTCACTCACACCCAGGTAGGTATTCATAGTGCGTTCAGCATCCGGTGTGATCATTACCAGGCATTTACCGGTAATACCGTCAACTTTGTCGCCGTCGAAATCGGTATCTACTCCGGTCACTTTTAAATCGTTCAAGTAAAAATCACCATTTTCATCATTGGCGACTTTACAAGAATAGTAAGCGCTGGCACCAAAGCTGCTGGCCGCTACAACGCTATTACAGGCGGAACCACCGCTGGTGCGTTTTGAATGGACTAAGTGGCCTTTCAGGTTATCGATCAGTTCATGCTGACGGTTTTCATCAACCAATGTCATCAGGCCTTTTTCAATTTGAAAGGTGTCCAGATCACTATCAGTAACGTCAATTTCGGTATCCACTAGTGCTGCACCGAGTCCATATACGTGGTATTTCGCCATTTTTTTACTCTCGTTAATTGATTTAAATGTTATAGGACTTCTTACTGTCCTTCTTTACATAATTTAGAATAGAAACAGGCACGACTTTGCTGGCCTCAAAACCTTCAATTTCCCTTCTTTCTATCAAATGGTCCAAACGCCGCTCAATCGCGCAGAGTCGTTTGAAATCATCTTTAGAAACCAAAGAAACCGCCTCACCACTGGCACCCGCCCTACCGGTTCGGCCTATGCGGTGAATATAGTCATCGTCGTCATCGGGTAAGTCATAATTTACCACTCGGTCAAGGTCATCAATATCAATACCGCGGGCCGCAATGCCTGTGGCGACTAAAATGCCAATGGCGCCGGATTTAAAATCCGCCAGAATTTGTGTGCGCACAGCCTGACTTCTGCCGCCGTGAATTGACTCCGCTTTAATACCGCGCTTTTCCAGCTGGCTAACTAACTTAGCGGCGCCGTGTTTGGTGCGAATAAAAATTAATGCCTGTGTCCAATCATAGGTTTTAATCAAATGACTCAATAGCGCCGACTTAGTATCTTTATCAACGGTAATTAACCACTGCGAAATATCGGGCTTGGCGCTGCTATCGGCAATCACCGAAATTTCAACCGGGTTTTCAATCGCAGTTCTGGCTAAGGAGCGTACCTCTTTTGATAAGGTGGCAGAAAACAACAGGTTTTGCCTTTGTTCGGGCAGGTGACTAATGATCTTATTGATATCCTCAATAAAACCCATATCCAGCATTCTGTCGGCTTCATCTAAGACCAACACATCTAACTCATCAAAATATAGCGCCCGTTGATGGGCCATATCTAACAGTCTGCCTGGGGTGGCAACGAGAATATCGACACCGTAAATAAGGCCGTGCTTTTGTGGTTCCGCATCAACTCCACCAACCATCACCATCGAACGTAAATTAAGATGCCGGCCATAGTCGGCAATATTAGCTTCGACTTGCATTGCTAACTCACGGGTAGGTACAAGGATTAAAGCTCGAATACGTTTGCCGCGTAGCTTACGCTCACCGCCTAACGATTGCAGGATCGGCAAGACAAAACTAGCGGTTTTCCCGGTACCTGTCTGGGCAGTGGCCAGAAGATCCCTGCCTGCCAACACAGCGGGGATCGCCTGCTGCTGAATAGTCGTTGGCACGGTATAACCTTGCTCGCTAACGGCTTGCACAATAGGGTCACTTAATCCAAGTTTGGAAAATGTCATGGGGGGTCTCAGACAGGGTAAATTTAGCGGCTAAATACGGCAGCTATGGTATCAGTAATTTTGAAGGGGCAGAGAAGAAAATTGGGGGCTTTATTTTTATATGCACCTATATTATTGATTTAATTGTATTTTTTAAGTTAATTTAACGGTGTCGAATTAAGTAAAGGCTAATTCTGTTTGGCCAGTGCTTGTAGTTTATGTTGGAGTGCCGCAATCCCCGGCTTATTATCCAACAACTCCTGAGCCGACAAGCCAGATAACTCATGGGGGAAAACCAGCCAATCTTCTGTTTCGTGCAGGTAGTAATCGGGAATACGGCCAACCTGATTATTACCGGGTTTGAAGTAAGGCGTGGCGATGCGTATATCTGGCGTGCCGCTACCACACTCGTTGTTAATATCGTTAATGACTTGATGAATGCTGCGGCCAGTATCGTGAACATCATCAACGATCAGTAAACGGTCAGTGGCTTTAACATTATTGACCACGTACTTTAATCCGTGAACGCTGACATTGCTGGCTCGTTTTTCTATGCCTTTATACAGGGAGGTGCGAATCGAGATATGATCACAGTGGCAACCCACGTACTCAAATAACTCATGCACGGCAATACCTACCGGTGTGCCACCGCGCCAAATGGCAATAATTAAGTCCGGTTGATAACCATCATCCAGTACTTTTAGGGCAAGGTTAAAGGAATCATCCAATAACTGTTGTGCATCAATATAATGTTTATTGGCCATCGGCCGAATCTCCAGGAAAAATTATAGCCAGGCTGCCGGCAACAGCTTCAATATTCACACGCTGGACAGATGACAAAGAATCCAAATTCGTACTACTATTAGCTGATCGTCATTAATGGTCGGGATAATAACAGGCTGAGCCCAACCGGTCATTGATCAATAGCCCAGTTAGTCTTTAGGTCAGGAGTTACCCTTTGTCTCTTTTTGAAGCTATTCTTCTTGGTATTGTCCAAGGTCTTACCGAATTTTTACCCGTTAGCAGCAGTGGCCACCTTGAATTAGGCAAGGCAATTTTGGGGGACACCAGCATTCCCCAGGAAAGTATGATGTTTACCATTGTGCTGCATTTTGCCACAGCACTGGCGACTATCGTGGTTTATCGTCGGGAAGTGATGCGCATTATCGCGGGCTTATTCCAGTTTAGTAATAATGAACAATTTCAGTTTTCGGTAAAAATTATTATCAGTATGATTCCGGCTGCCGCAGTCGGTGTGCTGTATGCCGATGAAATGGAAACACTGTTTGACCGGCAGATTTTATTGGTGGGCTTGATGCTATGGGTTACTGGCCTGCTATTGATTGTGGCTGACCGCGCCAAAAATAGTGAAAAAGAAGTCTCGCTCAAACACTCTATCATTATTGGTATATCGCAAGCAGTCGCTATTTTGCCCGGTATCTCTCGCTCAGGTGCAACCATCTCTACGTCGGTTTTACTGGGTATTGACCGCACCAAAGCTGCCAGTTTTTCTTTTTTAATGGTGGTGCCGTTAATTTTGGGGAAAATTGCTAAAGACTTATTAGATGGCGGAATCAGTATTAGTGATGACCAAATCAGTGTACTGGGTGCTGGTTTTATTGCGGCTTTTGTCACCGGCTTATTGGCTTGCCAATGGATGATTAAGTTGGTGCGCAACGCCCAACTCAAATACTTTTCCTATTATTGTTTTGTGGTGGGTACCATCGCTATTGTCTATCAATTATTTTACTAACAATTGTTTTACTAAAAAAGGCTCATCCAGTTACAGCTACTCAATGTTGAAGTCTTTTACCCTGCGCCACAGGGTCATACGGCTTACGCCCAATGCCCTGGCAGCCGCTGACTTATTGTTGTTATTTTCCGTTAGGGCACCTCGTATCGATTGTTCGGTTAATTCAATCACCTCAACACTGGTTTTAGTTGAATCATAGCCCGGGTTTACTGCAATATCTTCAGGTAAGTCCGCCAGGCTAATCTCATCGCCCTCAGACATCGCAACCACATACTGGCAGACATTAATTAATTGGCGAACATTGCCCGGCCAATGATGGGTAAGCAAGGTATCTTTTACGCCATCATCGCCCAGATATTTACTTGCTGAAAGCTGGTCAATAAAATATTCAAACAACCTGAGAGCATCATCGCCGCGCCTTCTTAAGGGCGGAATTGGCAGAGGGATGACGCATAAACGGTAGTAGAGGTCCTCCCGAAATTCACCATCAGAAACAGCAATCGATAAATGTTTATTAGACGCAGAAATCACCGTGGCATCAAAGGATTTTTTTTCCGTTGAGCCAACCGGCATATACTCTTTTTCCTGTATAACCCGCAACATTTTTGACTGCATAGCTGGCGGCAGTGTCGTTATTTCATCAAGAAATAGCGTGCCGCCGCAGGCTGCCGCTAATAAACCCTCCTGATTAAAATCAGCCCCGGTAAAAGCACCTTTAACATGACCAAAAAGCTGTGACTCTATTAACTGCTCATTAAAATTTGCGCAGTTAACCGCAATAAAAGGCCCCGCAGCCATCGGGCTTTCATTATGTATTGCTTGAGCAAAAAGCTCTTTGCCTGTGCCAGTTTCACCATATAAATAAACTGAAGTACCAGAGATTGCAGCTCGCTTCACTTTAGAAAAAAGCTTATTGAATACTGCATTGGCAGACAACAAGCCATGAAAGTTATGCAAACCATAAGCGTCTGCCCTATTAGTGTCTTGTAGTGCTAGCTCGTCCCCTGTAGTCACGCTAGCTACGGTGGTGTCGACTATCGACTGTAGCGTCTCGTCATCCCACGGCTTGGCAATAAATTGATTAATCCACTGTTGATTAAAAGCATGGGTAATTTCATTAAAATCACTGTAGCCACTCAAAATAATTTTGCTGGCGCGGATTTGTAAGCCAGCGATTTTTTCAAACAACTGGGTGCCGGTCATCACTGGCATTTTTTGGTCAGAGATAATTAAGCTATAGCGTTTATCCTGACACAATGCCAGAGCCTCTACGGGGTCCTGACATAGCGTTAATTCATAGCGCGCACTGCGCAATAAACGGCCCAGCACGCTTAAGATATTTTTATCATCATCAACTATCAGGACTGATTTCATAGTTTTACTTATAATTATGAATATAAAGCGAGAGAGATTCGTCTACAGTTCTTTCAATGTCGCGAATTCTGGTAATCATTGAAGCATTCAGTTTGCTGCCCTTGGCTAATAGTAGCCCACCATTGGCATTATGAAAGTCACGACTCAATATCATGCCCGGATCAAGCTGGGATGTCTCTATCCTGGATTCGTTAACGGTATGACGATCATTTTCAACTAAGTAAAACAGTGCCGCTACAACAGCTTCAGCATAGTGCGTATCAACTCGCTGATAAATCATATTAAGTGCGTCGCCACTGGTCAAAGGCTCGGCCATCGTGGCACCGTTAACCAGAGCCAAATAATCATTCACTACCGCCAGGATTTTTGCCGGAAAACTAATCTCATCAGCCATCAGTTTGTTGGGGAAACCCTTGCCATCCAGCCGCTCTGTATGGGTCAAAATAATATCTGACGCTTCACTTAAAAAGGGTTGCGAGCATAATAAATCGTAGGAGATTATTGGATATAACTTCAACTGCTGCTGTTGTACCACGGATAGTTGATCATAGGGGGTGGTAATAATTTCATCTTCAAGCTCAAGCATGCCGATATGACGTAATTTGGCGGCAAAGTGCAGCGCTTGTAGCTCATCGCTACCGACGCCCAGAGATCGACCAATTGCCGACGCCAGCCGACTGGCCTGATCATCATCCTGGTAAAAATGTCCGAGGCGGGATTTCATCAGGCTAAGAAACAGTTCCACAAAATTATGGTAGCTAGCTTTTAAATCCTCGGAGCTTTTGGCCAATTTGCGGTTTGTTGCGGTCAGGGCCAGCGTTCCCTTAGCCACCTTTTCTTCCAGTTGCTGATTAAAGGTTTTTAACTGCTTATTTTGACTGCGCACCGTATCCTGGAGTCTTTCATTGTGCTCTTTTAAATCCAAGTAGCTCAGGGTTTTTTCCACCAGGCTTAATAGTTTTTCATCATTCCAGGGCTTTTGAATATATTGGCTGATACCGCCGACGTTAATTGCTTCTATCGTTAACTCTATATCAGAGTAGCCTGTTAATAGCACCCGTTCGGTATCCGGATATTTCGCGGCTATAATACTTAGCAGTTCTACACCATTCATACCGGGCATGCGGACATCTGAAATCACTAATTCAGGGCTATATTCCTCCATCATTTCCAGGGCTTTCTCTCCGGAATTGGCTGTAACCACCTGATAATCAGCACCATGAAACAAGCGCCGCAGAGCATTCAGCACATTCTCTTCGTCATCGACCAGCAATAAGGTCTGTTGAAAGGTATCACTTGCAGGCATCAGTTATAGCATCCATAGTTGGCTGTGACACATGTTACACCAATTGTTACGGTATTCATGGCTCTAATCTTGTTATTTTTTGGCTTTGACTGCTCTTCCTATAGCCCGTTATTACCCAAGTCATCATCCGAGTCATTACCCAAGGCTACTGGCAGGGAAATAGTAAAAGTGGTGCCTTTATCCACTGCACTTTTAACATCAATGCTGCCAAGATGATTCTGTATAATACCGAAGGAAATGGATAAACCGAGCCCAGTGCCCTCACCGACTTCCTTGGTGGTAAAAAACGGGTCAAAAATATGCTTAAGGTTTTCAGGTTCGATACCCATACCAGAATCAGCAATCGACAAAACGACACGGTCATTAATTAGCTGTGAGCATATGGTGATTTCGCCATCTTTTTCAATAGCATGCCCCGCATTAATCAACAAATTCAATATCACCTGGGTTAACTCGCCCGCATTGCCTTTAATGGCAGGTACGTCGGCTAGGTTTTTCTCGATGGTTACGTTGTATTTCAACTGATTATGAGAAAATTTTAACGCCTCCTCCACACAATCATTAATCGAGATTTTGGTCCATTTTTCATCGGAAGCTCGGGCAAAGGATTTAAGACCAGAAACTATATTAATCACCCGAGCAATACCTTGTTGCGTTTCTTCCAGCAGTATATCAGTATCATTTAACAGATAGCTGAGATCGTTTTTCTGCCAATACTTATCGAGCTCTGATAATCTTTTTTCATTATCGGGCTCAGCCAGCAACGCTTGCAGAAATAAAAACCCTTGCTTATAAATATCCTGATACTTGGTCAAACTATTTATATTACTTTTTATATAGCCCATGGGGTTATTGATTTCATGGGCAATGCCTGACGACAACTGACCTACTGATGCCATCTTTTCAGACTGCACTAATTGCTTCTGGGTGAGATTTAACTCGTTAACCGTGGATTTTAGTTGTTTGTAATTCGCTTCTAATTTTTCTTCATTATAACGATGCTCTACCAGGTAGCCCAACTGTTTTACGCTGGATGAAAATAATTCCATATAATCCTCCACGCTGGTGCTCTCATCATTAACAAACAAATATAAAATAGCGACCGCATGATTATTGGCGATGATAGGAATAACCATAACACCTTCAATTTTATGCTGTTCCATCACATTCCTGGCATCCCCTTCTACCAGTCCGAGGGGGTTATCAATATATTTCCCATGCTGTTCACGAATGACGTCCGCAGTCATATCATTGAGAAAGTCACCGACCAGGATCTCATCAAATGTACTTGTTGATGATTGCGTATCAGACAAATTGTTATTGGTATAAACAGGCGAACGATAATTATCCCGGCTTTTGTCATAGGGGAAATAGTCAAAGATACCAAAGGGCAAGGTGGCCATGGAGAGCATGCTAGAGATAATGTCGGGCAGCAGCTCACTGAGTTTGATCATGTCCTGGGAATATTGGGATATCTGCAACAGCAATGTTTTCTGTTTGAACTCAGAAATCATTTTGTCATATTGGTTCTTTAATTGATCGTTAACCAGATATAACTCTCGCGACATATCTTCGAGCACTTTTTCAGCAACTTTTCGCGCTTTTTTTTCTCGTTCAAAGGCAGCTTGGTAATCAGGCATATATTGGCTCTGACAGGGTAATACTCAGCACACAGTGCTGGTGATCATCATGCATACATTGCTTATGAGTTACATCTACCGGGGTATTAAAGTGGATACCCGCTTGTTTAATCAAGCCGATAGCCAAAAAGCATAATTTCCGGGGAGATTTATAAGACACATCCATCTGGTCGCCATGGTGCTCAATCACTTTGATTTCCGGGGTCAAGGCATCGGGATTAAGCTTTTGCACTTCCATATGAATGACATCATCAATCGCCCCCAGAAATGACCACAGATCATGGTAGCGACTAATCATGGCCGGCAAGGTAGCCATCAGGTTAGGCAATAGATAATGGCCAAAGTGCTCAATCAGGTCTGGGGCAGGGGTGCCGCTGTGGGCAGATAACTGAGTGATGAGTTCTACGATTTCTTCATCGGGATAAGTTTTTACCGAAGTATAGATACCCTCGCTGGGCAGCGATGAATGCTCAAGTAAATGTTCCCAGACCTCCAGCCCAAATTCCTCTTCCACCATATCCTGGAACAATGTATAGACTATACCTTTCACAGACGCTCCTCTTTTTAATAAGGGTCAGTATGGCACAAAAACGCGTCCTGGTTGCCGGAGCCAGCGGATATTTGGAAAAATAAAGTTATCGGAAGCCCCCTTTCAAATCCACCAGCGATAACGGTGGCAATAAACGCTGTTCACGGGAATCAGTGTCCAAATAACTAAACCATAAACTGAAGCCAGAGAATATCCTTAAAAGCATTTTGCCTGTTGCTGATCATAGCCAGTGAGCAGCTTGCTGAATTAAGATCATAATAATCTCGCGGCTGCCGTAGATCTCGTGTTAGCTGCAACTGTGCTTGCATCAAGTTTATTCGCCGGCTTCAGACTATTCCCGTATAATGCCTGCCACTTTTAGTTAGGATGCTCCCTATGACAGGTTCCTCACTCCCCCAAAAAGTCGGATTTATTTCACTCGGCTGCCCCAAGGCCCTGGTAGACTCCGAGCGCATTCTTACCCAGCTTAAACTGGAAGGCTATGAGATCAGCCCCGACTACGATGAGGCCGATGTGGTGGTGGTTAATACCTGCGGTTTTATCGACTCGGCCAAGCAGGAATCCATGGAGGCGATTAGCGAAGCCATGCAGGAAAATGGCAAAGTGATTGTTACGGGCTGTATGGGTAAAGGCAGCGATGCTGAGGCTATCAAAGCTGCCAACCCTAACGTATTAAGTGTGTCTGGCCCCGCCGACTATGAGAGTGTGATGGGCGCGGTACATGAATATATTCCACCGGCAGAAGATATTGACCCTAAGCCTTACCCGGATTTACTCCCCGCCGCTGGTATTAAGCTCACCCCTCAACATTATAGTTATTTAAAAATCTCCGAAGGCTGTAACCACCGCTGCACCTTTTGCATTATTCCCGATATGCGCGGTGACCTGGTTAGCCGCCCTATCGCGGAAGTGGTGGATGAAGCTAAAAAGCTGGTCGAGCAAGGAACCAGGGAATTATTGGTTATCTCACAGGACACCAGTGCCTATGGTGTGGATGTTAAATACAAGCTGGACTTTGTCGACGGCCAGGCCCGGGAAACACGAATGCAGGATTTGGCGGTGGCGCTGGGTGAATTAGGCGTCTGGGTGCGCCTGCACTATGTCTACCCCTACCCTCACGTAGATAAAGTGATTCCACTGATGGCCGAAGGAAAAATTCTTCCCTATCTGGATATCCCGTTCCAACATGCCAGCCCTAAAATTCTTAAATTAATGAAACGTCCCGGCAACCAAGTCAAAGTGTTAGAGCGGATTAAAGCCTGGCGAGAAATCTGCCCCGACCTGGTTATTCGCTCCACCTTTGTGGTGGGCTTCCCCGGTGAGACAGAAGAAGACTTTCAATTATTATTGGACTGGCTGGAAGAGGCGCAGCTTGATCGCGTGGGTTGTTTTAAATATTCCCCCGTTGAAGGTGCCAAAGCCAATGACCTCCCCGATCATGTTCCTGAAGATATTCAGCAGGATCGCTGGGAACGGTTTATGGAAACTCAGCAAAAGATTTCAACACAGCGGTTGCAGCAACGTATTGGCCAGGAAATGGAAGTATTAATCGACGAAGTTGATGAGCAAGGCGCTACCGGCCGCTGTTATGCCGACGCTCCTGAAATCGATGGCAAAGTGTATTTAGACGGCTTTACCGATACATTTCCCGGTGACGCTTTACTCGCTACCATTACCGGTGCCGATGAATATGACTTATGGGCAGAACCTGTCTATGAAGACGAAGACTAGCCGCCTGTGAACCTGATTGTTTTATTGAATAACGATTTTATCGATGACACTCATATCACGCTAACGGATAAGCGCTTTGAGCATATTCGCACTATTCATCAATCATCGGTTGGCGATAGCGTTAAGCTTGGCCAACTCAATGGCATGATGGGTACGGGCATTATTACAGCCATCACCGATAATAAGGTTGATATTGAGGTTAAGCTTGATCAAGCACCACCTGAAAAGCTGCCCCTTAAAGTTATCCTGGCTTTACCTCGCCCAAAAATGATCCGACGTATTTTTCGCTCTATTGCCGAACTGGGTATTGAAGAATTGATTATTATTAATAGTTATAAAGTGGAAAAAAGTTTTTGGAATAGCCCTGCGTTAACGGATGAAAAAGTCGAGGGCTATTTAATGGCAGGCTTACAACAAGCAAAAGACACAGTATTACCAAGAGTGTCGTTTAAACGCTTATTTAAACCTTTTTTAGAAGATGAATTACCTGCTATTGTTCAGGGCTCCCGCGGTATTATTGCCCACCCCGCCACGGGTAAACCCTGCCCACACTCGATTAATGAAAGCGCCGTATTAGCAATCGGCCCGGAAGGCGGCTTTACCGAATACGAGGTGAATAAATTTATTGAGGCGGGATTTGAAGGCATTCACCTGGGAGAAAGAATTCTCCGCGTAGAAAATGCCTTAGCGGCTATCACCAGTAAACTGTATTAAGAACAAGACACACCGGTGCCACCCAAACCACAATAACCGCCCGGATTTTTAGCCAGGTATTGCTGATGATAATCTTCAGCATAATAAAACGTTGGGGCCTGCAATATCTCTGTGGTTATGTCAGGAAAGCCAGCCTCAACCAAACTGGCCCGGTAATGCTGGCGCGATCGCACAGCACTCTGTTCTTGTTCTTCATTAAAACAATAAATACCCGACCGATATTGAGTACCGCGATCGTTGCCCTGCCGCATACCCTGGGTAGGATTATGACTTTCCCAAAAAACCGTTAGCAGGTCTTGATAGCTAATCACTGAGGGATCAAATACCACCAACACCACTTCATTATGACCGGTGCCGCCGCTACAGACCTCTTCATAGGTTGGGTTAGGTGTATAACCTGCGCTATAGCCCACCGCCGTGGAATAAACCCCGTCGCATTGCCAGAATTTTCTCTCTGCCCCCCAAAAGCAGCCCAGGCCAAAAACGGCCTGTTCAAGATGATCAGGGAAAGGAGCCGATATGGGGTGGCCATTTACAACATGCTTTGGCGGTACCGGCATCGGTTCTGTACGCCCGGGTAATGCCCGGTCAGGGGTTGGCATTTCGAATAACGTCATCTTTAAGCCCTCAAGCCCAATTACAAAACTTACACTGTCTTGATACGCAGGAAGTTATTATTCCGACGACTATGAGTTGGTATTTTAACTATCAAACTAAAGAGTACAACGGTTTTAACAGGCATAAAAAAACCGGAGAACAACAAGGTTATCCGGTTTCAACGATCTGTGTGACTTTTATTTACGACGAAATAAACCCAGCCCAATAAGTGCAGACATAAATAACGGCAAGCCAGCTGGAAGGGGAACAGGCGAAGGTGGTAATTCGATGGCTACGTACCAATCACCATCGCCTAAAAACAGCTTATCGGCGTCATAACCCTGAAGCGCTTCAGAAGCATTACTGACCAGGCCGATAGTGCCGGTATAGGTTCCCGGCAACAATTCGATATCAAATCCTGCATCAAGATTAAAAGGGTTAGAAGACCCTTCATTAGAGGTTTCGGATATAAGCACCGTATTATTACTGTCAAATAGGAAGATAAAACTGTCAAAGCCAGTGGTTGCGGTAACTGAAACTGTACCAGCTGGTATGACAGTAAAGCTAAAGCTATCAATAGACAGGTCATCTACCTGGCCATCTCCGTCGCCATCAATCAAAGTAATAGTACCGCAAAAATTAAGATCGGCAGTGTCGTTACAGCTCGACTCAATGGCTTGGACTTGCAGGCTCATGAGAGCCCAGAGGGCACTAAACACGAGTGTTAATATTTTCATTATTATAAACCTCAAGGTTTTTTAACTTATCTGATGTATTCAGGTTGCATCTAATTTTTTATCCAAATTAAGGTACTTTTCAGCAAACCAGCAACAAACACTCTGCTAACCGCAAAAACCAAGTACCATTATTTCGGTTTATGTTGATACCTAGGCAATAATCGTGACAATGTGACAATTTTAAGTCAAATCAACGATATAGCAAATATACTCAGCAGCAAACACATATTCTTGTTAAAAATACCGACACCCCTTAACCGCCCTTAATGGGTAATTTTATTAGCCGTGGATGCTTTGAAGCTATCAAGGCAAAAATGTCTACCGAAAAGTTTGTAAACTATTGCGCAAACCTCATCGGCCTTAACAATCATAGGAAGTTAATAAATCCATAAAACTCTTTATGGGGCTTTTGACTCCGACAAGCAGACTGTCGGTTTTTTTGACACACACTAAAAGCAAAACCGCAGACAAGCTATTTAATCCTTATAATTCATATAGTTAAATGAGTTGGCTCAGCATATGCATAAACTTTCGAACTCAATCATGGGCATTATTGCGCTAATAATTAACATGCACTCTTTCGTGGTAAATGTTTATATATACGAGGAATAGGCCTCACTAGTATCGACGCCTTAACTAGCCCAGATAACAAACAATAATTAAAGCTAAAGAAGGGTTTAACTTGAAACACTCTTATTCAACACGGATATTGTCACGCCGACTCACCGCCTGCATTGCGCTAATTGCATTACCTCTAACGGCCAGCACTACTTACGCCCAGGGCTCTGGCACCGTAACGCCTGGCGGAGTGCAGCCCCACCTGGAAAAGCGAAGCCTGCCCACAGCGCCCCAGCAACCCGCTTATGATATTCCCGCTGTACCTGATAGACCGCTCAATGCTGACGACGGTGACAAAGTACAAGTAGACCGCTTTCGTTTAGAAGGTGCAGAAAGTATTGAAGACGGCAAGGTCAGCCTGCTAGAGCTGAATAAGGTACTTGAGAAGATTCGCAAATCAAGACCTGATGGTTTTACGATTGGCCAACTCCAGCAAGTCGCTAACGAAATCACTCAGTACTATCGTCAGCAAGGTTATATTCTTGCCCAGGCTTTTATACCGCAGCAGAAAATTACTGACAATGTTGTGGTTATTAGTTTGCTATCTGGCAAGCTTGGTCAAAACACTACGTCAGGTAATGATTATTACTCCGATGAACTTATACAGTGGCACTTTGAAGACCTGGTTGGCCAGGCGATTGAAGCCGGGAAAATTGAAAGTGCTTTACTGAGTTTAAATGACATACCAGGGCTGGAAGCCTATGGCGTATTCAAGCCCGGCCAACATATTGGCGAGACCGAACTGGTTATCAAAACCAAAAGAGAAAAGCCGATTAACTTTGTGGTCATTGCCGACAACTATGGTGTTGAAACCACCGGTAATAACCGTTTGATTGCTAGCCTGGCATGGAATAACCCGACCGGCAATGGTGATCGCCTGATCGTCACTGCCCTGCAAACCTTCGACCCGGATGATTCCAGCTACGGCGCCTTTAGTTATGAAATACCTGTTTTTACTCCTGCGATCAGTTTAGGAGTGGCCTATAACCTCAATGACTACGCCATCAGCCAGGCTCTCGATATACCAGATACCGAAGGTGATACTGAAGCTGCCTCTATTTATGGCAGTTATTCTTTTGTTCGCAGCAGAAGCCTGAACATGTCAGCAACTCTGGATTTTAGCCGTAAGAAAGCCAACGTTGAATTTAAAGATTTCGACTTTGATTTAGGGGAAGACAACCTGAGTGTAGTGAGTGGCGAGTTTGATTTTGACAGTGTTGATACGCTCATTGGCGCTGCCATTACCGAAGGTAGCTTTTCAGTTCATAAAGGCCTTGCAGATTTTGCCGGTGCCATGGATAGCAATGGCGACAATAACTCTTTACGCCAAGGTGGCTCCGGTGAATATGCTGGCGGTGACTTCCTGAAATATGCTTTCGACCTGACTCGCCTGCAATTAATTAATGGCAGCAACTCACTGCTGATTCGCCTGGAAGGTCAATATTCCGAAGACTTGCTGACTTCCATTGAACAGTATTCGATGGGCGGCCCTAACTCTGTTCGCGCCTATCCGGTCTCGGAGTATGTTCGCGATAAAGCTTTATTCGCCAGCCTTGAGTGGGTTATTAACGCACCGGGGTTTAGTGACAAACCGGCTTTTGCCGGCCGCAACTGGGGAGAGGTTTTTCAAGTCTCTTTCTTTGTGGATTATGCAGAAGGCAGACAGAATGACCCCCGCAGTTTTGAAAATAAAGAAGAGAATATTAGTGGTGCCGGTATTGGGCTGGAGTTAAATTTAAGTGAAGCTTTCTTTATCCGCTTTGAAGCAGCAACACCACTGAGTGATCAAGATGCCAGCAATGGCGACAATCCGCAGTACTGGCTCAGTGCCGGGTTTGAAATCTAATTTAATGCTATGAATACAGAGGTTGTAGTAATGAAGACGCAGCAGAGAATAAATAAGCGCCTGAAAAAAATCACCATACAACAATTGGCCGCGGCCTGTTTAATGTCTTCCTCCCTGGCATTCGGTGCCCCTGGTGCCGCCACGGTTACCCATGGCAGTGCCGCTGTCACTCCCGGTGCTACAACCATAGTGACTCAATCCACCACCAGGGCCGTTATCGAGTGGGACAGCTTTGACCTCGCCTCAAGTGATATCGTGCTGTTTTCTAATAACAGCGACCACGCCACCCTGAATATTATTAACGACAATCAGGCCAGCACTATTGCCGGAGGTATTGCCGGTGACGGTAAAATCTACCTGGTTAATAAAAATGGTATCGACTTTGCCTCCGGCTCTATAGTTTTTGCCGGTAGCCTGGTAGCCAGTACCCTAAATATTGATAGCGATGCGTTTATGGCGGAAAACTTTCAATTACTTGCCGATGAAACCAATAAAGGAATAATTATCAATAGCGGCCTGATTAAAGCAGCAAGCGGCGGCAGCGTTGCTCTGTTAGGTAATTCGGTGATTAACAATGGCAGGATTGAAGCCATTGCCGGTCGCGTAACATTGGCTGCAGGTGAAGCGATGACGGTGGCCTTTGATAGTAGTGGCCTGATGCAATTTGAGGTGACTGAGGAAGTCTCTGACAATATTGCCAATCTGGATAGTGCTCTTACCAACAATGACTATACCGATGAGAATCATGGCGTCATCACTGCTAAAGAAATCGTTATTCAAGCCCATGTGGCCTCCAATATCTTTACCAATGCTGTCAATCTCTCTGGCCTTATTGAGTCTTTGGAAGTAAACAGTGATGACTCAGGCAATGTCTCGCTAGTAGCACAGGGTGGTAATATTACGCTAAGTGATGATGCACAAATTCTGGTGTCATCAGAGGATCAGTTGACTACGCAAGTAAACCCTCTGGACCAGGCAGGTATCGCACAAGAACTGGAAGCTGCCCGTCAAGCAGAGGAAGCGGCTGCTGAGGAAGCTGCCCGCATTCTGGAAAATGAACGCCTGGCTGCTCTCGAAGCCGCCCGTCAAGCAGAGGAAGCGGCCGCTGAAGAAGCTGCCCGCATTCTGGAAAATGAACGCCTGGCTGCTCTCGAAGCCGAAGCCACTCGCCTGGCCGCTGAAGAAGCTGCCTCTGTGGTTAACGCAGATTCAGGAAACCCTCTTCCCACGACCAATGTAGCCGCCAACAGCTCAAGTCTGGGCTTATTTAATGTGGAGTCTTCAGGCATTAGGTTACCCGCTGACCAGCTTGAAGAAGAACTTTAAAACGTCATCCAAATGTCACATTGCTGCAATGTAAAGACCCAATAATCGCTCTCATCATTAAAAGAGAAGAGAAAACGATGAGAGCGATAAACACACTGAATACAGACAAAAAAATCGATATAGATAATCTATGCAGCCGCAAGTTATGGGAAATCCTCATGGTTAACCAGCGTCTGGACCGGCTACAACAAGAGACTATCGAACAAGAGCTTTTGACCCGACGCCACTATATTCCTGAATTAGCTAGCAGACGCCAATAAGCAGTGGCAGCCATCGCCCGGCGCCGGTATTATGCGAACAAGCATTTAACCAAAGGCCGGAAATATTGTGTTACCCCGTTTAATTTTACTGATAGCCTTTGTCCTGGCTGTTGTTACGATTATCAAGCTGGTCAGAAATACCCCTGAAGAGCAAAAGAAAGGCCTGTATTTAAAGCTGGGCTTAAGTGGGCTGGCGATTGTACTGATTTTGCTGGCGGTAACCGGCCGCATCCACTGGATTGGGGCAATGATTGGCGCACTCATTCCTATTGTTAGGCGCTCTACACCCTTTCTTATCAGGATGTTTCCACTATTCCAGCAATTTCTCGGTACTAAAACAAAGGCCGACGATAACGGGCAAAGCCCTCCTCCCCAAGCCAATAGCGATATGGATGAAGAGTCGGCCTATGCAGCACTGGGGCTCTCCCCAGGCGCCACCAAAGAAGAGATTATCCAGGCCCACCGCAAGATGATGCAAAAAGTCCACCCCGACCGGGGCGGCAGTGATTATCTGGCGGCGCAAATTAATCAGGCCAAAGAGCTGTTAATCCGCAATCTATCGTAGCTGTGAATGCAGTTTCACGATAAAATTGAATCTTAAAAAATCACACTTTGTACGGTTATTTTAATCCTATGAGCACAGTCTTTGTTGTAAGAAATCAAGATGGTTATTTTGCTACCAAGCAAAAGGAATGGGAGTGTGGCCGTGAACCCAAACTGTTGTTTCGCAGCCTACATAAAGATGAGGCCTTAAATATTGTTTTTGAGCTAAGCTCCAAAGATATTTATCTGCGTGCTGAGGCGATCAGTGTTGAGCTGGATGAAAAGAAGCAGCCTGTGATTGAGGTGACGGCGCCACCTAAGGCCAAACCCGAAGAAGTTAGCGTTACTGAAAAAGAAAACGTCACTCCCGCGGAGGCGGGAGTCTAGGTTCCCGCCTCCGCGGGAACGACAGTTAAGTTATTAGGCCATTGAAACTTAGCCTATAACCCCCATCTAATACCCTGAGCTCACTATTTAGGACATTATCCTGTCATGCTGCGAATCTTTCTTTTCCTTGCCACCAATATGGCGATTCTATTAGTAGCCAGTATTACCTTGAGCCTGCTCGGCTTTAACTCAATTATGGCCGCCAATGGCGTCGATCTTAACCTCAGCGCTCTACTGGTGTTCTGTGCGGTGTTTGGTATGGGTGGCTCCCTGGTATCACTGATGCTCTCTAAATGGATGGCTAAGCGCAGTATGGGCGTGCAGTTGATAGACCAGCCTAAGAACCGGCAGGAACAGTGGCTAAAGGACACGGTGGCGGAGTTGGCGCAAAAAGCCAGTATTGGTATGCCAGAGGTCGGTATTTTCCCCTCCCCCAGCTCTAACGCTTTTGCTACTGGGGCTAGTCGCAATAACGCCTTGGTGGCAGTTAGTGCGGGTTTGTTAGAAAGGTTTTCACCCGAGGAAGCCAAGGCCGTTATGGCCCATGAAATAGGCCACGTAGCCAATGGCGATATGATTACCCTGAGTTTGATTCAAGGGGTGGTCAATACCTTTGTGATGTTTTTTGCTCGCATTATTGGTCATGCCTTTGATCGTATTGTGCTTAAAAATGAACGCGGCTTTGGCATTGGCGCCTGGGTAGCGACGATTGTTGCAGAAATGATACTGGGCTTTTTGGCCTCAACCATTGTGTTTTGGTTTTCCCGTCGCCGCGAGTTTCGGGCAGATGTGGCCGGAGCTGAACTGGCCAGTCGCAGCGGTATGATTGCAGCACTGCAACGTTTACGCAGCGAACAGGGACTACCGAATGATATGCCTGGGGAAATGGCCGCCTTTGGTATTAGTGGCCAGATGAAAGAAGGTTTGATGTCGTTATTTTTAACTCACCCTCCGCTGGAAAAAAGAATTGCTGCCTTGCAAGCGGGTGCTTAGTGCATTTTTAAAATGTTTTACTGTTTAAATATGCTCAACCTTATCAATCTCATACTCAATATCGCCACCGGGTGCCTTAACAATCACCACATCACCCTCTTCCTTGGCAATCAGAGCACGGGCAATCGGAGAAGTGACTGAAATCTTGCCGGAGTTCACATCAGACTCATCTTCACCCACAATTTTATAAGTGACTTCTGCATCGGTTTCGCAATTGACAATCGTAACCGTGGTACCAAAAATCACCTTGCCGGTATTGGTCATAGAAGTTACATCAATGACAACACTATTGCTTAACTTGCCTTCAATATCCTGAATACGGCCTTCACAAAAACCCTGCTGCTCTCTTGCTGCATGGTATTCAGCATTTTCTTTTAAATCGCCGTGCTCTCGCGCTTCGGCAATCGCCTGAACAATCCGTGGGCGGTCTTCGGATTTTAAGCGATTTAACTCTTCACGCAGGGAAGCTTCACCGGCAACCGTCATTGGCACTCTATCACTCATGCGAATACTCTCCCGTGAACTTCCTGTAAGCGTCGAACTTCAGGGCTTTCATTTGTATTGACTTTAATGGCTTCGCAAACAGCATCAGCACCGGCCAAAGTTGTAGTAGCAAAGACTTTTTTCGCCAGCGCCGTACGACGAATTGAGGCTGAATCCGCCACTGACTTTCTACCTTCAGTGGTATTCACAATCAGATTGATTTCATCATTTTTTAAGGCATCAATAATATGCGGACGTCCCTCTTCCACTTTATTAACCAACTCAACCGCAATGCCAGCCGCTTCAATGGTTTTATGGGTGCCACGGGTGGCTACCAACTCAAAACCTAAATCCGCTAACTTTTTAGCAACAGCAACCACACCACCTTTATCCGCTTCACGAACACTGATAAAGGCCTTACCACTAGCTGGTAATCTTTCACCGGCACCTAATTGGGCTTTGCCATAGGCTTCAGCAAAAGTATTACCCAAACCCATTACCTCACCGGTAGATTTCATTTCCGGCCCAAGGATGGGGTCAACCGCAGGGAATTTATTAAACGGGAATACCGCTTCTTTAACACTGTAATACGGCGGCACAATTTCCTGAGTAAATTTCTGCTCAGCCAAAGAGGTACCCGCCATACAACGAGCGGCAACCTTAGCCAATGACGTGCCAATACACTTAGATACAAAAGGTACCGTACGTGAAGCTCTTGGGTTGACTTCGATCACGTAAATCTCGCCATCCTGTTCAGCTAACTGAACATTCATCAAACCACAAACGCCCAGCTCAATCGCCATCGCTTTAACTTGCTCGCGCATTTTATCTTGCTGTTCAGAATTTAAAGAATAAGGCGGCAATGAACAGGCCGAGTCGCCTGAGTGAATACCGGCTTGTTCGATATGCTGCATAATCGCGCCAATCACCACTTCTTTACCATCAGAAACAGCATCAACATCAATTTCAACCGCGGCATTAAGGAAGTGATCAAGCAATACAGGAGATTCGTTAGAAGCCTGGACCGCTTCATTCATATAACGCAGTAATTCATCTTCGTTATAAACGATTTCCATGGCACGTCCGCCCAACACATAAGAAGGACGAACAACAAGCGGATAACCAAT
The DNA here is from genome assembly GCF_029238675.1 of Oceanicoccus sp. Lineage (GTDB taxonomy): Bacteria > Pseudomonadota > Gammaproteobacteria > Pseudomonadales > Dasaniaceae > Oceanicoccus. Next base: position 24,802 of record NZ_JAQWFR010000016.1, on the reverse strand, counting down.
ATCAACAGCAGCATCTACCGCCTCTTCCGTAGAGCGCACTGTAGTATTCGGCGGCTGTTTTAGACCTAACTTTTGAATCATTTGCTGAAAACGCTCACGGTCTTCAGCGCGGTCAATCGCATCAGGGGTGGTACCAATAATCGGTACACCAGCGGCCTCTAAGTCGCGGGCCAATTTCAGCGGTGTTTGACCACCAAACTGAACGATAACGCCTTTGGGTTTTTCTTTGTCAACAATTTCTAATACATCTTCTAGCGTAACTGGCTCGAAGTATAAGCGGTCAGAAGTATCGTAATCGGTAGAAACAGTTTCAGGGTTACAGTTAACCATAATGGTTTCGTAACCATCTTCACGCATCGCTAAGGCCGCGTGTACACAACAGTAATCAAACTCAATACCTTGACCGATACGGTTTGGACCACCACCTAACACTAGAATCTTATCTTTGTCGCTAATATCCGCTTCGCACTCTTCTTCATAGGTAGAGTACATATAGGCGGTGCTGGTAGAAAATTCTGCCGCACAGGTATCTACACGCTTATAGACTGGACGAATATTTAAAGAGCGACGGTAATCGCGGATGGCCTGTTCGGTTTCATTCAGTAAAACAGATAAGCGGATATCTGAAAAACCTTTGCGTTTTAAACGGAACATGGCATCAGCGTCTAAATCTTTAAGCGCTTTGCTCTTTAGGTTATTTTCAGTAGTGACAATATCTTCGATCTGAACCAGGAACCAACGATCAATCTTTGAAAATTCAAAGACTTCATCAAGGGTCATACCCGAACGGAAAGCATCGGCCACATACCAAATACGCTCAGGACCGGGGTTGATTAATTCACGAATCAAATCATCGCGGGCATCGGGCTTATCTGTATCTAGCTGATGTTCAAAACCGGCTGAACCGACCTCCAAGCCGCGCAACGCTTTTTGCATAGACTCTTGGAAAGTGCGACCAATCGCCATCACCTCACCCACAGATTTCATCTGGGTGTGTAAACGGGCATCGGCTTCGGCAAATTTCTCAAAAGTGAAGCGAGGAATTTTTGTAACAACATAATCAATAGCCGGCTCAAAGGATGCTGGCGTTGCACCGCCAGTAATATCGTTTTGTAACTCATCCAGCGTGTAGCCAATGGCTAATTTAGCGGCCACTTTCGCAATCGGGAAACCGGTGGCTTTAGACGCCAAGGCAGAAGATCGACTTACCCGTGGGTTCATTTCGATAATAACGAGTCGGCCTGTATTTGGACACTGACCAAACTGTACATTGGAACCACCGGTTTCAACACCAATCTCACGCAGTACTGCCAAGGAGGCATCACGCATAATTTGGTATTCTTTATCGGTTAGGGTTTGTGCTGGCGCTACGGTAATCGAGTCACCGGTATGCACACCCATGGGATCAAAGTTTTCAATCGAACAGATAATAATGCAGTTGTCATTTTTGTCTCGCACTACTTCCATTTCATATTCTTTCCAACCAATTAATGATTCATCAATCAATAATTCGTTGGTGGGCGACAGGTCTAAACCGCGCTCACAAATTTCAATAAACTCTTCCTTGTTATAAGCGATACCACCGCCCGAGCCACCCATGGTAAATGAGGGACGGATAATCGACGGGAAGCCTAACTGGCTTTGTACTTGCAGTGCCTCTTCCATGCTGTGGGCAATGGCGGAGCGAGGGGTTTCTAAACCGATTTTTTTCATTGCCTTATCAAACAGGTCACGGTCTTCTGCTTTGTCGATGGCTTCTTTGGTAGCGCCGATCATTTCTACGCCGTGTTCGGCCAAGACTCCGTGACGATCCAAATCCAATGCACAGTTAAGAGCAGTCTGGCCACCCATAGTCGGCAGCAAAGCATCGGGCTTTTCTTTTTCGATAATACGGGCAACGGTTTGCCATTCGACGGGTTCGATATAAGTCGCATCGGCCATCGCCGGATCCGTCATAATCGTCGCTGGATTAGAGTTCACCAGAATAACGCGAAAGCCTTCTTCCCTTAATGCCTTACACGCTTGCGCACCGGAGTAATCAAACTCACAGGCCTGGCCAATAACAATAGGGCCAGCACCAAGAATCAGGATGGATTTTATGTCGGTTCTTTTTGGCATGTGCTTTGTTAACCCTGTCGCTGTTGGATTAATTCAATAAAATGATCAAATAGAGGCGCCGCATCATGGGGGCCGGGGCTAGCTTCAGGGTGACCCTGAAAACTAAAGGCCGCTTTATCCGTGCGGTGGATACCTTGCAAGGAACCATCAAATAGTGACTTGTGTGTCACTTTTAAATTCGCTGGCAAACTTGCTTCATCAGCGGCAAAACCGTGGTTCTGGCTGGTGATCAAAACAGTACCGTCTTCGATATTTTGTACCGGGTGGTTGGCACCGTGGTGGCCAAACTTCATTTTTACGGTTTTAGCACCGGAGGCCAAGGCCAGAAGTTGGTGACCCAAACAGATACCAAACACTGGAATATCAGTTTCCAAAATTTGCTTGATAGCTTCGATAGCGTAGGTACAAGGCTCCGGATCGCCAGGACCGTTGGATAGGAATACGCCATCAGGGTTCATTGCCAGAACATCAGCAGCCGGAGTTTCGGCGGGAACTACAGTTAACTTACAACCGCGATCAACCAACATTCTGAGGATATTACGCTTAACACCAAAGTCGTAAGCTACGACATGGTATTGGCATTCTTCATCACTGAACTCTTTGTAGCTATCGCCAGTGAGCTGGTCACTGGGTAATGCCCAACTGCCCTGCTGCCAGTTATATTGTTCTTTGGTGCAGACAACTTTAGCCAGATCCATACCCTTCAAACCGGCAAAACCTTTAGCCAGCTCTAACGCTTTGGCTTCATCCAGGTCTTCGCCTGCCATAATGCAGCCGCTTTGGGCGCCTTTATCGCGAAGAATTCGGGTTAAACGGCGAGTATCAATATCTGCAATACCGATAATATTTTTGCTGACCAGATAGTCCTGCAAGCTTTGCTCATTACGGAAATTACTGGCCAATAGCGGCAAATCACGGATAACAAGACCAGCGGACCAGATCTCTGCCGCCTCTTCATCTTCCGCGGTGGTACCGGTATTGCCGATATGAGGATAAGTCAGGGTGACTATTTGTTTGGCATAGGATGGATCAGTAAGGATTTCCTGATATCCCGTCATCGCTGTATTAAAAACGACTTCCCCCACCGAATGCCCAGCGGCACCGATGGCGATTCCTTTGAAAATACTGCCGTCCGCAAGGGCGAGTATGGCTGGTATTGTCAAGAAAACCTCCTAAATAAAGGGCAAATAATGTGAGGTAAAAGCCGGTGATGGAACGACATTATTAGAACGAAAAATCGCTATCAGCAGGCCGTAAAAAAGCGAGATGAAGGTACAGCCTCATCTCGCTCTATATTCTTCCCCTGTGTTGTTTCCATGGCTAGCCGCTAAAACGACCTAAAGCACTGATCTGGACGGGGATGCCGGGCTGTTGATCACCGGTATAACTTGGCGGGAGATTGTACGCAAAAGAGGGGTATGTGTCCACAGAAACAGGGAGCCAGATGGTAGTTATTTCAGTGGCTTAAGGTGGGCATGTAGGCTGGATTAGCGCAGCCTAACCCGGCGGCGATGGTGGATTATAATCCACCCTGCCTTGGGAAGCGGTAGCGGCGGCGGTAGGGGAAGACATCCTCGACCATCCCTGCCTTGATCTGCTCCTGCAAATTGCGCCAGAAGTCAGCGCTGTAGAGTTCGGGGTGAAGTTCGTCAAAGACCTCTCTGGCGCGACGGTTGCCGGAGAAGAACAGGCGAAACTCTTCTGGAAAGACATCAGCAGGGGCTACGTCATACCAAGGTTGGCTAGCCATTTCCTGCTCTTCAGTTCTGGGAGTGGGGATGGCTCTGAAGTTGCAATCCACCAAAGGGCAGATTTCATCATAGTCATAGAACACCACCCGGCCATGACGGGTAACACCAAAGTTTTTTAGCAGCATATCGCCGGGGAAGATATTGGCTCCCGCCAACTGCTTGATGGCATTGCCATACTCATCCATCACACTGTAGATTTCTTCCTCCGAGGCATCCTTTAAATAGAGATTTAAGGGGGTCATCCTCCGCTCTACATAAACATGATTCAAAATCAAAGCATTGCCCTTTGATTCCAGCAGAGATGGCGCTTCCTTGTGTAATTCGGCTAATAATTCTTCGGAAAAACGGCGCCGATTAAAGGCAAGATTGTTAAACTCCTGGGTTTCCGCCATACGCCCGGCACGATCCCAACGCTTAACCAGCTTGTATTTATCTTTCACCTCCTGGCGCGTCATATCTTTAGGTGGGGTAAAGCGATCCTTTATCACTTTATACACATAATCATAGGAAGGCAGGGTAAACACCAACATCACCATGCCTTTGATACCCGGGGCAATCACATACTGGTCATCGGTTTTAGCGGTATGAGTCACCGCACTGCGATAAAATACTGTTTTTGCATGTTTGCCAAAACCAATCGCACTGTATAACTCAAAGAGTTTTTTCTGCGGCATAATGCTTTGTAAAAAGCCCACATACTGGGAAGGCACTGAGGCATCAACCATAAAATAGCTGCGGGTAAAACTAAATAACTTACTGACATCGTCCGGTGAAAATAACACCGTATCGACATACACCCCACCCTGCTCATTGTTTAGCAACGGAAAAACAAAAGGCAGCATTTCATTATCCGTTACAATTCGTCCGACCAGATAAGCTGCCTTGTTACGATAAAACAGTGAATTTAAAACCTGGGTTTTTATCTGTTGGTTTTTATCTAATCGTGGGGGCAGTATTTTTTCTATTAAAGCAACGATACGCTCAACATCACGATCGAGGTTCTCGAAGGGAATACTAAAGCAGGTATCCAAAAGCATGGCATGAACACCCGCTGCCAAGTCATCGGTAACCGGGTACTCAGTAAAAATGACTTCGTCATTAAGGCTTTTGGGTAATAGATCTGGGGCAACGACAAAAGAATGTAAGTCGCTAACTTTCTCGTGGGCAAAAACAAAACAATAAACAGAGTTAAAAAAGGTTTGGGCTATTTCGTAATTACTGTGAGTTTCAACAAGCGTGGCATATTCAGCTTTGGCCTCCCGCCATAAAAAACGATCATTTAAGGGACTGCCAACAATACCCTCAGCCATGCCGACCACATCCCTGACTTTTTTCTTATACATCTCCAGCCGATGGCTCATAGTGGCATGAACCAACTGCCAGTCAGCTTTTTCAAAACGAGTCTGGGCACCCAGGGTGACATTTTGGAAGTCACCAAAGAAAGCATCAAAGCCATTAAGAATGGCTTTGGCTAAACCCTGTGCATTACTCATTCCCATGTTATAAAAACCCACTTACTCCAGAGGGTGAATGCAATCCATCCTCTTTACTTATTATTGATCATGTTAGGGCGTTAGCTATAGTAAAGATTGATCAGCAACGATAACACCGCTGCGATCAGCATAGATATATTGACCTGGCTGTATCTGTAAACCAGCAACATCTATGGTGACGTTAACTTCCCCCACACCTAGCTTTTCAGTTTTACGTGGAATAGCACCTAGCGCCACCACACCCATTTGCATGGTTTCAATTTCTTCTATGTCGCGAATATAACCATAGATCACAATGCCAGACCAGTCATTTTCAACTGCCAGTGTAACCAGCTGATCGCCCAGCAAAGAACGCCTTGGCGAACCACCTCCGTCAACGACCAATATGCGTCCTTTACCAGGAGTGCGTACCATTTCGCCCACCTTGGAATTGTCTTCAAAACATTTAACGGTAACCACTTCACCACCAAACTGGCGGATAGCCCCATAGTGTTTAAAAACCGGATCGGCTACCCGAACCGCATCACCATACTCATCACAAAGATCAGGAGTTGAGATTGTCATAGTAAACCACCTACTGTTTGTACTGGATGTTCACACCAGATAGCGTGAATAAAAAAGGCGGCCAATGGCCGCCTGTAAATACCGGGAAGGTATTAAAAATTTAACACAACACGATTAGCCAAACTGATTCATAGTGTTGTCTTTACCAGAAGCTTTTAGTGCAGCTTCACCAGCAAAGTATTCTTTGTGATCATCGCCCATATCGGAACCGGCCATGTTTTGGTGTTTAACACAGGCAATACCCTGACGGATTTCTTTGCGCTGTACACCTTTAACGTAACCCAACATACCCTGGTCACCGAAGTACTCTTTAGCCAGATTGTCAGTAGACAGGGCCGCAGTGTGGTAAGTAGGCAGAGTGATCAAGTGATGGAAGATACCGGCTTCACGGGCTGCATCAGCCTGGAAAGTACGGATCTTGTCATCAGCTGCTGCAGACAATTCTGAATCGTCATAGTCAGCGCTCATTAGGTTGTCACGATCGTAGCCAGAAACATCTTTACCTTCTTCAGTCCAGGCATCAAAAATCTGCTGACGGAAGTTTAAGGTCCAGTTAAATGATGGGCTGTTGTTGTAAACCAATTTCGCATCTGGAACCTGCTTTTTGATCTCATCCATCATGCCGCCGATTTGACGAACGTGTGGCTTTTCAGTTTCGATCCAGATTAAGTCAGCGCCGTTCTGCAAAGAAGTTACGCTATCAAGGATACAGCGAGCTTCACCGGTACCTTGTTTGAACTGGAACAAGTTAGAAGGTAGACGCTTGGGACGTAGTAGCTTGCCACCGCGATTGATAACAACATCGCCATTACCAAGATCGGCTGCGTCGATTTCATCACAATCTAAAAATGCGTTGTACTGGTCGCCTAAGTCGCCCGGCTCTTTAGTCACAGCGATTTGTTTGGTTAAGCCAGCACCCAAAGAGTCAGTACGTGCAACGATTACACCGTTGTCTACGCCAAGCTCAAGGAAGGCGTAACGAACAGCGCGGATTTTCGCAAGGAAGTCTTCGTGAGGAACGGTTACTTTACCGTCCTGGTGACCACACTGCTTCTCGTCAGATACCTGGTTTTCAATCTGGATACAGCAGGCACCAGCTTCAATCATTTGCTTAGCCATCAGGTAAGTCGCTTCAGCGTTACCAAAACCTGCATCGATATCAGCAATGATGGGCACAACGTGAGTTCTGTGATTATCAATTTTGTTTTGCGCTGCTTTTTCTGCAACCGTATCACCAGCTTCACGAGCCGCATCCACTTCGCGGAACAAACCGCCAAGCTCACGGGCATCAGCTTGACGCAAGAAGGTGTAAAGCTCACCGATCAAACCGGCAACCGAAGTTTTCTCGTGCATAGACTGATCAGGAAGAGGACCGAACTCGCTGCGCAAAGCCGCAACCATCCAGCCAGAAAGGTACAAGTAACGACGGTCAGTATTGCCTTCAAAATGCTTCTTGATAGAAATCATTTTCTGTTGTCCGATAAAACCGTGCCAGCAACCCAGTGACTGGGTGTACTTGGAGGTATCGTTATCATAAGCCTCCATATCGGCACGCATGATATCGGCGGTATATTTGGCAATATCCAAGCCATTTTTGAATTTGTTCTGAGCACGCATACGGGCTACAGACTCAGGGTTGATGGCGTTCCAGGAACTGCCATTGCTTTCGCAAAGGCTGGAAACCGCTGCGATATCGTTCGTGTAATCTGACATGATATATCCTCTAAAATCAGGGCTGTGTTGTGATGGTGTGGAGTCTATGGCTCGCACTACAATTTAGGAAATTTATAGTTCTTATCTTCAGCATTTCGATGGCGAATAGTGGCCTGATAATTCTGGAAAACACCCCACCCCCACACCTTGTCATTCCCGCGCAGGCGGGAATCCAGCCTGCGTGCTTATGCTGTTGTTTCCGCCTGCGCGGGAATGACAAGGTGTGGTCTCGGGAATCACGGTATAGAAAAACTAGAAATAAAACCAAAATCAAGCTAAATTATATCTTTTACCAATGGCATTTCTTCAATGAATATATCTCGCATCGACCTGAATTTATTGGTGTATTTGGATGTTTTACTGCGCGAGCAGAACGTCACCAAGGCCGCTGACCAGCTGGGGATTACCCAACCAGCAATGAGTAATAGCCTGCGCAGACTGCGGGATTTATTTAATGACCCCCTGCTGATCCGCACCAGCCAAGGTATGAGCCCGACTCAAAGAGCCCAGGAACTGCAACCCCAGGTCAGGGCCATCCTTAGCAATATCGAAAAAGCCGTACAGCCTTCCGCCGAGTTCAAACTGAAAGAGAGCGACCGGGTATTCCGGATTATGGCCAGTGACTATGCAGAGTCAACGCTGATACCGGCCCTGCTAACGGAGATCCGCCATATAGCCCCCAATATCCGCCTGGATATACTTACCCCCAGTGATGTGACTTTTCAAGACGTGGAAAAAGGCAAGGTCGACATGGCCATCAACCGGTTTGATTATTTGCCCCAATCCTTCCACCAGGTCAATGTGTGGCGAGATAATTTCACCTGCCTGATGAGCAAAGACAACCCCATTAAGGACGACTTCACCCTGGACAGTTATCTTAATGCCCACCATATCTGGGTCAGCAAAACCGGTATGGGTGTAGGAGTGGGCATGAACCCTACCGATACCCAACGACTAGGCTGGGTTGACGAGGCACTGGCTGAAATTGACCGAACCCGGCATATCCGGGTCTTTACCCGTCATTACCAGGTAGCCGCACTGCTAGCCGAGCAACCGGACCTGATTGCCACACTTCCCAAACAAGCAGCTCTGCTGCATACCAGACATGGCAGCCTGATTACCAGGCCTCCGCCCTTTCCTATTGTGCCGATCGAGTTAAATATGGCCTGGAGCCCCCTGCTGCACCACAACCCTGGGCACACCTGGCTACGCCGCTTAATTGTGGATGTTGCGCAGGCTATTGTTGAAAAGAGTAAAACCTGACGTCCCCTCGTCATTCCCGAAGAATATTCTGTCATTCCCGAAATATATTCTGTCATTCCCGCGCAGGCGGGAATCTACAGCGCTGGGTCCCCGCCTTCGCGGGGATGACGTTACTTTGCGGCATTGTTATTCACTAAGTTTATACCCAATATGAAAACGATAAATTCGCTAAATCTTTGACCTCCCAGTAAAATCCTCCCTCATTAAGCATCCCATTCAAGAACTTTTCTTAAGGTACCCACATGACTCAGCGCACCCAGCAGGGCGGCCTGCAAATCGCCGACGAACTCTTCAACCTTATTAACAACGATATTGCCCCCGGCACAGGTATTGAACCAGAACAGTTCTGGAGCGCACTTGAGCAGATCCTGAATGACCTTGGGCCCAAAAATAAAGCGCTATTAGACAAGCGGGATCAGTTACAGCGGCAAATTGATCAATGGCATCAGGCCAATGGTGCGGGCGATGCCGCAGCCTACAAAGCATTTTTAACCGAGATTGGTTATCTGGTACCTGAAGGCGAAGACTTTCAAATCACCACCGAAGGTGTTGAACCTGAAATCGCAACCCAGGCCGGCCCACAATTGGTTGTGCCGATTATGAATGCCCGCTTTGCCCTAAACGCAGCCAATGCTCGCTGGGGTAGTTTATATGATGCACTTTACGGCACCGACGTTATTCCAGAAGATGACGGTGCAGAAAAAACCGGTGCCTACAACCCTGTTCGCGGCGACAAAGTTATCGCCTATGGTCGCAATGTTTTAAATGATGCTACACCGCTTGCTGAAAGCTCCCACGATTCTGTTAGTCAATACAGCGTTGTTGATGCACAGCTACAGATCAAACTAACTGATGGCAGCACTACCGTATTAAGCGACCCAGCACAATTTATTGGCTATCAGGGCAATGCTGAAACCCCTGATGCGATTTTGTTAAAGCACAATAATTTGCATATCGAAATTCAAATCGACCGCAACCACCATATCGGCAAACACGATAGCGCCGGGGTTAAAGACATCCTGATGGAAGCTGCCCTTACCACCATTATGGATTGCGAAGATTCCGTTGCGGCAGTAGACGCTGAAGATAAGTCCGTTGCCTACCGCAACTGGCTGGGTTTAATGAAAGGCGACCTGGAAGAGAGCCTGGAAAAAGGCGGCAAGACTATTGTCCGTAAAATGAACTCTGACAGGGAATATACTGCAGCAGACGGCAGCGCCATAACCTTAAAAGGCCGCAGCATGTTGTTTGTTCGCAACGTCGGCCACTTGATGACCAACCCTGCCATTATCGATAAAGACGGTAACGAAATTCCTGAAGGTATTATGGACGGCATGGTAACCGCACTGGCGGCCATTCACGATCTAAAAGGCTCTGGCAGCTTAAAGAACTCCACCGCCAACAGCATTAATATTGTAAAACCCAAAATGCATGGCCCTGAAGAAGTAGCCTTTACCAATGAATTATTTGGCCGCATTGAAGATGCCCTTAAGCTACCTCGCAACACCTTAAAAGTCGGTATTATGGATGAAGAGCGTCGCACCTCTGTCAACCTGAAAGAGTGTATTCGCGCCGCCAAAGAGCGCGTGGTATTTATCAATACCGGCTTCCTGGATCGCACCGGTGATGAAATTCATACCAGTATGGAGGCGGGCCCGTTTGCCCCTAAAGCCCAGCTAAAAACCATGACCTGGATTGGCGCCTACGAAGACCAGAATGTAGACCTGGGCTTGGCCTGCGGCCTGCAAGGCAAAGCGCAAATCGGCAAAGGCATGTGGCCAGAGCCCGACAATATGACCAAGATGATGGAAGCCAAAATTGGCCATCCCAATGCAGGTGCCAATACCGCATGGGTACCATCACCCACGGCGGCTACCTTGCACGCCCTGCACTACCATCAGGTCAATGTGCCCAGCAAACAGGAACAATTAAAATCACGCACCCGTGCCAGTGTTGATGATATTTTGACTATCCCTTTATTGGGCGATCAAACCCTAAGCGCAGATATCATTCAAAAAGAATTGGATAATAACTGCCAGGGCATTCTCGGTTATGTCGTGCGCTGGGTAGACCAAGGTGTAGGTTGCTCAAAAGTACCTGACATTAACAACATTGGCCTGATGGAAGACCGGGCAACCTTGAGAATTTCCAGTCAGCATATTGCTAACTGGTTGCGCCACGGTATTTGCAGCCAAGAGCAGGTGGTGGAAACTTTAAAGCGCATGGCTTCCGTTGTTGACCAACAAAATGCCGGTGACCCTGCCTATATCAATATGGCTCCAGGCTTCGACACTATAGCTTTTGAAGCGGCCTGTGACCTGGTCCTTAAAGGTTGCGAGCAACCCAACGGCTATACCGAGCCGGTGTTACACCGCAAGCGCCTGGCTCTAAAGGCCCAGTAAACCAACCTTAAAAAACTAACGCCAGAAGCCGAATTATCTTCGACTTCTGGCGTTTTCAGTTCTCAGCAGTTACCTGATATTTCTTCAACGTCTTCAACGTCTTCAACCTCCCCAACCCCTTCTGTCTCTTCAGCCTCAACCTCTTCAGCTCCCCCAGCTTCCCGACGCACTCGCTCCATGGCTATACGTTGATAGATTTCTTCACGATGCACCTCAATATCTTTAGGCGCCTCAATACCCAGCTTGACCTGCATACCTTGCACATCCAGCACGGTTATTGAAATATCGTCGCTAATTCTGATTCTTTGACCGATAGACCTTGTTAATATCAGCATAATACTCTCCGTAGTGTTCCCTTATTAGCTTTGTGTAAATGGATTAAATGCAGCGGCTTACACTGCTTTGCCGTCGACAGGAAAGACATCATCCAGGGAGCAATTAGCCCCTGCTGAACGCAATGCCATTACAATTTTTTTGCAATTTTCTATGTCGGGTGTTCTGGTACCAAGTTCGTACATGCCGATGCGGCTTTGGCTCCAGCCACCACATAAAATACCCAGGCCCTTTTGGCTTAAACCTGCAGCCTTCCTGTAGCTGGCGATAAAGTTCATTACGTCCTCCCTGTAATAGACGGCCCTAATATATCACGAAGCGTGTGCTTTACAATAAATAATCTCATTATGTGATTTTATTTTTAATCACGCTCCGTGTTATTTCATGCTATATTTCACTTATGGAACTATCAGGACGTATCAAAGCCGCACGGCAGCATCTCTCCAAAACCCTTGGTCACAAGGTGTCACAGAAAGAATTAGCTAAGATGTGCGGTGACTGGAGCCAAAATCGTATCAGTAATTATGAGGCGGGTAGTCGTACAGCCTCAAATGCTGACTGCCTGACCATTGCCGAAACTACAGGTGTTCGCATTGAGTGGTTACAACTGGAAAGTGGCCCCATGTTGCAAAGCATGATTAAAGAAAACCCCAACACTTACACAATGAACCCGCCGGTCATTGAATGGGACGAAATCGACGATTTTCTCGCCAACCCAAGCAGTTTTGATTTAGTAAATAAAGTCATTTCACCCTTTACCGTTATTGACAAAAGGGCCTTTGCTATTGTGTTACCCCATAGCAGCACACACAAATATAGCCGCCCTAAAACCGCTGTTATTATTCCCATTGAAAAAGACCAAGACCTGACTGGCAAAGAAGTCATGTGCAGGGATAAAAGCACTGGGGAAAAAGCCTTAAGAATCTTTACCCGCGCATTGGGAACAATCAACCTGGTTGATCCAACGGAAGTGCTGCCACCAATTATCATGGCAGCCGACGGTGAAATAGAAATCATCGGTCAAGTTGCAATAACCTATGAATAGCCGCGTAATTTTGAAAACACCCTTATTTCAAAATATCACGTATTGACAGCACTAAAGGTTTTCTAAGATAAAGCTTATCTGTAAAATTTGCGCCTTATTGTCAGAAACAGTGGAAAATAATCATGGGCAGAGCCTATCAAAACCGTAAAGAGTCAATGGCCAAGACCTCAGATGCCAAAGCTAAGGTCTATAGCAAATATGGTCGTGAAATTTATGTTTGTGCCAAAGCAGGCGGTGTTGAACCCGATGGTAACCTGGCTCTTCGCGGCTTGATTGATCGCGCAAAGAAAGACCAGGTTCCTTCCCACGTTATTGAAAAGGCCATAGACAAAGCCAAAGGGGGTGGCGGAGAAGATTTTTCTACAGCTCGCTATGAAGGTTTTGGTCCCGGCGGCTGTATGGTCATCGTAGATTGCCTAACGGATAACCCCAACCGTACCTTTGGTGATGTACGCCAGTGCTTTACCAAGACTAAAACTAAAATCGGCACCCAGGGCAGCGTTAGCCATATGTTTGACCATAGCGCTATTTTTGTCTTTAGCGGTGACGATGAAGAAGGCGCCTTGGAAGCCTTAATGATGGCCGATGTCGATGTCAGCGATATTGAGTGCGAAGACGGCAAAATCACCGTTTTTGCCCCCAACACTGATTACTTCAAAGCCAAGCAAGCCCTGGCAGAAGCCATTGAGGGCATCGACTTTGATGTCGATGAAATCCAGTTTATCCCACAGAATACAGCGCCTTTGGCCGGTGATGATATTGCCTTGATGGATACTTTTTTGGACATGCTAAACGATTTGGACGATGTACAAAACGTCTTCCATAGCGCCGAAATATAATAGTGCCGAAATATAACCGACTCTATATATTTCTAAGGCCGCTAAATAACGGCCTTCTTGCTAAACAATCACTTAAACCCTAATACATCCTGCATATCAAACAGGCCGGTTTTTTGGGTAGCAACCCAAACCGCTGCGCGGATAGCACCGCGGCCAAAGCTCATTCTTGAGCTGGCTTTATGGCCAATCTCAATACGCTCGCCATCGGCCATATACATTACGGTATGGTCACCCACAACATCACCACCACGAATGGTGGCAAAACCAATTTCATTATTGGTTCTGGGGCCAACCTGACCTTCGCGGGAAAGTACTGCGACGTCTTTAAAATCACGACCATGACCTTCGGCCACCGCTTCGCCTAAACTTAAGGCAGTACCGGAGGGTGCATCCACTTTATGGCGATGGTGGGCCTCTACAATTTCTACATCGTAGTCATCACCCAAAATTGCAGCGGCTTCTTTGGCTAATTTAAAGCAAAGGTTAACGCCAGTACTAAAGTTGGTAGCCATGCAAATCGCAGATTGATTAGCGGCATCAGCAATCAGGGCTTTGTCTTCATCGGTGCAACCTGTGGTGCCGATAATCATTTTTTTACCGGCAGCAGAACAAACTTTGGCATTGGCTACGGTTGACGCCGGGGTGGTGAAATCTACCAGCACGTCAAAATCATTAATCACTGCATTAACATCGCCAACAATCGTTACGCCGTTTTTACCAAGGGCTGCTAACTCACCGGCATCAGCACCAATGGCCGGGCTTTCAGACCATTCGATAGCGGCGGTTAATTCAGCATTCGCATTTTGCTCAATCGCTTCGATCAGGGTTTTACCCATACGACCTGCGGCACCGGTGACTGCAATTTTTATTGTCATAATACTCTCTACGTAGGGTGGATTATAATCCACCATCACGATAATGGATTCCCGCCTTCGCGGGAATGACAGTAGTTAGATTTTCATATCATCAAAAAAGTTTTTAACACCTTCAAACCACGAGTTTTTACGCGGTGACTGGTTGCCTTCTTTTTCGAAGGATTCCTGCAACTCCTTAAACAGGTCTTTCTGGTGTTTGGTTAAATTAACCGGTGTTTCCAGAGTAACGCGACACAATAAGTCACCGGTTGAACCACCCCGTACAGGAGTTACACCTTTGCCACGCAAACGGAATAGTTTTCCGGTTTGCGTTTCAGCTGGAATTTTTAATTTAACACGACCATCCAGTGTTGGCACTTCAAGTTCGCCACCCAAAGAAGCATCGATAATGCTGATAGGTACTTCACAGTATAGATGCTTGCCATCACGTTCGAAGATTTTGTGCTCGCGCACATTCATCTGTACAAATAAATCACCCGGAGGGCCACCATCCGGACCTGCTTCACCTTCGCCGGTTAGACGAATACGGTCGCCGGTATCAACACCGGGCGGCACTTTAACCGAAAGGGTTTTAGTTTCTTCAATCAGGCCCTGGCCATGACAATTGTTACAAGGATCAGAAATAATCTTGCCCTTACCATGGCAGTTAGGGCAGGTTTGCTGCACCGAGAAAAAGCCCTGCTGCATCCGCACCTGGCCCACGCCACCGCAGGTCGTACAGGTTATCGGTTTGCTGCCTTTTTTGGCGCCGGAACCATCACAAACCTCACAGGACACCAAGGTTGGCACGCGAATTTTTACTTCAGTACCTTTAACCGCTTCATCTAAATCAATATCCAGATTGTAGCGTAGATCACTACCGCGGGCCGGGCCACGACTGCGGCCACCGCCACCTCCACCGCCAAACATGTCGCCAAATACATCACCAAAAATATCGCTGAAGTTACCAGCGCCACCACCAAAACCACCGGCTCCGCCATTGCCGCTTACAGCATCGTGACCATATTGATCATAGGCGCTACGCTTTTGGGCATCGGATAACACTTCATAAGCTTCAGAGGCTTCTTTAAATTTTTCTTCCGCTTCTTTGTTATCAGGGTTGCGATCAGGGTGGTGCTTCATCGCTACTCGGCGATAGGCTTTTTTGATATCTTTTTCAGAGGAATCCCGGTCTACACCGAGAATTTCATAGTAATCGCGCTTGGACATATATTATGGCTTCGTTGGTATTGGTATGACTAAATTTTTTAAACACAAACGCGGGAACTAGTCCCGCGTGTATAAAAACCACTGTCACTCCCGCGAAGGCGGGAGTCTAGGTTCCCGCCTTCGCGGGAACGACGATGAGTTACTTATTGTCTTCTTTAACTTCTTCAAACTCGGCATCAACAACGTCGTCGCCTGCGGCGCCATCGTCTTGCTGTGCTTCAGCACCGCCTTCCGCCTGTGCTTGAGCTGCTTGCTCTTCATACATCTTTTGAGCCAGTGGACCAGAAGCTTCAGTTAGTTTTTGCGTTGCTGCTTCCATCGCTGCTTTATCGTCGCCAGCTACCACTTCTTCGGCTTCTTTAACCGCAGTTTCAATGGCTGCTTTCTCTTCAGCAGAAGCTTTGTCACCGGCTTCTTCTAAAGTTTTCTTAGTAGCATTAATTAAGCCTTCCAGAGTATTACGGGCAGTGACTAATTCTTCAAACTGCTTATCGGCTTCAGCGTTAGCTTCGGCATCCTGTACCATTGACTCGATTTCATCATCCGATAAACCGGAAGAAGCGGTAATACGGATAGACTGTTCTTTACCTGTCGCCTTATCTTTTGCACCTACATGCAAGATACCGTTGGCATCCAAATCAAAGGTTACTTCGATTTGTGGCATACCGCGTGGTGACGGCGGAATGTCTGCCAAGTCAAAACGACCCAGTGATTTGTTACCAGAGGCTTGTTTACGCTCACCCTGAACAACATGGATGGTAACAGCTGATTGATTGTCTTCAGCGGTTGAGAAAATCTGCGATTTCTTAGTAGGAATCGTGGTGTTTTTCTCAATCAATGCCGTGGCAACACCACCCATTGTTTCGATACCTAAAGTTAGGGGTGTTACGTCTAACAGCAATACGTCTTTAACGTCGCCGCTTAATACACCGCCTTGAATCGCTGCGCCCATGGCAACCGCTTCATCAGGGTTAACATCTTTACGTGGCTCTTTACCAAAGAACTCAGCAACCTTAGCTTGTACTAAAGGCATACGCGTCTGGCCACCAACCAGAATAACATCGTCGATTTCGCTGGTAGAAAGGTCGGCATCTTGTAACGCCACTTTTAATGGCTCTAAAGATTTAGCAACCAGGTCTTCAACCAAAGACTCCAGCTTGGCACGAGTCATTTTTACAACCAAGTGCTTAGGACCTGAAGCATCGGCAGTAATGTATGGCAGGTTAACTTCAGTTTGCTGTGAAGAAGACAATTCGATCTTGGCTTTTTCCGCAGCTTCTTTTAAACGCTGCATCGCCAGTGGATCACCTTTAAGATCCATACTGTTTTCTTTCTGGAATTCTTCTGCCAGATAATCAATTAAACGTAAGTCGAAATCTTCACCACCCAGGAAAGTATCACCGTTGGTAGACAGTACTTCGAACTGGTGTTCGCCATCGACTTCTGCAATTTCAATAACAGAAATATCAAAAGTACCGCCACCTAAATCGTATACCGCGATAGTGTGGTCGCCTTTAGCTTTGTCCATACCGTAGGCTAGTGCCGCAGCGGTTGGCTCGTTGATAATACGTTTTACTTCGAGACCTGCGATTTTACCGGCATCTTTAGTGGCCTGACGCTGTGAGTCATTGAAGTAAGCAGGAACGGTAACGACCGCTTCTGTGACTGGCTCACCAAGATATTCTTCAGCGGTCTTTTTCATTTTCATCAGGATTTCAGCAGACACCTGTGGCGGTGCCATTTGCTCACCGCGAGCTTCAACCCATGCGTCGCCATTGTCGGCGGCGGAAATGGTGTAAGGAACCATAGCGATATCTTTTTGCACAACATCGTCTTTAAATTTACGACCGATTAAACGCTTAACCGCATACAAAGTGTTAGTAGGGTTGGTAACGGCCTGGCGCTTGGCGCTCTGGCCTACCAGGATTTCACCATCATCGGTGTAACCAATGATTGAAGGGGTGGTGCGATCGCCTTCAGCATTCTCAATGATCTTGCTGCTGTCGCCGTCTAGTACAGCAACACATGAGTTTGTGGTGCCTAAATCGATACCGATGATTTTACCCATTGTTCTTTCTCCAGTTTTCAACTGGCCGCTAAGGCCAATCAATGCTTTAAATTCAGTTGTTTGTATAAATTGTTTCGTTAGATGATTCTGTATATTGGTGCGAATTTGATCATTTCAAGTCCACACCGGCTATGTGCTTACTATTTATGCGTTTTCGTCGATAGAACCGGCTGCAGCCTTGGATACCATCACCATGGCTGGGCGCAATAGGCGCTCATTCAAGGTATAGCCTTTCTGCATCACCAGTGTGACGGTGTTAGGTTCCACGTCGGGGTTTTCTACCATCGACATCGCCTGATGAAACTGCGGGTC
The DNA here is from genome assembly GCF_029238675.1 of Oceanicoccus sp. Lineage (GTDB taxonomy): Bacteria > Pseudomonadota > Gammaproteobacteria > Pseudomonadales > Dasaniaceae > Oceanicoccus. The sequence goes on along the minus strand of NZ_JAQWFR010000016.1, from coordinate 6,817 downwards.
GAAGGGTTCGCCAACCGGGTCTAGCTGCTTAACATTAAATTTGGCCAGTGCATCAACCAGCGTTTTTTGCGTTAACTCAACGCCTTCAGCCAGAGGCTTAACGGCTTCGTTATCCGTATCAGCGGCTTCCAGAGCGCGCTCAAGATTATCGGCAACACCCAATAATTCAGAGGCAAATTTTTCCAGGGCGAATTTGCGCGCCTTATCGATCTCACCTTCGGCACGACGCTTGATATTCTGGGCATCAGCCAGGGTTCTCAGGGCGTCGTCTTTGGTTTTTGTCAATTCGTCTTGAAGTGCCTCAATTTGAGCTTCAGGGCCTGGACCCTCTTCAGCGGCTTGCGCAACCTCTTCTGTGGCTTGCGTTTCTTCAACAAGCTCCTCTGTTGACTGCTCAGCGCTTTCAAGATCAGGGTTAATGGTTTCTTCGTTGGACACTGCGTTCTCCGGTTTTTACTGTCTGGCCAATATCTTCACTGACCTGCTATATGGGGGCATAGCAAGGCAATTCAAGGGAAATAATTAAGGAGTTATTACAGAATTGATTTTTACATATAATTCAATGACTTAAATTAAGTAAAAGCGGTGAGAATTATGACTTTTTCAGGGCCACGCTGAGGGTTTGTGCGGTGATATCCACCATCGGGATAAACTGCTCATAGAGCATAGGAGTGGGCCGATAACACCTGGTATCAGCGCAGCCTGGATTCCCGCCTGCGCGGGAATGACACAGGCTTGAAAAAGGCACTGGACAAACCACTGTATATACAACCATAATACTGTACAAATAAACAGATAATGGAAAGCAGCCATGTTAGTCGATCTCAGTGTGAATAACTTTGCCATTGCCTCCGAACTTGAGATGGAATTTAATCGGGGTATGACCGTAATTACCGGCGAAACCGGTGCCGGTAAATCGATTATGCTGGATGCACTGGGGCTGGCACTGGGCGATAGAGCGGATGCTGGCATAGTCCGCAGCGGCACAGAACGCGCCGACATCCATGCGCGTTTTGATATTTCCGATATCAAAGACGCCACAAGCTGGCTGCAAGAACATGACTTACTGGATGGCAGCGATTGCCTGCTTCGTCGAGTCATTACCAAAGAAGGCCGCTCTCGCGGTTATATCAATGGCCGCCCTGTCACCCTGCAAGACCTAAAATCTCTTGGCGAAATGCTGATTGATATTCATAGCCAGCACGCCCACCAATCATTGCTTAAAAAAGACCAGCAACGCCGCCTGCTCGATGAATTTGCGGGACTAGGTGACAGTACCGCTAACTTGAAAATCATTGCTAAACAATTTCAACAAACACAACAGCGGCTCAATACACTAGAGTGCAACCGCACCGAGCAAAGCGCTCGGGCTCAACTGCTAGGTTATCAGGTTGATGAACTGAATAACCTTGAACTCATCGATGGCGAACTGGAAAAATTAGAGCAAGAACAAAAACAACTCGCCAATGGTGAACAGATTCAGCAAGCTTGCCAGCACACAATCGCTCTTTGCAGTGAAGGCGAACTGAACGTGGTTAGTATTTTAAATCAGGCCCTGCGCTCACTAGGTGATATTCCCGTTAAAAGCCAATCACTCGATGAAGCGTCGCAATTATTAAGTAGCGCATTGATCCAAGCCGAAGAAGCCAATAACGAACTGCAACATCACTTGGATAGCTTTGAGCTGGACCCAGAGCGTTTACATGTTGTAGAGAATCGCCTTAGCACCGTCTATGACATCGCCCGCAAGCACCATATTCAACCGACGCAATTGCCTGAATTACACCAGGGCCTGCAAGATGAATTGACCAGTATTGCAGGTAGTGATGAAGAAATTGAGCAACTGCAACAGCAGCTTGCCGAGACAGAACAACAATACCAACAGCTAGCTGCGAAGCTTAGCAAGAAGCGTAAAACTGCTGCTAAAAAGTTACAGAAACAAGTGGAAGCTCAGCTAGAACAGCTCGCTATGGCTAACTGTAGTTTTAGTATTGATCTGGCAGCCCGAACTGATAATGCACCTCATGCTAACGGCAATGAAGATATTGCCTTTTTAGTTAGCACAAACCCGGGGCAGGAACCTGCGGCTCTTTCCAAAATTGCTTCAGGTGGTGAGCTATCCAGAATCAGCCTCGCCATTCAGGTGATTACTGCCAAAACCAGTGCCATACCTACCCTGGTATTTGATGAAGTCGATGTGGGTATTGGTGGTGCGGTAGCTGAGGTGGTGGGTAACTTACTACAGGAGCTGGGTGATCGCGGGCAGGTATTATGCGTAACCCACCAGGCTCAAGTGGCCTCCAAAGGGCACCAGCATCTTTATGTCAGCAAAACCGCCAGCAAGAAAAGCGTTAGTACCAAGCTGGAGCAGCTTAGCGACAAAAAGAAAATTGAGGAAATTGCTCGCATGCTGGGGGGGATTGCGATTACCGATCAGTCCCTGGCCCACGCTAAGGAGATGTTGTCGCACTAACCGCCCGTCATTCCCGCCCCCGACAAATGCACTCGGGGGCGGGAATGACGGAGGGTTTTTGGAATAGGGTTATTTTTTGGGTTTTACGTAAAGCACCAAACTATGGTCAACAATCTCAAAACCCTGCTCTTCGGCCAGTTGATGCTGGCGCTGCTCAATCACATCGTCAACAAACTCAATAACCTGATTGGTTTCAAGACAAACCATATGGTCATGGTGATCACCTTTGGCCATTTCGAAGACAGAATGGCCACCTTCAAAGTTATGACGCACCACTAAACCTGCGGTTTCAAACTGGGTTAATACCCGGTAAACCGTGGCCAGACCCACATCTTCACCCGCTTCCAGCAGCGACTTGTACACATCCTCAGCACTCAGATGATGATTGTCCTCTTCTGCCTGCTCCATTAGCTGCAAAATCTTTACCCTTGGCAAAGTGACTTTTAAGCCCGCTTTCCGTAGTTCCTGATTTTCCACTGCCATATTGAAGACCGCCTTAGCGTTAAAGAATTGTTTGGGGTATTATCCACGTCACAGTAATAGAGTGAAAGCCAAATGCCAAAATATATTTTTATTGTCGCCCTGCTTGCCATCAGCAGCCTGCTTGGGGCCTGTAGTACCCTGCAATTTCCAGGGGTATATAAAATCACCGTTGAACAGGGGAATGTCATCACCCAGGAAATGGTCGACCAGCTAAAGCCCGGTATGTCTAAAGACCAGGTAGAATATATTATGGGTAGCCCGCTAATTAAAGACTCTTTTAATGCCAAGCGCTGGGATTATATCTATAACATCCGACGTGGTGACGAGCTGCACAAAGAACAACGAATGACCATCTTCTTTAAAGCCGATAGGCTGGATTACTTCACTGGTGATTTTGTCCCTACGGCAATTACCGAGCAAGCACAGCAGTCTGCTGAAAAAGAAGGCTAAGACTCTTTAGCCGCTTTTTTTTCTGCTTTAACCTTAGCCGCCCGCGCCTTGCGTACCTCTTTAGGGTCGGCGATTAACGGACGATAAATCTCAACACGATCCCCCGCCTTAACCAGCTCCTGTTTTGGTTTGGGTACTGCTTTACCAAAAACACCCATTTTTGCCGAGGCTAAATCCAAATCCGAAAATTGACCGGCAATCCCGGACTCTTCAGCCGCACCATAGACCGTAGTGCCTTCCGCGACTTCAAGCGCAATAATCTGCTGTTTATTGGGCAAGGCGTAAGACACCTCGACATTAATCATCTCATCGCTCATAGGAACTTAACTCGTTACTCACTCTGGTGTAAATCATGGGCTCTTTTAACCAGGGCATCTACCAAATTATCTGCCATGGGATTAAACAAGGTTTTGGCCGCCATGTTTAATAGCTTATTTGTTATTGTAAACCTGAGCTCTAAGCTTACCTTGCAGGCAGAATCACTCAAGGGCTGAACTGTCCAAATCCCGGCAAAATCATCAAAAGGGCCATCAACCAGGGCCATCTTAACGGTTGTCGGTCGCTGCAAACGATTGCGGGTGGTCAGGCTATGACGCAAACCCGCCTTGGATAAATCCAGCCGGGCCTCCATAAACTCACCCTGCTCATCCTCACCCTGCGCTAATATCTCGGTGCCGACACAGCCATCCATATACTGGGGATAGGCAGAGATATCATTGATTAACGTATAGACTCTATCCGCCGCATAAGGCAATAAGGCACTGCGATTAATGTCGGTCATAGCTCAATACCTTTATTCAATAAACAGGTTTTTTAGCCATGGGGAAAGTGACCATAAAAACACCACTAACACACCGGGCGCGGCAATATACCGCAAAAGCCAATGCCAAAGCGAAAAAATCTGCCGGCTTTCAACATATAATTCATCACGCAGAACTTCTTTGCGCATCACCCAGCCGACAAAGATTGCCGTCATGAAACCACCCACCGGCAACATCAAATTAGCCGTCACAAAATCCAGAAAGCTAAACACCGACATGCCAAACAGGTCGATATCCTGCCAGATATTAAAGGAGAAAATCGTCGCCAGGCCCAGTAACCAAACCACTAACACCATCACCACAGCGGCGACGGGTCGCCACCAGCGAAACTGCTGTGCCAGCCAGACAGTGGCGGGCTCAAGCAGGGCAACGCCGGAGGTTATTGCTGCCAATGAAACCATCACAAAAAACAGCGCACCAAAATAATTGCCGTAAATCATATTACCAAAGCCATAGGGCATGGCCACAAACATTAACCCCGGCCCCATAGCCGGTGCCATATTTAAGCTAAATACTAAGGGGAAAATGGCCAAACCGGCCAACACAGACACTAGTGTATCCATCAACACCACAGTCGAAACCATACCAGTAATCGAACGCTGGTCAGGCACATAGGCACCGTAGGCCATCATCGCCCCCACCCCAATACTCAAAGTAAAAAAGGCATGACCCAAAGCATCGAGTAAGGCTTGCTGATTTAACGCTGAAAAATCTGGCTGAAATAGAAACTCAGCGGCAGCTTTAAAATCACCCACTTGAGAGCTGTAAATCGCCAGGGCAATAAGCATAACAAGCAACAGCGGTATTAATAAGCGAGCCGCTACAGAGATACCTTTGCGGACACCCAGGGCCACGACTAATAAAATACTTAAAAGGAAAAACGCCTGCCACTGCATCAGCAAAGCCGGAGCCGCCAATAGATTGTTAAACATATCCCCCGACAACTGGGCACTGGCGGCAACAAACTCTCCTCCTAACAGCTTACCCACATAGGCAAAGCTCCAGCCAGCGATCACACTGTAATAAGACAGCACCAATAAACCCGCAATACAACCCAACCAGCCGATCAGCTGCCAGGATGATGAGGCTCCAGCCTCAAGGCTCACATCCTGCATTGTGCTCACAGGGTTAGACCGACCGCGACTGCCCAACACCACCTCGGCAATCATTACCGGCATCGCCACCACCACAATGCAGATTAAATAGGCCAATACAAAGGCCGCGCCGCCATTCTCACCAGCGAGGTAAGAAAACTTCCAAAGATTACCCAAACCGATAGTCGCGCCAGTGGTTGCCGCCACAAACGACCAACTGCGACGCCACCCCCGGCGCCTGGATTTATAATGATTATTCATTTAGCTTTTTATTCAATCTTTTTTAGTCGATATGAAGCCTCTTTTTAACCCAGACCATTACGCTTTACCAGCGACAACCGCTATAATGCGCCGCTATGGGCAAAAAGAAACCGAAACAATCCAGCAATACTATCGCGCAGAACAAAAAAGCGCGACATGACTATCACCTTGAACAGAAGTTTGAGGCGGGCGTTCAGCTGCAAGGCTGGGAAGTCAAAAGCCTGCGCATGGGCGAAATACAGATTACCGATACCTATGTGTTAATGAAGGACGGTGAAGCTTTTTTGCTGGGCGCTCATATCAACCCATTAAAAACCGTTTCCACTCACTACGTTACCGACCCCACCCGCACCCGCAAATTACTGCTGAATAAAAGGGAGCTAGCCAGACTACTGGAAGCAACCCAGCAAGATGGCCGTACCTGTGTCTGTACCGCTCTGTACTGGAAGGGCCACTTAGTCAAAGCTGAAATCTGTATTGCCAAAGGTAAACAGCAGCACGATAAGCGCCAGGCAGAGAAGAACAAGGATTGGGATAAGCAAAAGCAGCGGATTATGCGCCACCCCAATTAACTCCCGAACAGCCCTCAAAAATATTTATTTACAGCGTTTTTTAAAGTCATAAATCCTCTAATGGCACAGTTGAAATCCCGTCAAAGTACGCCATATTTAAAGAGGTACTTGTTACCGTGATTGCCCTCCTATAGGAGAGCCTGGGGTGCGGACCAGCGCGAGGCTGGCCGCACCCTTTGTACATTTATGGTTATTTTCCGCTAAATCCTCCCATCCGCTACCTATGCATCATCAGCAGGTGTACAATTACCTTGTTCACAAGTTTCGGGGCCGATTTGGATTCGACGCCGGTTACAAAACTTATGTGTGCATGCCGTGATGGTAGCCAATCACGTAAATCCAAAGCTGCAAACTATTAGTTGCCAACGATGACAACTACGGTGCTCAACTAGCTGCGTAAGTAGCTTTTTGTTGTACCTTCTAGTGGATGCGTCCGCTAGCGGCCTTTAGCAAGGTGCCAGTACCGCGCTAATGTCCGTCACTCAGAACTGGATCGTTGTGAAGCCGCGCCTGAGGTGGATCTGCTAAACATTAATCAGGATCGCCAATTTCGTCCTGCCCGTCGGGCTGAATGCGGCTAAATTAATTGACGGAATCTAAGCATGTAGAGCGCTAAGCAGCGGACTGACGGACGCGGGTTCAATTCCCGCCGGCTCCACCAAA
>NZ_JAQWFR010000007.1 GCF_029238675.1 Oceanicoccus sp. | reverse complement strand
CAGTTGATTGCTAAAATGACAGGTGCTGAACAGCTACCTAGCATTGAAGAAATTGAGCGTCTGTGGTTTGAAATTCAGCGTGAAATGACTGAGTCAGGTAAGGTTGTTAGCTTTACTGCTGAAGTTGCCAAGCCTGGTGGCGAGAAAGAAAGCCGCACGGTTGTTCGTGTTGGTACTTTCAACGTGATCAGCGACGAAGGTCGTTACTTACAGTACATTGCTGAAACTGACACATTAGCTGAATTGGCTCGTCAGCCAAGCGGCGCCTATATGGGTTGGGCTTCTGACCTGGCGGGTTCTACTAGCGGTAAAGTCCCTTTCGGTGCTGACCCTACTGGCCCAAGCGGCGGTTCATTCCTGGCGGCTTTGATCAACTCTCCGACTATCCAAGAGCGTTGGCATCAAGGTGGTAACGTTGGTTATGCCATCACAGCTGTGGGTGCCTTAGCCTTCTTGTTAGCCATCTGGAGACTGATTGTTCTTGCAGCTATGTCTTCTAAAGTGTCTGCCCAGTTAAGGAGCGATAAGGCTAACAACAACAACCCACTGGGTCGTGTGTTGATGGTTCATGAAGAGAATCCAACGATGGATACTGAAACGCTTGAGCTGAAGCTTTCTGAAGCGGTTATGAAAGAAGTACCGAAGATCGAATTTGGTCTTAACCTATTGAAGATCATCGCTGCCGTAGCTCCCTTGATGGGTCTGTTAGGTACGGTAACCGGTATGATCATTACATTCCAGGCTATCACTATCTTTGGTGCTGGTGATCCTAAAGCGATGGCGGGTGGTATCTCGGGTGCACTAGTAACGACTGTATTGGGTCTGCTTGTCGCTATCCCAACAGTATTGCTGCACACCGTTACTAACGGTCAAGCCAAGAAAGTTATTCATGTGTTAGATGAGCAATCAACTGGCATTATCGCTGAGCATACTGAGGCCCAACTGGGAAAATAAATGTATCTCAATGACGTACTAGACTTTATTTTTCGCTTCATGGAGCAGGGCGGGCCAGTACTCTGGTTTATCGCCGCCCTTACCTTCGCGTTGTGGACACTGGTCTTCGAGCGTTTTTGGTATTTTAAAACCAGCTTGCGTCAAGATTTGGATTCCGCAATTAGTACCTGGGAAGCCCGTCGTGAACGCAAGTCCTGGAACGCCCGTCAAATCCGTCGTCAGTTAATTTCCCAGGCTCACCTGAAAATTAATGCTGGCTTACCCATGATCAAAACCCTGGTTGCCCTGGCACCACTGTTCGGATTAATGGGAACGGTAACCGGTATGATAGAAGTATTTAATATCATGGCGGTGACAGGTGGTGGTGACGCCAAGTCAATGGCTGGTGGTGTGTCGAAAGCGACCATCCCAACTATGGCTGGCATGGTCGCTGCACTGTCCGGCGTATTTGCCAATACCTATGTAACGCAAATTGCAGAACGTGAAAGCGTATTGCTTGAAGACCATCTGACAACTGATCATTAAGAGAAATATCATGCGCAGAAATGCTAATAGAAATGCAGGTGGAGAAGAAGGCGGCGAGATTGATTTAACGCCCATGCTGGACGTTGTCTTTATCATGCTTATCTTCTTTATCGTTACCGCTTCGTTTATTAAAGAAGCCGGTATCGAGGTAAACCGTCCTGAAGCCTCGACGGCTACCAAGAAAGAAAACGTAAACATCCTTATAGCCATTAGTGCCACTAACGAAATCTGGATTGATAAACGCCGCATCGACAAGCGCGCTGTTCGTTCTGTTATTGAACGTATGCATGCTGAGAACCCTAAAGGTGCTGTTGTTATTCAAGCGGATAACGAATCCAACACTGAAACTGTTGCTAGCGTGATCGACTCAGCTCGCGCAGCGGACGTTTACGATGTTTCATTGGCCACGGAAAACGATTAAGCCATTATGAATTACCTACGCATATTAATAGGTGCCGGGTTAGCTGCTTTAGTCACTACCGGGCTCTTCTATTTAATGCCGCTGTTAATTGAAATGGCGGACAAAACTTTGGATGAAAAACCGGCCACTAAAATTGCCGACATCACCATGCCGGACCGGGAGATTGAGGCTAACACCAAAGATCCCAAGCCCGACAAGCCTGATGATCCAGAAGAACCTCCACCTGATCTTGATCAGCCTGAAATCGACGATGTGGATATCAATCCAGACGCGGTTAACATGTCTCCAAACATGAACACCAACGTTAATATCGGTTTGGGCAATGGTCTTGGCGGTGCTGACGGTGAATATCTGCCAATTGTTAAGGTAGCGCCCATGTATCCTCGCCGTGCAAATAGCCGGGGTATTGAAGGTTACTGTACGATTGAGTATACCGTGACAAAATCAGGTTCTATTAAAGATCCTGTCGCAGTCGACTGTCAGCCTAAAGGTTATTTTGAACGTGCCTCTATGAAAGCGGCCCTTAAGTTCAAATATAAGCCGCGTGTTATTGATGGCGAAGCTATCGATGTACTGGGCGTACAGAACCGATTCACTTACGAGCTTGAAAAATAAAGCTCGTAAGTAATCAGGCTTAAAACTTCGGAATTAGCTGAATGATTATGAATGTTTTATCACTTACACCACTAAAACGCTGGGGCCGCGCTTTTTTAATTAGCGTACCAGTGTTAGCCGCGCAAGCGGTAGTTCCTGCTTTATTGCAGCCCTACAGCGATCAAGCGTTGATGGGTGTTGCCCAGGCGCAGGAAAAGAAAGAAGAGCAGAAAAAGCGAAAAACCAAACGCACCCAGGCCATGAACAACAAGGTCTATGAAAAATTGCAGGCAGCACAAGAAGCTGTTGAAGCAAAAGATATTGCCGGTGCGCTTGAAATTCTTAATGATTTGAAGAACGGTAGAAAGCCATTGAACGATGCTGAAATGGCTAACGTTCTGAATATGGATGCGTTTATTTACTACAGTAAAGAAGACTATCGCGGCGCATTAAGAGCTTATTCTCAAATCCTGACTTTACCTGAAGCCCCTGAAGGTACCTTGATTCAGGCGCGTTACAGTGTTGCCCAGTTGTACTTCGTCACTGAAGACTATGCCAAAGGTGTTGAAGCCCTATTGGAGTGGTTTGAAGTTACTGAAGCGCCAACAGCCAGCGCTTATATGCTGTTGTCTCAGGGTTACTACCAGTTAAAGCAATATGACAACTCTTTAAAGAATGTTGAGATCGCTATCAACATGTATAAAGAGAAAGGCAAAGTACCTAAAGAAAACTGGTACGGCCTACAGCGTTTCCTTTATTACGAAAAAGAAAACTACAAAAAAGTAGTCGTTATTCTTAATGAGATGCTAATTCATTATCCTAAAAAGCAATACTGGATGCAGTTATCCGGTATGTACTCTGAATTGAAAAACGAACCCAAGCAGCTGCATGCTATGGAGACGGCCTATGTTCAGGGTATGCTGGATAAAGAAAAAGAGCTGATCAATATGGCTTCTTTGCTCTTACTTAACGATGTGCCCTACAAAGCGGCCAAAGTTCTGGACAAAGGCATCAAAGAGAAAACCATTGAAGCTACGTCAAAGAATTTAGAGCTACTAGGTAACTCATGGCGGCAGGCCCAGGAAGTGAAAAAAGCCATTCCTGAAATGGCCAGAGCCGCCGGCAAGTCCGACAAGGGTGACCTGTGGGCACGCCTATGCAGCATCTACCTGGATAACGACGAATTCAAAAAAGCGGTTAACGCTTGTGACAAAGGTTTGAAGAAGGGCGGTGTAAAACGCTCTGATACTGCCTATCTGGTCAAAGGTATGGCGCACTTCAACCTTAAGCAGTACAAGTCAGCTCGCTCTGCCTTTAATAAAGCCGCTAAGGACAAGCGCAGCAAGCAATACGCTGAGCAGTGGATCAAGTTTATGGACCGTGAACTGGCTCGCCAGAAGAGTTTGGAGCGGGTTTAAAATCTGCTTCATCTCAACAAAAAAAGGCGCTGAAAAGCGCCTTTTTTTGTGCCAGTCTCCCGCTCTAATGAGCCGTAGGGTGGATATTGATTTTATTACGGCGGTTGAGGAACCGGAAGAAGAATAATTAATGACGGATTAATCCAGCATTGAGACATCTCTTACTGCGCCTTTATCAGCACTGGTTGCCATTTTGGCATAGGCTTTTAAAGCGGCCGTGACTTTACGCGGGCGATCCGCAACAGGTTTCCAGCCACCATCTTCACGGTTGTTCATCGCTTCACGGCGCTGTGCTAATTCACTATCGGATAAATCAACATTAATGCTGCGATTAGGAATATCAATTTTAATCGTATCCCCTTGCTCCACCAAGCCAATTGCACCACCCGCGGCAGCTTCTGGTGAAGCATGACCAATCGATAAACCGGAAGTACCGCCGGAGAAGCGGCCATCGGTCAACAGTGCGCAAGCTTTGCCTAAACCTTTGGATTTTAAGTAACTGGTTGGGTAAAGCATTTCCTGCATACCCGGTCCACCTTGAGGGCCTTCGTAGCGAATAATCACAACATCGCCTTCTTTTACCAGGCCTTCAAGAATATCCGCAACGGCGACGTCCTGACTTTCGCAAATATGGGCGGGGCCTTCAAATACATGGATGCTTTCATCAACCCCCGAGGTTTTAACCACACAGCCGTCTGCAGCGATATTACCGAACAGTACGGCAAGACCACCTTCTAACGAAAAGGCGTTCTCTAACGAGCGAATACAGCCGTCTGCGCGGTCATTATCCAGCGATGGCCAGCGAGTACTTTGACTGAAGGCGGTTTGCGTAGGAATACCTGCAGGGCCTGCTTTAAAAAATGTTTTAACGGTGTCATCTTCGGTTTGGCAAATATCCCAGCGCTGCAAAGCTTCTTTCATACTGCCGCTGTGAACCGTAGGGCTGTCTTCGTGCAATAAGCCGGCGCGGTTTAATTCTCCCAGTATGCCCATAACACCACCGGCGCGGTGAACATCTTCCATATGGTAAAGCGGGGTATTAGGGGCCACTTTACACAGTTGTGGAACGCGACGTGAGAGGCGATCGATATCCTTCATAGTGAAGTCAATACCGCCTTCCTGTGCCGCTGCCAATAAATGCAGAATGGTATTGGTAGAGCCGCCCATGGCAATATCCAAACTCATGGCGTTTTCAAAGGCATTGAAATTGGCGATGGAGCGAGGTAATAGCGCATCATCATCCTGCTCGTAATAACGACGAGTGATATCAACAATGGTTCGGCCCGCTTGTAAAAACAGTTGCTCGCGATCAGCGTGAGTGGCCAGCATGGAGCCATTGCCGGGAAGGGATAAACCTAAGGCTTCGGTAAGGCAGTTCATTGAGTTGGCGGTAAACATACCAGAGCATGAGCCGCAGGTCGGGCAAGCAGAGCGTTCATACTCGGCGACTTTTTCATCCGATGCGGTGTCGTCAACAGCAATTACCATGGCGTCCACGAGATCGAGTTTGTGGTCTGATAATTTAGTTTTACCCGCTTCCATAGGGCCGCCAGATACAAAAATTACTGGAATATTTAGCCGCATAGAGGCATTGAGCATCCCCGGGGTGATCTTGTCACAGTTGGAGATACAGACAATCGCGTCGGCACAGTGGGCATTGACCATATATTCTACCGAATCGGCGATCAGGTCCCTTGAAGGCAGACTGTAGAGCATGCCATCGTGCCCCATAGCAATACCATCATCGACAGCAATAGTATTGAACTCTTTGGCCACACCGCCGGCTTTCTCGATCTCCCGCGCTACCAGTTGCCCCATATCTTTCAGGTGAACATGCCCAGGCACAAACTGGGTGAAAGAGTTGGCGACAGCAATAATTGGTTTTTGGAAGTCGTCATCTTTCATTCCAGTGGCGCGCCATAGGGCGCGGGCGCCCGCCATATTGCGGCCGGCGGTGGATGTTTTGGAGCGGTACTGTGGCATAGCTAAACCTCTGGTGAAGCGGGTAATTCCAGGGCGGCAAGGATAGCATAGAGTTTATCTTCGCGGGATAAATTGCGTCACTATCACAATAAGGGAATAGGTGCATCGCTGTAACAGGTGTTACAGGAGAAAATGTAACAAAGCGATCTGGTAGTTGGAAAACTTTGCAACAGTCAATATTGTTCTAAGTAATTGTTTTATATAGACTTTATGGATATAAAGCCACGCTTTGCGTCGAAAATGTTTACAAATAGGTCTTTGTGAATGACAAAAATGTTACTAGTTCCTTGTTTTTATTGGTTTTTATAATATCGGCATTATTTGTGCTTAGTAAGCCGGTGTGTAAAGTTTGGCTTGTCTCGGATGGCAAGCTGTTGATTTAGCGATATATTTTGGACGGTATCAAATGAAGAAGTTAATGATAGTGGCTGCAGCTATGGGTTTGATGAATTCAGTACAGCTGGAGGCATTGCCATTTACTGGTACTGAAATCACCATTTTTGATGGCAACAGTACTAACGAGAAGTGGCATCGTGGCAGCGTATCAAAACCCAGGGAAGACGGTGAGGTTGAGCCGGGTATGCAGCATGGCCAAATTTGGGATTTAGAAGGTTTTTGGCTTCAGGATAACGGCGGCCTGGCTATAGTTGGTGGCTATGACTTTAAGAACGGCCAGAGCGGCTTTGATGCAGGTGATATCTTTGTGGATATCGATGGCGACAATATCGCTATTAATCAGGGCGGTGTTCACGGTGGCGATAAGGGCAATACCGAAGTTGTAGATACCTTTGGTTATGATTACGTATTCGACATTGATTGGGAAGCCCAAACCTACGAACTTAGGGAGCTGACCGATAGCTCGGTAACGAGTGAGGCTTTCTATAAAGCAAATTACAGCTCTAGCGCTTGGCTTTACGTGGGGGAAGATGGAAATAACGGCCTTGCTGATTCTGTTGCCAGCGGTTCATTTGATTATGAGACAGGCCTGACTGATGCTGAAGCCGGCTATAAAGGTGATGGCAGAAGGAAAAAAGGTACTCACAAAACAGCCTATAACTTTGATTTAAGTTGGTTTGTTGAAAATGGTATTGATAGTGCCTATTTCCATAACACTATGGGCTGCGGTAACGATAACTTGATGGGTTATGCAGAAAAGATTGGCACCCGTAAAGTGCCGGAGCCTTCTTCAGTGGCGTTATTAGCTCTAGGTGTTATTGGTCTGACGGTGTTGCGCCGTAAAGCTTAAGAATTTAGTCTGTTTAGAATAGCCGCTTAGCGGCTATTTTTTTGCCTGCTATTTATGAATTTAAAATTCTTCCAGCAGGCTATTTAAAAAGCGTCTGCCTGTTGCTGTTGGGTAGGTGCGGTCACCGGCCTGTTGTAACAGGCCGCGTTTTATCAATGATGCCAGCTTTTGATTCAGGGTGGCCAGTGCTATTCCTGTCCTTTGTTCAAACAATTGAGTTTGAAAGCCCTGGTTAAGTCTCAGGCTATTCATCATAAACTCCAGCGGAATTTCATCGGCCGCTAATAGTCTTTCCCCTGCCTTAAAATGTTTTTTCGGATTGAGAAAATCGTTAGGTGCCCTGGTTTTCCAGCGGCGTAAGATCTGTTGATTGGCAATGTCACTTTGCTTGCCATGGGCACCTGCACCAATGCCAATATAATCACCAAAAGACCAGTAGTTAATATTGTGCTGTGATTGTTTGCCTGGCTGGCTATAGGCTGAAATTTCATACTGCTGGTAACGGTGTTGTTGCAAGTGTTGCTCACCGGCAGCCTGGATATCGGCAAGACTATCATCTGGGGGTAGGGTGGGCGGTGCGTTATAAAAAGCGGTATTGGGCTCAATGGTTAATTGATACCAGGAAATATGGGCAGGCGCTAAGTCGATAGCCTGCTGAATATCATCCAGTGCTTGCTGCTGGCTTTGTTGAGGCAGGCCATGCATTAAGTCGATATTAAAATTAGTGATACCGGCACTTTTTGCGGTCGCTGCTGCTTTGATGGCTTCAGTATTGCTATGGATTCTGCCAAGGCTTTGCAGGTGTTGAGCATTAAAACTTTGTACGCCAATGGATAAACGGTTCACCCCTGCGGCGGCATAGCCTGAAAATTTTTCTTGCTCTACCGTACCGGGGTTTGCCTCCAGCGTAATTTCAATATCTGTTGAAAAGGGGATGCGTTTTTCTACTGCGTTAAGTATTTCGGCAATAGCTGCGGCGGAAAACAAACTCGGTGTGCCGCCACCAATAAAAATGGAATGTAGTGAGCGGTTTTGTACCAGGGGTAGTTCTTGTTCGAGATCTTCTATTAGCGCTTTGGTGTAGTCTTGTTCGGGCAGTGTTTCAGTGGTGTGAGAATTAAAATCACAATAGGGGCATTTTCGAATGCACCAGGGGATATGGATATATAAGCTAAGCGGTGGTAGTTCGAGCACGGACAGTGACCGTTAATCCAGGCCCAGCGAGGACCATAGTTCATCAACCCGTTGCTGGGTGGCTTCGTCCATGGTGATGGGCAAGCCCCATTCGCGGGTGGTTTCTCCCTCCATCTTATTAGTGGCGTCAAAGCCGACCTTAGAGCCCAGGCCTGAAACAGGTGAGGCAAAATCCAAATAATCAATCGGGGAGTTATCAATAAATACGCAATCGCGGCGTGGGTCCATGCGGGTGGTCATGGCCCAAATGACATCTTTCCAATCCCGCGCATTAATATCATCGTCGGTGACAATAATAAATTTGGTGTACATAAACTGTCGCAGAAAAGACCATACCCCCATCATCACGCGCTTGGCGTGGCCGGCGTATTGTTTTTTCATGGTGACAACGGCGATGCGATAAGAGCAGCCTTCAGGTGGTAAATAAAAGTCACTGATTTCCGGAAACTGTTTTTGCAAAATCGGCACAAAAACTTCGTTCAATGCCAAGCCTAAAATAGCCGGTTCATCCGGTGGTCTTCCGGTATAGGTGCTATGGTAGATTGGATTGTCACGGTGAGTGATATGGGTCACGGTCATTACCGGGAATTGATCGACTTCATTGTAATAGCCGGTATGATCACCGAAAGGGCCTTCGTCAGCCATTTCACCCGGGGCAATATAACCTTCTAAAATATATTCTGAGCTGGCGGGAATATTTAAATCATTACTTAAGGATTTCGCCAATTCGGTTTTGCTATCGCGCAATAAACCGGCAAAGGCATACTCGCTTAAGTTATCAGGAACAGGTGTCACTGCCCCTAAAATAGTGGCGGGGTCTGCACCTAAAGCCACGGAAACCGGGTAGGGCTTGCCAGGATTTCGTTGTTGGAATTCCTGAAAGTCCAAAGCGCCACCACGGTGGGATAACCAGCGCATAATTAATTTATTTTTAGCGATTAACTGCATCCGGTAAATACCGAGGTTCTGCCGTTCTTTATTCGGTCCGCGCGTTACCACCAAAGGCCAGGTAATTAACGGGCCGGCATCATCGGGCCAGCATGTCTGGATCGGTAATTGATAAAGGTCGACATCGTCGCCGCTGATAATATTTTTTTGGCAGTCGGGCTTGCTGATGATTTTGGGTGCCATCTTTAGCACCTTTTTTAAAATCGGCGCTTTGTCCCAGGCATCTTTTAAACCTTTGGGTGGGTCGGGTTGGCGCAGATAGGCCAGCAGTTCACCAACTTCCCGCAACTTAAGGATTTCGTCTTGCCCCATACCCAGTGCTACCCGTTTTTCGGTGCCAAATAAATTGGTCAGGACGGGGGTGGAAAAGCCTATGGGGTTTTCAAATAAAATGGCTGGGCCGCCGCTGCGTAAAACACGGTCGCAAATTTCAGTCATTTCCAGTTTGGGGTTGACGGGCTCGGTAACGCGCACCAATTCGCCGCGTTGTTCGAGAAAGTCTATAAAGTCACGGAGGTCTTTATATTTCATGGGAATAAATACGTTGGGGCGAGTTAGTAAAACGCGCCCCAAGCATTATTTTCTCTTCATCGACAAAAAGAATTCGTCGTTGGTTTTGGTGTCTTTCAGTTTATCCAACAAAAACTCGATGGCCGGGGTGTCTTCCATACCGTGTAATAATTTGCGCAGTATCCACATTCTCTGCAACTCTTCCTCGTCCGTCAGGCGCTCTTCGCGGCGAGTACCGGAGCGGCGAATATTGATAGCGGGGTAAACCCGTTTTTCAGCTACCTTGCGGTCAAGGTGTAATTCCATATTGCCGGTGCCTTTAAATTCTTCGTAGATAACCTCGTCCATTTTTGAACCGGTATCAATCAGTGCCGTAGCAATAATGGTTAAGCTACCGCCTTCCTCAACATTACGGGCAGCACCAAAGAAGCGCTTGGGGCGCTCAAGGGCGTGGGCGTCTACACCACCGGTTAGTACTTTACCGGATGAAGGAATGATCGTGTTGTAGGCGCGGGCTAAACGGGTAATCGAATCTAACAGGATAACAACATCTTTCTTGTGCTCAACCAGGCGCTTGGCTTTTTCGATAACCATTTCGGCCACCTGGACGTGACGGGCTGGCGGCTCATCAAAGGTTGATGCCACCACTTCAGCGCGTACCGAGCGCTGCATTTCGGTGACTTCCTCCGGGCGCTCATCAATCAGTAGTACGATCATGTAGCACTCGGGGTTGTTGCGCACCATGCTTTGGGCAATATGCTGCAACATTAATGTCTTACCGGCTTTTGGCGGCGCTACGATCAAGCCCCGTGCACCTTTACCAATGGGAGAGGTCAGGTCGATGATACGACCGGTTAAATCTTCTGTGGAACCATTACCCACTTCCAGCACACAGCGCTCATCGGGAAATAGGGGGGTAAGGTTTTCAAACAGGACTTTATTCTTGGATTGTTCGGGCTGGGTGTAATTAACTTCACTGACTTTCAGTAGGGCAAAATAGCGCTCGCCGTCTTTAGGGGGCCGAATTTTGCCGGAAATCGTATCACCGGTACGCAGGTTAAAGCGGCGAATTTGGCTGGGTGAGACGTAAATATCGTCTGGGCCGGCTAAATAAGAGCAGTCGGCACTTCTAAGGAAACCAAAACCGTCCTGCAGAATCTCTAATACGCCATCACCGGAGATATCTTCGCCACTTTTGGCGTGCCGCTTCAGGATCGAGAAAATAATGTCCTGTTTACGCTGGCGGGCGATATTGTCGAGGCCAATTTCTTTGGCGATATCGAGCAATTCTTGGGTTGGCTTGGTTTTTAAGTCAGTTAGATTCATAAGATTATTGGAATTTTTCAAGTTACGAAAACTACAATGGAGTACGCGGACGCGTGTAGATTTTCGGGTATTTAAGGGATAGTTTTAGGTAGTTAAATTAAGGAAATAGGGTACTGGGGTGACGCAGAACGTGCAGTCGGGAGTGAATCTAACACTGAAAAGACAACGCGTCCAGCCCTGAATAGCACTTTTTTGCTATCAGGGCCGGATATAGACGCTTATAGGGCGCCTTCGATAAATTCACTGAGCTGAGTCTTGGATAGAGCACCGACTTTAGTGGCTTCAGCATTGCCATTTTTGAAGATCATTAACGTTGGAATACCCCGAATACCGAACTTGGGAGCTGTTTCAGTATTGGCATCAACGTCCATTTTGCAGACCTTAAGCTTGCCTTCATATTGTGCGGCAATTTCGGCAATAACGGGTGCAATCATCTTACAAGGGCCACACCATTCGGCCCAAAAGTCTACTAATACCGGTACATCGGCACCTAATACATCGGCTTCAAAACTTGCGTCTGTGACGTGAACGATACTGTCGCTCATGATTTTTTCTCCAAAACTATGAGGCTCGGGGGCCTGTGATATTCGCTACACTGAGCATTCTTATTAGTAACAACATTAATACAACACCGTGTCGTCTGTTGTATCGGGTGCGGTATAATACCATTGCGTGCTTAACAGACAAGGCTTGAACTGCTAATGCTGACCATAATAGGGGCGTAAAAGGTGAATTCAAGGTGGAGATGCTAGACCATTTGGTGCTTAGCTTATCCCTGATCTAACAAGTAGTACTGTTTGAGGGTAGTATAAATCCGTAACAGGGAACCTAACGGGTGGTATTGAGTCCACTCGCCATTGCTTATTCAGGCGCAGAAAATCTATGCAACGAAACATCCTATTGATTATCGTATTGTTGGCTATTGGCGGCTTTTTCTATTTTGATGCTGGCCAGTATCTCAGTCTGGATTTTTTTAATAGCCAGAAACAGGCCATTAGCGAATACCAGCAGGCCCACCCCCTGTTTGTGGCGCTGGTTTATTTTGTTATTTATGTAGCGGTGACGGCCTTTTCTCTACCGGGTGCTGCGGTTATGACTCTGGTAGGTGGCGCATTATTTGGTTTGGGCTGGGGCTTGCTGATTGTGTCGTTTGCTTCAACCATTGGCGCCAGTCTGGCGTTTTTGATTGCTCGCGGCCTGTTGCGTGATTGGGTGCAGCAGCGTTTTGCCAGTCATCTTACGGCGATTAACCAGGGGGTAGAAAAAGAGGGAGAGTTTTATCTCTTTACCTTGCGCCTGGTGCCGGTGTTTCCTTTCTTTGTAATCAACCTGGCAATGGCATTAACCCCTATTAGGCTTTGGCCGTTTTATTGGGTGAGCCAGATAGGGATGTTGGCTGGCACTGCAGTCTATGTAAACGCCGGTACGCAGTTGGCGCAGCTGGATAGCTTAAGCGGCATTTTATCGCCGGCTTTGCTGGGTTCATTTGTGCTGTTGGGTTTATTTCCATGGATTGCCAAGCTGATTGTTGCTGTGGTGAAACGGCGAAAAATTTGGTCTGACTACAAAAAGGCCGGTTTTAAAAAGCCCCGGCAATTTGATAACAACCTGTTAGTTATTGGTGCGGGTGCCGGTGGTTTGGTGTCTTCCTATATTGCGGCTACGGTTAAAGCCAAAGTTACCCTGATTGAAAAACATAAGATGGGGGGTGATTGTTTAAATACCGGCTGTGTGCCCAGTAAAGCCATTATTCGTTCCAGTCGAATCAATCATTACCTGCAGCGCGCCACGGATTACGGTTTGAAAAATGTATCCGGTGAAGTGGACTTTCCCGCGGTGATGGCCCGAGTAGAAAAAATTATTGCGACAATCGAACCCCATGACTCGGTTGAGCGCTATACCGAATTAGGTGTTCACTGTGTGCAGGGTGAGGCGAAGATTGTTTCTCCCTGGGAAGTGGAGGTTAATGGTGAAACACTCAGTGCCCGTAATATTGTGGTGGCAACCGGCGGCCGGCCAGCAGTGCCAGATATTCCCGGTATTGAAAGCTGTGATTATTTAACCTCAGATACCATTTGGAATATTCGTGAGCTGCCTAAACGCTTGGTGGTGGTTGGCGGTGGTCCCATTGGTTGTGAGCTGGCCCAGGCCTTGGTGCGCTTAGGCAGTGAAGTCACCATGGTGGTACGCAGCCAGTTAATACCCAAAGAAGATGCCGATGTGGCGGAACAGGTGATTAGGCAGTTTCAGCAAGATGGTATAAGAGTGTTAGAGCAAAGTGCCATTGTGGAGCTGCAGCAGGGCGATGAATGTAAAACCGTGGTGGTCTCGATTAATAGCAGCGATGAGATCCGTATTGACTGCGACCAGGTTTTATTGGCCATTGGCCGCCAGGCCAATACTGAGCATATTGGCCTTGAGAGTGTAGGTGTTGCCTGCAATGACAATGGTACAGTGGCCGTTGATCAGCATTTGAGAACCCGCTGTCCAACTATCTATGCCTGTGGCGATGTTGCAGGTCCTTACCAATTTACCCATGTTGCCTCGCACCAGGCTTGGTATGCGGCTGTTAATGCTTTGTTTGGCAGCTTTAAAAAATTCAAAGTCGATTATTCAGTCATCCCCTGGGTTACTTTTTCTGACCCTGAAGTGGCAAGAGTGGGGCTAAGCGAAAAAGAAGCCAAGGCAAAAGAAATTGCTTATGAAGTGACTAAGTACGGTATTGATGATCTGGATCGGGCGATTGCCGATAGTGAAGCCCATGGTTTTGTAAAAGTGTTGACCGTACCGGGTAAAGATAAGATCCTTGGCGTCACCATCGTTGGCTACCATGCCAGTGAGTTAATTGCAGAATATATTTTAGCTATGCGCCATGGGTTGGGATTAAATAAAATTATGGGAACGATTCATATCTATCCCACCTTAAGTGAAGCGAATAAATACGCTGCCGGTGAATGGAAAAAAGCCCATAAACCTGAAGGTTTATTGCGGTGGGTGGAAAAATTCCATACATGGCGTCGATGAAATAAACACCGTCATTTCTGTACTACAACGTCGTTCCCGCGAAGGCGGGGACCCAGCACTGTAGATTTCCGCCTTAGCGGAAATAACAGCATGAACATGCAGTCTGGATTCCCGCCTTCGCGGGAACGACACCAATTATGAGGAAAAACTATGTCCGTTGAAGCCAGTGTCAGTGAGCGTTATGCCGAAGGCGCCAATGAACGCCAGGAAGCACTTTGTTGCCCCGTTGATTACGATACCTCGCTATTAAAAATGTTGCCGCAGGAAATTATTGAAAGAGATTATGGCTGTGGTGATCCTTCCCGCTATGTTCAGGAGGGGGATGTGGTATTGGACTTGGGGTCCGGCGGTGGAAAAATTTGTTATATGGCCGCTCAGTTAGTGGGTGAAAAGGGGCATGTGATCGGTGTTGATATGACTGACGATATGTTGGCATTGGCCCGCAGTCATCAACAAACCATGGCAGAAAAGTTAGGTGGTGACAGAGTCACTTTTCATAAAGGTTATATTCAGGATTTAGGACTTAGTGTTGAATCGCTGGAAGCGAAATTAAAGGCCGAGCCGGTAGTCGATGCCGAACAGTTAAATTTACTGGATTCATGGAAGAAAAAGCAACGTAAAACTAATCCTATGGTTGCAGATAATACAGTGAGTTTGGTGATTTCAAACTGTGTTTTAAATCTGGTGGATAAAAGTAACCGCCAGCAAATGATCAGTGAAATTTTTAGGGTACTTAAACCTGGTGGCCGTGTGGCTATCTCCGATATTATTTCTGATGAGCATGTGCCTGAAAGTTTGCAACAAGATGAAACCCTATGGAGTGGTTGTATCTCTGGTGCCTTTGAGGAAAAAGAATTTCTACAGGCATTTCTTGATGCCGGTTTTGTTGCCGTAGGCTATGACAAATGGGATGACCAGCCCTGGCAGGTGGTCGAGGATATTGAATTCCGCTCAGTAACTTTGTTAGCCACAAAGCCCAGCAAAGAAAATCTATATGATGCGGGTGAAGCCGTATTATATCGCGGCCCCTATAGTGAAGTGTTTGATGATTTGGGTAATCGCTATCCAAGAGGCGAGCGTATTGCTGTCTCGCGCCGCACTTTTGACCTTATTAAAGATGGTCCCTATGCCAAAGATTTTGTTTGCATGTCACCGGCACAGGATATCAATCTGGGGTGTTTCTCGAAACCTGCCGGTACCTTGCGTGCTGCCAGTGAGACTAAGGGTGGGTTGCAAGTGGGTACGGGCACCAGCGAGGCTTGCTGTTAACGGCTGGCTGTGCCATTGTCTCGCCCCCTTGAACAATTTCAGATAGAGCCCCTGTGACTGATACCCGTTTTTCTGCCCTGAATTTACCGCCAGCCCAGCTCGATAACCTTGATCAACTGGGTTATCAAGCGATGACACCAATTCAACAACAAAGCCTACCGCTGGTTTTGGAGGGCAAGGATATTATCGCCCAAGCCAAAACCGGCAGTGGTAAAACCGCCGCTTTTGCCATTGCCATGCTGACCAAAATTAACCCCAGGGATTTTGGTGCGCAGTCCTTGGTGCTTTGCCCAACCCGTGAGCTTAGTACTCAGGTAGCCACAGAAATTCGCCGCCTGGCCCGCTATCGGCAAAATATTAAAGTGGTGGTCTTGTGCGGAGGTCAATCTATTGGCCCGCAAATCGGTTCGCTTGAGCATGGTGCGCATATTATTGTGGGTACGCCCGGGCGGATTAAAGATCATCTGCGTAAGAAAACGCTGAACCTGTCACGGGTCAACACTCTGGTGTTAGACGAAGCGGACCGAATGTTGGATATGGGTTTTTATGAGGATATGGAAACCATTATCAAGGAAACACCGTCACAGCGGCAGACGCTATTGTTTTCCGCAACCTACCCCAAAGAAATCAAAAAGCTTAGTGCCAGTTTCCAGCAGAATCCTATTGAGATTACGGTAGAGTCTATTCATAGCAGCAATCATATTCAGCAGCGATTATTTATTACCAGCAAATCTAATAAACTTGAGGGCTTGTTGGTATTGCTGGGGAATTACTCGGTAGGGTCCGCGGTAATTTTTTGTAATACGATAAAAGTGGTTAAAGACGTCTGCGAGTACTTACGCGAACAGGGATTGAGCGCCAAGGCCTTGCACGGTGATTTAGAGCAGCGTGACCGCGACCAGGTGCTGGTACAGTTTTCACACCGCAGTTGTTCCTTGTTGATTGCCACGGATGTTGCCGCACGAGGTCTGGATATTGATAATTTGGAGGCGGTGATAAATTTTGATCTGCCCCGTGATCCTGAAATTTATATTCACCGTATTGGTCGTACCGGCCGTGCAGGTAAAGAGGGCTTAGCGTTTAGCTTATTTTCCGATGCTGAAAAATACAAAGTGGAAGCTATAGCTGAGTACCAAAATCTTCCGTTGGATTTCGATGCCATTGACACTTTGGACCCCCATAAAGATGCCGTTGCCGAGCCGCCTATGGTCAGTCTGTGCATAGGCGGTGGCCGCAAAGAAAAAGTAAGGCCGGGTGATATCCTGGGCGCATTAACCGGTGATGCGGGCATTGAGGGTAAGACCGTGGGAAAAATTACCGTGCTTGATCACGTGGCTTATGTCGCTATAGATCGCGCAGTGGCAGGCCAGGCTTTGAAGCGCCTTGAAAAAGGAAAGATTAAAGGCCGTAAATTTAAGGTTCGCCAATTACGTTAGCTTTTGTTTAAGAGGCATCATCGGCTTCCAGTAAGGTCGTTAGTTCAAGGTATGACTTGTCGATGGAAAAATCGGTGGCAAATAAGGCACTCATTCTCTCGCTAAGGTCATTGATAATATCGCTAATACACTCCGATTGAAGTTGCGAAAATTCAACGCTTTGAGAAAACTGATCAAACTCCGCATTAAAGATTTTGACGGCCTCTTTGGCTTGGTCAATGATTTGCTTGTGCTGGCTTTCCATGGCACTAACCGAGCTTTTGGTGTTGTTAATAATCTTATTAAGCCGATTTTTTTGTTGCGTTACTTTTATTTGCAGCTCAATTTGCTTGGTGGCGGCATTGGCAGTCGAGAAAGCTTTGGCCAGGCGCTGCAAGTCTACGGGAGGGTTTTCGATGCTGACGCCCAGTATAATAACCCGACAATAATCCAGTGACAGAATGGCGCCGTCGGTGGTTTCAATCCAGCGCTCATCGCCGCTGGATTCGATGCCCAGTAATAATTTTTGAATTTTTTCTTCTACATGCTCGTGGGTGCCGCCCCAATAGGTCGTCAAGTTATTCCTGAGTAAAAAACAGATCTCGACATTAATGCCTTTGGCAAGATGGATAAGTTGTGTGGCGATATCTTCCGACTCGTTTAGCCCGGTGATGGAAGTCAGGCTATCCAGCAGCATCTGCCCAAACTCGTCGAGCTTGTTGTCTTTTTTGACTTCGGGTGTTTCTACCTCGGCGCCGGCTGTATGGATGATATTAATTTCTTCAGTGAGCTCATGGACTTTTTCACGCAGGCTTTCGGTCTCGGACTCCAATACGGCGGTGCACATTTCGGAATCGCGCAGTTCAATTTTCAGTTTGTCAATAATGTCACCAATCTCTTCGCTGGTGTCCACGCTCATTTTGGTCTGCTCGCTTGCCAGCCTTAAAATAATGCTGCGTTTTTCGCTGTTGCTAAGCCTGAGTTCTTCAAGCTGGTGTTTGGCACCGTTATATTTCTCCATTAAGTCTTCCAGTACATCCCTCAGTCTTGCAATCTCATTCTGGTCGAAGTGGTCCTGGGGTGCGGTGTTTTTATCTCGGGTAAGAATGGCGTGCTGACTGTTGGCGTTTTCAAGCTGCTGGATTTTAGTCTGGGCTTGCTGGTACATGTTTTCAGCATTATCCAGCTCACCTTTGAGGTTTGCGATCAGGCTGGATTCGTCCTCAATATTGCTACGTAATTTGTTGGCTGTATCGCAGCCGGCCTGTGACTGGTCTAGCTTTTCGGTAAGTTCTATCACCAGTTTATTGCGTTTTATCAGGCTTTGTTGCAGTGACTGCAGTTTATCCTTTAGTGCTTGGTGTTCGCCGGCATCAACCAGTTCGATGGTGTGATCACTGCTTGTTTTTGATAGAGGCTTTGAAATTGATTCTGGTAGGGCTGTAACTATTTTATTTTCCAACACTCTTATTCGATTGATTTTACTCTTTAATACAAAAAGCAGGATGGCAATCAAGGCTATTAGAACAAAATATATCTCCAGAACCATGTAAAAAACGCCGCTATTCATTTCCATGATTAGTTTCCTTAACAGACCGGGACGTGATTTGTTTTTACTTGTGATTATTTTTTGTACTTAGACAATAGTTGAAGAAACGCTAATTGACAATTAGCGTATGGGTCATAAAGATTGCGGGGAGATGGCCTTGAGCAAGGTTTGATTTGAGACAAAAATGCTACGCATTAATCAGGCTAAAAGATTTTTCCATATCGGCAGCGATTGGTTTATTTTATTGAACCGCTATAGTGTATTTTGCAGACTTTCCAGTTCGTCATTGAGTTCCAGCCACGTTTCTTCCTGCTGCGCTTTTTCCTGTGAGACGGTGGCCTGGTCCTGTAGTAGTGCTTGCAGTTTGTCTTTATGCTCTGCTTCATACAGTGCATTGTCGCCTAGTGATGCTTCTATTTCGCTCAGGCGCACATCCGTTTTAGTCATCTGCTTTTCAATTTTTTTAATAGCATTGGTAATCGGGTTCAGTTTTTTCCTGATTTCTGCCGCTAGCTGCCGCTGTTCTTTTTTGTTGCCAGCTTTGTCGTCAGGGCCATCATCTTTGTTGTTGGCTGATTTTTTTTGCGTCATTAGCCAGCGGCTATAGTCATCGAGGTCGCCTTCAAATAAGTCCGCCTTGCCATCGGCGACCAGTAAAAATTGGTCCACTGTATTGCGCAGCAAGTGGCGGTCGTGTGATACGACAATAACGGCACCGGCAAAAGCTTGCAGAGCAACGGTTAAAGCGTGGCACATTTCCAGGTCAAGATGATTGGTGGGTTCGTCTAATAACAATAAGTTTGGTTTTTGCCACACCACAATGGCCAATGCTAAACGGGCTTTTTCACCACCGGAAAAATGCCGTATTGGCTCCATAGCCATATCACCATGAAAATTAAAACCGCCGAGGAAATTACGGATTTCCTGTTCGCGAGCTTTGGGGCTTATGCGTTGTAAATGCAGGGCAGGGCTGGCATCCAAATCCAGTGCTTCTAACTGGTGCTGGCTAAAATAACCCAGTTGTAAGTTTTCACCTTCAGTAAAATCTCCCGACAACAAAGCAATTTCGTTGGCCAGGGATTTAATCATGGTGGATTTACCCGCGCCATTGGCTCCCAGTAAACCGATACGGCTGCCGGGGTGGATGCTGAGATTGACTTCTTTAACGATGATGGTGTCGCCATAACCCAAATGAGCGTGGCTTAAATTTAATAAGGGATCTGAGAATTTTCCGGGTTCGGGAAAACTAAAATCAAAGGGAGAGTCGATATGGGCCGGTGCGATATCTTCCATCCGTGCCAATTCTTTTAAGCGACTCTGGGCCTGCTTGGCTTTGGTAGCCTTGGCGCGAAAGCGGCGTACGAAATCGTTGATTTCTGCTTTGCGTACTTGTTGTTTTTCATAGTTGGCTTGCTGTTGCGCCAGGCGTTCGGCCCGTTGGCGCTCAAAGGCAGAGTAGTTACCTTTATAGGTGTTCAAGCGTTTGTGCTCAATATGAACAATACCTTCGCAGACGCTATCGATAAAATCCCGGTCGTGGGAAATTAATAACAGGCTGCCTTGGTAGCGTTGCAGCCATTGTTCAAGCCAAAGCTCCGCATCGAGATCAAGGTGGTTAGTCGGTTCATCTAGCAGCAATAAGTCAGAGGAACTCATTAACGCCTGTGCCAGATTTAAGCGAATACGCCAACCACCAGAAAAACTATTGGCGGATTTATTGATATCGCGGAGCTGGAAACCCAGCCCCAGCATAAGCTGCTCGGCCCGCACTTTGGCGTTATAGCCATCGATGGTATCCAGCTGCTCATGCAATATCGCCAGTTTTTCATGGTTGTCGCTTTGCTCGGCCTGTTGCATCTCAGCTTCAATCGCGCGCAGTTGCTGGTCGCCATCAATAATATAGTCCAGTGCATTGCGTTCACTGGTGGCCACTTCCTGGGCCATATGAGCTATACGCCATTGCTGGGGGATGGAGGCGGTGCCATCATCGGCGCTAAGCTGGCCCAGCAATAATTGAAACAGGCTGGATTTTCCGGTGCCATTGGCCCCGATTAGCGCTATTTTCTGGCCGGGGTGAAAAACAGCACTCGCCTGCTCTAGCAAGAACTTGCTGCCCCGTTGTAAGCTTATCTCTTCCAGTGTAATCATGGCGCGCATTGTACTGGAAATGATGAACTGACAGTACGGAAAGTAAGGAATTTACTATGCAAGACAATCCATTATGGCAATACTCCCTGGCGGTCTACAACCGGCCAGGGGTAGAGTCGTTGATGATCATGCTGCAAGATAGCTATCAGGCGGATGTCAATATGTTGCTGTGTTGTGGTTGGTTGGGCCGCGAGGGCCAACAGCTCAGTCTTGATAGTATGCGGTTACTCGTTGATGTTTCAATGCCGTGGCAACAGCATTGCGTACAGCCCCTGCGAGCTGTGCGGCGCTTTCTTAAAGGCAAAGAGGATGAAGCCTTTCGCGATCAGGTTAAAGCTCTGGAGATTGCAGCAGAGCAGCGGCAGCAGGCAATGATATACCAGCAATTACAGTCGCTTAACTTACTAACGGCTGACCCTGCTACTGCGGTTGGGGAAAACTTGAGTCTCTATGGCACGTTGTTAAACCCGGCTAATCAACATGGCTTATCACAGAGTCTTGCGGATTTGGTTGAGCTGATGCGGAGCTGAGTTAAAAATCAAACAGGCTACGAATGGCTGGGCCATCACCCTCTTTGGCATTTTCTTTCCTGACTTCTTCTTCAAGCTTTTCCATCGGGTCTTCAGCCAGGCTTTGTTCAACCCGATGAATGACCTTTTTCACAGGGGGTACTACTTTAGGCGCCGGTTTTTCTATCGGAGTTGCTACTTTCAGCTCGGCTTTGACTTCTTCCAGCGTTGAGGGTTCTTTAGGTTTTTGTGCCCGCTTCCCGGGCTTGATTGCCGCTTTTGCTTTTTTGGGAGCTGCTGCCGGTTTTACTGGCTTTTTCGCTGTGGCTTTAGCTTTCGGTGCAGCTTTTTTGGGAGTTGCTTTTTTTGCCGATGCCTTCTTGGGGGCAACCTTTTTCTTGGCTACTGTCTTTTTAGCCGGTGCCTTTTTAGCGGGTGCTTTCTTGGCCGCTGTCTTTTTCGGTGCAGCCTTCTTCGCTACTGCCTTTTTAGGCGCGGCTTTTTTGGCGGCGGCCTTCTTCGGCGCAGCCTTTTTTGAGGTCGCTTTCTTTGAGGTCACTTTCTTTGAGGTCGCTTTTTTAGGGGCTGCTTTCTTGGCTGCTGCCTTTTTAGGGGCTGCTTTTTTCTTGGGGGCTGCCTTTTTGGCCGCGGCTTTTTTGGGGGCGGCCTTGGCTTTGGTGGCTGTCTTTTTAGCGGTGGTCTTAGCCGGAGCCTTTTTAACAGGTGCTTTTTTAGCCGGAGTTTTCTTTTTGGTAGCTGCTTTTTTGGCCGGAGCTTTCTTATTTTTAGTTGCCATAGGTCATAACCCTTTGTATTCCCTCATATTTATTTAGTATAGACGATATAACCCGGTCGTCTAGATAGGCCTTTTATATAGCTCCTATCGAAGTATTAAAGGACATTATAGTCGTGATTTTGTGGAAATGTGGCTTTGCCCTGATTAGATAAGGCACAGTCTAGACAGGTTCTAATTTATGGTCGACTATATTTGTACTTTGAAGACTTTTTAAGCCTGATTTAAGGTGGCTCCAGGTGATCAATTATTGATCATTGAGGGTGATCAATACCACTTAACAACAAACACAAGGGATCTAACGATGAGCTTTAAGATGAAGTTTACGCTGGTGTTATTTGTATTACTGACGCTGGGTTTACCGCTACTGATGACGGGCCCGGATGGACGGCCACTGATGAGCCTGGACGATTGGGTTCCCGATACTAGTCAACTACCGGCTCTACCTGAGTCTGCACCAACCACCCTTTCAGCCAGTTCTGGCAAAATGTATAAGTGGCAGGATGAAAAGGGCCGCTGGCATTTTTCCTATCAAAAACCTGCGGCTATGACCCGGGTCAGTGTGGAGGAGTTACCCGAGGTAGAAAACGTGATAGAAGCCCCTGTTAATAAGGGGGATAACAGTAGTAGTATACGTTTCCCCGGCGGCTTTAATCTTGGACAGTAAGTGCCCGCTTTTTCAATCAGGACTTTAATCCAGAAACAGGAATCACAATGAAACGACAATTATTACTCGCCGCTGCCATCAGCACGGCATTGATCGGTTGCAACCAGCAAGCCGCTGAACCTGCAGCAGAAGCCGCCGGCCTTGATACCCCGGAAAAACGTATTAGCTATGGTATGGGCATTGGTCTTGGGCAGCGCCTCAAACAAGAAACTTTTACAATCGATGTTGATACGTTTGCGCAAGGTGTTACAGATGCGGTTAACGGCGGTGAGCAGCTGATGACCCAGGAAGAGATTATGGCTGAGATGCAGGCTTTCCAGCAGCAGCAAATGGCAGCACAACAGGAAGCCGCCAGTAAACTGGGTGAAGAAAATCTGGCAGCCGGTGAAGCCTATCTGGCGGAGAACGGTGGCAAAGAAGGTGTAACAACTACAGAAAGTGGTTTGCAGTATGAAGTGATTACCGCCGGTGAAGGCGCCAAGCCATCGGCTGCTGATACGGTTGAAGTGCACTATGCCGGTACCTTGTTGGACGGCACTGAATTTGATAGTTCTTACAAGCGCGGCCAGACCGTTAGCTTCCCACTAAACGGTGTTATCCCCGGTTGGACTGAAGGTTTGCAATTAATGCCTGTTGGCTCCAAGTATCGCTTTGTGATTCCATCGAATTTGGCCTACGGCCCTGGTGGTACTGGTGGTGGTCCTATTGGCCCTAATGCAACTTTGATTTTTGAAGTTGAGTTGGTGGCGATTAAGAATGCTGCTGCGGAAGGTTAAGTTTTTATTTTTACATCATCCGCCATCCCCACAAAAGAACGTCATTCCCCCCTTCGCGGGAATGACGAAAGTGTTACTTCAGCAAATGGGTAAATCCATTAGAGGCCACCACATAATACTGCCCTTTTTTTCCGCTAAAACTTACCGCAGTAATAGCCGCGCTGGTTGGCTTCCAGAGATCTCTTTTCGGAACCGTCCATCGCTTTAATTCCTTTAAGGTTTTAGCATCCCACAATTGCACCAGGCGATCGGAATTACCGGTCAGTAATTGTTTGCCATCATTAGAAAAGCGGGCACTGGTAAAAGCCTGTCCGCGCTTTATGGCAGTAGCCCGAAGAGGTAGCTGGCCAATGGCTTTGCCGGAAACGGTATCCCAGATTACTGCTTTATCATATTTGGCAACGCTAAAAGCCCGGCTGCCATCCGGTGAAATAGCTACGGTGACTACCTCATCTTTATGCTGCCAGCTAAATAACTCTTCGCCGCTATTCACATTCCATAACTTGGCGGTTTGATCTTCCGAGCCGGTAATAGCCAGTTCGCCATTATTGCTGAGTTCAACACTACGAACTCGATCCTGATGATAAAAAGTGCGCTGAATACCACCACGCTTAACATCGAACAGTACTGCACTGTAATCCTCCAGTCCGAGCAGGGCATAGTTACCATTGGGGGTGAGGTCCAAATCCATGACTTCGTTGGGGGCGGTCCAAAAGGTCAGGGCTTTGCCGGAGGTAGTATCCCATAGCACCATGGTTTGATGGTCCGCTGTCAGGGCAAATAAGCCCTCGGGGGAAAAGCCGCTGGCTATGATATTGCTGTACTTGCCCTGTTTGTGGTTCCAGTCAAACAGGCGTTCGTGTTTACCGTTAGCCCATAGGCTACCGCCGTGGATAATGGAGCCGATAATACTGAGTGTGCCATCCTCGGAGAGAGTGGCGCTATAGCTGCCTTTAGCGGCGTTTTCCCAGCTTTTATCCGGGCCGCTATCACAGGCGGTTAGCAATGTTAGTAGGCAAAGGAGTGTGGCGTATTTAATGGTGCTAATGGTATTCACCCTAATGGTAGCTGGGAAAAGGTATGGGTCCACTCATTGTTATAGCTTACGTGGAGGAAAACCCCAAAATCTCTGTAGTGTTTATCGGACTGTAGGACAGAAACTGGATGGCCAGACAATCAACTGTTGTAGAGTTATGGCATGGGAAGGGTTTGCAGTTGAGCGCAGCTTAAGCAACCGCTTCGCGGTGAGATTCGTGCATGGTGTCGATAAGGCGGTCTTCCATTTCAAAGCGGGAGGCCAGGGTTTCACCCAATTTGGACAGGCTTTTAGGTAAAGTCATCAAGCCGCTTTCGGTGCTGGCGTCGCGATCATTAAAGTCCATAGCGATTTTAGTGGTCAGGGTGATTTGTGGCATCAGGTCGCTGGCGATATCGGCGCTGCCATCGGCAAAGGCTTCGGCTTCACGGATGAGTTCGTAGTAGATCTCAAAGTGACCGGCGGACATATAGTCGACCAATTGTTGGCAAAACTGCTGCAAGCGATTATTTGAAGGGTCGGCGTCTGCTTTTAATTCATGAACCCCACTCAGTGCGCAAAACTGTATGATGATCGACTGGCGTTCTTCTAACCAGCGTGTCACCAGATTATTAACTCCAGCCCAGCGTTCTTCGATAGTGCAATTGTCCAGCATGATGTTAGTCCTGTTTTATCATCTGATTTTTAAGTGATTACCTTTTTGATTAGGTTGTTCTATGGCTGGTTGTTTTTTGACTCGTCAACTCAAGCCTCCGGCCCCTTTCAATATAATGGTCTGAACATAATAGTTTCAATATAAGTGAGGTTTGCTTTAAGAACAAGCTTTAAGCTGAGGAAACTATTAGAAAAAATACTTTTTTTAAAAATAATTGCGCTGATGTATTAAGCGGGGAGCGTTTATTAAATCAGGTTTACCACGACAGGGATCAAGGCCGCACTAAAGGCACCTGTTAGACACATTGCCAAGCTGGAGAAAGCACCGGCGGTGGCATTCATTTCAAAAGCTCTGGCGGTACCCATGCCGTGGGCGGTAATGCCTAAACAAAACCCCCAGATTTGCGGGTCAGTGATATTCAGCAGGCGAAACACAATCGGTGCCAAACACATGGCAGACACTGCAGTTAAGGCTACACAGCCTGCGGCCAGCGTTGCCAGGCCGCCAATTTCATTGGCCAGGTCAATAGCGATGGGGGTGGTGACTGATTTGGGTGCAAGGGATAACATGGTGACTTCGCTAGCGCCCAGTGAGTAGGCGATGACCACGGCCGACCCGGCGGCAAAGATGGCTCCAAAGGCGCAGGTTAGTAACATGGGTATTGCCATTTTACGGATCAGGTGTAGTTGCTGATACAAGGGTACCGCCAGTGCGACCGTAGCGGGGCCTAGCCAAAACATTAACAGGTCATTGGCTTGCAGATAGTCTTGATAGTCAATATCTAATCTGGGTAGTAATAATGCGACCAGGCTGGCGCCAGTGACCGTAGGGTGCAATAGAGGAAATTCGTTAAGGCGGCGATAGAGGGTATTGCCCAGCTGAAACGCAGCAAGGCTTAAGGTGAGTGCAAATAATGGACTATTGAGAAGCGCTTGATCCATCACGATTTGGAACCCCGCTTACGGGCTAAGAATGTCATCAACAGGCCGTTAAAGATCAGTGATAGCAAAGAGCCGATTACCACCGCGGCAATAATCGCCGGCCATTGATTGCTGTACTGCGAACCAAGAAAAAATAAACCGGTGGCGGCAGGTAAAAACATTAGCCCTAACATTGGGATTAGGGTGCGGCTGGATTTGGCAATGGCTTCAGGAATACCCTGATAGAGCATCAGGCCAATAAACAGGATAAACATACCCAGCACCGGGCCGGGCAAGCTAAGCTCAAGCCAGGCTTTAATCGCTTCGCCAGCACATTGGCAAACTAATAAAACTAGCAGACCGTTAATTAGCGACATGGCTCAATTCTCAACGTTTTAGTTTTTACTTTTAGTTTTTACTTTTAGTTTTTAACTACGACGACGCAGTAGTTGCCAGATAAACACAACGGCATAGCCGGTAAAGCAAATCAGCGACCACTCTCCCATACTGAAGCCAATAAAGGACCATACGACTTCGGCGCAATTGCCATCGCCGCGGATCATGGTCATCAGGGTCTCACTGAGTGGGAAGGTTTCCAGCATATATCCCAGGCTTGGACCGCAGGCCGGGACTTGGTCCGGTGGCAGGTGTTGCAGCCAGACCTGCCGGCCTGCGGTAGCCATACCGCCAAAGGCGCTGAACAGAGCCAGGATGCTATAAAGTTTATATTTTGTTGGGTGGAATAACGCTATCAGGGCAAATAGGGCGATCAACACATAAAAGAACCGCTGGGTCATACACAGGGGGCAGGGCTCCAGAAAAAGATAATATTGGGTATAAAGTGCATAGGACATCAGGCCGATAACACTGAGAACCATCATTAGGTTGGTTTGTCTGATGTTGGGTAGGGTCATACGCTTTATCTCTGCTTTTTATCGTTAAAGACAGCGGTTATTGGTTTAGGCGGCTACATTAGGGCAAAGCCGTTCCCGACTCAAGCGGCAAACTGCACAAGAACAGCTAAAATTAGCCATAAGATTGTTAAATACCGGAGTTTATAGAATGCGTTTCCCTTTGCTAGCCCTGTTGCTGTCCCTGAGTTTTTTACCTGGCCCGTCATTGGCGCAGGGTGAGAAGGCTGGAGGTGAGAGAAGGGCTGCTGTTGGTGGTTCAACCAGTTATTTGGACCTTAAGCCAGCTTTTATTGTGAATTACGGTGGCGCCGGTAAGTTGCGCTATTTAAAAGCCGATGTTGCCCTGCGTTTAGGCGGTGGCTCTGCCGGTCAAAGCCAGATTCGCCACCATATGCCTTATATCCGCCATACTATTGTGATGCGTTTAAGCCGTGCTACTGAAGAGGAGTTGTCCTCAATGGAGGGTAGGGAGTTGCTGCGTCAGGATGTATTGGAAGAGACGCGGAATATGTTGATCAAGGAAGAAGGGCAGCAGTTTGTGGATGATTTGTTGTTTAGCTCGTTTATTGTGCAGCGGTAATGGTAGCTAAGGTGAAGGCATCACTATGTTAAATCACTGTACTGCCGATAATAATCGGCTAAATATTTATCAAAGCTGATAGTGTCGGCAGCTTCAATTTCAGCTTGCTGTTGTTTTGAGAGTTCTGTTTTTTGCAGAAAATAATCCAGGTCTTCGCCGGTTAAGGGACGGCTGCAAAAATCATTGCCATGTTGTTCAGCTAAATCCATGGCAAAACGGAAAAAAGGTTGTTGCTGCTTTTCCATGTCCGCAAGAATAGCTGCAGAGGGTGTTAATGATGCATCATCGATTTTTTCTCGCTGTTGCTGGCATACGCGCTGATAATCATCGCCGCCATATGCAGTGTCGAGTTGCGCGGCAATCTTATCAACACCGTCCAGTAGTTTGTTTGCCCAGTCGTTAAGGCTGCGATCACCAGTGCGGGCTTTGAGTTGTAAATTGGGTTCGCGGCCGCGGTTAACAACAGCTTTTAAATTATAATTAATCAGTTCGCGGTCGTCGTCGTCACACAAGGGGCTGCGTTCAAATAGGCAGTACAATAAAAAGCAATCAATAAAACGAATTTGGTCAGCATCAATACCCAGCGGTAAATAAGGGTTTACATCAATGCAACGCACTTCGATATATTCAACGCCTCGTTCCTTTAAAGCGCCTATCGGTGTTTCGCCAGATTGAGTAACACGCTTGGGGCGAATGGGGCTATAAAACTCATTTTCGATTTGCAATAAAGCATCGGAGAGTTGACGATAATCACCATCGACTTTGATGCCGATTTTTTCATAATCGGGGTGGGTATTGGTGATGGCCCGGCGCAGAGTATCAATATAATTATCAATACTGTTATAACAAATTTTCAGGTTTTCCTGGGCGTTGCTTTGATAGCCAAGGTCACCCATACGCAAGGCAGTGCCGTAAGGTAAATAAACGGTGCCATTATCCAGCTCTTCTAAATTGTGACCGCTGTTGCCTCGTAAAAAGCTTTTACACACAGCGGGGGAGGCGCCATAACAATAAATTAGCAGCCAGGAAAAACGGCGGAAGTTTCGAATTAATTTAAAATAGGATTCGGTTTTATAATCTTGTAAGGAACGTTTGTCATAGTCTTGCTTTTGTAACGACGCCCACAAATCATCCGGTAAAGAAAAATTATAGTGAATACCGGAAATGGTTTGCATCAAGCGGCCATAGCGATTACCCAAACCTTTGCGGTATGCCGTTTTCATGGTGGCAACATTGGAGCTGCCATATTGCGCAACGGGAATATTATCATCCCCTTCCAAAATACAGGGCATGCTGGCAGTCCACAATAACTCACCATCGAGATTGGGGTAAGTAAAGCGATGCACCTTATCCAGACATTCGAGACTCTCGTCAATATCGCTAAACACCGGAGTAATAAACTCAAGCAAGGCTTCAGAAAAATCGGTAGTGATATGGGGGTGAGTCAGTGCCGAGCCCAGGGCTTGTGGGTGCGGGGTTTGCGCCAGTTTACCGTTATTGCAGATCCGTAAACTTTCTTTTTCAATACCGCGTTGTAGGCCAGTCAACAGATGTGAATGTTCAGGGTTGGCTATTAGCTCTAGCCGTTCTGTTAGTTGATCAGGCAAAATGCATACTCCGCTTTGGCGTCTGGCTTAACAAGGGTAAAGAACACTGTATTGTTAGGGCGGCAGTTTACTGGTGGGGCGAATGGGGTACAAGGGTTAACATCAGTAAAGATAGTGTTTTATGGGGGTAGATGGCTAGTGAGTTTAATCAAGCATTGCTGCGATTAATTTTTTCCAGCCAATAATGTCGGTATTTTCAGCGTCATAAAGCTCAAAGCCGACATTGAAGTGCTCTCCGGCAGGTTTAACCCATTTTGTTTCGCCTACCAGGTAGAGTGTTTCATCATCGCCAAACTCAGCGCAAAGGCGAAGGATGGCCCCAATAGCAACCTCCTGGTCTATCTCTACCTGAAGCCCATTGGCCGACAAGTCAAGACTGTTGCAAATAATAATATTGGCGGGAGATGTGTTGTCGAATGACGCTGAGCATACCTCGATAAAAATTTTGGTTTTTTCGTCAATGCGCGTTTCACTACGGCGATCATCACTCATGGTTATTTCCTTGTTATTCGGGGTAGGCCATATCCAGCTGTGCTAAAGCGCTTTTGATGGCGGGTTTGTTAAAGCCCTGAATCACTTGGTCGCCTATTACTATAACCGGCACGCCCCTGCCACTAATGCGTTGATATTCTTCATAAGCCCTGGCGGATTTTTCTACATCGTATTCTGTATAAGGGATATTGGCCTGCCTAAAAAAACGCCGCGCTTTACGGCAGTAAGGGCACCAGCTGGTTGAGTACATCACTACATCTTCGTCCTTGAGTGATTGATTGCTGATGGGGTTTAAAGCCAGGTCTATTCGCCACCAGTTTTGAAAAACAAAAAACAGGACAACAGCAATGAAGACAGGTAAAAGATTTTTGGCTTTGTTGTTCATAAAAGAGTGCTGTTAGGATGATACAAGTTCAGCCTGTTTCTTAAACAGCTCACCGGAGCCAGCGCCGCAGGCAATAATCGTTCTTAGTGCTTCATCGACTTTGATGTTGGGCAAAAGTTCCACCTGTTCCGGGGGTAGGTGATAAATCATGCCTGAGGTCGGGTTGGGGCCGGTGGGCACAAATACGCTGTACCAGCCGTTGTCATGGGTGCTGGTAACAATCACGGTGGCTTCGGTGGCGATGGTGGGGCCAAATAGTTTGGCTCTGGCAACTTCGCCACGGCTAAAGGGGGAGTTGGCATTGCTGCCGAGAAATTGATGAATGATATCCCGTACCAGGTTATACCCCGGTGCAAATTTAGCCAGTACTTGATCAAAGCGTGCGTGCAGCCATTTGCCCGCGCTGGTTGAGACGATATTACCGACAATAAAGCAGGCAAGCAGTATAAGTATAATCACTAACAGGTCGACTACTACTTCGGGTGCATTGGTATGGCGGGCGATGGGAGTGGCCAGGGGTTGAATAATTTCTGTAACGGTATAGAAGGCCCAGCGGATGGCAAAAAATAAAATAACTGCAGGAGATATCACCAGCAGGCCGCCAATCACGGATTGTTTGATAAAGTGGTTAATAGGTTTCATGTCGGCCTCGGCAGTTTATAGCTTTATGCCCAATAGTTGCTGTAAGTAAGAAGCTAGGCGGTTTCAGAGCGGTAGTGCTTGCTGTTAACAATATCGTGAAGCTCTGCCAGTGCCTGGTCAACCTTGTCATAAGCCTGGCGCAAGCTCGGCTCTTGTTTTAGCAGCAGGTGATTGCCGAGAATCTGGTTGATATAGCCTGAGGCGCGGGAGGTTTTGCTGACATAGTCTGCCTGTAAATCCCTGCCGGGTTCACTTAACCTTTCAGCCACTAGCTTGGCTTTGCCATTGATATAGCACTCTTCCAGTACCGGCTGCCTGAAAGCACCCAGAAACGATTGAATATCATTGCGCAGGCTGGGTTCGCTAACGCCTAGTGGCTCAACCGGTGTGTGATTCCAGCAGTCGATGCTGCCGTCTGCCAGATAGTAGACTTCGTGGATTTGGTATGTGACTTCTCGGGTGTTCGCGCAGTTTTTCCTTATCACGCGGTAGTTCCAAGTGGTCATCGCAATGTCCGTTAATTAGCGGCAGATGAAAAACATAGATCGATTTAAAAAATGACTATGACTTGGAAGGCAATAATAAGAGCGATTCGCGGTATAAGGCAAGTATTTTTTCAATTGATTCATTGGCTTGAGGCTGTTAGTTGAAGTGTTGTGTTGGTTTTACAAAGCAACGTCATTCCCGCGCAGGCGGGAATCCAGTGCTGTAGATTTCCGCTTTGGCGGAAATGACAGCATAAGCATGCAGGCTGGATTCCCGCCTTCGCGGGAATGACCGGCGCCGGGGAAACTTAGGTCGGAAAATAAAGCCGCTTGAGTGCACAGACTCATAGTGGATTTAACTCCGTTTAATTAGCCCCCCGTCATATTCATAAAGCGAACAATTTGCGGCTCTTCTTCGAGATTAAAATGATGTTTTTCAGGCTTAAGGTCCATGGCGGCAATAATCGCATCCTTCAAGGGATCAATCTCCCCGGGGTTGGCCCTTAATACGGTTTTTAAATCTGCTGAGTGTTCATTGCCAAGGCAGAGCAGTAAGCGACCTTCAACCGTAACGCGAACCCGATTACAGAGATGACAAAAATTATGACTGTGGGGTGAAATAAAACCGATGCGAGACTCGCTGTCATTCATGGAATAATAATGGGAAGGGCCGCTGGTTGTTTCATCTGTGGATGTGAGCGGGTACTGCGCCGAAACGATATCGCGTATTTCATCACTGGAGCAAAAACTCAATGCGCGGTTATGTTCATCAATTAAGCCCAGCGGCATTTCTTCGATAAATGAAATATCGACTTTTTTATCGCGGGCGAAATTAACCAAATCAATAATTTCATCCTCGTTGCGACCTTTTAAAATCACCGTATTTAATTTAATGCGTTTAAAGCCCGTTGCAATGGCAGCATCAATACCATTGAGTACTTTTTGCAAATCACCGGTACGGGTGATTTTTTTAAACCGCGCCGGCTTTAAACTGTCGATACTAATATTGATGCGTTTGATACCAGCCTGATGCAAAGCTGAAGCTTGTTTGGTCAGTTGCGAACCATTGGTAGTCAGTGTTAATTCATGGAGGCCATCAAGCTGGCCGATATTTTCTACCAGTGCCATGATATTCTGCCGAACTAAAGGCTCGCCACCGGTTAGGCGAATTTTTTTTGCCCCCAATTCAACAAACGCGCGAGCGATAAGCTCCAGTTCTTCCAGCGTTAAAATATCTGCCCTTGGGGCAAAGGTCATTTCCTCCGCCATGCAGTACACGCAGCGGAAGTCACAGCGGTCTGTCACCGACAGTCTGACGTATTCAACTTGACGGTTAAATCGATCAATAAGTAGGGGAGATGCAGCTTCGTTCATGGAGATGATATTACACCGGTGGAGGGGTAAAAGCTTTATTTTCTATTCGTTTGCTGGCATGGCAAAATACCGGGCAATAATAATTTTGGAGA
The DNA here is from genome assembly GCF_029238675.1 of Oceanicoccus sp. Classification (GTDB taxonomy): domain Bacteria; phylum Pseudomonadota; class Gammaproteobacteria; order Pseudomonadales; family Dasaniaceae; genus Oceanicoccus. The sequence continues at coordinate 53,420 of NZ_JAQWFR010000007.1, read as the reverse complement.
AATTTCTTTGGCAACCTTTAGAAATGGACTGCTGATAGCTGGCCCGCTATTGGCATTGTTAGTGACTTTTTTGCTAAGCCAGCAGGGCTTATCACGGGATGCCTCTATTACGGCGGGGGTTACTTTGTTGTGTATTCTTTGGTGGGTATTTGAACCTATCCCCATTCCCGTGACATCGATGATTCCTTTTGCCCTGCTGCAGCTGACCGGTGTGTTGGATAAAAACCAGATTGCCCAGGCCTATGGCAGCCCTTTGATTTTACTGTTACTGGGTGGGTTTATTTTGTCAAAAGCGATGGAGCGCAGTGGGGCGCACCGTCGTATTGCGCTGGGTATGATTAATGTATTTGGCGGTAGTAGTAGCCGGCAGTTGGTGTTTGGCTTTATGGCTACCGCCGCTGTACTCAGTATGTGGATGTCCAATGCAGCCACAACCCTGATGCTTTTACCAGTGGCCATGGCCGTTCTGGAAAAAGCTGAAGATAAAGCTCTTGCTGCACCTTTAATGTTGGGGGTTGCCTACGCTGCCAGTATTGGCGGTATGGGCACGCCCATCGGCACACCGCCCAACCTGGTCTTTATGCAAGTGTATGAAGAGCAAGTGGGTAAAACCGTTGGTTTTACCGAGTGGATGTCCTGGGCTGTGCCGGTGGTGGCGATTATGGTGCCTGTAGCAGGTTTATGGCTAACACGTTCTCTGAGTTATCGCGGCGGTTTTCATTTACCGGTAGTGGGCAATTGGCGGGTTGAAGAGCGGCGGGTATTGATTGTATTTGCTTTAACAGCTTTGGCCTGGATTACCCGTCGTGAGCCTTTTGGTGGCTGGTCTGAGTTATTGGGTATTAACGCTAACGATGCTTCTGTGGCGCTAACGGCTGTGGTTATTATGTTTATGCTGCCCAATGGTCGCGGGGGTAAGTTAATGGATTGGGAGGCGGCGTCTACTATTCCCTGGGGGGTGTTGCTGTTATTTAGCGGCGGTATTTGTTTGGCTAAAGGTTTTGTCGTTTCGGGGTTAAGCGATGTCATTGGCGAAACATTAACGGTGCTATCTTATTGGCCGGTGCTATTGATGATGTTGGTGCTTTGTTTGTGTGTGACTTTTTTGACTGAAACGACAAGCAATACAGCCAGTACGGTGTTATTAATGCCGGTATTGGCGGCCGCGGCATTGGCAGCTGATATTGATCCGCGATTACTAATGGTGCCCGCCGCAATCAGTGCCAGTTGTGCCTTTATGTTGCCGGTGGCAACGGCGCCTAACAGTATTGTTTATGGGAGTGGTTTTGTCAGCACCCAAAGAATGGCGCGGGAGGGGTTTGCGCTTAACTTGATGGGGGCTGCGGTTGTTGGGTCAGCTTGTTACTTACTATTATTGTAGTGTGGATTGCAATTGATCCTGCAGTACTGGAGTAGGGGTGGTTTTGCAGTGTAAACTATCGCCATTTAAGGCTCACAACCAGAAATAAGGAACAGCTATGAACGGTTCATCTACCGGGTTACCGGATAATATTGCCAAGTGTCTTGCCTATGTCTTTGGCTGGATCTCGGGTTTGGCGATTTTCTTTATTGAAAAGCAGGATGTCGACGTCCGTTTCCATGGCGCCCAGTCGATAGTGCTATTTGGCTCATTGACGGTGCTTAATATCTTTTTACCGATTATTCCCGCCCTTGGTCCACTGATTATGGTGGTGCTGGCGCCGGTATCGCTGATTTTATGGTTGGTGATGATGGCGATGTCGCTGGCGGGCAATGCGCCACGGTTACCGGTGGTTGCTAACTTTGCTGACCAGTTATTGGCTAAAGGTAATGACGATGGCGATTCTGATCCGTCCCATAAGATTGATAAGCAGTAGGCTGGTAATCAGTAAATTAGAAATGGCGTGTCGCAGCCCGGCACGCTAAAGAGGCTCTGGAGGCTAGCGGGTACCGAAAACCACCATGGTTTTACCTTTGGCTTCCACCAAACCTTGTTCTTCCAGGGTTTTTAATACACGACCTACCATTTCACGAGAACAGCCCACAATTCGGCCAATCTCCTGGCGGGTAATTTTAATCTGCATACCATCGGGATGGGTCATGGCGTCCGGCTGCTTGCACAGGTCCAGCAGAGTGCGGGCTACACGGCCGGTTACATCCAAAAAGGCCAGGTCACCCACTTTGCGGGTAGTGTCCCGTAGGCTTTTCGCCATTTGGGTACCTACAGCAAAGAGGAATTCAGGATTAGTCTTGCTAACCTCAAGGAATTTGGCGTAGCTGATTTCAGCCACTTCACAGGCGGTTTTGGCTTTGACCCAGGCACTGCGTTCCTGTTGGTCATCAAACAGGCCCATCTCACCGAAGAAATCCCCTTTGTTTAAATAAGCAACAATGATTTCTTTGCCGTCATCGTCTTCGATCATAACGGTGACAGAACCTTCGATAATGTAATATAGGGAGTCACTGGTATCACCGGCATAAATAAGGGTGCTTTTAGCCGGAAAGCGGCGGCGGTGACAATGATTTAAAAATTCGTCTACATTCTCGATGTGCGGGCTTAAAGCTAGGCTAACCAACGGTCTTTCCTCATATTGATCTGTTATTTTTAATGCCAGTTTACGAACAGTGGTCTACTGACTAGTTAGTATGGCTTAAATGTGCAGTTTCGCTAGGCCCCAGGCGTTTTTGTGTGCCTGTTTTCATATTTGGCAGTCACAATGGATGTGCTAAGCTTGCTGCCCTGAGAGTTACCGAGAGAACTGTCGTGAGAGTGCCGCTCAGCTAGCACGGGTATTAGCCATTAATAGAAGAAGTGAACAAGTCAATGAAAGCAACAGTTGAATGGATGGATGGCGTGAGTTTTGCCGCTGAATCTGAGACCGGTCACCGCGTAGTGATGGATGGCCCGCCGGATTTGGGTGGCCGTGATTTGGGCCCTCGGCCAATGGAAATGTTATTGATGGGTATGGGCGGCTGTGCTTCTTTTGATGTGCTTGGCATGCTGGAAAAATCCCGCCAGGATGTCGAAAGCTGTGTGGCAGAGTTGGATGCAGAGCGCGCTGATGCGGTGCCTGCGGTATTTACTAAAATCCACCTGAAATTTATCGTTAGTGGCCGAGGTTTGAAAGAAGCTCATGTAAAACGGGCGGTCAGCTTGTCTGCTGAGAAGTACTGCTCGGCTTCTATTATGATGGAAGCGGCTGGAGTGGAAGTCACTCATAGCTATGAATTAGTCGAATTATCCAGTTAAGTTTTTTTAATATTAGGACATTGTCATGACAGTTGATGAAAGTAATCGCCCAGCGCCTACGGCGGGTATGCGCCATATTGCGCTGTTTGTAGAAAGCTTTGAAGAAACGGTGATGTTTTATACCAAGTTGTTGGGTATGAGTATTGAGTGGGAGCCCGACACCGACAATGTTTACCTGACCTCTGGTAATGATAATTTAGCCCTGCATCGTTTTACTGGTGCCGAGCGTCCCCCCGCCGTACAGCGCCTCGATCATATTGGTTTTATTATCGATGATATCGACCAGGTGGATGTCTGGTATGAGTTCTTGAAGTCCCATGGTGTGCGAATTAAAAATGAACCTCGCACACACCGGGATGGCGCTCGCAGTTTTTATTGCCTGGACCCCGATGGCAATGTCGTGCAGATAATCTTCCATCCGCCGATTAGTGCAGGTTGCCCCGATAGCGTTGCATGAATCAACCCGCCTTGTATCTGTAAAGCTTGCTACAGTGCTGCAATAACTGCGTCAGCTGCACTGGCTTCAATGCCTTTGGCATCAACACCCAGGTAGGTGATCTCGCCATTGTCTACGATCATGGCATAACGCTTGCTGCGCTCACCCATACCAAAGGCGCTGGCGTCTAATACCAGGCCCAATGCTTTGGTGTAATCGCCGCTGCCATCTGCAGCCATAATCAGTTCTTCAGCATTTTGGGCTTTGCCCCAGGCATCCATAACGAAGGCATCATTAACTGATAAGCAGATAATGCTATCAACGCCATTGGCCTTGATTTTGTCGGCATTAACCACAAAGCCGGGCAGGTGTGTCATTGAGCAGCCGGGGGTGAACGCGCCGGGTACGGCAAACATAATGACTTTTTTACCGTCGAATAATTCACTGATGGATACTTCTTGCGGGCCTTCGGCGCCCATAATGTTTAAATTACCTGCGGGAAGTTTGTCACCAACTTGTACGGTCATTGTTGTTCTCCTAAGGGGTAGGGATGGAGGTAAAATTAAGAGGGCTGATCTTAACAGAATCATGGTTAGAGACACAGTGGTGTGGTTTTTATTGTTTCCTTAGGCTATGCAAGGGTATTATCTACTGCAGCACGTCATTTGAAAAATTCCCCGTCATTCCCGCGAAGGCGGGAATCCAGCGCTGTAGATTTCCGCCTCGGCGGAAATAACAGCATAAGCATGCAGTCTGGATTCCCGCCTTCGCGGGAATGACGGGGAATTTTGCAGGAATCACTGGAAGGTAAAAAAAGAGATAAGTATTGAATTTAGTATGCCCGCTTTGTGCTGGGGTTAATTGCCAGCATTTCTACCAGCAACTATCAAAGAAAAAACCTGCGCGTGATTTTTATCAGTGCGGGGAGTGCCGGTTGGTGTTTGTTGATCCTGTTCAGCGACTCAATGCCGAGCAAGAAAAAGCGGTGTACGAGTTACATGAAAATTCTGTTGAGGACTTAGGCTATCGGGAATTTTTATCTCGGATGCAGTTACCGCTACAAGAGCGCATTAAGCCTTGCGCCCATGGTTTGGATTTTGGTTGTGGCCCTGGCCCGGCTCTATCTGTGATGTTGGCTGAGCAGGGTTATAACATGTCGGTTTACGATATTTTTTACCATAATGATAAAGCAGTCTTTAATCATCATTATGATTTTGTAACCGCCACCGAAGTGGCTGAGCATTTGTTCGAGCCGGGCAAGGTGTTACCACAACTATGGGCGCTGTTAGAAAGTGGTGGTGTTTTAGCTTTAATGACTAAGTTGGTGATTGATCAGCAGGCGTTTTCCAACTGGTATTATAAAAATGATCCCACCCATGTGTGCTTCTTTTCCCAGCCAACCTTTCAGTGGCTGGCCGGGAAATGGAATGCTCAACTGGAGTTTATTGGGCAGGATGTGATTATCTTGACTAAACCTTAGCCTTTGGTTTTTATTTTACCTGCATCGGCAAATAGTTGTGCAAATGTGCCTTGTTGTTTGCCACCATTGCTCTTGTCGTTTCTCTGGTTATTTTTATGGGCTTTGTTGCCATTGCCTCTGGGCTTTCTGTCTCGGTCTGTTTTTTGTTGTGGCTCGGCTTTATCACTTAAGCGTCTTGTTAGTGCTATGCGTTTACGATTGACATCCACTTCCAATACTTTAACTTTAACAATATCACCTGCCTTGACGACAGTTCTTGGGTCTTTAACAAAGGTATCGGAAAGCGCCGAGATATGAACCAGGCCATCCTGGTGCACGCCAATATCTACAAAGGCACCAAAGTTAGTTACATTAGTCACCGTGCCTTCTAGAATCATCTCTGGAATCAGGTCAGAGATTTTTTCTACGCCCTCTTTAAATACGGCGGTTTTAAACTCGGGGCGAGGATCTCGTCCTGGCTTATCTAATTCGCCTAAAATATCGGTAACGGTGGGCAGGCCGAATTTTTCATCGGTAAAGTCAGCGGGGTTTAATGATTTTAAAAATCGGCTATCACCGATGGTGCTGGCAATACTGCGGTCATTAATGTTAACAACTTTTTCTACGACGGAATAACTTTCGGGGTGAACGGCGGAAGCATCCAGGGGGTTGTCGCCATCCATAATCCGTAAAAAGCCCGCGGCCTGTTCAAAGGTTTTATCGCCGAAGCGTTTTACGGCTTTCAGGGCTTCACGGTTTTTAAAAGAACCTTGCTGGTCCCTTAGCTCCACAATATTGTGGGCAATCGTTTGGTTAAGGCCAGACACTCTGCTGAGTAAGGCGCTTGAGGCGGTGTTTACATCAACGCCAACACTGTTAACACAATCCTCCACGACGGCATCCAGCGAGCGTGCCAGTTGGGTTTGGCCTACATCGTGCTGGTATTGGCCAACACCAATGGATTTGGGTTCAATTTTTACCAGCTCGGCTAGTGGGTCCTGTAAACGGTGGGCAATAGAAATGGCGCCGCGAATGGTAACGTCCAAATCAGGGTACTCTTTAGACGCATATTCTGAGGCGGAATAAATAGAAGCCCCCGCTTCGTTAACCATAACCTTGTTAAGTTTTAATTCAGGATGCGCGGAAATAATATCCCCTACAAAGCGATCAGTCTCGCGACTGGCGGTGCCGTTACCTATCGCTATAAGTTCTACGTTATGCTCTTTGGCCAGTTTAATGATTATGGCGGCCGCTTCGGCAATTTTATTTTGCGGTGGTGTAGGGTAAATAGCGCAGTGGTCCAGCACTTTACCATTGCCATCGACTACCGCGACTTTACAGCCGGTACGCAGGCCGGGATCAAGACCGATGGTGGCCTTGGGGCCCGCCGGGGCAGCCAGTAATAAATCTTTAAGGTTGCCCGCAAACACGCTAATCGCTTCTTCTTCTGCGGCTTCCCTTAGTTTGCCCATCAGGTCAGTTTCAAGGTGGGTGTAGAGTTTAATCCGCCAGGTCCAGCGTATGACTTCTTTTAACCATCGGTCGGCTGGGCGTTGTTGATCTTTGATGCCCCAGTGTTCGGCTACCATGATTTCACAGGGGTGGGTGGCTGTTTTATCTTCCGGGTCACCCACTACAATTGACAGGTTTAAAATACTTTCATTGCGGCCGCGGAACATGGCGAGCGCGCGGTGGGAAGGGGTTTTATTGATCGCTTCATCGTGTTCAAAGTAATCGCTAAACTTGGCGCCTTCCTGTTCTTTGCCTTCAACCAACCGCGCGGATAGTAAGCCTTCCTGCCAGAGAAAATTTCGCAGCTTGGCTAGCAGGTCGGCATTTTCACTAAAGCGTTCCATTAAAATATATTTGGCGCCATCTAAAGCGGCTTTAGTATCCGCAATACCTTTCTCGGTGTCGATATAAGCTTTTGCCTGCTCTTCGGGTTCAAGGCCAGGATCTTCAAATAATGCATTAGCCAGTGGTTCCAGCCCCGCTTCAATGGCGATTTGACCTTTGGTTCTGCGCTTTTGCTTGTAGGGCAGGTATAAATCTTCCAGCCGGTTTTTAGTGTCGGCGTTAATAATGTCGCGCTCAAGCTCAGGTGTTAACTTCTCTTGTTCGGCAATACTTTTTAAGATGGCGCTACGACGATCTTCCAGTTCACGCAGGTAGTGCAGGCGGTTTTCCAGTTGCCGCATTTCAGCATCGTCCAGGCCGCCGGTAACTTCTTTTCGGTAGCGGGAGATAAAGGGAACAGTGGCGCCCTCATCTAATAGTTCAACCGCTGCTTCAACTTGCTTGGCATTGACGTTGAGTTCTTCGGCAATTCGTTGGGTGATTTTTCCAAAGGTATTTTGGGAGGCTTGCTGGTTTGTACTGCTCATAATGGAAGATATTGATACCGCTTATTTTTCGGACCGCTATTATGCAAAAAGCTATCGCAGGTTGGCAGCTTGTGGTGTAATTTTTTTTTTGCTAGGGAGTTATTATTAATTGTGCGATTAGCCATCAACCGCCGAGTATTGAGCCTTGTTCATGGTACTTGGCCAGGTCAATACCAAAGGCATCATCAGACAATAAATGTTTGATTTTTAGACGTTGGCCTTTGTTATCTTCATGGTGCTCATTCAGGTTGATTCGCCTTTCTTCGCAGGGGTTTTTGTCTTTATCCCTTATCACTAACACATTGGGAGAGTTGCGTTGCTCGAGTGGGGAGGGCAAGACTAAAGCAATTTCACCGGTGCTAAGTTCAGCAACACTACCAGCAGGGTATATACCAATGCACTCGACAAAACGGTCCACCAGTGCGGGGTCAAAATGGCTGCCCTTGGCGCCGATAAGAATACGCAAGCCTTCAAGAGAGGTTATGGCCGAGCTATAGATCCGTTTGCTGGTCATAGCATCGTAGGCGTCAGCAATGGCGACAATACGACTAAAGTAGGTGATTTCTTCCGGTGGTAGTGCGCGGGGGTAGCCCCTGCCATTCAGGCGCTCGTGATGACTGTGCGCAACATTGGCTACCTCATCCGTGATATCTGATTTTTCACGTAAGATGTCGTAACCCAGAGTGGTATGGGTTTTCATAATCTCGAATTCTTCGTCGGTAAATGCCCCCTCCTTGTTAAGTATCTCCAAAGGGATTTTTGACTTGCCCATATCATGCATCATGCCGCAAAGTCCCACGGTTTCCAGTTCGGCTGGCGAAAGGCCTTCGGCACGGCCCAGAATGATGGATAGCAGGCCAACATTTAAGCTGTGTCTGGCGGTATATTCATCGACATCCTTCAATAGGCCTAGCCACAGCATAGCCTCCTGGTTGGCGATAACACTGTCTACACATTGCTTGACGGCTTTTTTAGCGACGGAGGTTTCAAAGTCTTGCCCCAGGCTGAGGTTTTTAAAAAAGCCTTTAACGACGCTTTTAGCCTGGCGATGAGCGCTTTTGGCCCGCGGCAATGCCTGTTGAAAAGATTGTGTATTGGTATAGTTTTGACGCTTTAGGTGTTGGCCGCTGGCTTCGTCTTCAGGCTTTGCCTTGGGCGCTGAGATATAAACATATTCGCAGCTTGCCTGTAGTTTTTGGATTTCACTGTGGGAGCTAATACGAAACCCATGAACGGTAAAGGGAGAGTTGACCCACGGGCGGTCCAGCTCGACAACCTTCATGCCAATATTGAGGTGTTCACAATTAATGCGTATTGCTGTGCTGTCACTTGCCAAAGAAATAATACTCTTCAATGAATGCGGAAGCTGCTTACGATATGCTTCAGTCCTTTGTTCTCGATATTGATATCGTATTTTATTATAGACTTTAATAAAGCTTTTTAAATATGGTTTTATATGTTTTTACAAGGCCGGTACCGAAGTTATGATATTCGGTTTAACACTTTTGACACTATTTTATAGACATAAAAAAGGGACGGCTTTGGCAAGCCGTCCCTTTTCACTTTCTGTGTATAGTTTAGGGGGTATAACTTAGAAGGTACAGCTTAGGAGGCTTTGGGGCCCGCCTTAACAATATCATCAGAAACATCAAACTTTTTGATATTATCCTGGAACAGGTTGGCTAATTTTCCAGCTTGCTCATCGTAACCGGCTTCGTTGCCCCATGCTTTACGTGGGTTGATATATTTTTCATCAACACCGGGGATTGAAACAGGAATATCCAGGTTAAGTGCATCCAGATGCTCTGTTTCAGCGTTGAGTAAAGAACCGTTTTGCGCAGCTGATACAACGGCACGGGTTACAGGGATTGGGAAGCGTGAACCGTTGCCACCTTCGCCGCCTGAGCCACCAGTCCAGCCTGTGTTGATCAGGTAAACCTGTGAATCAAAATCTTCAATACGCTTCATTAATAGTTCTGCGTAGTCACCGGCAGGGCGAGGCATAAAGGGCGCACCAAAACAAGTTGAGAAGGTTGGGTGGATACCCGCTTCTGCGCCAATTTCTGTTGAACCAACACGAGCGGTATAACCTGACAGGAAGTGGAATGCCGCTGCTTCTTTAGACAGGATAGAAACAGGAGGCAATACACCGGATACATCACAGGTAAGGAAGATAACGGTTTTTGGCTCGCCGGCAGCATTTTCAATAACGCGTTTTTCAACGTGCTCTAAAGGATAAGAACAGCGACCGTTTTCACTCAGGCTTACGTCGTCGTAATCAGCGGTGCGCTTTTCATCCAGCACAACATTTTCAACAATGGCGCCAAAGCGAATCGCGTCCCAAATAATAGGTTCGTTTTTCTGGCTAAGGTTAATGGTTTTAGCATAGCAACCGCCTTCGATATTAAAGACCGCGCCTTTGGACCAACCGTGCTCGTCATCACCAATCAGGTGGCAGGCAGGGTCTGCGGATAAAGTGGTTTTACCGGTGCCGGATAAACCGAAGAACAATGTGGTGTTACCTTCTTCATCAACGTTGGCCGAACAGTGCATTGGCATTACGTCTTTTTCTGGCAACAGGAAGTTTTGTACCGAGAACATAGCTTTTTTCATTTCGCCGGCATAACGCATGCCCGCCAATAATACTTTGCGCTGGGCAAAGTTAACCAGCACAACGCCGTCTGAATTGGTGCCGTCACGCTCGGGGTCACATTCAAAGCTGGCTACATTGAGGATGGTCCATTCCTCTTTGGACTTGGGGTTGTATTTGCCGCCTTCCGGGCGAACAAACATGTTGTAACCAAACAGGCCTTGCCAGGCCGTTTCTGTATTAACCTGTACAGGAATGTAGTGCTCGTCGTGGGCGCCTACATGCAATGTAGAAACAAAGCGATCTTTCTGCGCCAGGTAGTCTTCAACACGGTTCCATAGCGCATCAAACTTGTCGGCATCAAAGGGACGGTTGACTGAACCCCAATCGATAGCATCTGCAGTTGATGGTTCCTGCACTACGAAGCGGTCAGCGGGAGAGCGACCGGTGCGTTTGCCGGTAGTGATATAAAGTGCGCCGGTATCGGTCAGTTGACCTTCGCCGCGCAGTAGTGCCTGTTCGATTAATTCGGAGGCAGATAAATTGGTGTGTGTGGTCATGCTAGTTCTCTTTTCCTGTCTAGTGGCCTTGTGCCCGAGCTGGCTTAAGTATTTTGTTATCTCGGTAGCCTGCCTAAAGACTTATTATTGACTAAGATAGGCGTCTACCGGTACCCGCTCTTTTGGGGGGCGCCATTATGGCAAAAAATATAGGGTGACGCTAACCCTTGAGGGGGGTTTTTACGGCTCTTTTGAGTAATAAAACTACAGGTATGGCAGAGGCCCAGGCCAGATAAAGCCGGGGTTTATCCTGGCTGGCGGTTGGCGCAGGCCCTTGAGTGTTAAAACCCGATGATTTTGCTCTGTGGCTTCCCGTAGTAAAACTACAAAAATGCAGGGGGTACTGTTGTAAATATTACTGCAATAGTGGCCTAGTGCAGAGTCTGCTCAAATAAGCTGGCAACGGCGGCGCTATCAAAGCGGTAATGCTGGTGGCAAAACTCGCAATTGATATCAATGGCACCGGTTTCTTCAATAATACTGTCCAGCTCTTCTCTTCCTAAGGTGCGCAGTGCATTCAGGGTTCGGGTTTCTGAGCAGCTGCATTGGAAGGCGAGGGTATCGGCTTCGAACAGGCGGACTTGTTCCTGGTGGTAAAGACGGTAGAGCAGTTCATCAAAGGGCAGGGAGAGTAATTCTTCAGCGGTCAGGGTTTCAGCCAGTTTGGTGACATGTTGCCACTGCTGCTGTCGCTGTGCAGGTTCTATAGCATCACTGGGGGGGAGTTCCTGTAGCATCATGCCGACGGCCTGTTGATTGTTGCTGGCTAGCCATACCCGGGTAGAGAGTTGCTCGCTTTGCAGGAAGTAGGCTTCGAGGCACTCTGATAAATTGTTGCCTTCAAGGACAACGATACCCTGATAGCGCTGGCCTTTTTTAGGGTCGACGGTAATGATGAGTTGGCCGTTGGCCAGTAGTTGGGTGAATTCCTTGCTGCTGGCGGCATCGGCTTCACGGGCAATGGCTCGTAGTTTGTGGTCAGAGCTTGCCTCCGCCATTATCAGTGGTATCTCGCCTTCACTGCGGACCTGTAGTGTTAATGTGCCTTCAAATTTCAGTGTGGCGCTTAGCAAGGTGGCTGCAGCCATGAACTCTCCAAGTAAGTGAGCGACCACTTCGGGGTAGTTGTGGTTGGCCAGCGTATCCTGGTAGCTTTTATCCAGACGGGTGATTTCGCCACGAATATCGGTATTGTCGAAGATAAAACGTTGTAGTTGATCAGTCATGGGCGGGGATTATAGAGGTAGGGTGGATTACAATCCACCAGCCTGCTGCCATTCCCCCAACCACCGTCATTCCCGCGGGCGTACGTCATTCCCGCGAAGGCGGGAATCTAGCCTGCATGCTTATGCTGTTATTTCCGCTAAAGCGGAAATCTACAGCACTGGATTCCCGCCTTCGCGGGAATGACGTACGTTTGTGGGACGTACGTTTGTGGGGTGTACGTTTGCGGGAGTGGCGGTGGGTTAGTGTTAGTCGTGCTGGATTTGTTTAAAGCGGTGGATCTGGCGGCGCTGTTTTTTATTGGGGCGCTCTTTTTGGGTTAGGCCCAGGCCTTTAAAGGCTTTGCGCTGGTCCGCTTCGGCGGCTCTGCGAGCTATGCTGGCTTCAGTTTCTGTATAGAGCAGCTGGGCTTCGGTGGCTCCGCGGCGTTGTTCGGAGAGGGCAATGACTTCAACTTCCTTTTCATCCCAGCCGGCACGGATCGTCAGTTTGGCACCGATATCAACCTCTTTAGAAACTTTGCTGCGGGCGCCATTGTAGTGAACCTTGCCCCCTTCTATCGCCTGTTTTGCCAGGCTGCGAGTTTTAAAAAAGCGGGCGGCCCATAGCCATTTATCCAGCCTGACTTTGCTGGCAGGGAAGGGGTGCTCTGTTTTTGTATCGTCGCTCATAGCTTGATATCAGTAATAGGCATAATTTCATCAAAATGTAAGATGCCTGGAAATTCGGTGTGTTCACGTTTACTCAGTTTACTGTCTGGCTGTAGCAGAGTTAAGAGATGTTTGATGCCATAGTTTTGGGCTGATTGCAGTACGCTGAAGGTATCATCAATCAATAGGGTTGTGGCCGGATTGAAGGGGTGGCTGATTTTCAGTTGGTGCCAAAACTCTCTTTGTTCTTTGGGGTGCCTGAAGTCATGGGAGACCACCAGTTCATCAAACAAATCGCCCAGGCCGGTATTGTCCATCTTGATGTTCAGGCTGTTTCGGTGGGCATTGGTGACCAGCATAACGTGCTTTGAGCTTTGCTGCAGTTGTTGCAAAAAGGTCATTACATGGGGGCGGATGGCGATCATATGCTGGATTTCACGCTTTAATGCCGGGATGTCTACCTGTAATTGCTCTGTCCAATAATCCAGGCAGTACCAGTTTAAGGTACCGCGCTCCTGTTCAAAGCGGGCGACTAAATGTTGCCGGGTTTGCTCTTCATCTTGTTGGTGAATATCTGCGACCCGTTTAGGCAGGTAATGCAGCCAGAAGTAATTGTCGAAATGCAGGTCCAGCAGAGTGCCGTCCATATCGAGCATAACTGTTTCTATTTGCTGCCAGTTGATCATTGCTGTTCCTTTTTCGGGGAAGCGATTATGAAGGGCCGGCTGGTCTTTGTTAAGTGTAATATGGGTATGTATGTGGTTATAGTGGGTAAATCGCAATGCAGGGGTTGATTGATTGAGTATAGGGCAGCAAGAAACAGAGCGGATAGCGGAGCAGTTGTTATTACTCTGCCGGCAGGCGGGACGCGCCATCGTGGAGGTCTATAGTGCTGATAAGCCAGTTGCTGTTGAGCTGAAGTTGGATGATTCACCCGTGACAGAGGCTGATACGCGGTCCCATGACATTTTTTTAAAAGGTCTGGCGGAGCTTACACCACAATGGCCGGTGTTATCTGAAGAGCAGGCCTTACCGGATTTTACCGAGCGCAGCCAATGGCCTTGCTACTGGTTAGTCGACCCTCTGGATGGTACCCGTGAATTTATCGATCGCACTGGCGAGTTCACCATTAATATTGCCCTGATTGAAAATCATCGGCCGGTGTTGGGGGTGGTTTATATCCCTTTGGAGCAGGCCGCTTATCTGGGTTTTGTAGAGCAAGGGCGAGCCTTGCGTATTGATAGTGGTGGGCGCAGGGAGATTGCGGTGAGTGCAGCAACACCTGCCTTGAATGATTCGGTTCGTGTGATCAGCAGCAGTCGCTATGGCGGTGCTGAGTTTGAATCCTGCATCACTAAACTGGCAGGGCACTTTCAACAGGTTGAAAGAGTGACCGCAGGCAGCGCGCTTAAATTCTGTCGTCTGGCCGAAGGAGCTGCTGATATTTATCCCCGTTTTTCTCCTTGCTGTGAGTGGGATACTGCAGCGGGGCAGGCAGTGCTTGAGGCGGCTGGCGGGAGTCTGGTCGATATTGAATTCAACCCTCTGGTGTACAACCGCCAGTCTTCGGTGATGAGTCCCAATTTTTATGCCCTTGGCGGTACTGCGGAGGAATGGGCGGGCCTGTTTCAAGCAGGAGCTGGCTCTTAGGGTCTATTCGTAATAAAGCAATTTTTCTTATTCTCTGACGTTTTAAAAAGTTCATGCCAGGCTATTATTGACTGTTTCATCGCTGTTTTTGCTTGTTTTTTCTGGGCATAAAGAGGATCTTAACCAGTCCAGACAGATAAATGTGAATGACAGGACGCAAGCGTAGAGGCAATGATAATGAAAAAGGCGATTGGATATTTGGATCTGAATCGACCCGAATTACGGCATGAAACCGCCGGTGGTGTTGCTCTTCAAAATACAGATTCCGTGAAAGAAAAGTTACTGCAAGAATTAGTTGAGCTGGAAAAACAGATGGAGGCACTGGAAGCCCGGGCAGCCACTGTTGATTTTTCCATGCTGCAAACCTATAAAGAAATGATTCACAGCCGACGAGTGTTTTTTAACGAGCTTAATCACTAGTGGTAATGGTGAAAGACCATCAGCTTGGTAGGTTTAAGAATAAGTAAAAATTTTTATTGTAAGACGTAGCTAACGATTACGCTTAGCTTCAAGTATTGGGAAAGCCTTCGCCCGGTAACTTTACTGTTGGAAGTTCGGTCTCGAGATTTTTTTCTTTGCTAATCAACTCAACCGCATAATCAATTCTCAGCCACCAGGGTTGGGCTTGAAAGTGACGGTTTCTTCGGCATCTGCCTCTGCGGTCAAGGTCTGCAGGCATGGGCAGCTTTTGGCCCCGCCTGTCGGCGCCAAGACGCCGGTCACTAAAAATCGAGCGGTTTTTGTTGCTCACCCTGTTACCTCAAAAAATAAAAAGCTTTGAAACACTGGTCGAGATCATACCAGATATGGCAGTACATGGTTGCGAAGAAGCCATTAAATTTTTGTGCCTGATAGAAAAAGGTAGAGCTGAATGCTCGATTTTTATTTTTTCAGCTTTTTCGTTTCGCTCCAACAAGTCCGATTATAGATGAGATAAAAAGCCAGGCCGAAGCCGGAATGGGAACTTCTGATATCTCACTCAAGCTTGCAAAAGCGACAATATCACCTTTCAGTTTTATCTCATCGCCGCTAGATTTAAATTTTATCTCAAACTCATGTTTTTTATTGAAGTTTGAAATACCCAGACTGCCATCTACAGTTGGAATGGTACTGCTAAATGCATCAGCATTTTGATCATCTTCAAGTTTTAATTTTAATTCATAGAAGTCAACAGGCGCATTACCATTGATCGTTGAGATCGCTGCCCTGGTGCTTTTGTCTTTGATTTCAAATTTATCGTGAGGGTTTGATGAGCTGCCATGATTGTCTTCAATCTTCAATTCAAAATCATCAGCTAGGGTATTATCTGAATACAGCAAGACACCTGATGATGAGCTGATAGTGAACGAAAATACTATATTTGTTCCTTCATAGAGGGCGATGTCGGTGTCGTTATCCAGGTCGGGTTGTGCATCGTCAATAGTTACAGTGCCGCTAAAAACATCTCCCTCGCTAAATCCATAATCAGCCGCGTCGACTTTTTTATCACTTAAATCATCAACCAACCCGGAGAAGCTATAAACCACTATGGCTGCTTCGGCTTTATTGAATATTAATGCGTTGGTGAGTAAGGCTAGAGATAAGAAGGCTAAAAATAGGCTCTTTAAGCCAGATTGTTTTAATGTTTTCATGATTGCTATCCTTGTAGCTTTTGCAGCTTTTGTAGTTTTTGTGTTAATTCAGGGAGCAATAAACCTGCCAAAAATAAAGGCGTTATAAAACAAAGTCTTATAAATTAAACGGCTAAGCTATTTGGTGTTGTTACAGGTTTTGCTACAGGCTTTGTTGCGGTTGTTGTTACAGGTGTTGTTACAGGTGTTGTTGCAGGTGTTGTTGCAGGTTTTGTTATAAGATTTGTTACATATAAAAGGAATCAAAGTGGTTGAAAATATTGCAACGGGTTAAGCCAGCTCATCCCTCACTGTTTTCACAGTGTATCTAACTCAAGATTCAAGCAGCTTCACTAAATCTTTGTTCCAAATAACCGATAATGTCTTTGGATTCATACATCCACTTTTCACTGCCCGTATCATTGACAACTTTTAAGCAAGGCACTTTGAGTTTTCCTCCGCCCTTCAGCAATTCAATCTTTGCCATTTCACAGCGTTTGGCATCACGGGTTTCAATAGACAGCGACTGGCGCTTCATTGATCGCCTGACCTTCACGCAAAACGGACAGGCTTTGTATTGGTACAGTGTGATGGCCTTGGTTTGTTCATTGATGACTGCCTGCACTTCCTCAGGGCGTTTAATACCTTTCGGTGCTGTTAACCAATCAATCAATAAAATCAAAGTACCTAATAACTTATGGATGATGCGCATGGTGAAACCTGAATCTATAAACTAATAAATCAATAAGAAAATGGTGGGCCCTCCGTGACTTGAACACGGGACCTGCCGATTATGAGTCGGATGCTCTAACCAACTGAGCTAAGGGCCCAAATTTGAAAATTTGGCTCTGCATGGGTTTCACAGAAGTCGCGCATTATACGGTTCTGGAGTAGATAGTTCCAGCACTGGGGCAGGCTTTATTGAACCGTTTCATTGTCGGTAAAAGTGTCTTCAAATAACGGGGTGGATAAATAGCGTTCAGCGGAGTCCGGAAGTATTACGACAATGGTTTTATTTTCATTGCCGGCTTGTTTGGAGACTCTATCGGCAACCGCCATGGCTGCACCACTGGAGATACCCGCCAGGATGCCTTCCTGTTGCATTAGCTTGTGCGCCCACTCCATCGCTTCCTCGTTGGAGACTTGCTCGACCTGGTCAACCATATCAAGGTCGAGGTTGTCAGGTACAAAGCCTGCGCCTATGCCCTGGATTTTATGAGGAGCATGGACTGGCTCTTCACCGGCCTTGGCGGCGGTAATCATGGTGGTGCTGGTTGGCTCCACCGCCACAGAGGTGATGGCCTTACCTTTGGTGTTTTTGATAAACCGGGAGATACCGCTAATAGTACCGCCGGTGCCTACACCGCTGATCAGGATATCGATTTCACCATTGCTGTCTTCCCAGATTTCAGGGCCGGTGGTCTCCTCATGTACGGCGGGATTGGCGGGGTTATCAAATTGACTTGGCATCCAGCGCTTTTCCGGCGCTTCGGCAACGCGGGCGCGGGCAGTTTCAATGCATAGCTTTATGCCTTTTGCTGCGTCGGTAATAATAATATTGGCGCCCAGTGCCTTCATAATCTGCCGGCGTTCAAGGCTCATAGTATGGGGCATCACTAAAGTCATGGAATAGCCTTTGGCGGCGGCGACAAAGCACAGGGCAATACCGGTATTGCCGCTAGTCGGTTCAACAATTTCCATGCCGGGCTTCAGGATGCCATCTTTTTCTGCCTGCCAGATCATATTGGCACCGATACGGCATTTAACCGAGTTGGCCGGGTTACGGTTTTCGATTTTGGCGAAGATGCTGCCTTCACTGATGCGGTTGATTTTGACCAGTGGGGTTTGGCCGATGGTTTGGCTGATATCTTTGTAGACTGTCATGGCAGGTCTCCGTCCTGATGGGGGCATTGGTGGATTGTAATCCACCCTACGGGTTTGTGATAGAGGCCATATCGTCATTCCCGCTCCCGATAAATGCACTCGAGGGCAGGCTGCGGCGGGAATGACGGGGTAAAAAAAAGCCGGCGCTTGGGCCGGCTTTTGGTGTTGTTGCTTTGATTATTCGTCGAGGAAGCTGCGCAGGTGATCGGAGCGTGAAGGGTGGCGTAATTTACGCAGTGCCTTGGCTTCAATCTGGCGGATACGTTCACGGGTTACATCGAACTGTTTGCCCACTTCTTCCAATGTGTGATCGGTATTCATATCGATGCCGAAGCGCATACGTAATACTTTTGCTTCTCTGGCAGTTAGGCCGCCTAACACATCTTTAGTGGCTTCCTGCAGGCCTTGGCCCGTGGCAGAGTCCACTGGCTGGGCAATCGTGTTATCTTCGATAAAGTCACCCAGGTGTGAATCTTCATCATCGCCAATAGGGGTTTCCATAGAGATGGGTTCTTTGGCAATTTTAAGTACCTTGCGAACTTTATCTTCTGGCATATCCATGCGTTCGCCCAATTCTTCCGGAGTAGGCTCACGACCCATTTCCTGAAGCATTTGACGGGAGATACGATTGAGTTTGTTGATGGTCTCAATCATATGCACTGGAATACGAATAGTGCGGGCCTGGTCGGCAATCGAGCGAGTAATCGCCTGACGAATCCACCATGTGGCGTAGGTTGAAAACTTATAGCCGCGACGGTATTCAAATTTATCAACCGCTTTCATTAAGCCGATATTGCCTTCCTGGATTAAGTCGAGGAATTGCAAACCGCGATTGGTGTATTTTTTGGCGATAGAGATAACCAGGCGAAGGTTGGCTTCGACCATTTCTTTTTTCGCGCGGCGGGCGCGGGCTTCACCAATCGACATGCGACGGTTGATTTCTTTAATGTCGATAATGGTTAAGTCAGTTTGCTCTTCAATAAAGGCAATCTTGCGCTGGGCGCGAAGAATATCTTCGCGGTTAGCTTCCAGTGCAGGGGCTGCATCTTTATGAGCCTTGATTTGTGTGTCCAGCCAATCAAGGTTGGTTTCAGAACCCTGGAAGGCTTTAACAAAATCTTTGCGGGACATTTTTGCCTGCTTAATGCAGATGCCCATAATCAAGCGCTCATTTTCACGGATAACGTTAAGTTTTGAGCGAACGCGGATCGATAGCGGCTCAAAAATACGTGGCGTTAGTTTTAAGAACTTAAATAGTTCGCCCAGTTTTTGTAACTCTTTGGCGGCTTCTTTGCTATAGCGGCCATGCTTGTCGATCGCTTTGTCGAGTTTATTTTGCTGCTTGCGAATGGCGGTGAAGCGTTTTTTTGCTTCTTCTGGATCTGGGCCGGAAGGGGTGTCGTCATCGTCATCAGCGGCGGCGGCTTGCTGTTGCTGGGCTGCTGGTGGCACTACGTCGGTAGGGTCAAGATAGCCAACCAGGATATCGGCAAGACGGCGTTCTTCAGTGGCTACTTTGTCATAGTCGTCGATAACATCTTGTACTGTGCTGGGGTAGTAGGCAACGGCGGCCATTACATCGCGGATGCCTTCTTCGATGCGTTTGGCAATCGCGATTTCGCCTTCGCGGGTCAGCAGTTCAACCGTTCCCATTTCACGCATATACATACGTACCGGGTCAGTGGTACGACCGGCTTCTGTTTCAACGGCAGCCAGGGCGGCGGCGGCTTCGGCGGCGGCGATATCATCGGTGGAATCTTCTTCTGACAGTAGGATCTCATCGGCGTCAGGGGCGTTTTCAAACACCTGAATACCCAAATCGTTGATCATTTGGATGATGTCTTCAACCTGGTCCGGGTCGGAAATATCCTGAGGCAGGTGGTCATTAACCTCGGCATAGGTCAGGTAGCCTTGTTCTTTACCCTTGGCAATCAGGGTCTTTAAACGAGACTGCTTTTGTTCGGTATCGCTCATAGTCAATCTTTCACTGGGACGTTTGCTGAAGTTAGCCCGACATTATAACGGTATATGCTGAACAAATACTAGCCTCATAACCGGTTGGTTGTTGAAAAATGGGGGCTGTAGCGGTATCGGGCGCAGCTATACGAGTGCTTAATGGTGATGAATAAGGGGCTATAAGTCGTGCTTTTGACTGAGTAATCGCTTGAGCTCCTGCTTTTCATCATCGTTTAGCTGGGCGTAGTCTTTGGCCAGTAGTTTGTCGACCTGATGGTCAAGTTGTTGTTGCTGATGTTTACGCTCGAGATGTTGGAGCGTTTCTTTGAGTTCAAGTTCAATATCTGAGCCAGGAATAAATTGCTCCAGTTGCAGTAGTTGCTGCAAGGTTTCCCCCCAGGCTTCGCCGTACCAGTGGCCAACCAGCATGGCGGAGGTGGAATCGGGGCGTTTATGGAGTAATTCCAGCATGGCAGCTAGCAGGGGAGCCTTATTGTCTTCGCTGCGGCTTAGGGCGCTGGGGATGGCGACATGACTGGCGGCTTTAGGTTCGTGCAGCAGCAGGGCAATCGCATAGAGAATCGGGTCCCGGGTGGAGTCTTGTTGCTTGGCAAATTGGGGCGGGCGCTGCCTGGGTTCGGGGCTAATCTCCCGGTTGGCAGCTGCAGCGGGCTTGTCAGGTGCAGGCTCCGGCTGCTTATTGACTTGGTGTCGCTGCAGGATTTCGGTCAGCTTGTCCTGTGAAAGCCCCGTGCGTTCGGCCAGTGAGGACATCATCAGCTCTTTAAAGACGCCATCCGGTAATTGATCGATCAGTGGTGCCGCCAGAGTGCTAAGGCGGGCCCTACCATCCAGTGAGCCGAGCTCCAGTCCTTCAGCCTGTGAGTTAAACAGATAGTCTTCTAATGGTTCGGCCTTGTCGATCAGGCGGACAAAGTCACTGGCACCAATGTTGCGCACCATGCTGTCAGGGTCTTCGCCCTGTGGTAGAAACAGGAACCTGGCTTGCCGACCGTCTTCCATGGCGGGCAGGGCGGATTCCAGTGCACGTTTTGCGGCTTTGCGGCCCGCTTCATCGCCATCAAAGCAAAACACGACTTCAGGGCATTGGCGGAACACGCGTTTTAAGTGCTCGGTACTGGTCGCTGTACCCAGTGTGGCTGCAGCCCAGGTCACACCATGCTGTGCCAAAGCGACAACATCCATATAGCCTTCAACAATTAGCAGTCGCTCCAGTTTGCGGTTGGCTTTGCGGGACTGATAGAGCCCATAGAGCTCTTTGCTTTTGTGGAATACAGGAGTTTCAGGGGAGTTCAGGTATTTGGGTTTGTCGTCTCCCAGTACCCGCCCGCCAAAGGCGATAATTCGCCCGCGGTTATCGCGAATTGGGAAGATAATGCGGTCGCGGAAGCGGTCGTAGAGCTTGTTGTTTTCTTCCTTCTCTATCAGCATGCCGCCATCAATCAGTAATTGTTTGTCTTCCTGGGTGGCGCCAAGATGCTTAAGCAGGTTGTCCCAGCCGGGAGGAGCGTAACCAATATCAAAATCCCGGGCGATTTCGCCGCTTAGGCCGCGGTTTCTCAGGTAGTCCACAGCCCTTTGCTTTTGTGGGTTGCGCTTAAGTTGTTCGCGGTAAAAATCGGCGCATTTTTCTAAAATGGTATAGATGTTTTTCTTTTGTTGGGGCTCTTCCTGAAAGGCTGCGGCTTCGCGGGGGACTTCCAACCCTGCGGTATCCGCCAGCACTTCAACGGCATGGGGAAAGTCCATGCGTTCGTAATCCATAATAAAGCCGATGGCATTACCCCCGGCGCCGCAGCCAAAGCAGTAATAGAATTGCTTTTCCTGGTTAACGCTAAAGGAGGGGGTCTTTTCTTCGTGAAAAGGGCAGCAGGCGGTAAAGTTGCGGCCATTTTTTTTCAGGCTGACACGACGGTCTATCACCTCGACAATGTCGAGGCGATCCAGCAGGTCATCGATAAAACTTTGGGGTATAAGGCCGGCCATGAAAAAGGTGCTTGGTTTTAAATGATTAAGGGAGCGAAGTTTAGGGGGTTTGCCGGCAATAAGCGAGAGCGATGTCGTCCCCGCAAGGGCGGGGACCCAGACTGCATGATGCTGTTATTTCCGCTAAAGCGGAAATTGACAGCACTGGATTCCCGCCTTCGCGGGAATGACGAGAGTCATTTTCGCCGAAGCCTGCCCTCGAGTGCTTTAGTTGAGGGCGGGAATGACGAGGTAATGGTGGTTATGCGGTCTCGGGTGCGAAGGCTGCCTGTTCTTCGGGTAGGTTGCAGACAAAGCGATTGTTCTTATCCACCAGGATAGCTTTGGGTTCAACCGGCTCAGTGGCTAAAGTAAAAGCGATGATAATAATTTCTTCACCGGCCTCAATCAGATGAGATGCAGCACCGTTAATACCGATATAGCCGGTGCCTCGCTTGCCTTCGATAATATAAGTTTCCAGTCTGGCACCGCTGGTATTGCTGACCACCAGGACTTTTTCATTGGGTAAAAGCCCCGCCAAATCTAATAAGTCGGCATCAATCGTAATGCTACCGACATAGTCCAAATTGGCTTCGGTAACAGTGGCTTTGTGAATTTTGGATGACATAAAACTGCGTAGTTGCATCACTTGGTCCTTTTACATAAGGGGTGCTCAGTGAGTGGAGCAGTGAGGGTCTTAAGAGAGCTGGGACTTTATGAGTTTGCTGACTTCGCCCATATCGGCACGGCCCTGTAGCTGGGGTTTAAGTATACCCATCACTTTGCCCATATCTTTCATGGACTCGGCACCGGTGCTGGAAACCGCGGCGGCAATCATGTTGTTGAGTTCTTCTTCGCTAAGTTGAGCGGGTAGGAAGTCTTGAATTACGTTGATTTCCGCAATCTCAATTTCGGCCAGTTCGGTGCGGCCTGCATCGGTATATTGCTGGATAGAGTCGCGACGCTGCTTGCACATTTTGTCGAGCACAGCCAAAAGCCGCGCATTATCGACTTCGATGCGTTCATCAACTTCAATACGTTTGATTTCGGCTTGAATCAGCCGGATGGTACCAAGGCGCTGCTTATCTTTGGCTCGCATTGCCGCTTTCATTGCTTCATAAATGCGGGCTTTTAGCGTTTGTTCTGTCATGGCTTTCAGGCTCCCGGCAGAAGGTGATAAACAGCGTAGCTAGTGCTTAGTAGAGACGCTGGTGCTTACGAGTTTCGCGAGATACTTTTTTGGCGTGACGCTTAACAGCAGCGGCTGCTTTGCGTTTACGCACAGCTGTTGGCTTCTCGTAGAATTCACGACGACGTACTTCAGCCAGAACACCGGCTTTTTCACAAGAGCGCTTAAAGCGACGCAGGGCGATATCGAATGGCTCGTTATCTTTTAATTTAACTGAAGGCATTTACCCTTCCTTTAACTGGTTAATAAAATTTGTGGTTGCTAATGGGGGCTCATTCTCAAAGGGAAAAGGGGCACCAATCGCAAGGGGCGGGCATTGTAAACGGTTGATCAGTAAATTGCAAAGCTCTGAAAGGGGGAATTTAAGGGGTATTTTGTCACCGTTTTACTGGTCTGGCGGGGTATCAGCCAGTATTATGCGCGGCTATTATCACGGTATCCAATAAAACACGGCCTATATGCTAATTCTTGGTATAGAAACATCCTGCGACGAAACCGGTATCGCGCTCTACGACAGCGAGCGGGGCCTGTTGGCGGAAGCTTTATATAGCCAAATTGAGCTGCATGTTGAGTATGGCGGGGTGGTACCTGAGCTGGCATCCCGGGATCATATCCGTAAAACCTTACCGCTAATTGAGCAGGTATTGGCTGAATCGGGCTGCCAGCGGCAGGATATAGAAGGTGTTGCCTATACCTCAGGCCCGGGTTTGGTGGGGGCTTTGATGGTGGGCTCTATGATTGGGCGGTCACTGGCCTATGCGCTCAATGTCCCTGCGATTGGCGTTCACCATATGGAAGGGCATTTATTAGCCCCTATGCTGGAAGATAATCCACCGGAATTTCCCTTTGTCGCTTTGTTAGTGTCTGGCGGCCACACCCAGTTGGTAAGAGTTGATGGAATTGGTCAGTACCGGTTATTGGGCGAGTCGTTAGATGACGCTGCCGGCGAAGCCTTTGATAAGACCGCAAAAATGCTAAAGCTGCCATATCCCGGTGGCCCACAGGTCGCTAAATTGGCTGAGTCAGGTATGCCTGAGCGTTTTACCTTTCCGCGCCCCATGGTTAAGCACCCCGGTTTGGATTTTAGTTTTAGTGGTTTGAAGACCTATACGCTAAATACCGTCCACGAGCATGCTAATGAAGAGGGTGTGGTGGATGACCAAACCCGGGCCGATATCGCCCATGCTTTCCAGCGGGCTGTGGTGGAAACCTTAGTCATCAAATGTAAGCGAGCGTTAAAGCAAGAGTCGCTGTCCCAGTTGGTAATGGCTGGCGGCGTTAGCGCTAATAAGGAACTAAGATCCGGGCTTGAACAGGCTTTGGCTAAAACCAATGCCAAAGTTTTTTACGCCAGACCTGAGTTTTGTACTGATAATGGGGCTATGATTGCCTATGCTGGCTGCCAGCGTTTACTGGCAGGTCAGGCTGATACATTGGCGGTTATCGCTACGCCTCGCTGGCCAATGGACCAGTTGCCAGCACTAACCCAGAGTTGAATTGTCGAGTTGAACCGATTGCCTGAAATGAAACGTAAGATGCTAAAGTGCGTTGTTCCAGCCTACGCAGGAATGACGATAATAATTAACTGGCAGATTTAGGAAGCAGCTTCATGGATATTGTGTACATTCGAGATTTAAAAATTGAAACCGTTATTGGGATTTATGACTGGGAGCGGGAAATTAAGCAAACCGTTAGTCTCGATTTGGAAATGGCCCACGATATACGTCGCGCCGCAGAGACCGATGATATTGCAGACACCTTAAACTACAAAGCCGTTGCCAAGCGCTTAATTTCGTTTATTGGTGACAGTGAATTTTTATTAGTAGAAACCATGGCAGAGCGCTGTGCAGACATTGTGCGCACTGAATTTTCAGTGCCATGGTTAAAGTTACGTCTTAGCAAACCAGGCGCCGTTCGCGGTTCACAGGATGTGGGCGTTATTATTGAGCGTGGCGAAAAAACCTAAAGACTGGAGAATACAGTGCCCCAAGTTTATCTAAGTATCGGTAGCAATATTGATCGCTATCAACATATTAGCGCGTCGTTAGACGCACTGGATAAACATTTTGACGCAATGATTATTTCACCGGTTTATGAAAGTGAAGCAGTGGGTTTTGAAGGTGATAACTTTCTTAATTTGGTGGTCGGTTTTTGTTGTCATCTCAGTGTAGGTGAATTAGCTCGGATGTTGCGTGACATTGAGCATGTTAATGGTCGTCGACGCGATGGCCCTAAATTTGGCCCGCGTACATTGGATATTGATATTCTAACCTACGGTGATGAAGTTGGTGTTATCGACGGTGTTGAGTTACCACGGGATGAGATTGTTAAAAACGCCTTTGTGCTATTGCCTCTATATGATATTGCCCCTGAAGATAGCCACCCGCAAGCGCATAAAACTTATACCGAACTGTGGCGGGAATATGATCAGTCAAGCCAGAAGTTATGGTCGGTAGATTTTGAATGGCGTGGTGAGATGGTCTCTGTCCATGCTTAAGCCGCTTTACCTATTTAACTTTACATATTTAAAGAGCGGCCACCATCGACAGCAATAATTTGCCCGGTCACATAAGGTGCATCATTCACTAAGTATGCAACCGTTTTTGCAATATCACTAACATCCCCAATTTTCTGCATCGGTACTTTATTGAGTATTGAAGATTTGTTATTGGGGTCTAACGCCTGTTCCGGCCAAAGTATTGCGCCGGGAGAAACCCCGTTTACCCTTACTACCGGCGCCATTTCCTTGGCCAGTGTTTTTGTCATCATCGCCACGCTGGCTTTCGCCATAGAGTAAATGGTGTGTTCCGCCATGGGCTTTTCGCTATGAATATCCACCAGATTCACAATACAGCCCTTACGCTCGCTTAGCGTCGGCGTTAGTGCCTGGCTGAGAAAAAACGGGCCTCTTACATTACTATCAAATAAGGCATCCCAATCATCTTCGGTCGATGTATTGAGAGGAGTGGGGTAAAAGGTAGAGGCATTATTAATTAAGGCGTCGATATGCCCCCATTGTTTTTCTGCAGCGGTGGCCAGGGCTTGAACATCGCTACTATTGGTCAGGTCGGCCTTAAGGCAGTGGGCTGAATGGCTGCGCTGCTGATTGAGTTGTTCGGCCAGTGCTTCCGCGGGCTGGGACGATGAACGATAGTGAATAACAATATTAAAGCCGGCAGCATGCAGTGTTTTGCAAATTTCTGCCCCTATCCGCTGGGCGGCACCTGTGACTAAGGCAACCCGTTGTGTGTTCTGTTCGCTCATTCGTTATCCATTCTGGTTCAGTAATTGATTGATGGCTTCAAGGCGAAGGATATATAGCGTTTTGGCAATGGCTTTGCCTTTCAGTCCCTGCCTGGCCAGTTCGCCAGCATTGATGGCTTTGCAGGCTGTATAAGCTTCGCGTAGTTGCTGAGTTGTACGGCCAGAATCAAACTTAAGTTCACAGCATTGCAAAAAATGTTCAAACCGACTCTCCCGGCGGAAGGGGTCGAGTTGTTCAATCGTATCGAGCAATGCTTCGGCGCTGCTAAAAGGCTTTGAACATGGGGTCTGGTGGCGGGCGAATAGAATGGCCAGCTCTTTATACTCTTTAGGGGCTTTAAGTGTTGCGCAGAGTGTTTCTGCATGGGTGGCATCGAGATGGCTGAGTAATAAGGCGAAGCGGATAAGCTGGCATTTTTCTGTGCTGGTTTTTTCCAGAATTAGAAACTGTTGTGCGCTAAAGTTTGATAGCTCTGGCATTAGCTTGGCCAGTGCGTTTGACTGTTGCAAAGCGATAAAAAACTGCTGGGGTGTTTTCTCGCCCAGTGCTTTTTCCAATTCCTTCCAAATTCTTTCGGCGGGTAGGGCAAGCAGTTCATCGCCAGCGCTAATGGTTTGCATAAGCTGCAGGGTTTCATCGGCAATCTTAAAGCCTAAATAACTATAGCGGGCGTAAAAACGAGCGATGCGCAGTACTCGAAGCGGATCTTCAATAAAGGCATCAGATACATGGCGCAGTAGTTTTTGTTCAAGATCACGCTGGCCGCCATAGGGGTCAATAATAGTGCCGTTGCTATCTTGCGCCATGGCGTTGATAGTAAGGTCGCGCCGGACCAGGTCTTCCTCAAGGGTAACGTCAGGACTGGTGTGACAGTCAAAGCCCGTATAACCGGGGCCGGACTTGCGCTCGGTTCTGGCTAATGCGTATTCTTCTTTGGTGTTCGGGTGGAGAAAAACAGGAAAATCTTTGCCAACGGCCTGGTAGCCCTGGGATAAAAGCTCTTCGGGGGTTGCGCCGACCACCACCCAATCGTGTTCGTGATAAGGCACGCCTAATAATTTGTCCCTGACGGCACCGCCCACCAAATACGTTTTCATAGAGCTTGATACATGTTTGTTGAAGTTGTGACGGATTATAGCAGGAGTTGAAAGGTGACGGCCTATTCGTTTTCCGGATCCGGGTAGTCATTAATATCCGGGCAGTGATAGCTGTTGACAACCTTGCCATCCTGAATAGAGTCAAGGTGAATATCAAAGCCCCAAAGTCGGTGGAGGTGTTTTAGGGTTTCCTGGCTGTAGTCATTAAGGGGCTTGCGGTTATGCTGGCGGTGTTCTAATCGCATCGAGCGGTCACCGCGAATATCAATATTGGTAATTTGGATATTCGGTTCTTTGTCCCCCATATTATATTGTCCCGCCAAATGTTCCCGGATGATCTGGTAACCACTGTCATCATGAATGGCTGTAATCTCAATCTCTGAGAGTCTGTCGTCATCCAGTGCGCAGAATAATTTAAGGTCACGCATTACTTTGGGGGAAAGAAATTGCTGGATAAAACTTTCATCCTTAAAATTTCTCATGGCAAATTGCAGGGTTTCCTGCCAGTTGGAGCCAGCAAAGTCGGGGAACCATTGCCGGTCTTCATCAGTGGGGTTTTCACAGATACGGCGGATATCCATCATCATGGCAAAGCCTAAGGTGTATGGGTTAATGCCGCTGTAGTAGGGGCTGTCAAAATCTGGCTGAAAAATCACACTGGTATGTGATTGCAAAAACTCCATCATAAAACCATCGGTGACCAGGTTGCGGTCATACATTTCGTTGAGCAAGGTGTAATGCCAGAAGCAGGCCCAGCCCTCATTCATCACCTGGGTTTGGCGCTGGGGATAAAAATACTGGGCGATTTTTCTAACGATGCGCAAAATTTCCCGATGCCAGGGCTCGAGCAAGGGGGCATTTTTTTCCAGAAAATATAACAGGTTCTCCTGCGGCTCTTCCGGGAAGGGGGGTAGTTTATCCTTTGCTGTAGTGGATTTGGTTACGGGGATTGTTCGCCAAAGATCATTGACCTGCTGTTGCAGCAATACTTCCCGCTCATGCTGTCTTTGCATTTCTTCAGTGGTTGAAATGGGGTGGGGTCGTTTATAGCGA
This sequence comes from Oceanicoccus sp., assembly GCF_029238675.1. Lineage (GTDB taxonomy): Bacteria > Pseudomonadota > Gammaproteobacteria > Pseudomonadales > Dasaniaceae > Oceanicoccus. The sequence continues at coordinate 25,198 of NZ_JAQWFR010000007.1, read as the reverse complement.
TCGACACCGTAGTTCATCAGGGCGTGGCAGGAATCCAGTATTTTTTCGACAGCATCAACGCCATGGCGCTCTTCGCATTTGGCAATATAGTTTCTGGCAAACACCAGGTAATCAATAATCGAATCGGCTTCCGTCCAGGCGCGAAATAAATAGTTGCCTTTAAAAAATGAATTATGGCCATAGCAGGCATGGGCGATAACCAGTGCCTGCATGGTCATGGAGTTTTCTTCCATTAAATAGGCAATACAGGGATTGGAGTTGATGACTATTTCATAAGCCAGGCCCATTTGCCCGCGATTGTAGTTATTCTCTATGCCAAGAAAATGTTTGCCGTAGGACCAGTGGTGATAAAACAGTGGCATACCGGAGGATGAATAGGCATCCATCATTTGCTCTGAGTTAATGATTTCTATCTGGTTGGGGTAGGTGTCCAGACCAAACTCTTGTGCAAGACCGCCGATCACTTCATCATATTGCTGGATAAGTTCAAAGGTCCAATCTGAACCGGTAGAAATAGGCTGCTGTTTAAGTTGTGGTTGATTCACGCGGGCCTCCTTTGGAATAGTTCACGGAACACCGGATAGATATCGGAGGGCTGTATAATTTGCTGAGTGGCAAAGGTATCTTCAAATTGAGACTTAACCTGCTCGTACTCATGCCAGAGAGATTGGTGCTCTCTGGGTGATATTTCAACATAGGAGTAATGCTGGGTGTGGGGCATGATCTCGTTGACTAATAGGTCATAACATCTGCTGGAATCATTATCCCAGTTATCGCCATCTGAAGCCTGGGCACCATAAATATTCCACTCTGAGGTGGGGTAACGGGTGTCCATAATATTTTTCATCAAAGATAATGCACTGGAGACTATGGTGCCGCCGGTTTCCCTTGAATAAAAAAATTCTTCCTCGTCGACTTCAGCGGCGTTGGTATGGTGACGGATAAAAACGACATCGGTGCGATCATAGTTACGCTGTAAAAACAGATAAAGTAGAATAAAAAATCGCTTGGCCATATCTTTGGTAGCCTGGTTCATCGAGCCAGAGACGTCCATAATGCAAAACATCACGGCTTTAGAGGTGGGTTGTGGCTCTTTAACTGTCAGGTTGTACTTGATATCAAAGGTATCCAGAAAAGGGATGCGTTTGACTTTAGCGCTTAGTTGCTCAATTTGCTCCTCGAGCTGCCTAATCTTATCACTTTGTTGAGGGTGTTCTTCTAATAGCTGCTCCAATTGTTGTTGCAACTGTGCCAGCTTTTTTTTCGACGGGGAGCCCAATGCAATGCGTCTGGCATTAGCGGCTCTAAGTGACCTGACAATATTAATCTGGTTGGGGGTGCCGACGGTGGAATAACCGGCGCGTTTATATTTAAAGGTGTCTGACCCTGCCAGCTGTCTTTTGACCAGGTTTGGCAATTCCAGGTCATCAAACATAAATTCAAGAAATTCATCCTGGGTGATCTGGAAAGCAAAATCATCCATGCCTTCACCGGTATTACTGGCCTTGCTGCCGCCTGCTCCACCGCCGCCTTTAGGTCTGGGTATTTTATCGCCTTTAACAAACTCTTTATTACCGGGGTGGATGGTGGTGCGCTTGCCACCGGGGCTATGGCTAAATACGGGTTCCTGGATATCATCATTGGGAATGGTTATTTCTTCGCCTTTTTCTATATCGGTAATGGAGCGTGAGCTAACGGCATCGGCGACTGCTTTTTTTATATGCTTTTTATAGCGGCGAATAAAACGTTGGCGATTAACAGCGCTTTTGTTTTTGGCATTGAGACGTCTATCAATCAGATAACTCAAAGTTTCGCTCCTGTGGCTACATAATGAATAAAAGCCCTTTGTTATAAAATGCCGTCATGCAGGCTGGATTCCCGCCTTCGCGGGAATGACAGGTCTGGTTATTGCGATTTTCTGACTCTTAAGTACCATTCTGATAAGAGTCTGACTTGTTTCTCGGTATAACCACGCTCCACCATACGAGAGACAAAGTCAGTGTGTTTTTTCTGGTCATCGGCAGAGGCCTTGGCGTTAAAGGAAATTACCGGCAGCAAGTCTTCCGTATTAGAGAACATTTTTTTCTCAATTACAGTACGTAGTTTCTCGTAACTACTCCAGTTAGGGTTCTTGCCATCATTATTGGCTCTTGCCCGCAGGACAAAATTAACAATCTCATTGCGGAAGTCTTTTGGGTTAGAAATACCTGCCGGTTTCTCAATTTTTTCAAGCTCTTCATTAATGGCTGGGCGGTCGAGAATCTCTCCGGTTTCAGGGTCGCGGTACTCCTGGTCTTGAATCCAGAAGTCAGCATAGGTTACATAGCGGTCAAAAATATTCTGTCCGTACTCGGAATAGGATTCGAGATAGGCTGTTTGGATTTCTTTACCGATAAACTCTACATAACGCGGAGCCAGGTATTCTTTAATGACATTGAGGTAACGCTCAGCCGCCTCGGGTTGAAACTGCTCCTGCTCAATTTGTTGCTCCAATACATAGAGCAAATGAACCGGGTTGGCCGCCACTTCGGTTGGGTCAAAATTAAATACTTTGGCCAGGATTTTAAAAGCAAAGCGTGTGGAGAGACCATTCATACCCTCGTTAACGCCGGCGTTATCATGGTATTCCTGAATGCTTTTGGCTTTAGGGTCAGTATCTTTTAAGCTCTCGCCATCATAGACCCGCATTTTAGAAAAGATATTGGAGTTCTCCGGCTCAATAAGCCGCGACAATACGGTGAACTGCCCCAGCATTTTAACCGTGTCTGGTGCGCAGGGAGCCTTGGCCAGGGAGCTATTTTGTAGCAGCTTTTCATAGATTCTGATTTCTTCAGAAACCCGTAAGCAGTAGGGCACTTTGACGATATAGACGCGGTCAATAAAGGCTTCGTTGTTTTTATTGTTCTTAAAAGACTGCCACTCAGATTCATTGGAGTGAGCGAGAATAATACCTTCGAAGGGGATGGCGCTTAAGCCCTCAGTGCTGTTGTAATTGCCTTCTTGAGTGGCGGTGAGCAAGGGGTGTAGCACTTTTATCGGTGCTTTAAACATCTCGACAAATTCCATAATGCCCTGGTTGGAGCGGCATAGCCCGCCTGAAAAGCTATAGGCATCAGGATCGTTCTGCGGGAACTCTTCCAATTGGCGAATATCCACTTTACCCACCAGCGATGAGATATCCTGGTTATTCTCATCACCGGGCTCGGTTTTGGTAATTGCAATCTGGTCGAGGCGGGAAGGGTAGAGCTTAACCACTTTAAACTGGGAAATATCACCATTATATTCATGCAGGCGTTTAACCGCCCATGGAGACATAATAGTGCCGAGATAGCGCTCGGGAATACCGTAGTCTTCCTGCAGTATTTGAGCATCTTCAGCGGGGTCAAACAGCCCTAAGGGAGATTCAAACACCGGAGAGCCTTTAAGGCAGTAAATGGGTTCTCTTTCCATTAGGGATTTAAGCTTTTCCGCTAATGACGATTTACCGCCGCCCACCGGTCCTAACAAGTAAAGTATTTGCTTATTTTCTTCCAGCCCCTGCGCCGCATGACGAAAGTAAGCAACGATATTTTCGATAGCTTCTTCCATGCCATAAAATTCACTAAAGACTTCATAGCGTTTGATGATTTTATTAGAAAATATTCGACTAAGGCGCGGGTCGGAAGCCGTATCAATCATTTCCGGCTCGCCGATGGCAGCCAGTAATCGCTCGGAGGCATTAGCGTAGGTGTTAGGGTTGGTTTTACACAGATCAAGATATTCCTGAAGGCTCAGTTCTTCTTGCTGTGTGGATTCGTAGCGGTCTTGAAAGTGATCAAATATTCCCATGGCGATAAGTAACTCCTTACAGTAAATCAGTGATTACATTTCAATAAAAATGCAGAACTGGTTGTAAAGAACAGCTTCACTCAAATAGAAAATGAAGAGAAAAAATCATTCTTCTTGTATTCATCATAGCCTCTATGGATAGACCGCGCGATGGGTTTTTTGTTTTATTATTTCTTTGATTTATCGAGGGGTAAAAATTACAGTTTTGTTTGATTTTTGCTCGTACAAACTTAAGGAATTGTTTAATAAACAAAAATCTGGATAGATGATTTATTTATAACGGGGCAAGAGGAATATTTGCAGCAAATGCAAGGCATAGTCGATGCCAGACTTATATGGTTTTAATGGTTAATTCGTTTAAGAAATGTGTTTTATATAAATAAAAAATTTAAGCAATAGTCTGCGTAGGGTAGATTGCAATCCACCGCTGCCTCATAGATTTCCAAAAGGTTGTCATTCCCGCCTGCGCGGGAATGACGTATTTGTAGATTAAAGGTCGTGTCCGAAACCACCCAGCAGATTCAGTTGGCGCAGTTACAATGGTGTAAGTGTTGTGTTTCCAGATTCATCAGGGTTAGGGCATGCCCCCAAACGCAACCGGTGTCCAAAGCAAAAACCCCCTCGCTGTTGGCTTTTCCTTCCAGTGCTGCCCAGTGTCCAAAGATAATGTTGGTGCTTTGGTCACGGGAGTAAGAAAACCAGGGATTAAAGTTCGGTTTATCGATAGTCGCTAGTTTATTTTCAAAATCCAGCACGCCTTCAGGGTTACAGAAACGCATTCGTGTTAAGTAGTTGGTAATGACTCGCAATCGTGTCCAGCCTTCCAGCCCATCACTCCATACGGCGGGTTCATTGCCATACATATGCTCGAAGAATGGCTTAGCCTGGTCACTGTGCAGCACTTGCTCAACTTCGGCGGCGTATTGTCTGGCCTGTGTTACGGTCCAAATGGGTGGGATACCCGCATGAACCATATGGTAGTCACCACTGGGGTCGCTGTAGAATAAATGCTGCTGTTGAAGCCATTGCACCAGTTCTGCATAGTCATCAGCGTTAAGGATTTCGTCAAAGGTATCGGATTTTCCCGTTTTCCTGGTGCCGAAAGCTATCGCCAAAAAGTGCAGGTCGTGGTTGCCCAATACGATCCGTGTGCATTCGCCTAAGGATTTTACAAAACGTAAGGTTTGCAGGGAGGCTGGGCCGCGGTTGATAAGGTCACCTGCCAACCAGAGTTCATCCTTGCCAGCGTCAAAGTTTACTTCCTCCAGCAAACATTGCAGAGGCTCCAGGCAGCCTTGTACATCGCCAACAGCGTAACGTGTCATTAATGTAAAGACCCCGAGTGGATAAGGGAAAACTGTGGGATAGGTGCATCAAAGCTGCTACCCGATGCGCTTTCCATTTGATAGCTGCCTTTCATGGTGCCCACGGCAGTTTCTAATAAAGCACCACTGGTATAGCGATAGCTTTGGCCGGGCTTGATGATCGGTTGGTCACCCACTACACCGTCGCCCCGTACTTCTTCAACTTTGGCGTTGCCATCGGTAATAATCCAGTGACGGCTAATTAGTTTTACCGGTTCAATGCCGTGATTGCTAATGGTGATGGTATAGGCAAAGGCGAAGCGTTGTTCTTCCGGGCTGGACTGCTGGGGAATATATTGTGTATCGACATGAACACTGATGGGATTGTCGGTAAGCATATTAGGTGTCTTCACTGATGGCGTTGCTAATGGCGACAAATTGCTGCAACGATAAGGTTTCTGGTCTGGCTGCGGGGTTAATGTCCAGGGCGGTTAAGCGCTGTTCACTTATCTCGGTTTTTAATGAGTTGCGCAGTGTTTTGCGGCGCTGGTTAAATGCTGTGCGCAACACATGCTCGAGTGTTTTCACATTATTGGCGGGGTGTGGCAATTGCTGATGGGGCGCTAACCGTACAATGGCGGATTGCACCTTGGGTCTTGGGTCAAAGGCTTCCGGTGGGACTTCAAACAGGGAATGTACATCGCAGTAGTATTGCGCCATCACGCTTAAGCGTCCGTAATTCTTATTACCCGGTACAGCGGCGAGGCGGTTAACCACCTCCAGTTGCAGCATAAAATGCATATCGTGAATCAAGGCTTGTTGATCCAGTAAATGGAAAATCAACGGTGTTGAAATATTGTAGGGCAGGTTGCCCACTACCCGTAATTTTTCGTCGCCTTGTTGCAAAGAGGAAAAATCAAATGCCAGTGCATCCCCTTGTTGCAAACTGAAACGGCTTTCATTAGCAAAGCGTTGCTGCAAAATAGGAATAAGGTCACGGTCCAGTTCGATGGCATCCAGTTGGCATCCGCTGGCCAGAATATCTGCGGTGAGTGCTCCCTGGCCGGGGCCGATTTCTACGATGTGGTCATTGCTGCTGGCGTTAATCGAGCGGGCAATATGATGAATAACGCCGGCATCTTGCAAAAAGTTTTGGCCGAAGCGTTTACGGGCGCGGTGTTTGTTATCCGGGTTCGCCATTAGTTAGTGCTCTTTCAATGTTGGCGAACGATGTTGAGCCATACTGATTGCATAATTCAACGCTGTTTGTAAGCTGCCCATATCGGCCTTGCCGCTACCGGCTAAATCCAGCGCTGTGCCGTGATCAACCGAGGTGCGAATAATCGGTAAGCCCAGCGTGATATTGACCGCATTGCCGAAGCCTTTATATTTTAAAACCGGTAAGCCCTGGTCGTGATACATCGCTAAAACGGCATCGCATTGCGTGAGGTGCTTTTCAGTAAAGGCGGTATCAGCAGGTAAGGGCCCTGTCAGTTGCATACCTTCGTTAACTAACTTTTCCATACAGGGAATAATTTCATCAATTTCTTCACGTCCCATATGGCCACCTTCACCGGCATGGGGATTTAAGCCCAATACTGTGATTTTGGGTTGTGCTAAACCAAAATGCCGTTGCAGGTCACGATGCAGAATTCGGGTAATCCTTTCCACCTGGGCAGAGGTGATGGCTTTTGGCACATCGAGTAATGGCAGGTGGGTGGTGACTAATGCAACGCGTAAGCCTTCAGTAGCTAACATCATGACGACTTGCTCAGTATGGGTTTTATCCGCGAGATATTCGGTATGGCCACTAAAGTTTATACCGGCATCATTAATGACGGCTTTGTTGACGGGTGCTGTGACCATGGCGGAAAAGGTGTTGTCCATACAGCCTTGAATAGCGGCATCCAGCGTTGCTAAAACATAGGCTGCATTACTGATATTAAGTTCACCGGCAACACAGGATTGAGCGAGCTCAACCGGTAACACACAGATCTCTGAAGCGGCATTAATTTGTGGGGCTTTGGCTACATCAAGTAGACGAATAGTTAAAGGTAGCCCCAGCTGTTCAGCCCGTTGTTGCAATAATTGAGGGTCGGCAATAGCGACCAACTCGGCAGAGTGTTCAGTTTGGGCTAGCTGGATAATAAGGTCAGGGCCAATGCCGGCAGGTTCGCCGGGAGTTAATGCTATTCGCAGTAGGGTCATAACAATGGTGTCATCATGTTAGAGGCATAACTTCCGGTAAAGGGTGAGCTGACTTATTTAAAATCTACATAGGCTTCGTCGCGAATTTTTTGCAACCAGGTTTGCAGTTCATCATCGTATTTACGTTGGTGTATATGGTTGCGGGCAATATTGCGGCGAATATCATCGGTGACATCTTTGTCGCGGCGTTCTATGACTTGCAAGATATGCCAGCCGTACTGGCTTTTAAAGGCCGGGCTGATGTCGTTGGGTTTGGTACTGTCCATGGCGTCCTGGAAGGCACCGACTAATTGGCCGGGGCTGGTCCAGCCCAGATCGCCACCTTCAAGGGCAGAGCCGATATCTTCGGAAAATTCACGGGCCAGTTCTTCAAAGCTTTCGCCATCGATAGTACGTTGGCGCAGCGCTTTAATCTCAGCTTCAGTGGCTGCTTCATTACGAATAGCAGAAGGTTTTAATAAAATATGACGAGCTTTGGTTTGTGGAATCATTTTACCATCACCGCGCTTGTCTAACAGTTTTACCAGGTGGAAACCGCTGGCGCTTTGTACGGGGCTGGCGGTATCGCCTTCGCCGGTTGTGGTGGCCAGGCCAGAAATTAAACTGGGTAAATCTGCAGCCTTGCGCCAGCCCAGGTCATTAATCTTTAGTTGGCTGTAGTTGGATATGACTTTTGCATAGTCTTCCCCATTTTCTATCCGCTGATAGAGTGTATCGGCCATTTTTTTGGCTGAGGCAATGGTGGCTTTATCGGCACCGCTGGGTATGGCGATCAGGGTGTGAAGCATTCGGTACTCCGGCGCTGTCATCGCCTGACCTTCTTTGGAGGATAGGAAATTGGCAATTTCCTGGTCAGTGATTTGTACTCGCTGGTTGACGTTACCCTGTTGCACGCGCTGCAACAGCATTTCTTTGCGAATTTGCTCGCGGGTTTCGTTGTAGGATACGCCATCTCTTTCCAGTGCTTCTTTAAACTGGATCAGGTCCATGCGGTTCTGCTGGGCAATGCGTAGCATGGAGTCATTTAATTGAGCATCGCTGATACGTACGCCGGCTCGGTAGGCCATTTGCAATTGGATATTTTCAAGAATGAGCTGGTCCAGAATCTGCCGCTGGATTTCATCCATCGGCGGTGCCGTTTTACCGCTTTTTTCGATATTGAGTTTGACCTGCTGGATACGATCGCGCAGTTCGCTGGCCATCACCACATCGTCATCCACAATAGCGATAACCTGGTCGAGTAGCTGCGGTTGATTGTTGGCGTTGGCCAAGGGTGCGGACAGGCTGCCCATAAGGATCAACAATGAGCCTGCCATGCAAGTCACGGTATTTATTATGTTGCTGCGGTGTTTGTGCTTAATCAAGATCTTCATACCCCAAAATATTTTCTTCCAGCAGGCTGCGGGCTTTATTGCCCAGACTGCCTAAGCCTTTGAGTTCAAATTCAAGAATAAAGGCATAATCGCGTTCGACTGCGATGTTACTGGTGAGTTCATTGTCTACATATTCGTCTTTCAGGCTGCGCTGGTAAAGCAGGCGCACCATCCAGCAGCAGTCTTCATATTGCAGGCCAAACATATCATCTATGGCACGGTTTTCCTCTACATCATACCGGTAGCGGGCAAAGGTACTCCAGCGGTCATCGATGGGCAGCACGACCGAAGCGTCGGCCTGGGAAACATCCCGCTTACCAAAGCCAAGGTTGCTGGCGGCTTCGCGGTTAAAGCGATATCCCAGATTGTACAGGCTCTTGCTGGTCGCTTGATAGTGCACTCCCAGACCGCCTTCTTGCAGGTAGTCCTGCCTTGAGTCCCAGAGCAGGGTATTGGTCAGCCGGAGTTTCTCAGTGGGTTGATACTGGATTTCGCCAGCGATTTCTGAGTGGCTGACCACTTCGTCCGGTGTTGCGGTTGATAGTTGTACCCGGCGGTCTTTAAAGTAAAAGATCTGCCCGAGGCTCAGGCTAAGGACTTCCCGGCCTTCGGTATCGTTGATAAAGCGGCTGGTGACGCCTATGGAGGCTTGATTGGCATCGTCCAGCCTGTCGTGGCCGGTAAAGCGGGTGTCGCGAAATAGTTGGCTATAGCTGAATTTCAAGGCTTTAGTATCAAATTTGGGGTTACTTCCCTGTTCTTCATAATCGCTATAGAAGTAGTAAAGGCGGGGTTCCAGTGTTTGCAGGTAGTTGCTGTTACCAAAGCGTGCCTGACGCTCAAAAACCAGCCCCATATCCAGGGTGACCAGCGGAACGGTGGCTGACGGCGTGTCATCACTGTCGTTTTTAAAGGCGTCCAGCTTATAGTTTACACTGCGAACTTTGGCCGTTGGAATAATAAAGCCCGGAGCCCAGCGCATGGGATAGCTGATGCCCGCTTCAGCAAAGCTGCGCTGCCCGGTTTCAAATCTACCGCCGTCATCAATGGACTCATCGTGTTTAAAGTCGGTGTACTGCGCTTCAAATAACCATTCCGGTGAGAAGTTGGCGCCGGTGCTATTTCTTTCAAGGGTCAGGCGGGGCATAAATTGATACTGGCTGGACAGCAGGTCATCAATGGTCTGGAATTGTTCAGCGATTAACTCAGCCTGCCAGTTATTGTTGCGGTAGCCCAATGAGGCGGTTTGCTTTAAATGATCGCTACGCTGCAATTCAAGGCTATCCGGAGACAGGTCGCTAAAGAAGTTCTCATCGCTGACTTTGTTGTAATCAACCTGGGTGATAATCGGGCCGATTTTGCCACTATGGGTAACCCGGCCAACCCAGCGATTTTCCCTGGGTGGTATATCATTCTCCCTGCCTAACAGTTCTTCTATGGGGGCACCGTTATCCTCTACTTCCTGGTATTGATCATCGTTTAGCTGGGCGCCAGAGACTACCCATGTGCCAAAGCTACTGAGTTGTCGTACTTCTGCTTCGTACATGGTGCCGCGTTTTTCAATAAAGCGGGGTGCGATGGTGGCATCAAAATCAGGGGCAATATTCAAATAGAGTGGGGCGCTAAATTCAAAGCCGTTTTTATTACCTGTTCCCAGGGCGGGGAACAGCAGCCCGGTTTTGCGGCGGTCATCGATGGGGAAGGTCATATAGGGGGTGTAAAAGACCGGTATATCTTTGATTCTGACTTTGGCGTGTTTGGCGGAGCCCCAGCCTTCTTCGCTGTCGAGATGAATGCTGTTGGCATCAATCATCCATAGCTCGTCATCCGGCGTGCATTGGGTAATTTTGCCTTGCTCAAGATCGAGGGTGGTTTGGCTGGCTCGATCAATAGTGGCAGCCTGTCCCCTGAAGCCATTTCCCTTGGAGCCATGGTTGTGTTGTAAAAACAGGGCTTGTTCGAAATTGCCGAGATTGCTTTCTGTATTGATGTTGGCTTTGTCGGCACGAATCAGTAACCCGGGCTCCCTGATCTCAACATTGCCCTCAAAGGTGAGCTGGTTATTGTCACGATCAAGTAGCGCCCGATCGGTTTTAAAACTGCGGTTACCCTGGGTTAGTACAACCTCCCCGGACAGGGCAACAGAGTTTCCTTGCATATGGGAATGGTCGGCATTGGCCCGTAACGGAGCACCTTCCGGGTCCTTGTCGGCGTCTTCCCAGTCCGCTAACGGTGCAACGTAGGCACCATCACAGCCGGTTTTACACACAGAGGGATCTGCCAGTTGGGATTTCGGCACCCAATCCCATGTGCTATCAAGACTATTCTGGCTGGCCACTACTTTTGCATTAGGTAGGGATAGGGTGGTGCTATGGCTCACCTTACTTTGGCCTTCACACTGCCACTGGTTATTGGCATCCGCTTTACAGATCCATTGCTGGTCTGGCGTCAATTCAGCGCTGGCAACAACGGGCATCGGGGAAGCAGCAATAGCAGCCACTAATAGGTGCTTGGCAATGGTAGGTAATGAATAGTGATTGGCGGCCATAACGCGTGGGTTATTCTCTTCTTCTTAGTACAGTATCTTACAAATTACAGAGGGGCTTATCCCTGTTTTTTAGAACGTGGATCATAAAGCATTATGAGCAGGAATGCCCGTGCCAGCGCCTTTAAACCTTACTCTGGCCTCTTTATGATAGTATCCTCGCATGATAATGATCGATAGAGAGAAATAGTTTGCCTTCGGATACTGCACAGCCATTAGTGGATCGGCGACAGGAGCAATTGGAACAGTGGCTGGCGGAACAGCTGGGCGTTCGCCTGTCGGGCCAGGCTGCCGGTAGTGACGCGGGTTTCAGGCGCTACTTTCGCTACCAGCACGAGGGACGTTCGCTGATTGCGATGGATGCCCCTGCCGATAAAGAAGATTGTCGCCCATTTATTAAAGTGGCAGCCATGCTGGCCCAGGCTGGGGTGCATGTGCCAGAGATACTGGCGCAAGATCTTGAGCAGGGTTTTTTACTACTGAGTGATTTGGGCCTACAGACCTATCTGGATGTGATGAATGATCCGGATTTTACCCTCGACCAGGCCGATAGTTATTTTGCCGATGCCACCGAGGCCTTGATTAAATTTCAGTTAAGTAGCCAGCCAGGCCAGTTACCGCCTTATGACGAGGCGCTGTTAAGACGTGAACTGACACTGTTCCCGGAGTGGTATTTACAGCGCCATTTGGGCCTGGAGCTGGACGAAGAGTTAAGCCAGTTACTTGAAGACTTGTTTGATCAGTTAGTCAGCCAGATTTTACCCCAGCAAAATGTCTATGTTCACCGTGACTATATGCCCCGCAACTTGATGGTAAATCAGGGTCAGGGCGTTGGCGTGCTGGATTTTCAGGATGCGGTGTATGGCCCTGTTAGCTATGACATCAGCTGCCTGTTTAAAGATGCTTTTATCAGCTGGCCAGAACAGCAAGTCACCCAGTGGTTGCAGCGCTATTGGTCCATGGCACAGCAGGCGGGTTTGCCGGTACCGGCACAGTTTGAGGATTTCCAGCGTGATTGCGATGTGATGGTGACCCAGCGCCACCTGAAAGTGATTGGTATCTTTGCCCGTATTTGTCACCGGGATGGTAAGCCCCGCTATTTAGCCGATGCGCCGCGCTTCTTTGATTATTTAAATACCGTTGCCCAGCGTCGGCCGGAGCTGCCTGCCTTAACGCAACTGTTAGTAGCACTGGATAAGCGAGTACAAATCTCATGAAAGCGATGATATTGGCCGCTGGGCTTGGCAAGCGTATGCGGCCCTTAACGGATAATACCCCCAAGCCTTTGTTACTTTGCGCTGGCAAGCCGTTGATTGTTTACCATATAGAGGCACTGGTAGCGGTAGGGGTAACCGAGATTGTGATCAATCACGCCTATTTGGGTGAGCAGATTGAGGCTACCCTGGGCGATGGCTCGGACTTTGGTGCAAGCATCAGTTACTCCCCGGAAAAAGAACCCTTAAACACCGGCGCAGGTATTGCTAAGGCATTGCCTTTATTGGGAGATAAGCCGTTTATCTTAACCAATGGTGATGTCTGGTCAGATTATAACTATGGCCAGTTGCTCAACCAGCCACTTGAGTTGGCGCATCTGGTGATGGTGACCAATCCGGAGCATAATCCCCAGGGTGATTTTTCATTAAAGAAAGATGGCCGCCTGCTACCGGACCGCGATAGCGCCGATGGTGTTGCCTTAACCTATTCTGGTATTAGCCTGTTACACCCCAGGCTGTTTGCCTTTTGCCCCCATGGGCCATTTCCGCTGCGCCAACCTTTAATCGAAGCGATGAAAGAACAGAGGGTTAGTGCCCAGCATCATCAAGGCCGATGGACGGATGTGGGCACTCCGGAAAGATTGGAAGCCCTGGAACAGCAAATCCTCGCCAACGGCTAAAGTGTGATTTAGGCTTGGCTTTTCAGTAGAATAGCGGCGTCGATTACCAAGCGATAACTTTTTTTGTCATTTATTCCAAGAATGTAACCTGAGAAACCAGCCCATGAGTGATTTTTTAATAGCCCCCTCTATCTTATCCGCAGACTTTGCCCGCCTGGGTGAAGAAGTTGACGCGGTACTGAATGCGGGTGCCGATATCGTACACTTTGATGTGATGGATAATCACTATGTGCCTAACCTGACTATTGGTCCGATGGTTTGCAAAGCACTACGTGACTATGGCGTGACCGCTCCCATTGATGTGCACTTGATGGTAAGCCCGGTGGACGGTTTGATCGGTGACTTTGCCAAGGCGGGGGCGTCCTACATTACTTTCCACCCTGATGCTTCAACTCATGTTGATCGCTCACTGGCGATGATTCGTGATGCGGGCTGCAAATCCGGCTTGGTATTAAACCCTGCCATGGGTGTGGAGTCATTAAAATATGTGATGGATAAAGTCGACATGATTTTATTAATGTCGGTTAATCCCGGTTTTGGTGGTCAGAAATTTATCCCGGCAACGCTGGATAAACTGCGTGAAGTGCGTGAGTTGATTGATGCCAGCGGCCATGATATTCGCTTGGAAATTGATGGCGGAGTCACCGCAGACAATATTCGAGAAATCGCTGAAGCGGGTGCGGATACTTTTGTTGCCGGTTCGGCTATTTATAATAAACCCGATTACAAAGCAGCGATTGATGCCATGCGCGAGCAGCTGGCATTGGCTAACGCCTGATAGCAGGGGTTATTGGCCCGCTAAAAATAAAAAATTACTAATCAATTCTTTGCCGCCTTCGGTGGCAAAGGATTCCGGGTGAAACTGGATGCCGTAAATCGGATATTCACGATGCTGGATGCCCATAATTTCAAACTCGCCACCTCGACGTATTTTTTCCTGGTTAAAAAAGTCCTCCGCAGAAAAATCCCCAACAACCGCTGTTAGTGCCAGGCAGTCTGGAAAACTGGCAGGCTCGGCCATCAGTGAGTGATAACGCATCACCTCTAGCTGATCCGGTATATTATTAAACATACCTTTGGCATTGTGTGTGATCGGGCTGATTTTGCCATGCATGGGAAGGGCGGCTTTCACTACCTTGCCGCCAAACACATGAGTAATACCTTGCATGCCAAGACAAACACCTAGCAGTGGAATGGTGCTGCCTAATTCGCGAATAACCTCGGCACAAACTCCAAAATAATCGCTGTCATCCGGAGAGCCGGGCCCTGGAGAAATAATAATGCGGTCGGGATTTGCCTGGCGGACATCATCCAGCGTTACTTCGTCATTGCGTTTTACGGTAATAGTAAAACGATCAATCTCACCGTGGCTTTGTTTTGCCGTCAGTATTTCGCCAATAAACTGATATAGGTTATAGGTGAAGGAATCATAGTTGTCGATAATATAAATGTTCATGGTTATTCCTGTCAGGCGGCTGTGGTTGAATCATCAACAATAAATTTGTCTAACACTTTTTTGGTGCCAGCGAACTTGCGAACGATTTCTTCGTACTCATCTTCCGGGTTGGAGTCATAGACATTGCCGCCACAGGTTTGTACATATGCGTCTTCTCCGCTGGCAAAAACCGTACGGATGGGGATGGCAAAGGTACAATCACCATTAAAAGAAAAATGACCTACAGCGCCACCATAGGGACCGCGGCCATCGCTTTCCAAATCGTTAATAATTTTCATGGCTTCAATTTTGGGTGCGCCGGTTAAGGTCCCCGCCGGGAAATTACTGGCTAATGCGGAAAACATATCTTCATCTTCAGCAATAATGCCAACAATTTCGCTGGAAATATGTTGCACGTGACTAAAGCGCTTAATGTCCATCAAGTTGCGTACTTTTACTGTGCCGAATTGTGCAACGCGGCCGATATCATTGCGGTGCAAATCAACAATCATATTGTGTTCGGCAATTTCTTTGGGGTCGTTCAAAAGGGTTCTGGCTAAGGCGGTATCTTCTTTTTCTGTGTCGCCACGTTTTGCTGTGCCGGCGAGGGGGAAGGTTTCCATTTCTCCCTGTCGTAGGCGGAAAAGTAATTCGGGGCTGGCGCCTATTAATTTTTGCTGATCGAATTTCACATAGTACATTTGTGGGGATGGGTTAACTTCTCGCAACTGCTCATAAATATTAATAGTGTCGCCTTCCAGGCGGAAGCGCTTTTTAAAGCCCACCTCCGTTTGGAAAATTTTCCCGTCAATAATATCCTGTTTTACTTTTAAAACCGCTGCTCGATGATCTTCGCGACTCATGGTTTCACCCATGGAATAAATCTTCAGCTCGCCGTTAATTACATCGGGTTCTGCTAAAAGTTCATTGATCAGTTCAAGACGGCTGTCGGTATAGTAAAAATAAATTAACTCGCCGGTCATTTTGTCCAGAATCAAGCCATCTTTGTATAAGCCAAAACGAAAGGCGTCAAACAGTTCGCTGTCCTGCATTTGCAAAGAGGGTTCAAAATAATTCATCGCATCATAGCCGAGATAGCCCGTCAGGCCGCCGGCATATTTTCGTGAAATAATATTTTGCGGCACAATATCCCGTAGCAACTGATAGGGGTTGTCGCTGGTAAAGTGCTCGGCACTCCCGTCGCGTTGTTCGATGGTCAGGGTGTTGCCATTGGCATAGAGTAATTGTTCCGGATCAAAGCCAATAATTGAGTGGCGAGACATATGGCTGTCTTCACCCAGTGACTCCAGGTAGAAGCAGTGTTTATTGCGCCGTTCAATTTTTTTGAACAGGCCAAAGAAATCCACATCATCGCTAATGGTGATGTAATGGGGTTTTCTTGGTAGTTCAATGGTTGCGGGTTGTTTGTTCATAATAATTAGTGGCTTCTAAATTAGGACGAATGTTCTTTCAGGGCCCTTGAGCCCCGGGTTACAGTGGCAATACCGACGCCCAGTTGCTCGGCAATCTGTCTTTGCGGCACACCGGCTTCAAGCAATTTAAAAATCTGCAGACGCTTGCTGATCTCCGAAAATTCTGAGGGTGTGAGTAAATCACCCAGCCGTTGTTCCAGGCTGCCAGCATTGTCGGCGGCCAGTAAATGGTCGATTAATTCCCGCTTATAGGACTTGCTTTCTGTATTCATGTACTAGTACACTAACACAAAATTTGCAGAGGTCAACCGCTGTTTTAAAAATGATGGCTTTAGATGATCCATTGGAGGGGGTGTATTCCCCATAGGGCTTGCGTACAATCGCCGCTCACTAGACAAAAAGCACGCCAGACCATGCTGTTGATGATCGACAATTATGATTCTTTTACCTACAACGTGGTGCAATACCTCTATGAGCTGGACGCAGATGTTACGGTGGTGCGCAATGATGAAATCAGTGTGGAGCAGGTTTTAAGCTTAAACCCTGAACGAATCGTGATCTCACCGGGCCCCTGTACACCTAACGAAGCTGGTGTGTCGATGGCATTGATCGAGCGATTTGCCGGTGTGGTGCCCGTATTGGGTGTTTGTCTCGGGCATCAAAGCATCGGCCAGGTATTTGGTGGTAACGTCGTTCGCGCTCGCCAGGTGATGCATGGTAAAACCTCACCGATCTACCACAATAATCAAGGGGTGTTTGCGGGCTTGCGCAACCCCTTTGAGGCAACGCGCTATCACTCGCTGGTGATAGAGAAAGAAACCTTGCCGGACTGTCTGGAAATGACGGCATGGACGCAAACCGAGAGCGGTGAGGTGGATGAAATAATGGGTGTAAGACATAAAACACTGGGTGTTGAGGGGGTGCAGTTTCACCCGGAGTCCATCCTTACCGAACACGGGCATGATTTGCTGAGAAATTTTTTGCGCTGCGGAATTTAATTAGAGTCTTTAACATGAATATACAAAAAGCTATTGCCAGTGTTATAGAAGGCCAGTCCCTGAACACTGAAGATATGATCGCCGTGATGCGTCAGATTATGACGGGTGAATGCACCGATGCACAAATTGCCGGTTTTTTAGTAGCTCTGCGTATTAAGGGCGAAACCGTAGAAGAGATTACCGGTGCGGCTACCGTGATGCGTGAGTTAGCCACGGGGGTTTCCGTTAGTGGTGATCACCTGGTTGATATTGTAGGTACCGGTGGTGATGGTATTAGTACCTTTAATATTTCAACGGCTAGTACTTTTGTTGTTGCCGCCGCTGGCGGTAAAGTGGCCAAGCACGGCAACCGTTCCGTTAGTTCAAAAAGCGGGGCAGCTGATTTATTAGAGGCTGCCGGTGTGCGTTTGGATTTATCCGCAGAAGAGGTGGCGCGTTGTGTGGAGGCGGTTGGCGTCGGTTTTATGTTTGCGCTTAATCATCATAGTGCGATGAAACATGCGATTGGCCCACGTAAAGAATTGGCTACTCGCACTGTCTTTAATTTACTGGGGCCAATCACCAATCCCGCGGGTGTGCCCAATCAATTATTAGGTGTATTTAGCAAACAGTGGGTCCGCCCCATTGCAGAAGTGTTAAAAGATTTAGGTAGCGAGCATATTTTAGTAGTGCATTCCGCCGATGGCCTGGATGAAATCAGTATTGCTGATAAAACCTTTGTTGCTGAATTAAAAGATGGCGAAATAACTGAGTACACCATCTCACCAGAGCAGTTTGGTATGCAGCGCAGCTCACTGACCGATTTAAAAGTTGCGGATGCGGCGGAAAGCTTATCGGTAATACAGTCTTTGCTGTCCGGTACTGACGGTGGTGCCAGTGATATTGTTGCTTTAAATGCCGGCGCAGCTATTTATGCAGCTAATATAGCTTCCAGTCTGGAAGAGGGCGTTAAGATTGCACAGGATGTTCTGGCCAGCGGTACCGCCGGAGAAAAATTAAAAGAGTTGGCGCAAGTCACGCAAATGATGAAAGAGGCCTAAGGCTTGCTATGAGTACCCCAACCATCCTTAAGAAAATTGTTGAACGCAAGCATGAGGAAGTGGCCGAGCGTTTAGTAGCGACTTCCATTAGTGATTTACAACAGCAGAGTTTAGCGCAAAGCCCTTGCCGTGGTTTTGTTCAGTCTATGGCGAATAAATTATCTGCCGGCCAATCCGCTGTTATAGCGGAAGCAAAAAAAGCGTCGCCAAGTAAAGGTGTTATTCGTGAGTCTTTTGATCCCGCCGCTATTGCAGCCAGCTATGAGCAAGGTGGGGCGGCTTGTTTGTCCGTATTAACCGATAAAGATTTTTTCCAGGGTAGCGAAGCTTTTTTACAACAAGCCAGAAATGCCTGCTCGCTTCCTGTTATACGTAAAGATTTTATCGTTGATCCCTATCAAGTGGTTGAAGCGCGCGCGATTGGCGCTGATTGTATTTTATTGATTGTTGCCTGTTTGGACGATCAACAAATGGCTGAACTGGATGCCGCCGCCAAAGAGCTTAACCTCGATGTCTTAATCGAAGTGCATAACCGGGAAGAGCTTGATCGCAGTTTATCGCTAGGTAATACCCTGGTCGGTATCAATAATCGTGACCTGCATACTTTTGAAACCTCCCTGAATACCACCTTTGATTTATTACCGCATATTCCTGACGACAGAATTGTGGTGACCGAGAGTAGTATTCATACCCCAGCAGATGTGGCGGCTATGCGTAAGCATAATGTCAATGCGTTTTTAGTGGGTGAGGAATTTATGCGGGCAGAGGAGCCTGGAGAGAGGCTTCGAGAGTTGTTTGTTTAGGAAAGATGCTTTGGCAAACAATTTACCGCCGAGATAAATGGCTTGCCGATCAATCAATGGCAAGGTTCACTAGCTTCAAATTTAGGTTTGCACTATGTCTTAGTTACCGAAAAGTTGGGCCGATGATATGCGCCCGGCGTCTCTCACTATCACCGCCAGGGATGCTGACAGTTTTGGTAAATTGCGGAGATGTCAGAGCTTATTTATAGACTTTGCATAATAAATAGGCCATACCAAACTTTTAGTATCGTTGCCCCCAACTGAACCAATCAGCTTCATTGTTCGCTTGGGCTGATATCTGTTTTTATAGGCCACAAAGCTTTTTGCCCGTGTTCGTTTTCCACTCTTTACCTCTACGGGCAGAATGTCACCACTAGCCGTTTTATATAAAAATTCTATTTCAGAATTACCTTCGTTCCAGGAATAGGTTGGGTTGATACCGGCGGCATAAAGCTCATTCTGTACAAAGTTTTCTGCGATATAACCTTTTACAATCATGGATTGCGCCCTTTGCTCTTTATAGGTTATTTCTAAAATATGCCCTAATAGACCAACATCAAAGAAAAACAGTTTAAAAATATTTTCTTTGGTCAATATTTTAAGTGGTGATACCGGTTCTGAGCCAATGGGGAAGCACTTAGAAACTAATTTGGTTTTTTCTAGCCAGTCAATAGCCCCTTTTAATTGCTGGTATCGATTTTTCTTTGCAATAACATCTTTGAATAAGTATCGCTTAACGGAGTCATTTGTATTTTTAGACAGTTGCAGAGGAATATTTTTGAAAACAGCGCTTATTTCAATGGCGCTAATGGTGCCACTGTATTTACCAAAATCTCTTTCATAGCCCATAATCAAATCTTGATGCACCTTGCTGGTTTTGGCTGCTCGTTCATTGATGCCGGAAGAGCTATGTTCGTACCATACCTTAACCGCCTCAGGCATGCCGCCCACAAAATAGTAATCAAGCAGGTAATGCCACAGTTTATCGTGGACTATCTTTAGCCTGGACATTGATCGGTAACTGTCTAATAACTTATGTTCTCCCGACGCCATTAGAAACTCTTCAAAAGATAAGGGCTGCAATGCCAGTGATTGCACTTTTCCTACGGGGAAGGAATTCAATAAGCCGATATTTGACCCGGACGCACAAAGAAATAAGTCGGGCCTTTTTTCGGCAAAATATTTCAGGCTATCAACAGCATCCTGGCATTCGCCTATTTCATCAAAAAATATCAGATCGCTAGCAGGGTCAATATCAATACCTAAAAACACTTCGATATTGCTAATGATGTCTTCCGGCTCCAGGCTGTTCTCAAATAAGGCATGGGCCGCTTTGTTGGTTCGAAAGTCCAGAATGTGGGTGTGCTTGAAATATTTTTCGCCAAACAGCTTTCCTATTAGATATGACTTTCCTGTTTGCCGGGCACCGTCGAGTAGCAAAGGTTTTCGGGTTTTTTGCTGTATCCAGTCTACAAGGTCCTGCTCTGCCAAGCGCTCCATGGGGTCACCTATATTACATGTGTCGGTAAAAGTGTAAGCTTTAATCACTTTTATCTCAATAAAAGTGTAGTATTTTGTCACTTTTATGTCGATGATAGTGTTGTAAGCGGTGCATTTTCTCCCGGCTTTTGTGTTTTTTGCGTTATAACTAATTGATATTAAATGGGTTTATTAATTTTTGGCAATAGTATTATCCCCATGAGCCCAGAGCTCACCTCCACATAAATAAACTCATTATCGAAGCGAGCATTGCCTGTCACCGGCGGCGCTTTTACACTGAGGGCCTGATTTTGAAAATCAGAGGCAGGCCACAATCCCATTTTGCAACTAAAGCTATATGGAAAGGATCATAGAGGTCGTATAAACAGATGTACCGTTACTCAGCAAATCTTCTTTTATTGGTAGCCGGCATAACTTGGGGCATGGGCTTTGTCGCGCAGCAAACCGCTATGCAGGATATAGGTCCCTTTCTGTTCGTTGGGGTACGTTTTTGTCTGGCGGCTTTGGCCGTATTGCCCTTTGTCTATTACGAACGATCAAAAATTCACGCCGAAGAAACCAAAACCTTAACAGTTAAAGATCTAAACACCATGTTGCTACTGGGTTTGGTGTTTTTTCTGGGGATGATTCTTCAGCAGATTGGCCTGCTAACAACCACGGTAACCAACGCCGGTTTTTTAACCGGGCTTTATGTGGTGTTTGTGCCATTTATTTTGTGGATAGTTTTAAGAGAAAAACAGCACTGGATTATCTGGCCTGTTGCCCTGGCCTGTTTGTTAGGGATATTTTTACTGGGGGGTGGTCATCTCGGCGGTTTAAACATCGGGGATAGCCTGGTGACCGCTGGCGCGGTATTTTGGGCGGTGCAGGTTATTATGATGGGAAAAATTGCTCAACGAACCCGCCGCCCCGTTTTGGTGGCCACCGTGCAATTTGCCTGTTGCGGCCTGCTGGGTCTTATCGGGCATTGGGTGTGTAGTGCCTTGTTAGGGATCGATTTGGAACCACCTCTGGCACTCGAATCTTTAAGGGCTGCCTTGCCGGAGATTCTCTATGCAGCATTAATTGCCGGCGCTTTTGCTTTTACTTTACAAGCCATTGGCCAGCGTTATACCGGTGAAGCTGAGGCCGCTATTTTACTTTCATCGGAAAGTGTTTTTGCGGCATTGTTTGCGGCGTGGTTTTTAAGTGATAGATTGGAACTGGCTGGGTATCTTGGTTGTGCGATTATGTTTGCGGCAATTCTGGTGGTTCAGGTGGTGCCTGCGAACGTTAAGGCGGCAGCGGTTGGAAGAGGGTAATTTGAAGTTGCTAAACCTGGCGTATCGGCATGGTTTGGAGTGTATCGCCTGACGTTTTCGGCAGTGCTCTGCACAATACTCAAACTAAAATATCGGTTTTGGCTTTGACTTGTTAACTGCTGACTTTAGCGCGGTCTTCCAAAATAAACTTACGTAACATTCGCTCATTGCGCATAACATGAATAATGATGATCTTGGATTTTTCAGTGCGATAAAAAACTCTGCATGGGCCAACTATGACCTCTCTATAGATTGATTTTCGGGGAAGTTCTGGATGCTTGCGACCAGAATTAGGGTGCGCCTTGAGCTGTTCAACACATCCGAAGACAGATTGAACCGGTTTTTGTGCAGCAGAAAACTTATCAAATGCAATAAATTCAGCAATGACATTTAATTCGTTTAGAGCCGATTCCGTCCAAATTATTTGAGCCATTTACTCATTCGATTCTTGGCTTGAGCATGGGAAGTAATGCGCCCTTCAGAGAAGGCGACCTCTCCCTTTGCTAGTCCTTCCAGCAATGCGATGCGATCCTGCATCATTTCATAATCGTCTACATCCACCAAATAAGCAGAGGGTTGGCCGTGTTCTGTAATAAGCACTGGCTCTTTAGAGGCGTGCAGATCCGCGAGGATCTTTGTGGCCTGACGTTTTAATGTGGTCACTAATTCGATTTTCATAGAGTGATACTGTAGTGATACTTTTTTCTTTGCAAGTATTCAGTGGTGTGGACTAAAGGAATATACAATTGATGAGTTGATAGTGATGAATAGGGAAGTCTACGTTTTTGCTGATTGGGAAGAATTTGATGAGCCAATGCTGGTTGGTACAAAGAAGATATGCGGGTTTAATTATTTAAACCCACCGCTTGGTTTAATGCAGTAATCAAGGAGTCTGACCCTTGATTCTTAAGGCTGCCACTGGATGTCAACTTTGCGGTGCTGATTAGCGCAATCGCGAAGATACAAATTAATAAGACTTTGGTATGGGACACCGGATTCTTCGGACATACTTTTGAAATAATCAATGGGGTCAGAGTCGTTGAAAGCCTATGGTTTGAGGTGTAATTTCGGACCAATGACTCCGACCCCATTGATTTCGACCCCATTGATTTTTGATTAACTCAAAATCTATTGCATTGCTTAGGTAATAGAAGGCTCGTTGTTGGTTTTACCGAGTGGCTTACGGCGTTGCCGTAAGCTGGATTCCCGCCTGCGCGGGAATGACGGGGGGTATGTGGTGGAATGTAATCCACCCTATGGGTTGTAAGCCAGCTTTGCAGAATAATTTTTTGCTGACAAGCTGTCTATTTTAAAGAGGTGTGTCAGGCAGCACATAATAAGTCCCTCGCCCTGTGCCTTTGGTTTCTATTAATTTCAACCTAAGAAGCTTTTCGAAATCTTGCTTACGCGCCGACAAACTACGTTGTGAAATACCGCCATATTCTCGCTGGTTAATGCTGCCTCGCTCATATATATAATCTAGCACCTGTTGATGATGCGGCTCTAATCGCGGCTTGGCGCTCGATGGTTCTGGCAATATTTTTATAACACGACGCAACTCGTCAAGTATGCCTTCGGAGAAGTATTCCAGCCATTCAGAAAAATCAATATCATCAGCCAGGTCATAATAATCACCTTCAAGGCCAACGGCTTTAAAATAGCGGGTAACGTTTCGATTGTAATAATCTTCAAAACTGAATATTTCAAAAAAATCCAAACCAAGCTGGCCTAGTATGGCGGTTGTTAGCAATCTAGTGGTTCGCCCATTACCATCAATAAAGGGATGAATAATCACATTCTGGCGATGAAAAATGCCGGCGAGAATAACCGGGTCAACTTTCCCGCTCTTTGCATTCACAAATGCCATGAGTTCTTTTGTTAGTGGCCGTACGTGCTTTGCGTCTGGCGGGATAAAAACAATTTCATCTGTTTTGCGGGGGTTGCGAATAATCACGGGGTCTTGTCGCAGGGCGCCGCAATGGGAAGGGTTTTCCATCAAACCATCCACCACCTGGCCCTGGATGTGTTCCAGGGTTTTAACGCTTAACTTGAAGCGATTCTGGCTTACGGATTGGTATAAGCTTTGTAGCGCGCTGTTGTAATTGAGCACTTCTCGTTCGGTATCACGAATACTTTCTTTGTGGGTTTTTAGCAGGCGCTTTACGTCGGTCAGTGGCAGTGGGTTGCCTTCAATACTGGTTGAGGCATATGACGATAGCTCTCTGGCACTGAGCTCCAGTTTGGCCAAACGGCTGTGAGTCAGCTGCTGAGCTTTGATCTCGCCAATAGACTCACCAATCTCTCGAATGGTGAGCAGGAGTTTATCTGTGATGATGTATTTGGGTTGCCATGTCATAGCCGTAAAGTAGCCGTAAAGTAGCCGTAAATCAAGGAGAAGTAGCCTTAAAATGGCCGGTACAGTCGCTGGATTGGCTTAGGGCTTTGTTTTGAGTGTAGTTATGAGCTATTGATAGCCTATTTACTTATTAAATCTATGTCATAACTCAATGCAACGGCGCCACCCCAACCTGAGGCATATCCGCCAAGCCAATATCCCTGGCATGCTGCTCAAAGCCTTTATTCTTCCAGAAAAAGGCCCCAGGCATAGTCGTTGGTACTACCAAGACATAAAACAACGCCCGACCTATCAGTGCAGTAATCACAATAGAACCCAACAAGACAGTCCATAACATTAGGCTGGCAAGACTCTCACTGGCCCAAAGACTTAAGCCTATAGCCGCTAAGAAGTTCAAACCCATTAATCCATTACGCAGTAAATACGTTTTCCCAAACGTACTACGCTGAATATAGTGAGAAGCCGCCCCTTCATGATCCGCAGCACTTAAATCTTTATGATGAAAACTAAGACCAATACCTTCAAGCGCAATCCCTATCGCCATAAAACCACCCAGCAGACTTAGCAGTGAAGCGGGGGATTGGCTTACCCATAACAATACAGGCGTTGCGATCACAGCAATCACCACAGCACCCAGCGTTAGCATAGAGCCGGCAAAGCTGGTGGCGGTTTGCCAGTGGTTCCAGAACGGGCGGGCTTTGATGCGGTAGCAGCGGTACATATAGTAAAGTGCGATTAAACCTGCAGGGATGGCCAGTGCACCAAATACAGTGTCGGTGATAGCGGCAAGGCGGGTGAATTCGCTACGTTTTTATCGAGGCTTTAATAACCTCCGCTACTCCCCCGTTGCCAGAGAAGGTTTAGGCATTGTCGTCTTTATGGCCTGTGTCGGTTTTCATATGCTGGCGTCATTACCTGCCAATAACTTTGTACTGGACCTAGTCCCAGCACTCAGCGAATTCACCCGCCTTGCCGCCATCACCGCCACTGTATTTGGTGCACTGGCCATCCCTGCAGGTTTAGTCGCCCTTTACTATATGTACCGCTGCTACCGCATCAAAGCCCGCCCGTTTTGGAACCACTGGCAAACCGGCACCAGCTTTGCCGGCTCTATGCTAACGCTGGGTGCTGTGGTGATTGCTGTGATCGCAACGCCCGTACTGTTATGGCTAACCCAATC
>NZ_JAQWFR010000001.1 GCF_029238675.1 Oceanicoccus sp. | reverse complement strand
CGGCTTTGAGCCTTAAAACGCTTCGCTGTCTCAAAACACTCAATCGGCGCTAGCCCTGACTATTTCGCAACCCTACCCCCGACTCCTCAGCTACCTTCACGCTTTCTCTGTAGTTTCAGTTAGACCCTGGCTTCCTTTAAGGCTAAACCTTTTAACCTCTAACCCTTCGAGATGTGAGCCAAGGTATTGGGTGGGGGTTGCGGAATAGTCAGGGCCAGTGCCGTGCCAGTTTTGAGACAGCGAAGCGCGTTAAGGCTCAAAAATGGCTAAGGGTAGCCCGGAGGGCCACAGGACCATTCCGCAACCCCCACCCAATACCTTGGCGCCGCTAACCACAAAAACCACCAACATTACTCAAGAAGGGTTACCCCAGACTGCATGCTTATGCTGTTATTTCCGCTAAGGCGGAAATCTACAGCGCTGGATTCCCGCCTTCGCGGGAATGACGGTGTTCTGCGGGAATGGCGGTGTTATTGTTTTTGGTCAGGTTGCTAATATGCCTGAAGGCAATCGCCACACCTGCTAGCGCAAAAATCATTCCGCCAACCGCTTGTCCTGCTAATACTCCGGCAGCACCAGCAATTTCTCCCCCTAAATACACAAAAGGCAGCGTGCCCACCGTAGACCTGCCCACATTAAACCAGGTGGCATACATCGGCTTACCCAGATTATTAAAAGCAGAGTTAGAGACAAACTGCGCACCGTTAAAGATAAAGGTAATGGCTATCCAGGTGCAGAAAATCCGTACCAGCTCGGCGGCTTCCCCTTCTAACTTAAACAACGTAATAATCGGTTCTTGCAGGATATAAAGTAAAACGGATACTAAAGTGACATACACCGCATTAAAAATTAGTGCGTTACTCAGCGTTTCGCGAATGCGGGCAAAGTTAAGTGCTCCAAAATTCTGGCCAATAATAGGCGCTATCGCCCCGGAAAGAGCAAATACCAACGCAAAAGCCACCGGTGAAATACGTCCAACAATAGCAAAACCCGCCACATAGGCAGCGCCAAACTGCGCTACCATTTTAATCACAATAGCATTGCCAATGGGGGTGGCGAGATTGGTTAGCATGGCGGGACCGGCAACTTTAAAAATTGGTTTAAAGTCTTCAACAAAATCCTTATAGACAAAGGCCTTCATTAGATTGTGTTTGCGGGTTACACCCCAAAAGGCAATCCCCAGCACCACAAACCGAGCCATTACCGAGGCGATAGCGGCGCCTTCTACACCCATACTTAAAGCGAAAATAAAAATGGGGTCGAGCACGGCATTAACGCCGCCCCCTATTAATGTTGTTAGCATGGAAAGTCTGGCATCACCCACTGCACGCAGTGCCGCAGACATCGCCATGCCAGTGGCCAGTATTGGGAGTGAGGGTAATATAATTTGTAAATAGCTAACCCCAACGGCCAGTGCACCTTCATCGGCCCCAAGCAGGCGGAATAGAAAGGGAAGGTTAAACCAGATAATACAAGCCATTGTACTGGTTAGTGTTAGCGCCAAAACGGCTACATTGACCACATAGCGCTTTGCCTGCTCCACATTGCGCTGGCCAATCATGCGCGATACCAGGGCGGCCATGGAAATGGTGATACCAATACTTAGGGAGATCGTAAAAAAAGAGATGCTGGAGGCAAAGCCCACGCCGGCAATAATATCGTCGCTGCCCAGCATGCTGAGAAACAGCATATCAATCAGGTCAACCAAGAATATCCCGACCAGGCCTATCGACGCGGTGCTGGTCATTACCCAAATATGGCGCATGATAGAGCCATCAATAAACTTGGCGGGTAGATGCGCGGCGCCAGATTTATCAGTCATTACTGCAACAACTCATAGAGATACAGCCTAATCAGTCAAGGATGAAATAAATAAGGTATTGTTGGTATGATTATGGGAACCTTCGCGAGGCGCGATCATAGCATAATCTTACTTGGCAATTCATCTTGTGCGCGAGAATGACGATTAGTGTGGTTGCTACATTCTTAATGCTTCAACAACAGTATTCTCTAATTGCCCACCCATGGGGGGTTCACTAGAGGGAAATGCGGCAATAGCTTTGCCGTCTTTACCAATCACATATTTGGAGAAATTCCAGCGAGGAGCCCTGCCGGTCTGTTCTGCTAATGATTTAAAGATGGGGTTGGCATTGGCACCCCTGACGCTGGAGGTACCAAGCATCTGGAAAGTCACACCGTAATTGATATAACAGACATTAGCCGTTTTAGTTTCGTCACTATGCTCTTGATAAAAGTCGTCAGAGGGGAAGCCCAATACCACTAAGCCCTGGTCCTTATATTTCTGATGCAGGGTTTCCAGCGTTTTAAATTGGGGAGTATAGCCACACTGGCTGGCGGTATTTACCACGACAATCACTTTGCCCTGATAAGCGTCACACAGGTTGATGGTTTCAGTAGAGTGCAGTTTACGGGTTTCATAGTTCAGCATACTGTTGCAATTGGCAAAGCCAGGCTGGCTAAAGGCCAGAGCTGTAATGAGGGCTAAGAGTCGAGTGTTCATAGTGGTTTACCCCTTGTCTCGATATAACTGATTTCTTTACCAGATTTATAGTAACTACTTAATAGTAATGTACGTACCGGTTGCCAGAATGGATTTTAACGGCTTTAATCTTGCCCATCATGCTGGTGTTTTTGTATTTGGATCAATTCATTCAGTCATCACTAAACCAACCCGGGTCGGTCCACGTATCAACAAAAATCGTTTAAGGATTGATATATGTTTGTTTCCCCTATTTTAAAAGTGGCTGGCCTTCTGCCTTTAATGGTTCTTTTACTTGCCTCCTGTAATTCAGTTGATGTGATTGACTATAAAAACAACCAGCCAAAGTTAGTTGCCGAGTCTTTTTTTGATGGCCAGCTTCGGGCGGCTGGTGTACTAAAAGACCGTTCTGGTAAGGTCATTCGTTATTTTACCGCCGATATTAAAGCGTACTGGAAAGAGGGCGTAGGTACCCTTGAAGAAGACTTTGTATTTGATGATGGTGAAAAACAACGGCGGGTTTGGACCCTTACTCCCAATGGCGACAATCGCTATATCGGTACAGCCGGTGATGTTATTGGTGAGTCTGATATACAGGTTGCTGGCAATAGCATGTTTCTGGGCTATGTGCTGCGCATTCCCTATGGTGATGGGACTATAGATATCACTATTGATGATCGGATGTATTTGGTATCGGAGAATGTGCTGATGAATGAGTCCAGTATGTCAAAGTTTGGGGTGAATGTTGGGCAGTTGTTACTGGTGATTCAGAAAGTTGATTAAGCGCTGTTCCTGTCATCCCCAAAAAACTCCTGTCATTCCCGCGAAGGCGGGAATCCAGACTGCATGCTCATGCTGTTATTTCCGCTAAGGCGGAAATCTACAGCGCTGGATTCCCGCCTTCGCGGGAATGACGGGGATGACGTTCCTCTGTGTAGATTGTTTCTCCCTGCAATGATTGATAACCTGAGTTTTTTCCCAACAGAGAAAACTGGCCTTGCCTCCTGTTAACCCCATTCTGTCTGCAATGACTCAACAGCAAGCCGTTGCCCGTGAATCACGGCAGCGTGGTTTGGTTGTGCTTTCGGGCGAACGGCAGTGGGCTTGTGAGTTATTGCAACAAGCTGATTTATTGAATGACCCTCTATGGGTTACTGATAAACCACCAGAAAACGCTACCTATATAGAGCCAGCACAAGCACGCCAGTGGTTAGGCCGGGAAGTGGATGGCCTAATTTATGATGCCTGGGCGGGGTTTGACCCCGATGCATTGGCTGCGGTGTCTGGTGCATTGGTGGGGGGAGGCTTATTAATAGTGTTAGTTCCTCCGTTAACAGAGTGGCCCAGCTATAACGACCCGGATTACCAGCGCTTATTGGTTCACCCGTTTCACGTTGATAATATCGCCGGCCGGTTTATTCAGCATATCATCCATTCTATACAGTCTGACCCAAACGCCTTACTGGTTGAGGAAAAGTTAGTTGAACAAAATCAGCCTGTAGAATTTATACCGGCAGCTTCAGTTCCATCAGCTGCACCAGAGCCTATGGCCGATTACTGCTTAACCGTCGATCAATCCAAGGCAGTCAAAGCCATTATTGCCACCTCAAAAGGGCGAAGCCGACGACCCCTGGTGATTCGTTCAGACCGTGGCCGCGGTAAAACATCCGCCCTGGGTATTGCCAGCGCCGCGCTAATGCAACAGGCGGATTGCCATATTGTTATCACTGCGCCGCGCATTGAATCAGTACAGCCGGTCTTTGAACATGCCGCTCGCTTATTAGCGGTTGAACCCTCGCAGGGTGTTATTAAATACCAGCAGTCCCAGCTACAGTTTATTGCCCCTGATGAGCTGATCCGCAATAAAATCGACCCTGACTTATTATTAGTTGATGAAGCCGCTGCTATTCCAGCCTTTATGTTAGAGCAGTATCTGGCCAGCTATAAGCGCATCGTTTTTTCAACAACCGTCCATGGTTATGAAGGCAGCGGCCGAGGTTTTGATATTCGGTTTAAGCAAACCCTCGATAGCACAACGCCCCTATGGACATCCTGTGTATTACAGCAAGCTATTCGATGGGCAGATAATGATCCTGTAGAAGCCTGGTTATTTGATGGCTTGCTACTTAAAGGGCGGGAAATTGATCAAGCAGTGTTAGCGGACTTCGACCTAAAGCACTGTGTTAGTGAGCAACTCAATCGTGATGATTTATTAAGTAATAAAATTGAGCTGGAACAGTTATTCGGTTTGTTGGTGTCTGCCCATTATCAAACCACACCGGCAGACTTACGCAATCTGCTTGATGGGCCTAATCTATCTGTTTGGGTTAGTCGTTACCGAGGCCAAATTATTGCCGCTGCCTTAATGGCCGCTGAAGGTGGTTTTGACCCAGCGTTATCTGAAGCTATTTGGCAGGGTAAAAGAAGGCCGCAAGGGCATTTATTAGCCCAATCACTATCGGCCCATGGTGGTTTTAAAGAAGCGCCGCTGCTGCGTTACCAGCGAGTGATGCGTATTGCTGTTCATCCTTCGCTACAACGAAAGCATATCGGTAAACAGTTGCTGCAAGATATAGTGCTACAAGCTCGCCAGCAGGGTTTTGATTTTATCGGTTCAAGCTTCGCCGCCACTGCGGATGTCGTGCAATTCTGGCGAGCGGTGCAATGTGTTCCCGTCCGCTTGGGTAGCACGCGTGATGCCAGTAGTGGCTGTTATTCTGCGATGGTGCTATCGGCATTGAGTGCTGACGGGGAGGCTTTATTAACTAAAGCCTGCTACAGGTTTGGCGAGCATTTTCCCCGTGATTTAATGGTGCAATACCAACAGTTAGAACCTGAGTTGGTGATAGAGTTATTGTTGGGTCATGACAATCAGGCTATTGATTGTGACCAGCAAACCTGGTTGGATATTGAAGCTTTTGCATCAGGTTACCGGCAATATGAAACTTGCCATTTATCACTGTGGAAATTGGCCGTTCTTGCTTTGTCGACCAAAGCTGTTGCAGCGGTTTTGTCCGCACAGCAGCAACAAATTTTAGTGATGAGAGTACTACAGCAACTACCGGTCAGTGAGGTGGTTGCTCGCTATCAACTGAATGGGAAAAAAGCCCTGCAAACCGCGCTGCGAGAAGTGATGCAAGCTATTTTTCTGCAGCGCCAAAAGCTTGTCAGCCATGAATAAAACCAGCGGCTAAATTACAGGCTATCGTCTATATACCAATGCTTGCGCCAGGCATCCATTACCCGCTCCGGATACCAGTATTTTCCATAGCTACCGTTATAACGTGCCAGCGCTGTCATCCAGTTGCCATCTTCCTTTTTTAAATAAAACTGCAAAATGCGGCAGCCGTAGCTAAGGTTGGTATCTATGTCGGTAAGGTTATCATCGGGGCGGCCAATTTCTTGTTTCCAAAAGGGCATCACTTGCATTAGGCCCTGGGCGCCCACTCTGGAAATAGCATAACTATTAAAACTGCTTTCAACTTGAATCAAGGCTAAGACTAAATCCGGCTTTAGTTCAGCTTTGGTCGCTTCGCGGTGCACAGACCTCAATAAATCAAGCCGCTGTTTGGGGTCTTTAATAAACGGTTTTAGTCGTCCTGACATATCCACCAGCCATACTTCTGCAGCAAAACGATCTTCAAAACTATCACTGCCATTAATGGTGTTTTTAAGAAAGTGTCTTAATTCTTTCTGGTCCGCAGGGGAGGGGGTGCTGGCGGCATTGGCCAATGCCGCCAGTAGAAAAATAACAACAACTTTTAAACCTGCAAGCTTCATAAGCTGTACTGATTATTTAGCGATAGTCTTTTGTACAAAATTAATAATATCGCCAATAGCAATATCCTGATTGTCCGCATCCTGACGACCTTTATATTCCAGCTGCTGTTCTTTCAAACCACGATCGCCGATAACAATGCGATGAGGGATACCCATCAGCTCCATATCGTTAAACTTAACCCCGGGTCTTTCGTTACGGTCATCCAGCAGCACTTCATAACCCAGTGCGGTCAGTTCGTCATACAGTTTATTGGATTGCTCGGCTACCGCTTCAGATTTGTGCATATTTAAAGGCACAATCGCAATCTGGAAAGGGGCAATACTGTCAGGCCAGATAATCCCTTTGTCGTCATTGTTTTGCTCAATTGCTGACGCAACAATACGGGTAACACCGATGCCGTAACAACCCATTAACATGACTTGGTCTTTGCCATTTTCGTTTAATACCGTGGCATTTAAGGCTTCTGAATATTTCGTGCCCAGCTGGAAAATATGGCCTACTTCAATACCGCGCTTAATGTGCAGTGTGCCGTTGCCATCCGGGCTTGGGTCCCCTTCAACCACATTGCGAATATCTTCAATGCAGTTGGCGGTGGCATCCCGCTCCCAGTTAACACCGGTAAAGTGGAAACCGTCTTCATTGGCGCCGCAGACAAAATCAGCCAGGTGGGCTGCGCTGCGATCAACAATGGTTTCAATAGGAAGATTAACCGGGCCAATGGAGCCTACAGAGCAACCCAGCACAGCTTTGACTTGCTCTTCACTGGCGAACTCTAACGGATTGGCTACGCCGTCATATTTTTCGGCTTTGATATCGTTTAGCGTATGGTCGCCTCGGACAACCAGGGCAATTAAAGGTGCCTCTGCTTCTTCGTCATCGGTTTCACCCAATACCACCAGTGTTTTAACCGTCTGTTCAGGGCTAACCCCTAAACCGGCACTCACTTCTTCAATGGTATGCTGGCCGGGAGTGGCTACTTTCTCCATCGCTTTAGCAGGGGCAGGGCGCCCACCGGCAGGGGCTAGGGCTTCAGCCATTTCAACGTTAGCGGCAAAATCACTGCTATCGCTAAAGGCAATATCATCTTCACCGGAATCGGCTAATACATGGAACTCATGGGAGGCGCTGCCGCCAATTGAGCCGGTATCGGCAATAACGGGCCTAAACTCCAGGCCCAGCCGGCTAAAGATATTGGTATAGGCAGCATGCATGACATCATAAGTATCTTGCAATGACTGCTGGTCTTTATGGAAGGAATAGGCATCCTTCATAATAAATTCCCTTGAGCGCATTACCCCAAAGCGAGGGCGAATTTCATCGCGGAATTTAGTTTGGATTTGATAAAAGTTAGCGGGTAATTGTTTATAGCTTTTAATTTCATGGCGAATCAAATCGGTAATAACTTCCTCGTGGGTAGGTCCCAGGCAAAAGCTATTGTTGTGGCGGTCGGTGATCCGCAATAGTTCGGGGCCATATTGCTGCCAGCGGCCGGACTCTTCCCATAATCCAGCGGGCTGAACCACAGGCATTAACACCTCCTGCGCTCCGGCTTTATTCATTTCATCGCGAACAATCCCTTCGACTTTGCGCAGTACTCGCAAGCCCATCGGCAGCCAATTATATAAGCCCGATGAAAGCTTGCGGATCATTCCGGCTCTCAGCATCAATTGATGGCTGGTAACCACAGCATCGGATGGGGTTTCTTTAACGGTGGCAATTAAAAACTGACTGGCGCGCATTGTGTATACTAGCTCTTCTATAATTATAAATAATGGATGTGGATGGAATTAATCAGCAGGCATTCTACGTCTGATCTCCCACGCGGTACAGCACAAATAGCCTGAAAACTCCACGTAGGGTGGATTATAATCCACCTTATAATGATGCTGGTACACCGGTGGATTACAATCCACCTTTCAATCCACCCTGCAATACCCCAGTAAAATGGTAACGAATATGTTTGAACTCCACCCACAATTGGCCAAAGACTGCGTTGAAGTTGGCGATTTTCCGTTGAGTAAAGTCCTGTTGTTAAATGACAGCAATTACCCCTGGATTATCCTGGTACCCAGGCGGGAAGATATTCAGGAAATCTTTCAGTTAAGCGAAGAAGACCAGCGTCAATTATTGGCAGAATCCAGCTCGTTAAGTGCTGCAATGGCGGCGCAATTTCATGCCGATAAAATGAATGTGGCGGCACTGGGAAATAGGGTGCCGCAATTACATATCCATCATATTGTTCGATTTAAAAATGATGCCAGTTGGCCCAGCCCGGTTTGGGGCGCAGTAGCGGCAAAACCCTATAATAAAACCGAATTGGATGATTTACTGGGTGTGTTCAGGTCAATTTTGGGCCTCGGGTAATCGCTCGTTTTTTTGGCGTGTACACTGTATTTTTTTTACGATTTGTTGGCTCAAAAACCACGAATCAATGGATTTTGAAAAAAAATGCTTTTTTTCGCTATTTTAGCCGCTAATTTTCGCAAAAACCTTGTATTACAGTGTTTTCTGGACTATAAAAATCGCAGACGCTGTATATATAGGTTGAAATGTATTTTGAGATTTGTAAATCGGTGTCTGAGTGAGATAAAAACTTGGGTATAATATTGAGCTAACTCATCATTTAACCACCATATAAGGCTAACAAACATGGCGACTAAAAAGAAAGCAGCACCAAAGAAGAAAGCAGTTGCAAAGAAAAAAGCACCTGCTAAGAAAAAAGTAGCAGCTAAGAAGGCTCCTGCTAAGAAAAAAGTAGTAGCTAAGAAGGCCCCTGCCAAGAAAAAGGCAGCACCAAAGAAGAAAGCAGTAGCTAAAAAAGCGCCAGCCAAGAAGCCGGCAGCGAAGAAAAAAGCTACGGGTGCTATCAAAGAGAAAATGACCAAGAGTCAGATTTTCAATGATATTGCTGAGTCGACTGATTTGAGCCGTAAGCAAGTGGCTGCAGTATTTGATGAGTTAGAGTCACTGGTAGGTCGCAGTATCGCTAAGCGTGGTCTGGGTGAATTTACTATCCCCGGTCTGATGAAAGTGACTACTGTTAAGAAGCCTGCCAAAAAAGCTCGCAAAGGTATCAATCCTTTCACGGGTGAAGAGCAGATGTTCAAAGCTAAACCTGCCAGCATGGCTGTTAAGGTTCGTCCTTTGAAGAAACTGAAAGAGTTTGCTGCCAAGTAATACAGCTTACCCTTCAGAAAGCATGACACCGGCTACTCTCTGTCTTGATTTGGCAGAGGTTTGGCCGGTTTTTTTGTTCTTTGATTTTCCCTTCCTGGTAATTCTTTTTCAATAAAAACTCTTTATTATTCAATGTGTTAACTGTTCATAAAGGTTTTCTTTGCGGTACTATTGCCCACCGCTGGCAGGCTCTTACACGGTGCCTTCGGTTTTAGGGTATAATCGCGCGCGTTTTTTTAGTTGATTTGAGGTTGTAGCCGATATGCCGATTTATGAGTATCAGTGCCAGGACTGCGGGCATGCATTAGAGCAGTTGCAGAAGCTGAGCGATGATCCTTTGATCGATTGTCCCAGTTGCGGCAAACCGGCATTAAAAAAGAAGATTTCTGCCGCTGGTTTTCGTTTAAAAGGCGGTGGCTGGTATGAAACGGACTTTAAAACCGGCAATAAAAAGAATTTGGCCGGCGGCGGTGAAAGCTCATCAAGTGGTTCTGCCGTCAGCAGCGAGAGCTAAGTATTAAAAACTGGTAGTCGATTAAGCGGCTGCCAACCCGATTTTAACAATCATTATCTACAGGCACACAGGAAAATAGTCACAATGCGCACTCATTACTGCGGAAACATAACCTCGGCAACTATCGACGAAGAAGTCACCCTTTACGGTTGGGTTGATCGCCGTCGTGATCACGGTGGCGTGATCTTTTTGGATTTACGTGACCGTGAAGGCATTGTGCAGGTGGTGTTTGACCCCGATACTAATGAACACTTTGAGCGTGCTGATAAAGTGCGTAGCGAATATGTCTTACAAGTAAAAGGTCGTGTGCGCGCACGTAGCGAAGGCACTATCAATACGAATATGTCTACGGGTGAAATTGAAGTGCTGGGCAAGGAGTTGAAGATTCTCAACAGCGCAGCAACGCCTCCATTCCAGTTGGATGAGCATATCGAAGTGGGCGAAGATGTTCGTTTGAAGTACCGCTATGTCGATTTACGCCGCCCGGAAATGCTGGAAAAGCTCAAACTGCGTTCAAGCGTGACCTCATCTATCCGTCGCTTCCTGGATGATAACGGCTTTTTAGATATAGAAACGCCTATCTTAACCAAAGCGACTCCAGAAGGTGCCCGTGATTACTTAGTCCCTTCCAGAACCCACGAAGGCAAATTCTTTGCGCTGCCCCAGTCGCCACAGCTATTTAAGCAGTTACTTATGGTCTCTGGTATGGATCGCTACTACCAAATCGCCAAATGTTTTCGCGATGAAGATCTACGTGCTGATCGCCAGCCAGAATTTACCCAAATTGATATTGAAACCTCCTTTATGGATGACCAGCAAATTATGGCCATCACTGAGGGGATGATTCGCGAGCTATTTAAAGAAGTATTGGATGTAGACCTGGGCGAATTCCCGCGTATGCCATACGCCGAAGCGATGCTGCGCTTTGGTAGCGACAAGCCGGATCTGCGTATTCCTTTCGAACTGGTGGATGTGAACGACCTGATGCAACAGGTAGATTTCAAAGTCTTTAACGGCCCGGCCAACGACCCTAAAGGCCGTGTTGCTGCTTTAAAAGTACCCGGTGGCGCTAAAATCAGCCGTAAGCAAATTGATGACTACACCAAATACGTTAGTATCTACGGCGCCAAAGGTTTGGCCTGGATTAAAATCAACGATGTGGCAGCCGGTATTGAAGGTTTGCAATCGCCCATCCTGAAATTTATGCCCGATGAAATTGTTACCCGGATGATGGAGCGATTAGACGTTGCCGATGGCGATATTGTCTTCTTCGGTGCGGATAAGACTAACATCGTCAACGAAGCTCTGGGTGCTCTACGAGTTAAAATCGGCGAAGACCTGGATATGATCGAAGGTGATTGGGCGCCATTATGGGTTGTCGACTTCCCGATGTTCGAAGAGAACAGCGAAGGTAACCTGACCTCATTACACCACCCATTTACTGCACCAGCTTGTTCGCCAGAAGAGTTGGAGAAAAATCCTGAAACTGCTCTATCGATTGCCTACGATATGGTATTAAACGGTACCGAATTAGGCGGTGGCTCAGTTCGTATCCATCAGCCAGATATGCAGCAAGCGGTATTCCGCGTATTGGGTATTGGTGATGAAGAAGCCGAGGAAAAGTTTGGCTTCCTGTTAGATGCGTTAAAGTACGGTGCGCCACCACACGGCGGTTTGGCCTTTGGCCTGGACCGTTTAGTGATGCTAATCACCGGCGCCAAGTCTATCCGTGATGTTATTGCCTTCCCTAAAACCCAGAGTGCAGCCTGTGTCATGACCGATGCACCGGGCATGGCAGATAACAAACAGCTGCGTGAACTGAATATCAAACTTCGCGAAAAGCCCAAGGCCGCTGAGCCAAAAGCTGGCGAATAAGAAACGGAGAGTCAGGCAATGGCAGGTCATAGTAAATGGGCCAATATTAAACACCGCAAAGCCGCGCAGGATGCCAAGCGGGGAAAAATATTTACTAAACTGATTCGCGAATTAGTCGTTGCCGCTAAAGCGGGTGGGCCCAACCCTGACGATAACCCCGGCTTGCGGGCGATTATCGATAAGGCACTAACTGCCAATATGAAGCGCGATACTATCGATAAAGCGGTAGCGCGTGGAGCCGGCACCGATGATGAAGACAATTATGAAGCCGCCACCTATGAAGGTTATGGTGCGGCGGGTGTGGCAGTATTAGTGGAATGTTTAACTGATAACCGCAATCGCACCGTGGCAGAAGTTCGCCATGCCTTTTCCAAGCGTGGTGGTAACTTAGGTACCGACGGTTCCGTCGCCTATTTATTTACCCGCACCGGCCAAATCAGCTTCGCCGAAGGCGATGAAGACCAGATTATGGAAATCGCTTTGGACGCTGGCGCCGAAGATGTGGTTGCCAATGATGATGGCTCTATTGATGTGACCACAGCCTTTGAAGACTTCCTGTCAGTAAAAGATGCGATGGTAGCTGCCGGTTTAACCCCTGACCATGCCGAAGTGACAATGTTGCCTTCAACCACGGTTGAGTTGGATAAAAGCGGTGCTGAAAAGGTGATGGGTTTAGTCGATATGTTAGAAGACCTGGATGATATCCAAAACGTCTATACCAATGCGGATATCCCGGATTCAGTTCTGGAATCCCTGGAATAACACCCCCCGTCGTTCCCGCGAAGGCGGGAACCCAGTACTGTAGATTTCCGCTTTAGCGGAAATAACAGCATAAGCATACAGGCTGGATTCCCGTCTTCGCGGGAACGACGGGGTACTGAATAAAAATACAGTAATTTCCCCTTCCAACTATTGTTATACCCCCCTCATCCTGCCAGAATAGCCGCACTATAATGGCAATAAAACCAGCACTATGGCGCTTATTCTCGGGATAGACCCCGGCTCAAGAAAAACCGGCTACGGCATTATCAATGTCAACGGCAACCAGCATGACTACGTCACCAGTGGCGTTATCCGCTTGCCGGTTGAGCAAGAGCTCCCCGAACGTATCAAAGTCTTGATCCAAAGCCTCGCAGAAATTATCGAAACCCATTGCCCCCAGCAAGTGGCTATAGAACAAGTCTTTATGGCTAAAAACGCCGGTTCCGCTTTAAAGCTGGGCCAGGCCCGTGGTGCAGCTATTGCTGCCTGTGTTGCGCAGCATTTAGAGGTGTCTGAATATTCCGCCCGGCAAATTAAACAGGCAGTGGTGGGCAGTGGTGCGGCGGATAAAGAGCAGGTGCAGCATATGGTCAAAGTGTTATTAAAACTGCCGGCCATGCCACAGGAGGATGCGGCAGATGCTTTGGGTGCTGCCATTTGCCATGCCCACACCCAGGCCAGCTTGATTAATTTGGCGGGTGTCAGTCGGGTTAGAAGAGGGCGCCTGCGCTAGTAATGAGAACAATAGAGGAAGGTTTATGATCGGCAGGCTACAGGGTGTGATTCTGGTAAAACAGGCCCCGGAAATAGTGATTGATGTCAACGGTGTCGGTTATGAGGTGCAAGTCCCCATGACCACCATTTATCAGTTACCGGAAGTGGGTAAGTCGGTGACCTTACATACCCATTTTGTAGTGCGTGAAGATGCCCAGCTACTGTATGGTTTTGCCGAATTACGTGAACGCAGCTTATTTCGGACGCTGATCAAAGTGAATGGTGTTGGCCCCAAACTGGCGTTAACGATCTTATCGGGTATTGAGTCCGATGATTTTGTCCGCTGCGTTCGCGATGGCGATACCGCCTCGTTGGTAAGGTTGCCCGGCGTTGGCAAAAAAACTGCCGAGCGTTTATTAGTAGAAATGAAAGACAGGTTGAAAGACTGGGCTATCAACGGTACTGCCGTCAGTAATAATAGTGCCAGCCCCGCTTCTGCCAATGGCATATTGGCCGAGGCAGAAAGCGCACTGGTTGCCTTGGGTTATAAACCCGCAGAAGCCAGCAAGGCGATTGCCGCGGTGAATGATGCTAGTATGGACAGCAGTGAAGCGCTGATTCGGATGGCGTTGAAAAATATGGTGTCTTAATGATAGAAGAAGATCGCTTAGTCTCAGCGGCTGTGGACAATAACCGCAGCGAAGAGATCAATGACCGCGCTATTCGCCCCAAAACCCTGGCGGAATATGTTGGCCAGCCAGTGGTGCGCGAACAGATGGATATCTTTGTTAGCGCGGCCAAACTCCGCAACGAACCCCTGGATCATACGCTTATTTTTGGCCCTCCCGGTTTGGGTAAAACTACCCTGGCTAATATCCTGGCTACAGAAATGGGCGTGTCATTAAAAACCACCTCTGGCCCGGTATTAGAAAAAGCCGGTGACTTAGCCGCCTTAATGACCAACCTTGAGCCGGGTGATGTACTGTTTATCGATGAGATTCACCGCTTAAGCCCCCATATAGAAGAAGTGCTGTATCCAGCGATGGAAGATTACCAATTGGATATTATGATTGGCGAAGGCCCGGCGGCGCGCTCGATTAAACTGGATTTACCCCCGTTTACCCTGGTTGGCGCTACCACAAGAGCGGGCTTGTTGACCTCACCGCTGCGAGACCGTTTTGGTATTGTGCAACGGTTGGAGTTTTATAACACCGAAGACCTAACCCATATTGTGGGCCGCTCTGCTGATATTCTCGATGTTGAGATGGATAAAAATGGCGCCCGGGAAATCGCCCGCCGCTCAAGAGGTACGCCCCGCATTGCCAATCGCTTATTAAGACGGGTTCGAGACTACGCCGAAGTCAAAGGCAATGGCACTGTGAACAAAACTATCGCCGATAAAGCGCTGGATATGCTCAATGTTGACCAGCATGGTTTTGATCACCTTGACCGCCGCCTACTATTGGCGCTTATTGAAAAGTTTGATGGTGGTCCAGTCGGCGTTGATAGTTTAGCGGCAGCTATTAGCGAAGAACGCGGCACAATAGAAGATGTGTTAGAGCCCTATTTGATTCAACAAGGCTATATCGTTAGAACACCCCGTGGTCGTATGGCCACTCGCAATGCCTACCTGCATTTTGGCCTGGATATTCCGCAAAATAATGACCGGGAAAAAATGCTCAGCCATACCGATGAGACCCCTCAAACCAAAGCACTGTTCGACGATGAATAATTCAGCAGCTTTTGAATGGCCCCTGCGTGTATATATCGAAGATACCGATGCAGGGGGTATCGTTTACTACGTTAATTATCTAAAATTTATGGAGCGGGCCCGCACCGAATTTATGCGCAGCCTGGGCTTTGGTAAACAGTTTATTTTTGATGCGGATTTGATGTTTGTGGTGCATGGTATTAGCAGTGACTACCTGTTACCTGCTCGTTTGGATGACCAGCTTGCAGTAACGGCGGAGATTTCCAAACTGGGCAAAGCCTATATGTTAATGGAGCAACAGGTTTATCGGCTCAATGATCAGGGCAGGGAACTGCTTTGTCGTGCCGAAGTCAAACTGACCTGCGTGGACAAGCAGGCAATAAAACCAAAGCGGATACCAGCTGAGTTAATATCAGCACTAAATAACTAGTAACAACCATTTAAACCTATATTAAAGGGAGTAAAAAACCAGTGGCTGAAGATTTATCGGTATGGCAATTAGTTGCCGGGGCCAGCTTAACCGTGCAGACAGTGATGTTTATCCTGTTTCTCGCCTCTGTTATTTCATGGTTTATGATTATTCAGCGGGGTTTTTACTTTCGCGCCTGCACCCGGGCCCGGCTTCATTTTGAACAGCAATTTTGGTCTGGTATGGACCTTAGCCAGCTGTTTCGCCAGGGATCAGCACAGGCCGATGCTTCCGGTAATAACTTTGTGGGGATGGAAAGCATCTTTCGCGCAGGCTTTAAAGAATTCTCCCGTCTACGTCAGCAAGTGGGTGTTGATTCCGACGCAGTGATGGAAGGTGCACAACGTGCCATGCGCGTAGCCAGTGCACGGGAAGAAGAACAGATGGATAAACATTTGCCATTTCTTGCAACGGTGGGTTCTACCAGCCCTTATGTTGGTTTATTTGGTACCGTGTGGGGGATTATGACGTCTTTCCAGGCGCTATCCACCATGACTCAGGCGACACTTGCCACCGTTGCACCGGGTATATCAGAAGCTTTGGTGGCAACGGCTATGGGCCTGTTTGCCGCAATCCCCGCTGTGGTTGCCTATAACCGTTATTCCGCCAACGTTGAAGTGCTGCTGAATAAATACGAAACCTTTAGTGATGAGTTTTACAGCATTTTGCACCGCCAGGCCCTCAGCGCACAGCCAGCTGTAGCGTCACAACCTGCTCCGGCCAAACCGGCTAAGCCAGCAGCAAAAGGGCCTAACCCCGCTTCACCCTCACCCCGCGTAAAAGGCTAGGTTAATCATGTCCAGACGACATAAACGGCGCAAGCCCATGGCCGAAATCAACGTCGTACCTTATATCGATGTTATGTTGGTGCTGCTGATTATTTTTATGGTAACTGCCCCCATGTTAATGCAGGGGGTCAAAGTTGAGTTGCCAAAAGCAGCAGCGGTGCCGGTGGGTAAGCAAACTGATGAGCCTTTAATTGTTTCGGTAAAAGCCGATGGCAGCTACTACCTTAACCTCGGTAAAGATGAAGAAAAGTCACAGTCTTTAGCCGTGGTGCAGGATAAAGTCAGCAAAATTATTCGCCGCAAACCAGAAACCACAGTACTGGTCTGGGGTGATACCAGCGTACCCTACGGCAATGTGGTTGAGCTGATGGCGGCCCTGCAAGCAGCCGGCGCCCCTGCGGTTGGCCTAGTGACGGAAAACCCCTAACCGGATTATGTATAAGTCACTGACTTTACCGCTACTCGTCACCCTTTTTTTTCATGGTGCTATTTTGGCGATTATCTTAATCGATATGCCGGAAACCCGGCCAATGGTTAAGCGTGCCGCGACCGAGTATATTCGTGCCGAGTTGGTCACCCTGGAAAAGCCCAAAGCTAAAAAGCCAGCCAAACCCAAAAAGACCACCTCAAAAAAAGACACGAGTAAGGCCAAACAGAAAGCGGCAGAACAAAAGCGGCAGGCAGAGAAAAAGCGCCAGCAAGAACAACAGGCCAGGCTGCAAAAGCAGCAACAGCAAAAAGCCCTTGAGGCGGAACGTGCTAAACAACAACTTAAACAACAGCTCAAACAACAGGAAGCGGATCGCCTGGCTGAACAGCAGCGCTTACAGCGTCAATCCGAGCAGGAATTAGCCGATGCTATCGCGCAGGAAAATGCAGAGCAGCAATTTTTAAATGATACAGAAATGGCTAATAGTTATATCGCCTTGATCACTGACGTTATCCAGCGTAACTGGAATCGACCCCCTAGCGCTCGCAATAGTATGGAAGCAGAATTAATATTGCGCATGGTGCCAACGGGCGAAGTCGTCAGTGTAGAAATTGTGCGCAGTAGCGGCAATGCCGCCTTTGACCGCTCCGCAGAAACCGCCGTACTAAAAGCCGAGCGTTTCCCGGAAATACAACAATTACCCGCCAGAGTATTTGAACAATACTTTCGCCGTTTACGTTTAAAATTCAAACCGGAGGATTTGCGCCTGTGATACGCGCTGCATTAGTTATCTTATCCCTATTGGCCTGCTCTGCTTCATGGGCTCAACTGACTATAGAAATCACCAAAGGTCGCGACAATCCTACCTCTATAGCTATTGTGCCTTTTGGCTGGCAGGGGGTGGGCGTTGCCAGGGAAGATGTCGCTGCAATTATTGAGGCAGACCTAAAACGCACCGGCCAGTTTGCGCCCGTTAGCCGTGACGATATGTTGGGCAGCCCGCAGCAAGCCAGCGAGGTTTACTACCGCGACTGGCGAGCATTGAATGTCGACTATCTCGTGGTTGGCAAAATACTGCCAACCGCTGAAGGCCTGGTGGCGGAATATGAAATGTTCGATGTGTATACCCAGAGAAAAGTACTGAGTAATCGCGTTAATGGTGATGTTAATTCCCTGCGCAATATTGCCCACAAGGTTAGCGACGGCGTTTATGAAAAGCTGACCGGTATTCGCGGTGCCTTTAGTACCCGCCTGCTCTATATCTCGGCTATCGAACGGGGCAATGGCGAGTTTACCTACCGACTGTTGGTATCCGATGTTGATGGTGCCAATGAGAGTGTGGTGTTTGAAAGCGATGACCCTCTGGTCACGCCTACATGGGCCCCTGATGGTGAGCGTATTGCCTATGTGTCTTTTGAAACCACCAGAGCTGCCATCTTTATGCACAACCTGAAAACCGGTGAGCGCACCCAGCTAACCAATTACAAAGGTTTAAATG
This sequence comes from Oceanicoccus sp., assembly GCF_029238675.1. Taxonomy (GTDB): domain Bacteria; phylum Pseudomonadota; class Gammaproteobacteria; order Pseudomonadales; family Dasaniaceae; genus Oceanicoccus. The sequence goes on along the minus strand of NZ_JAQWFR010000001.1, from coordinate 37,978 downwards.
GCGCGCCTTCGTGGTCTCCGGATGGCAAGCAATTAGCCATGGTGTTATCCAAAGATGGCAGCCCCGATATCTATGTGATGGATATCGCCACCCGCACACTAAAGCGTGTTACCCGCCATTTTGCCATTGATACCGAACCCGCCTGGATGCCCGATGGCAAATCCATTATTTACACCTCCGACCGGGGTGGCAAACCCCAGATTTACCAGGTCACACTGGCCAATGGCTATGAAGAGCGAGTGACCTTTGAGGGGGATTACAATGCCAGGGCGCGGGTGGTGCCTGATGGTAGCGGGATCATTATGGTGCACCGCAATAACGGCAACTACCATATTGCCATGCTGGATATTGAACGGGGCAGCATTAATATCCTGACAGAAACCAGTTTGGATGAATCCCCAAGTATTTCACCCAATGGTGCCATGCTGCTTTATGCTACCAAATATCAGGGCAAAGGCATTCTGGCGGCGGTGTCTTTAGACGGTGGGGTAAAGTTTCGTTTACCTTCTCGTTTTGGTGAGGTCAGGGAGCCTGCCTGGTCACCCTATATGAAATAGTTAGGCTGGCTAATAGTTAGGCTCTTAATTAGCGGCGTTGTGATGCATTTGACGGTAACAGCCTAAGATTTTGCTATTAGCTAGTGACTTTGAGCCAGATCACCGTAAAATGCAGTAATTAAGGACAAACATAGCCTTCTATATATGGCCGATATCATAATTTGCAGCTAGACTATGCTCTAGCTGTAGTGAGTCAAACACTATTAGCACCTTTCTGATCAGGCTTTTGCCAAACAGGGTAATAAAGTTACCCGAAGTTACCTATTGTTACCGGTTGTATTAAGACTGACGAAAAATAAACACCCATTTGCCAACTTGACTATCTAGGAATGAACATGGAAATCAATAAACTTAAACTTCTAAGTGCTATCTTCGCTGCCACTCTACTAGTAGGTTGTGCCAGCACTGACACCTCTGATGATGACGCCGCTGCTGCCGCAGCCGCTGAGCAAGCCGCCGCTGAAGCTGCTGCCATGGAAGCTGCTGAAGAAGAAGCTGCTCGTAAAGCTGCTGAAGAAGCTGCCGCCAATCTGCAGACAGTGTTCTACTTTGATTTTGACCAGGCCACACTATCTGCAGACACTCGCGCAGCACTGGACGCCCAGGTTGCTGTGTTAAAAGATAACAACGCCAAAGTACGTTTAGAGGGTCACGCCGATGAGCGCGGTACTCGTGAATACAATATGGCTTTGGGTGAGCGTCGCGCCAATGCGATTGCCAACTACCTGATCATCAACGGCGTTGCCCGTTACCGTGTTGAAACTGTAAGCTACGGTGAAGAGCGTCCAGTAGCTTCTGGTTCTGGCGACTCAGCCTGGAGCCAAAATCGTCGCGTTGAACTTAAATAACTTTCGATAACTTTCGTTTTTGAAAACTATTTAAGCAACGTTTAATTTGACACTGACAATAGAACAAGTCTTATGTCTATGAGTTTTAAAAATTATGCCGCGCTACTTGCTAGCGCGGCTTTTGTTTATAGCGCCATTACATTTGCCCAGGCTCCTATCGTTGATGCCAGTATTGATACTGCCGCAGCAAGTGAACCTGCCAATAAAGGCGCGGTACCTGCACCGGCTGATAGCAGCGGGCAGGGTGAATTATTTTATCAACTGCAATTGCTGCAACAGGAAGTGATGCAACTACGTGGTGTGGTAGAAGAGCAGGCTTACCTGCTAAAACAAGTCAAAGAACAAAATAGGGAGCGTTATATTGACTTGGACCGCAGGCTGGGTGAAGTGGCCAGTGCTCCTGCGGTTGCAGCCAGTGATAATAATACCGTAGCTGCACTCACTGCTGCGGTTGGCGGTGGTTCAGCATTAACTGTGGTAGCTGCCGCCGGTGAAAAAGAAGCCTACGACGCAGCCTACCAGTTGGTTACCGAGCGTCGCTTTGATGAAGCCTTAGAAGCCTTTAAACAGTTTATGGTTGATTTCCCCCAGGGTAAATACACACCCAATAGCTATTACTGGATGGGCGAGCTGTATCAAGTGATTACCCCGCAGGACCTGGAAGCTGCCCGGCAATCCTTTACCCAATTGCTGGACCAATACCCAACCCATGTTAAAGTCCCAGATGCTATGTATAAATTGGGTAAAGTGTACTTCCTGAAAGGTGACAAGAACAAAGCCCGTGGATTGCTGGAAGAAGTCGTTTCAAAATACAATAAGGGCACCAACTCATCCGCAGCAGATAAAGCTAGACAGTTTATCAGCGCTAATTACTAAAATACTTAACGTAATTAGCGTTGGTAGTTGGACTATATAGTACCGGCAACCATTGATGACCGACCTAAGAATTACTGAAATCTTCTACTCCCTGCAGGGAGAAACCAGAACCGTTGGCTTGCCCACGGTTTTTGTGCGTTTGACCGGCTGCCCATTACGTTGTGGCTATTGCGATACCGAGTACGCCTTTCACGGCGGTGAAAAAAGAACGCAGCAATCTATCCTTGAAGAAGTGGCCAGCCATAAGCCACGTTATGTCACCGTTACCGGCGGCGAACCCCTTGCCCAACCTAACTGTTTACCTTTGCTGACCGAGCTGTGTAATCAAGGCTATGAAGTTTCGTTAGAGACCAGTGGCGCCATTACTCTCGAGGGTGTTGACCCAAGAGTTGTGACGGTGATGGATTTAAAAACTCCGGCCTCCAATGAAGTCTCACGCAATCTCTATGAGAATATCGATCATCTGTCACAACAGGATCAGGTGAAATTTGTAATCTGTAATCGCGGCGACTACGAGTGGGCCAGATTTAAAATGGACGAGTATCGACTGGCTGATAAAGTCGATGAAATTCTATTCTCCCCAAGCTTCGGTCAAGTTCATGCCAGGGAGTTGGCTGAATGGATTTTGGCGGACAACTTGCCAGTTCGGCTACAGCTACAAATGCATAAACTACTATGGGATGATGCTGCCGGTCATTAAGCCCTAATCATCCAGAAAAGCTACCAGAGAAAAATCATGTCAGATAAAAAAGCCGTTATCCTTGTTTCAGGTGGTCTGGACTCAGCCACCGTATTAGCCATGGCCATCGCCGAAGGCTATAGCTGCTATACCCTGGGTTTTGATTACGGCCAGCGCACTCATTCAGAACTGGTTGCCGCCAAGAAAATTTCCGCCCAAATGGGTGCGGTAGAGCATAAGGTCATCAAATTAGACCTCAGTAGCATTGGCGGCTCAGCCCTGACCGACGATGATATCGAAGTCCCGGAACACGACGATGATGCCCAGGGCATCCCTGTCACCTACGTCCCAGCCAGAAATACCGTCTTTCTCTCCATTGCTTTGGGCTGGGCAGAAGTGCTGGGAGCCAACGATATCTTTATCGGCGTCAACGCCGTCGACTACAGCGGCTACCCCGATTGCCGTCCCGACTATATAGATGCCTACGAAAAAATGGCGAACCTGGCCACAAAGGTAGGCGTAGAAGGGGGGCGCTTGAAAATCCGCACCCCGCTAATGCACCTGACCAAGGGCGAAATCGCCCAAAGAGGCGCTGAATTAGGCGTAGATTACAGTCTGACCGTCTCCTGCTACCAAGCCAATGAGCGAGGCGAAGCCTGCGGCAAATGCGACAGCTGCTATCTGCGCAAAGAGGGTTTTGAGCAAGCTGGCCTGCCAGATCCCACCCGCTATGTAAATCATTGAAAAAGGTGAAGGTTTAGCACAAAAAGACTTGTGTTTTAGCCGGAAAACATTATTATGTGCGCCACTTCTGAGGGTCGTTAGCTCAGTTGGTAGAGCAGTTGGCTTTTAACCAATTGGTCACTGGTTCGAATCCAGTACGACCCACCATTATTCCAAAAAAGCTCACCCATCCGGGTGAGCTTTTTTTTTGGAATAATGGTGGGTCGTACTGGATTCGTTCTTACAGTCGGTTCGACAAAATGCATCGCATTTTGGACGAGGAGCTTGCGACGAAGCCTGCGTAGCAGGGCATTACAGCCCTCAGGCTGTAATGATCAATCCGGCACCCGAATATTTCCAGTTTTATCTAACTCACCTTCGCAGGTGGTTATGCAATCCCTTAATAAGCAGTGCATCTAAGGCTGTCTAATGTTTCTACAGCACTATTTTAAACAAAGTGCTATAAATCCCCGTGGGGAAATCGTGGGGATATGTCGAATAGCTGATCAAGCCGCAAGCTCCTCCGGCTCGAACACCTTTTCCCAGTGCCTCAACAGCGCCCGATTATCCTCATCCCAGGGATGAAAACCCTCATTTAAAAATTCCTTGTAAGCGGGCACGTGGCAGCGGATGAACCCCTCTTTGGCAAACAGAAATTTGCTCACACTTTTCAGGGTTTTCCACTTCCACAACTGCTTGTCGTGGCGCAAAATTTTAAAGGCTACCCTCATCGTGTTCCAAAAAAACATCCACATGGTCAGGCGCATCAACGCAGTCAGCATTTTATGGCTGCCACCCACCTGGGTATAAACATCAAAGGCAATGGCCTTGTGCTCCAACTCCTCCATGGAATGCCACTGCCAAAGCTCCCCTATGGTCGGGTCGACGTTTTTCCAAAGGCGGCCTTCAAGCACATTGACACCAAGGCTCGCCGTGAAATGCTCCGCCGCTACCGTTGAAGCCAAAAATATTCTGGGCGTGACCTTAGGATTCTTTTTACTCTTAGCCAAGGTATTTAAATAAACGCTCTCCAGAGCTTGTAAGTCGTAGCCCCGCTGCTCACACAGCAGTTTATTATAGTTCCGGTGCTCGCGGCTATGGATTCCTTCCTGCTTGTAGAAGCCTTTCACTTCCTTGAGCAGTTTCTCATCGGTGATTCGATCCTCGTAGGCTCGGACAGAATCGATAAAATGCCGCTCCCCCGACGGGAAACTGAGGCTCATGGCATTAAACACAGCCGTCAGAAACGGGTCGTTGTCCAACCAGTCGGTGGCCAGTGCGGCGTCCAGATCAAAAGTACGGTTGCGGGGTTCAATAGCGATGTTGTTTGGCGTACTAGACGCAGGTCTCAATGCGGTCATGGTGATTTAGCTCTTTAAATGTTTAGTCAGTGCGATTATAGTAATCACACAGAATTAAAACGGGATATTTTCGGCCAACCATAGAGATATATTCGGCCACATTAGAGCCCCTTAAACCACTGCCCATTCGAACCCTTATGACCAACGAACGACTGGAATTTGATTTATTACAACCGTTACTGGAGCTACTGGCAGAGAGTGGCATCCGTCGCAGCGAAGTCTTTGCCCTACCCGAGTTGCAGGCATTACAAGGAATTGCCCAAGAGGATATCAGTGAAACTGAAGTCACAAGACTCCTGCAGGCCTCGGCAAGCCTTGCTCGTGACCCCGCTTTGGCTCTGCGGCTGGGGCAGCGTATTCAAATTTCCAGTCTGGGTACTTTCGGCTTCGCGTTGATGAGCTGCGCGGACTTGCGTGAAGTGCTGAGGCTAATCATTCGCTACCACCCCTTGTTTAGCGTCTCACCCACCTGGGCGATTTACCAGCAGGGCGAACAAACCGTGCTGCGTACCCAATTACCCCTGAACCAAGCTGGCGACCAAATACTAATGATGGAATTAATCTCCTCTATCGTTGTTTCTCTTGGCAACTTTCTGCTCAACCGAGCACTGCACGGTGCTGAGATACACTGCAACTACCCGGCCCCCAAGCATTGGGAGGTTTACGACGATTTTTTCTCAATGCCGGTAAAGTTTAACCAGCCCCACTGCCAACTATTGATCTCGGAGCAGCTTCTGCTTACCCCGGTACAGACCGCCAACCCTGCTGGGCAAGTGGTGTTTCAGCAACAATGTGAGGACATGTTGCGAAGCTTAAACCGCGTGAACGATGTCACTGCGGCGGTGCGGCGCTTGCTCATTCGAGCCGGCGGGAAATTTCCGGATATTCATCAAGTGGCAGAGCGTATGTCAGTCAGCGAACGCACGCTGCGGCGTAAATTAAGGGCTGAGTCCACAAGTTTTCGTAAGATCTGCGATGAGGTGAGGAATTTATTGGCCTGCCAATATCTGTCCACAACCCAGTTTACCGTGGCGGAGATTGGCGAGCTGCTGAACTATTCTGAAACGGTGAGTTTCCGGCGTGCGTTTGTGCGCTGGAATGGGGTGACGCCGGTGGGGTATCGACGGCGGGTTACGGAATAATCCAACCTTGGCGCCGCTTGATAAAAAACAAAAATACAGAGACCGTTCTAATTATGCGATAAACGCGGATCATACCCCACCCGTTTTAGAGCCTTCGTCTACGTCGAGCCAATCGCATCCAAACCATTCAAGGCTCTTTGGCTATCGAGGAGTATACACTTAGCGAAGCACAAATTACTGCCATACTGGAAGGCAGACTGATTCAAAACGTCCTGCTTCGATTTTTTCATCGACAAATTCTGAGAAATGATTACCGAGTGTGACGCTGGTATTTCTAGATATAGCGCCTGCTCCAAATAAATAGTCTGTATTACTTTCCAGTACAGTATTGGCTGGTGTTTTGGCGAGCAAAAATTACCCTCATGCTGATATTGCCGAACTTTTGCCGTATCCAGTTATGACTTATCGTTCTTTCCGTCGGTTCGACAAAATGCAAATCATTTAGGTATGTTTTTGTGATAGTGATATTGAGAAGCTCCGTCGCTTTATAAAAACTGAAATAGGTGTTCTAATGCGTCTCGTTAGAGATGACTACTCACAAGCAATGGGTGGGTAGCAGTGGTAAGTAATATTCCTAATGCAGAAGGAAGAGTGATGTCCGAGTATACAGAGTTAGAAAAGCTATTTGTGGTTGTTAATCTTAATGATGATCAGCATGTTGCCCTTGAAAGAGCCCTGATTTATTGCAACAGTCCCGATATTAATACGGCTCAATTAGAGCTGTTCATTTTTATCGGCGCTGATAGTGAAGCAGAAAATACGGGGGCTGATAACAATCACTTGTTTCGAGATATGGATTGGATTGAGACCACGATTTATAAGCCGCTTGAAGCAGCCGGTGCCAGTTTTAAAGTAGGCTTTTGCTGGTCTTCGAAATGGATGGAAGCTATCGCTCAAGAGGCCAAACGTATAGGCGCTCAAGTTATCTATTTGCCGTGGCACCAGACCACGAGTAAACCTCGTTTCACTTTTAGTGAATCAAAATGGGGACTGCTGAAACAGGCCCAATGCCCGGTCGTGCTGATTCGACCAGGTGCTAATGAAAAGCGCAATATTGTCTTGGCTGCGGTTAACTTTCAGACGGTCAAGCCGCATCAAAATGCATTGAATCGCAGGGTTTTGAACAGTGCAAAATTGGTTGCCAGTAGCTACGGCGCAGTACTGCATATCGTCAATGCCTATCGGGATTCTCTGCACTACCCTGATCGTGGCAAGTTGGCGAATGAGTCGGGGCTAGGCAGCGATCAAGTACATGTTCAACAAGGTTATACCAGTGAGGTAGTGGCACAGGTAGCCAAAGAAATAAACGCTGACTTAGTGGTGATGGGTACCTTAAATCAAATCGGTAAAGAGAGAACGCTACGGGGTAATACCGCCGAGAGAGTGATTTCTGCTCTCGATGTGGATACCGTGGTTATCAATTAATAAAGCACAAGACAGCAGGCAACCGCCGGGTGATAAATGCCAGTAGTGTCATGATAGGTTGGTTGGTTGGTTGGATTGCTTGCTTGTCATTGTTATTTTTTAATCCGGTAACAGGGGTTGTATGTGGTACCGGGTAATTTCATCCGTTGTTGTTTTATAAAGCGAGTCAGTAGCTTATCCAGTGGCTGGGTGATGGCTTTTTCCCCCTCTATCTCAAACACCCCGTATTGCTCGATAGCGCGAATACCTTCTTCTTTGACATTGCCTGCGACTATGCCTGAGAAAGCACGGCGTAAATTCGCCGCCAGTTGGTGAGCCGGTTGTGTTCTATCTAATACCAGGCTTTTCATATTGTCGTGGGTGGGTAAAAAGGGTTGTTGAAACTCCGCCTCTATATAGAGCATCCAGTTAAAATTGTAGGCGTCACTATGTTGTTTACGATAATCCCTGACGCTATTTTTTCCATTAAACATAATCTCCGCCACCATTACGGGGTCATCGATAATAATCTGATACAGTTTCTGGGCCCTGGCGCCAAGGGTGGTGTGAATAAAGGCGTCAATTTCTGCAAAATATTCAGCGGCAGAGGCTGGCCCTGTCAACACAATGGGCATCGGTTGTTCGCTATTGTCCGGGTGCAGCATAATACCTAACAGATAGAGTAATTCTTCCATGGTGCCCGCGCCGCCGGGAAAAATGATGATACCGTGGGCACAGCGGATAAACGCCTCCAGGCGTTTTTCTATATCGGGCAGGATGACTAATTCATTGACAATGGGGTTGGGGGATTCCGCCGCGATAATACCGGGTTCGGTGATGCCAACATAGCGACCGGCACCGCCACGTTGTTTGGCGCGGCCAATGTTAGCTCCTTTCATTGGGCCTTTCATGGCGCCGGGGCCGCAGCCGGTACAGACGTTGAGCATGCGCAGGCCTAAATAGTAGCCCACCTCTTTGCTGTAATCATATTCTTCCCGGCTAATGGAGTGGCCACCCCAACAGACAACCAGGTTGGGGTCTTGCGGAGCTTGCAAAATCCCGCCATTGCGCAACATATGGAACACCATGTCGCTGATATCCTGGCTGTTGCTGCTGTCAAATCGTTGAATTAAATCGGCAGCATAAAGAATATCCCGAACCACCGCCGCCAGATGCTCACGAATCCCTTGAATAATTTCACCGCCAACAAAGGCGTCTGCGGGTGCATTGAACACTTGCAGTTTGATGCCTCGCTCTTGCTGCAAAATGCGGATATCAAAGTTTTTATGCTGGTCTAACAAGGCTTTACTGTCATCAGTATGACTGCCGCAATTTAACACCGCCAAACAGCAATTGCGGAACAGGGTATACAAGCCCCCCTGGCTGGTATCGAGCAGGTGCGTCACTTCACGCTTGGACAGTACGCCTAATAGGCCCCCGGGGGAAAATTCACTATCGATAAATTGCTTCGACATAATGTTTTTATATTCCATTAATCAATGAGGGTGATGGTTTAAGCGTAGTCAAGAATGCAGGAGGTTTCGACTTAATAGGCGCTTTTGCCTGCTTATTTATTCAGCGAGCTGGCACTTGCCCACAGATACCGTTATTTTTTCCATAATTTCACAAAACTGAAATATACGCCTATATTTAAAGCGTCACTAGCGAGTAAAGTCGGCATAGACCTGACGAATAGCGGGCAAGTATTTGAGGTAGAGCTATGAAAGCATTAGCCAGTATGGCAGTTAAGTTTAAAAGAAAGTCGTCTAACGGGCGCTCCGTTGAAGGTGCAGCTCCCTGGAGTGATGCACCGCTGGTTTTAATAAAATCGCGACCAGAGAGTCAACAGCACAAAAAACAGAACAAAATAGTGCTTGAGAATTTGCAAGAAGATTGTAAGCATTTTGTACTTGGGTATAACTAGGGTACAGCTACCGTTTCCAGGATATCCAGCTCATTCCATATCATTTTCTTAAAGGTTTCCATGCGAGGCCCCGATGTATCCCGGTCTGGCATCACAACGATATGGTCGCTTTTAGCGGCCTCCTTATTTAGCCAAATACTCCACATCCCGGTGGCCTCATTAGGAACTAACGAGTAACGCATATCGATCACCCGCACCGGGTTGTTGGGGTCCAATGCTAAAAATCCCTTGGAAAACCACTCAAAGCGAGCCAGGTCTTTGGCTTGTTGTGATGCCTTATCCAGCCATGGCAGGTCTCGCTCAATATCGAGCTTGGGAATAAATTTACCGGGGTAAACCGTTGGTGTGGGCGCGGCCCTCACCGCATCGGTAAAGTAGCCATCCTCAATCTCGTAGATGACCTTCCACAATAATAAATTTCCAAAGCTGGGTTTTACCTCTAAGCGGATTGGCCTATGGCCTCGTTGTTCGGCCAGTTGTTCACCTATTTGGCTGACACGGTAGTGTTGAAAAGCCCCAAGGCTTTGATAGGCGATAATCCAGCACAGGGCTATTCTGGCAAATAGCGGCGCTTTTCTGCTAACGGCAAAAAACGCCAGAATAACCAGCGGAATGGTAAAGAGCGGGTCAACAATAGAGATGGTATTCCAGGCAAAGCGCTCATTACTCAAGGGCCATAATAACTGTGTGCCGTAGCTGGTACAGGCGTCGAGTAAACCGTGGGTGGCATAGCCCAGGGTGCAAAACAGGTAAGTCAGTTTAAAGCTGATGTGCCAGCGCCTGGCCAATAGACAATAAAATACCAGTGCACAAATAAAACCACCAAAGGGGATAAAAAACAGCGAGTGGGTAAACTGGCGGTGAAATTCCAGCGACAATAAAGGGTCAGTACTCGAGCGGATTAATGTATCAAGATCAGGGGCCATACCTGACAGGGCACCAAATAATGTGGCGGCGACAATATGTTTTTTCTGGCTAAGGGTTTGCGGTAGTGTGGCGCCCAATACGCCCTGGCTCAAGGGGTCCATAGATTGGCTCTTTATTAGTTTGGTATTACTGATTGAGTACTATTGATTTAGTAAAACAACAGCGGATGCTCCAGCTTGTCGTCCAGAAACGACGAAATATCAAAATCTTCATCTTCCGGGTATAAGGTCTGGATCGATAAATTCGGTTCCGAGACAAAGGCATTAGGCCCCAGCGCTCCAACCGTGCTGATGACACTAAAAAAGCGCCGTAGCGCATTATCAATTTGCATTTGAACTCTATAACTTGCCATAGGCTCTAGTTGCGCTGCCCGCTGTTTCCAGTCTTCGGGCACACTGGGGTGCTGAGCCAACTTTTGGACAAGGGCGATATCTGCCTCTTTGTTGCTAAATAACCCCAGCTGTGTCAGCGACATTAAGATAACTGACAAGGTATTTTCCCAGTTACTGATAATATTCCCGGCCCCTTCGCGGCTAAAAATAAAATCATAATAATTGGTTATCTGTTTCAGGTTTTTTGGGTCTATGTTGTGTTGATAAAAGCCAACCCAGCCGCGGTTGACCATTAAGAAATTACCAGAACTGTCGAGTATAGCTGTGGGGTAGGGGTCCAGTGCCCGCAGCGTCATCACCATGGATTTGCGCAACCACTTTAGTTCAGGGGCATGGAAGTCCACCTGCTTAACGATGGGGGCATAACCGGCGGCGATTAACAGGTGATTACTGTCCCGCTGGCCCAATTCCATAACGGTGGCAATATCTTTTACCATAGCTTCACTGGGGCGACCGCTGCCCCCTTCAATCCGGCTGATATGCCGCTGGGAGCTATCCAGCCTAAAGGCTAATTCCTCTTGGCTGAGGCCATGTACCTCGCGCCAGAATCTAACAAAGCGGCCAATGGTTAATTTCAGTGGGGGGTCAAAGTTATCTGTTGGCATATTAAATAGGGCTGGGAACAAGATATAAGACACCATAGTAACCTTGTAACCATTGATCGACAATCCCTCCTGCAATGACAAGCCATGATAAGGCTTTTGGTATTTCCTGCTGCCAGTTTAGTATTGTTAGCGCTGACAATAATCTCTATAGTTGTGCCCTCAAAATTTCTCACTAGAAGGTCTTAGGGTATGGCTAAACGGGTTTATCTGTTTAATGAAGGTTCAAAAGATGATCGTAACCTGCTGGGTGGCAAGGGGGCTAACCTCTGTGAAATGACCGCCATGGGCTTGCCGGTTCCTTTTGGTTTTGTTATCACCACACCGACTTGCCGTGAGTTCTTCGAGTCCGGTAATAAACTACCCAGGCACCTGGAAACCGAGTACAACGTAGCCCTGCGTTTGGTAGAGGAAAAAATGGGGGCGAGTTTTGGTGACCCTGACAACCCACTACTTTTCTCAGTCCGTTCCGGGGCGCCGGTTTCAATGCCCGGTATGATGAATACCATTTTAAACCTCGGTATGAATGACGAAATTGCCGAGGGGTTGGCCAAAAAAACCAATAACCCCCGTTTTGCCTATGACTCCTACCGCCGCTTTATCCAGATGTATGCCGATGTAGTACTAGAGACGGATGGCGAGCAGTTTGAGCATGAAATCGAGAAATATAAAAAGGCCCATGATAAAACGCTGGATGTTGAAATGACGGCGCAAGACTGGCAGGCGATTATTGCCATTTTTAAAAAGTTGGTTGATTTTCCACAAAATCCTGCGGTGCAGTTAAAAGAAGCGATTGCTGCAGTGTTTTTATCCTGGAATACGCCAAGGGCAATTTTCTATCGCGAGATGAATAATATTCCCGCCAGCCTGGGTACGGCTGTCTGTGTACAGGCCATGGTGTTTGGCAACTTTGGTGATGACTCCGGTTCTGGTGTGGCGTTTACGCGTAACCCATCTACGGGTGATCATGAATTTTACGGCGAGTACCTGACTAATGCCGCCGGTGAAGATGTGGTGGCAGGTATTCGCACGCCATTGCCCATTAGCCACCTGCAGCAACAAATGCCCGAGGTATACCAGCAATTATTTGAAACGCAAAAACGTCTTGAGCAACACTACCAGGATATGCAGGATATGGAGTTTACCGTGCAGGAAGGTAAGTTCTATATGTTGCAAACCCGTAGTGGTAAACGCACGGGCAGGGCGTCAGTAAAAATTGCTGTGGATATGGTAAATGAAGGTTTAATCGGGGAAAAAGAAGCCCTGATGCGTGTGTCGCCGGAACATGTGGATGCCTTTTTGCACCCCATGATTGATGTCAATGCCAAAACCGATATCGTCGCCAAAGGCTTGCCAGCAAGTCCTGGTGGTGCCACTGGCAGGATAGTATTTTCTGCGGATGAAGCCGTTGAGGTTGCCGCCGCCGGTAATAAAGTGATTCTGGTGCGCCGCGAAACCACCCCGGAAGATATTCACGGTATGAAAGTGTCAGAAGGCATTCTGACTGAGTTGGGTGGGATGACATCACACGCAGCTGTTGTGGCTCGTGGTATGGGTGTTTGTGCGATTACCGGTTGTGGTGAACTAACCATTGATTACCAAGCGGGCACTGCAACTACCGATGAGGGTGTGGTCATGAAGCGTATGGATGAAATTACGCTGGATGGCTCTACCGGTGAAGTGATGCTGGGTGATATTCCAAAAACTGAAGCCAGCGCCAATGATGATTTCCAGACCTTATTATCCTGGGCGGATAAATACCGTCGCTTAGCAGTACGTGCCAATGCCGAAACTCCGGAAGATGCAGCCAAAGCGCGAGAGCTGGGTGCAGAGGGTATAGGCTTATGTCGTACCGAGCATATGTTCTTTGATGCTTCCCGTATCGATATTATGCGTGGCATGATTCTTTCTGAAGACAAGCAAGAGCGCCAGGGTTACCTTGATCAGTTACTGGCTTTTCAGCGGGAAGATATGCTGGCCTTATTTAAAGAAATGCATGACCTGCCAGTCACTATTAGATTGTTAGATCCACCACTGCATGAGTTTTTACCCCATGGGGAAGAGGAGTTGGTTGAGCTGGCGGCTCGCCTGGGCAAGCCCGCTGATAAAGTGCGCGAGATTGTGCAAAGCTTACAAGAAGTGAACCCCATGCTCGGTTTCCGTGGTTGCCGCTTGTCTATTGTGTATCCGGAAATTACTGAAATGCAGGTGAAGGCTATTGCCGAGGCTGCGGTATTGGCCCACAAGGCTGGTTATAACCCCAGCCCGGAAATTATGATTCCACTGGTGGTCAACGTCCGTGAAATTCGAGCCATTACCCAAATTATTGAGCGCGGCATTATTTCAGTGTTAGAGAAAGAGTCAGTTTCATTCCCCTATAAAATTGGCACCATGATGGAAACCCCGCGCGCCTGTTTAGGTGCGGAGCGTTTAGCCAATTCTGTAGAGTTTATGAGTTTTGGTACCAATGACTTAACCCAGATGACTTACGGGTTTTCCCGCGATGATGTGGGTAAATTTGTCCCGGACTATCTGGACCGCAATTTAGTGGAAGATGATCCTTTTGTTAGTCTTGACCAACGGGCCGTTGGCAAGCTGATGAAGATGGCCATTGAAGATAGCCGGGAAGCCAAAGAAGGTATTAAATACGGCATCTGCGGTGAGCATGGCGGTGACCCAAGGTCAATACAGTTTTGCCATGAGTTGGGTCTGGATTATGTAAGCTGCAGCCCTTACCGGGTACCGGTTGCCCGCATTGCAGCAGCGCAGGCTAATGTGACTTTAACTTGATATTGGGTGAGTAGATGGGGCAGGCCATGACTATCGTCATTCCCGCGAAGGCGGGAATCCAGACTGCATGTTTATGCTGTTATTTCCGCTAAAGCGGAAATTGACAGCACTGGATTCCCGCCTTCGCGGGAATGACGGGGGCTTGCGGGAATGAGGTTGGGTTGTTCAGGTGCCACAAAAGGTTTGGTAGCCGGCATCGGCGTCCACTGGTAAGTCCTGGTAATGTGCAGTGCCGGCAATAGCGCTATAGGGCGAGCGTAACACGGCCAAGATGGCTTTTGCTGCGTCGGCATTGCCGCTTGCCTCGCAGCTTGCCAGTACTTGTTCGATGTGATGGTTTCTGGGAATAACTACTGGGTTGTTTTGTTTCATTAACTCCTGGTCCGGAGAACTTCCGTCGCGCCAGCGCATATACCAGTCGCCCAGTTTTTCCGCAAGATGTTCAGCAATATCCGGATTGTCCAGCGATTGCGTTAGTTGCAAAAATGTTTCGGTATAGTCGAGCTTATCTCTATGCATAGTTTGCAATAGTTCGGTAGCCAACTCGCTGTCAGTATCAGCCATTCCCAGTTTTTTCCCCAGCATAGAAAAATAAGCTTGTTCAAATTTTTCCGGGAAAAGTTTTAATATCGATTCAGCCAGCTCAACCGCTTTTTTCTGCTCCGGGTGGATTAACGTTAGCAGACTTTCAGCCAGGCGAGTCATATTCCACCGCACAATATTAGGCTGATTGCCAAAGGCGTAGCGCCCTTGCGTATCAATAGAACTGTAAACCGTTGCGGGGTCATAAGCGCCCATCATAGCGCAGGGGCCGTAATCAATCGTCTCACCGGAAATGGCCATATTATCGGTATTCATAACGCCGTGAATAAAACCCACGCGCATCCATTCAATCACTAACAGGATTTGTTGTTCGATAACTGCCTGTAAAAATAACAGCGCTTTGTTGCCATCGGTCTGCCGATTAATTTCAGGGTAGTGCCGCGCAACCGAGTGATCCAACAGTGCTTGCAGTGATTGCAGATCTTCGCGAATCGCAAAATAAACAAAAGTGCCAACACGAATATGGCTGGCCGCTACGCGAGTTACTACTGCGCCGGGCTTTTCTTCTTCACGGTAAACCGGGTCGCCGGTGGCGACTACCGCAAGACAGCGGGAAGTAGGCACGCCTAAAAAAAACATAGCCTCACTCATAATATATTCCCGCAGAGCTGGCCCCAGTGCACAGCGGCCATCACCACCACGGGAGAAGGGGGTGCGGCCTGAGCCTTTCAGTTGGATGTCAAAGCGCCGCTGGTGCTGGTCTAACACTTCGCCTAAGAGGTGCGCACGGCCATCACCCAGTTGTGGATTGAGCTGACCAAACTGATGCCCGCAATAGGCCAGTGCTATAGGGTCTGAGCCATCGACTAATTGATTGCCAGAAAATAACCGGGCTTGTAAGTCCGTGTCTTCGGTCAGGGGCGGGGCAATAGCCAGCCTTTCAGCTAGTGCTGAATTCCATAACAGTAGTGTGGGGTTAGAGGCGGCAGCAGGATGAATACGTTGATAAAATGCATCGCCGAGATCTTGATAGGTATTGGAAAATGTCAGCATAGTCTATTACTTCGGTAAATTTACCCTAATGATAATCTATCTTTAGCTGCACTGCTTATCAATGAGCTTCTGTATACCAGATTACTAGTCATTGTTTGCTAAATACCTGACGAATTAATGTCTAGGTATTCACCTGTCTGCATCTATCTATGCGGTAACGAATTCGGTTATTTTACAACTGAATAGTCATTAAGCGTTTAGTCATTAACCCTTCAGTAATTAACCTTTAAGTCATTAATTATGTGGATTGATAGCGATAACTTACTAACACCTACGGTAGGTTTTACAGATAAATGGCAGCCTCTTAGTGAAGAGGCGTCGCTCCCTGTGTCTTTAGTCTTAAATGACGATAAAGATAAGCCAAGGGATGCATTGGCGGCTATCCATGAGAGCCTCAGATCTTCCACCCAGCTTTCAGAGCAGGAGGAGAAAAAACATTTTACCTGGTTGGGTGATTTGGTGCAGCAGTTAGTGCTTGAATTGCTGCGGGACTCATCGGGCCGTGAATGGTTTACAACTTACCTGACTTCCGTAGCCTCCGATAAAAACCCTCTGGATCTGGGCTTGCGCACTAGTGAGCATCGCCTGTTAATGACGGATATAAAGCAGATTATTAAATCCTTGGACGGAAAGCCCCAGGTAGCTGATTTGGCCCGTCGTATTGAACGTTTAAACGATGGTCCTGCGGATATTGTTGACATCACAGAGCTAACGTTGATTGACTGGCCCCATCAATTAATTCTCGCCATTGCCCAGTCGCAGTATGCTATTAGCCAGCCGGGGCAGTGCTCCTCTTATTTAAAGGCTTTTTCCAACTATCTTGCTGCTATTCCTGAGTCTGGTGTTAGCAAGGTGCGAGAAGAAAAAGGCACTCCCGGAAAACGTTTATTAACCCTGGTTAAAAACTATTACAAGTGCAGAAATTATCTGGTGCATCATAACCTCCGGCTTGTTTATCATGTAGCCAAAAAACATAGCCTGTCACCTGGTGAAATTCCGGATATATTTCAAGAGGGAGTATTTGGCCTAATTCGAGCGATAGAAAAATACCGCCCCCAGTCAGGTTATCGTTTTTCTACCTATGCCTATAATTGGGTCGATGCAAAAACCCGATTGGCACCGGTGCGTCATAAAGGGTTTATGCGCCTGCCGACATCCACCATCGCTGATTTAAACGTGTTGCGTCGCACAGCCACTGATTTACAAAGCCAAGGCAGTGTGGTTAATCCTGTCTCGGTGGCATCCAGCTGTGATTTATCAGAGTCTCGGGTTAAAACGCTGCTTGAATTAAACAACTTCGCGCTGTCCCTTGACCAGCCGCTATTGGACCGGGACCAGGAGATGACCTTGTCGGGTGTGATCGCAGATGCGGATCAGGAGGTTGAAGAGCAGGTTTGGGAAGGTGAGCTAAAAACTGTGGTAGACCAGCTACTAACCACATTGACTGACAGAGAAGCGTTTATTTTAATCCATCGCTTTGGGCTTAAGGGCGTACCTGCCCAGTCACTGGAGATAGTTAGCAGCAATATCGGCCTAAGCCGCGAGAGGGTCCGGCAGATTGAGAAAAAAATACTGGCCGAGCTAAGAGAGCTGGTCGAAAGCCAGCAAGTTGATATAAAAGATGGGCTATGGCTGACTCAATGATCTGAATAAGCCCTTGCTGCGTAAACCTACCTGTATAGTTACTGTAAAAACACAGGCTTAGGCATTTTCCAGTGAACAGCAAGCAAAATCTTCAACAAGCTTCCTACAGTATTGGTGTTGTCTCCAGACTAACCGGTATATCGGCCCATTGCCTGAGAATGTGGGAGCGCCGGCATGGTCTTGGCCCTTCCAGACGCACCGAAGGCGGCCAGCGCGAATACAGTAAAGTCGACCTGGATCATCTGTTTCTGGTTAAGCAGCTGGTTGATAGCGGTATGAGAATTAAAGATATAGCAGCTCTGCCGCAGAAGACACTAACACTCATTTCCAATAAACCCGCCAATGAAAGCATTGAAGTAAGCCAGTCTTTTAATACCGTTGTGATTGGTAAAGATTTTACTCAATTGTTTAACAAACATCCTAATCGATACCCCGCTTTAGCTGTTGAGTTTCCAGCTGTTTCAGTTGAACAATGGTTAAACACATCTACTGAAAATGCCTCCGCCAAAATACTGTTGCTTCAGGCTGAAAAAATCAGCCAGCAAACACTGGCTAAGCTTAAATATTACAAACAGCAGGGCTGTAGTATTTTTTTTCATCATCCGACTCTCAGTACTACTGCGAAAGAACAGTTGAGTAAAGAGGGAATATACGCCAACGATGCGCCAATTAACCTGGAATTAATCGATACCTTTACAAGCAGGGCAAAAAAAGAGCAAACCTATATCTCTGGTTTATTTGATAGCAGCCGAAAATTCAATTTGCCACTGCCCGCCACCATCCCGAATTACTTTTCCGAGCAGGCCTTGACGGAAGCGGCCAGTAAAAGTAATTCTATAACTTGCAAATGTCCTTCCCACCTTACAGAGCTAATTCGCTCGCTTAATGCCTTTGAAGAATACAGCCAGCAATGCGGTGCCAATAATTGGAAAGAAGCTTCAGTTCATGCCTGTATCTATGCCTATACAACCCAAGCCAGGGGTTTACTCGAGAAGGCGCTGTTAGCCGCTTTGGACGAACATTGATCAGGTAGAAGCTAAATACGCCACCAATAAGTAGTACAGAGGTGGAGATTTTTGCCTCTGAAGTCTCTAATGCAATTCGATGCAAATGAAAGGAGTATTTACTCTTCACGTATTATATACTGCGCAAGCATGCAAACCCGATTGGCTGGGTGCTTGTGTCTATCTTCAGAAAATACCGCAACAAAAAGGAAACGGTGTGAGTAAAAATGTTCGATACGCCTTAATTGTGCTCGTCGTGGTTCTGGCCTGGTTGCTTTCAGGCCTATTAATCGGCAATGACGAGTCTGTCGAGAAAGAAAATACCGATAACTTTTTAACCCATGTCGAAGTAGCTACTTCGACCGCTGAGCACTATCAACCTTCGCTGATGTTTAACGCCCGAACTGAACCCTTCAGGCTGGTGCACCTGCGAGCCGAGACCGAAGGTCCCCTGGTTGCAGCGAGTGTGGCTGAAGGTACAGAAGTAAAACAAGGTACGCTGGTCGGCAAAATTGGCATCCAGGAAAGAGCGCTCAGGGTGGTTGAAGCCCAGTCATTGGTTGAGCAGGTTCAGCTCGAGTACCAAGGCGCCCTTGAGTTGAAAACAAAAGATCTGCTTTCGGATGCAGAAATTGCGCGCAAAAAATTCGATGTTGACTCGGCGAAAACACTATTGGATGCCGCCAAAATAGAGCTCTCCCGCGTGGATTTAAAAGCGCCATTTGACGGTGTTTTGAATGAGCGTTTTTACGAAGTGGGCGACTATCTCCAGAGGGGGCAGATTTTTGCTGAGTTCTTGCAATTGGATCCGCTTAAAGTGGTTTTCCAGGTTTCGGAAAAAGAAATTATCAAGCTTGACCCTCAAGGCACCGTGGAAATTGCGCTTGCCGATGGCCGAGTGCGAGAAGGTCGTGTTGTGTTTCGCAGTGCGAAAGCAGACCAGCAGAGCCGAGCGTTCAAGGTAGAGGCGGTGTTTGACAACCCCGGTAACGAGATACTCGCCGATTTGACGGGTAGAGCCACAATAACGCTAAAACAGATAACAGCACACGCTGTTCCAGCCTCTGTATTATCTCTGGGTACGCAGGGGCAGTTGATTATAAAGACACTACAGACAGATCAAACCGTGGGTTATTACCCTGTGCAAATTGTTGCTGATGAGGTTGAGTCCGTTTGGGTCACGGGTCTTCCTGGCAAGGTTGATGTTGTTATTTCCGGCCATGAATATGTCGGTATTGGAGAACAGGTAAAAGTGTCCAGAAGACAGGCAGCGGATGCGGCAATAGTAGAGAGTGATACTCCGGCCATGGAAGCGCCTGCCACCAAGCCATCGGGTAGTTGAGGGAAGTATAAGGGATGTCGGGATTTTTGCGCTTAGCGATTCGCCAGCATAAGGCGAGCCTTCTTATGATTGCCTTTGTCCTTCTGGCTGGACTGATCGCCCGTGGATCAATGACCATAGAAAGCTTCCCCAGTGTGAAGACCCCCTTCGTTATTATTAAGGTTGTGCATCAAGGTATCTCACCAGAAGATGGCTCCCGCCTGTTGATCAAGCCTCTTGAACAGGAGCTTAAGACCCTCGAAGACGTTGTTGAGATAACGGCAACAGCCCGGGAAAATATGGCCTATGCGGTGGTTGAATTCGATACCAATGTCGATATCGACACCGCTGTTCGCAATGCCCGTGAGGTTGTCGATCGGGCAAAAGCAGAATTTCCTGATAATACTGAAGAGCCTGTCGTTGAAGAAGCCGTCGCCCAATCGGCGCTGGTTGTGGTGGTCAGTTTCAGCAGCGATACCGCCTCTGAACGCGAATTGTTTCAATTGGCCAAATCTTTCCAGCAGGACTTTGAGGGTATTTCCGATGTGCTTTCCGTCAAGCTAAAAGGTGCCCGCGAGGAAGTTGCTGAGATTTATATCGACCCGGCGCGGCTTGAGTATTTTGGCATCTCCGCCAATGAATTACTCAGTACTGTGCAGCAGAATAATTTATTGATTCCGGCGGGTGATCTCGATGCGGGCTATGGCAATTTTGGCGTTAAAGTGCCGGGTCTGATCGAGGACATTGATGACATTCGCAAGCTGCCGGTCAAATCTTCGCCGGAAGGTGTGATTACGCTTGAACAGGTTGCCGATGTCAGGCGAACCTTTAAAGATGCTGAGGGCTTTGGTCGGGTTAATGGCAAACCGACGCTGGCGCTGGAGATTAATAAAAGACTGAAAGCCAATACGGTGGATACAGTTCAGGCTGTTCGGCAAATGGTGGCGGACAAGCAAGACCGGATTCCGGCAAACATTACAGTGGAATTTGTTTTGGACATATCCGAGTTCACCCAAAACACCGTCGACGAATTAACCGGTAACATCATTGCAGCTATGGCGTTAGTCATGGTGCTGGTTGTTGCCTCACTTGGCTTGCGCTCTGGGATATTGGTCGGCTTTGGTATTCCGTTTTCGCTACTGGGTGCCTTTATTGTTGTTTACCTGCTGGGCTTTTCCATTAACTTTATGGTGATCTTTGGCCTGCTGCTGTCGTTGGGTATGTTGATTGATGGCGCTCTGGTTGTGGTTGAATATGCAGAGCGCAAAATGCAGGATGGCCTGTCGCCGATAGATGCCTATCTTGGTTCTGTGCAGCGTATGTCAGTGCCTATTATTGCTTCTACGCTGACCACGTTGGCTGCATTTTTACCGCTGGCATTCTGGCCGGGAGTGACCGGTGAATTTATGTCCTACCTGCCAAAAACAGTTTTTTCTGTGTTGATCTGGTCATTGATTTTCTCCCTGGTGGTGGTGCCGATTGTAGGCTCGATGTTTATGTCCGATAAGCATCGCCGGCGAGCAGAAAAACGCTCTGCAGAAGAGGCTGAAGATGCCGTCGAATTTTCAGCTATCCGCAAGGTTTATCTGGGGGGGCTGAATCGCTGTCTGAATAGCCCGGTGAAGGCTTCAGCCTTGATGGTGTTTTTGCTAGTCAGCATTTTTTGGTGTTACGGAAAATTTGGCCCGGGTATTGAGTTTTTTGCCGACTCTGAAGACGTTATGGCCACTGTATCTATACGTGCGCAAGGCAACCTGACGGTTGAAGAAAAACTGGCAATGGCAAAGCAAGTTGAAAATAAGCTTGCACAAGTAGATGAGATGGTTAGCTACTATGTCAGCACCGGTGGCTTTGGTTTTATGACGGGTGGCTCCGCTGCCCGTGATCAGATTGCACCAGTGCTTATTGAGATTTTGCACCCGACACAACGGGACAAATCAATGAATGAAGTCCTGGATGAGATTCGGACACTGACCGCGGCAATCCCCGGAATTATTGTCCAGGTCGATAAAATTCAGGGTGGGCCTCCGATTGGAAAAGATATCCAGCTTGAACTGACATCGGAAGACCGGCCTCTACTTCACCAGACTGCGCGGCGCGCACGACAATTTTTTGATGGCGTTGAAGGTCTGAGAGATGTGGAGGATACGCTGTCACTGCCAGGTATCGAATGGCAGTTTATTGTCGATAAACCGAGTGCGGCAATGTTGGGGATCAACGTGGCTCAGGTTGGGCAAGTGATTCAGATGGTGACTGAGGGCGTTTATTTGGGCGAATACCGTCCAGATGATGCGGACGAAGAAGTGGAAATCCGTTTGCGCTACCCGGCCAAAGACCGCTCGATAGAGGCATTGAGGCATCTGCGTGTTTCCACGCCTAATGGTTCTGTGCCGGTTTCCAGTTTTGTCACCATAGAGCCTAAACCGCGCGTGGACGTTGTACAGCGGATTGATGGGGTTGAAGTGATCAACGTATCTGCCTACACAGAAGAGGGTGTTTTTGTCGCCGATAAAGTGGCTGAAATTTCACAGTGGTTAGAGTCCGAGGGAATCGATCAGCAGTTGGACTATCGATTTAGGGGCGCTAGTGAAGAAGTGGATGAGTCACAGGCTTTCTTGAGCCTGGCCTTTGGTCTTGCTCTATTTTTGATGTTGATCATTCTGGTTGCCCAGTTTAATAGTTTCTATCAAGCTCTCCTGATTATTTCTGCTGTGGTGATGTCGGCAGCGGGCGTTATGCTAGGTTTGATAATTACTCAGGTGCCTTTTGGCATGATTATGAATGGTGTGGGGATAGTGGCTCTGGCGGGCATTGTTGTGAACAACAATATTGTGCTGATAGATACCTTTAACCGGCTTGAGGCTGCGCATCCCGACTGGAACATTGCCAAACGGGCAATGCACGCGGCCAAGCTGCGCTTTAGACCGGTGATGCTAACAACCCTGACCACGGTGATTGGGCTGTTGCCCCTGGCTAATGGTGCCAGCATTGACCTGATCAATCGCAATATTCTTATTGATGGCATCGTCGCGTCTTTCTGGTCGCCGATGGCGTTGACCATTGTTAATGGGCTGGCATTTTCTACGGTTTTAACATTGTTATTTACGCCAACAATGCTGGTGCTGCCCTCTGTTTTAAAGAGCGCCCTTTCAAATAGCACCCTGCTCAACCGAGGTAGTCGCTAATAGCTAACCTGGAATAGCAATAGGGCAAGGCATAAGCTGCCAGCCAATAAAGGATAGCTGCGCAATCGGCTGATCTGCTGCACCGCTACAGGGTCTATAGCCTGGTAATGATTCCTATGCATTTTCCATAGCGCAAAATTAATCAAACTAAAAATAATTAAAATAATAAAGCTGGTAAATTTGGCCAGCGCCGTTAAAGGGAAGCTTAACGCTGCGACCAGTATCAGCGCTGCGATCAGCAAGGTGGCAATAACGGGTGTTTTGGTAATCGATGAGACGCGATGTAAATAGTGTGGCCCACCAAAGCGTTTTGACAGGCCATAACAGACCCGGGATGCCATGATAATTTGAATCAACACGCCATTTACAATCGCTAGTACACTGATTACCGCAACCACTTTTGCAGCTACTGCATTTTTACTGGATAACAGTTCGGCTAAGGGGGCTTTACTCTGCGCCAGCTCATTCAGTGGTAATGACAGTGTGGCAACCAGGGCTATCAGCACATATAAGCCGGTCGATATAACCACTACCCAGAAAATCGCCTTTGGCATAGTGGTTTCAGGCTGTTTGACTTCCTCCACCACATTGACCATATCTTCAAAACCGATAAAGGCATAAAAGGCTAAAAATGCGCCGGAGAGAATACCGGCCACTTGCGCCGCAGAGGAGGGGATCAATAAATCCGGAGCTTTAACCGGGAGTTGCTGCAAGCTGTCACCGCAAAAGACTAACACAATAACCAGACCGGCTATTTCTATCAGGGTGACCAATGCCGCCATGGTTAATGATTCGGCAATACCCCATGCTGCCAGTGCCGTCAGTAGAACCAGGGCTGCGACCATAGCGAAAGTTTCATTAACCGGCACCAGTAACACAAAGTAACCGATAAAGCCCCGGGTTAAAGTTGCTGCTGAAACAATGCCGGTCAGGATAATTAATAGGCCAACCGCCATGCTGAGCCATTGCTGTTGAAAACCATGTTCAATATAAATCGCTTCGCCAGCACTTTGTGGGAACAATACCGCCAGCTTGCTGTAACTCATAGCGGTTAGCCAGGCGATAACACCTGCAACAATAAAAGCGAGAGGGGCCAGCATACCGGCGCTGCCAGCGACCTTGCCAACCAGTACATAAATACCGGCACCCAATATGGTGCCAAGGCCATAAAAAATCAGTAGGGGCAGGTTAATACGTCGCGCTAGTCCTTCGGGCTCCGGAACAGGGTCTATCGTTTCAGGTGAGAGTAGCAAGACGGGTTTCCTTGATGTTGTCATCTTACGTTGGGCTAATTAGTTCACCGATCATTATTCTCTTTCTGTCATCAACGCCGGCGATATTAGCGTAGTTATGCCATTGTGCCGTTGCAGCCCTAACGTTTTCAATTAGTTTTTTGGCGGCACTGGTATTCAGGCCTTGCCGTTTGGCAACGCTGAGAAAATCTTCATTGTTAATATCTTTACGCTTGCGGTTAATCGTCATTTGATGGCTGTTAGTAAATTCACCATTGGGATTAAAGGAGTAGGTTACATCATAGGCTGGGCTAAGTTGCCATTGCCCGGACTTATCCATCAAAAACGAAATCTGTTTGCTATGGTCGTCCCTGTTATAAGCCAGTACATTAAAGACCATGCGTAAAAACAGTTGCTCTTTAGCGGCCATACCTAAGCCCAGCTTATTACACATTAAAAAAGCTTGTTCATAGGAAGTACTTCCCGGGCTGTTAAAATCGTGGTGGCCCAAAGCGCAGAGCGATTGCATATGCAGTTTTTGGCCATCTTCTGTGCGGTCAAAACGTTTGGTCATAAAGTGCGCCCGGCCATGTTCTTCCATGAGCCGGCACTGAGTCATTTCAATATCGGCATCGCGGGCCATCAGGTGATAGGCGTATTCGATACGACCATAGCCTTTGGGGTCGGCCAGTTCTTTATCTTTATTATTACTTACGCCATCAAATTTCAGCAGCCAGTAGCTATAGCCGTCACCCGCATCAATTTGCCCTGAGCGAACATGATGAGTGCTTTCATTCCAGGCGATAATAGCTTTGGCGCGGGCACCACCGGCAGAGGTTCCTACCGCTAAAATTTTACTTAAGCCTGCTACGTTACTGGCGGCATTGCCGCTGGTTAATTCAAACTGTTGGGCTTCTTTTAGTGTGAGTATGGTGGATGACAGGGCTACCAGTTCTTCGATATTTAATGACAGCTCTACGCTGCTATTTTCATAAATGGCGGGTTGAAATTCTAACGCTCCCATACCGCGAGTGCCGACGTACATCAGTCGTTCTACCGCATTAAATGAGTCGGGGGTGCGTCCGTTTTCTGCCAACCATTGGTTGATAACATCGTTACCGAATTTATCGGGCAGCGAATCCGCCAGCATACCGGGCAGGCCCTTATAGGTGTCGGTGTTGAGGGTAGGGAAGCTGTACACTTCATTGCTGAGAGGCATCATCATAGGTGCCAGTTCAACGCCCATGTCTTGAAACCCGCGATCGTATTCAAACGCCGCGGCGCCTTTTTTGGGGTCCCAGGCCACAAAGCCTACTGTGGCTCCCCATAAAGTAACCTCACCGGCGTTCATGATTGGTCTTCGGGCCACACGATGGTGGCGTTCTTGCTTCTGGTTTTACTGAGCTTATCTTGTTTGCTGTGCCTTACTCTGGTTTTATGTGACTGGGTGCCCGCTGAGTATTTGGCTCTAGTGCTGGCGACCATGTCATAGGGGGAGAACTCGGGGGTGTCTAGTGTGGCGAGTAACTCTTCCAGCCGCCCTAGCTGCATAACAACCTTAAGCAAGCCATCGGACTTGATGATATCGCCAGCCTCCAAACGCTGTAGGGTGCGTTCAGAGACTCCTGCTTCATAGGCTAATTCTGATTGCTTGAGCTTTTTGGCAATCCGCAGCGCAGCGATTTTTTGGCCTAATTGCTTGATACTGTTATCAATCATAGTGAAGCCTCTACTCTGACTCTGGCGATGTTTAATGATGGCGCTTTTTAATAGTGACACTTAAGTCGCTTAATGGTCTTAAAATCAATTAAGCTGCCACTTTTGGCGGATTATATTCTAAAAGTCACTGTTTGACAATCTGCTTCTATTAGGCGACAGATTAGGCGGCTTGAAGGATTAATTAAAACTAATACGCCAGTTATGTCGCTTTATTCTTTGGTTTTATTGGCGCCGTCAGGGGCTTCAGGAAGGGCGGTGGCGAGGCCGAGCTCGGTGTTGGCCACTGCGGGGAAAATATCGACCAGCTTACTCAGGCAAAACCAAAACCAATAGCGTAGTTTGTCCCATAGGCTGCCCATAGTGATTTCTTTATGCAGGTCTGCATTTCTCTGGCGAAGGTAGCCGTGGATGTTATTGACATCTTCAGGGCTGAGGTTGGCATAAAAGCCAACCATACCCTTATGGGTTAGCAGGCCAGCCAGGACAATAGCCTGAAAATTCTGGTGGGACTCTTCGCTCATATAGCGCAGGTCCGGCACCACGTCACTGCCATTGGCGCTGGTGCCATGGCAAAAGCTGCAGTTATTTTCAAACAGGCGGGCACCTTTGTGTAGGTCTTCTTCACTGAGTGAGTGAGGTTTAACGGTCGGTGGCGGTGCCCTGAATATGTCGGTTGCGAGTGTTTCGGTGGCTGCCACTTGTTTGGCGGGCTTGCTTTGTAGTTTAAACACTAACAGGCGGTTGGGGTTTTTAATAGTGGTATTTTTAATACCCATACCCATCATTATGCTGCCACCGGAACCTTGGGTAACAGCAATATATTGCTCGCCATCAATGGCATAACTTATTGGGCCAGCCAGTACGGCGCTGTCGGCCTGAAAGCTCCAAAGTCGTTTGCCATGGTTGGCATCATAGGCATGAAAACCGCCGGAACCTGTACCCTGGAAAACCAGCCCGCCAGCCGTTGTCAGCACGCCGCCATTAACCAGGAGGGGGTGTTTGACTTCCCAGCGCATCTGTTTGGCAATAGGGTCCCAGGCACTTAAGTAACCACGAATTGAAGCGTCGGAGGCGGCTTTGGCTCGCATGGGGTCAGCGGGCAGGCTATAGACGCTAAAATCGGTAGCGGTGTTCCAGCGGTGGGGCTTGTAAGTGAACTTTTGTTCGGCTTTGTAAATACCGGGGGCGTGCTGTTTGGGGATATAGACCAGCTGCGTCTCGGGGTTATAGGCCATAGGTTGCCAGTTGTGGGCCCCAAAGGGGGCAGGCCAGATAATTGATCCGCCGGTTTGCTGATAGTTGGCAACGGCGGTTTCTACCGGGCGGCCCGTGGTTAAATCAATATGACTGGCCCAGTTCACCTGGGCATAGGCGTCCGCCGATAATAACTCCCCAGTGGCTCTATCCAGTACATAGAAAAAGCCATTTTTTGGCGCCTGCATAATCACCTTGCGCTGTTCGCCATTAAGGTTCAATTGTGCCAGTACCAGTTGTTGGGTTGCGGTGTAGTCCCAATTATCTTTAGGGGTGACCTGATAGTGCCAAACATAGTCACCGGTATCGGGGCGCAGGGCCACAATGGAATTAAGGTATAAGTTATCGCCACCACCAGGGCTGCGAACATCGCGGTTCCAGGGGGAGCCATTACCGGTGCCGATATAGAGCAAGTCTAATTCGGGGTCGTAGGCCATGCCATCCCAAACTGTGCCGCCACCGCCATACTTCCACCATTCCCCTTTCCAGCTATCCAGCGCTTGTTCAAGGGCAGGACTTTCCTGAGGTTTGGATGGGTCTCCCGGTACCGTATAGAAACGCCAAAGTTGGTTACCGCTGGCAGCATCGTAGGCGGTGATATAACCACGGGTACCGAGTTCTGCGCCGCCATTACCTATAATGACTTTGCCATCCACAATACGCGGCGCGCCGGTAATGGTGTAGTGGCTGTTTAATGGTGTGGTTTGTACCGACCATACTTGTTCGCCATTACTGGCATCAATTGCGATAAGACGGCCATCAAAACTGCCAACAAAAACCAGTGTTTTGTTTTCACTGCTCCAAAGAGCAGCACCGCGGTTGGCAGGGCCGCAACAACTATTGATTAAATGGGCTTTGTTAACCTCGGGGTTAAAGTGCCAGTGTTGCTCGCCGGTGCGGGCATCAATAGCAAAGACGTGACTCCAGGGGGTAGTGACATACAAGATCCCCTGATGGATCAGCGGAGTGGATTCCATCACTCTGTCGGTGGGAAAGGTAAAAGACCAGGCTAAGCCCAATTTATTGACATTGCTGGTATTAATGTCGGTTTGTGGGCTATAACGTTGTTCTTTGTAATCGCGACCATGGCTGAGCCACTCATCGCCGGGAGCGGCAACGCTGTCCGTATTAATCTGGCTGTGGGCAGGGTGAGCAACCAGCAGGCTGAACAGTACAAGTTTGATTAAATTAATCATAAAACCTCACTTTACAATCTCGCTGGTGGTTAGCCCTTTAGATTGATACTTCTATATGGTTATGCCGCCATCGACAACAATACATTCCCCAGTGGTATAACTACTGGCATCGGAGACCAGATATAAAACCGTACCGGCCATTTCTTGCGGTTCTGCATGGCGCTGCATTGGGATGTTTTCAACCGCCATTTTATACATATCATCGTTAGTAAATAATGCACTGGCAAATTTAGTCTTGGTTAAACCGGGCAGCAGGGCATTGCAACGAATATTATGACGCGCACATTCCTTGGCAAAAGATTTTGTCATATTAACTACAGCGGCTTTAGTGATGGAATAAATACCCTGCAAAAAACCGGGCTGCAAAGCGTTAATGGATGCCGTGTTAACAATACTGCCGCCGCCGGTATCGCGCATAATTTTTCCTGCTTCTACACTCATAAAGAAATAGCCGCGAACATTAACATCAACCGTTTTATTATAGGCACCGAGGTCGGTATCCAGAATATCACCAAAGTACGGATTGGCAGCGGCGTTATTAACTAAAATATCCAGCGTGCCATGTTTGCTTTTAACATAATCAAATAACGCGGTAATGTTATCCATATCACCCACATGGCAGGCAAAAGCTTCAGCACTGTTGCCGGCAGCAATAATTTTATCGGCCACTTCCTGGCAGCCATCAATTTTACGGCTGGACACAATAACGTGGGCACCTTGTTCAGCGAGTAGCTTGGCAATTTCTTCACCAATGCCACGACTGGCGCCGGTAACGATGGCGATTTTTCCAGAAAGATTAAAAATATCAGTGCTCATAGGTATTCCTTAAACAATAGTGATTAAAAATATAACTTCTTAGGGCCAAGCATGGCAGCTCAGCCGCCAATATAAGACCAAAAGACGATGGGTGCTGCCCAATTTAACAGGCATTATAATGCAATATTATCTATTGTCACAACTTGTGTCATTATCGGCATTAAGTTATTATTGGACCGTTATTACGGTATATTTACTAGTAGTGAATAAGGCCAATGCATCCTTGTAAGCCTCAGCATTGCTATCATTAAATCTGGAGAACATGTATGTCCACCTCTGGTGAATTATTTAATTTACAAATTTCCGACAGTTTTGTTGAGGTTTTACAACAAGTTAAAACCTTTATAGAAACTGAGATCACACCTTTAGAACATGAGTTTCATAATTCTCCCTGCAAAGAAGATATCTGGCGTTTAAGTGATCGTCAAAGCGAGATATTAGAGGGCTTGAAAGCTAAAGCTAAAGCCCAGGGTTTGTGGAATTTCTTTTTACCAGACTGGAATGGCGAAGGGGTTAGCAATCTTGATTATGCCTATCTGGCTCAAGAAATGGGTAAAAGCTTTTTAGCGCCAGAAGTATTTAACTGTGCCGCACCCGATACCGGCAATATGGAAGTGTTAGCCAAATATGGAACCCCTGCACAGCAGGAGCAGTGGTTAACTCCATTGTTAGACGGAAAAATTCGTTCAGCCTATGCCATGACAGAACCTGATGTGGCTTCTTCCGATGCAAAAAATATCGCCACCTCCGCCGTATTAGACGGTGACGAGTGGGTCATTAATGGCGAGAAGTTTTATATTTCCGGCGCCGGTGATAGTCGCTGTGCCATTATGATCGTGATGGTTGAAACCAACGCTGATCCCGAAACCCCAATGTATTTACGCCAAAGCCAAATTCTGGTGCCAATGGATAACCCCGGTGTTGAAGTGTTAGAAGGTATGGAGGTATTTGGTAATCCTGACGCTCCCCATGGCCATATGCATCTACGTTTTAATAACTGCCGTATACCTAAGGATAATATGATATTAGGTGAAGGGCGGGGCTTTGAGATTTCTCAAGGGCGTTTAGGGCCAGGACGTATACACCACTGTATGCGCGCCCTGGGCCAGGCTGAGTTGGCGCTTGAAATGATGATTAAGCGTGGCTTGTCCCGTGAAGCCTTTGGTAAGCCCATCATTAAGTTAGGTGGTAACTTTGATATCGTCGCCAAAGCGCGTATTGATATTAATAGCTGTCGCTTAATGGTATTGCAGGCAGCTAAAGCGATGGATGTATTGGGCAATAGCGAAGCACGTGTGTATATTTCCGGTATTAAGGCAATGGTGCCAGTCATCACGTGCAGAATTATTGATGAAGCGATTCAAATGTATGGTGCTGCGGGTATTTCTCAGTGGACACCTCTGGCGGCCATGTATACCGGCGCTAGAACGCTACGGTTGGCCGATGGCCCCGATGAAGTTCATCGCATGGTGGTTGCCCGTGCAGAGGTTAAGCATTACTTATAAGTGATTTTTACAGGTTGTAGTACTTATTTTTTAATTAAATTTTAGTAAATCGATTGAGGTAACACAATGGCTGATTATAAAGCTCCACTACGTGATATACGTTTTGTATTTGATGAATTATTAGGTGCGGATGAGCACTATGCAAGTCTGCCGGGTGCAGAGGAATTAAATCAGGAATTACGCGATGCGATTCTGGATGAGGGTGCTAAATTTTGTGAGCAGACACTGGCTCCTTTGCGCCGCATTGGTGATGAAGAAGGTTGTACCTGGAGTGAGGACGGTGTAACAACACCTGGCGGTTTTGCCGATGCCTACCAGCAGTTTATTGATGGCGGTTGGCCCGGTTTATCCATGCCAGAACAGTTTGGTGGCCAGGGGCTGCCAAACAGCATGGATCTGTTGTTGTCAGAAATGCTGGGTCAGGCCAACCACGCATGGAGTATGTATCCGGGCCTGAGTGCGGGTTGTCGTGAAACATTAATTGAGCATGGCAGCGAGCAATTGCAAAAAGACTATTTGATGAAACTGGTTTCCGGCGATTGGACCGGTACCATGTGTTTGACTGAGCCCCAGGGTGGTAGTGATTTAAGTTTCTTGCGCACTAAAGCTGAAGCCAATGGTGATGGTAGTTATGCCGTTACGGGTACCAAAATTTTTATCAGCTCAGGTGAGCATGATATGTCGGATAATATTATACATATCGTACTAGCCCGATTGCCGGATGCGCCAAAGGGCACCAAAGGTATATCCCTGTTTATCGTACCCAAATTTAATCTGGCTGCTGACGGTTCAGTAGGTGAGCGTAATACGGTGAGCTGTGGTTCACTGGAACACAAGATGGGTATCCACGGCAATGCGACCTGTGTGATGAATTTTGACGGTGCCAAGGGGTTTTTGGTTGGTAAGGAGAATGAAGGTTTAAAATGTATGTTTACCTTTATGAATACCGCTCGTATTGGTACTGCCATGCAAGGTTTAAATCACGCTGAAGTGGCGTTACAGGGTGCTATGTCTTATGCCCTGGATCGTGAAGCGGGTCGCTCTTTAACCGGTAAAAAATCTCCAGACCGGCCAGCAGATAAATTAATAGTGCATGCGGATGTACGTCGTATGCTACTGACTATTCGCTCCTTCTCTGAAGGCTGTCGTGCCTTTATCTATTACTTGTCACAGCAGGGCGATAAGGCACTCCAGGGTACTGAAGAGCAGGTTAAAGAAGCTAGCGACCTCCTGGCTTTGCTAACACCTATCGCTAAAGGTTTTATGACTGAAGTAGGTTTGGAAGCGGCAAGTCACGGCGTACAGGTTTACGGTGGTCACGGTTATATCCGTGAATGGGGTATGGAGCAGAATCTGCGTGATGCACGTATCGCTACTTTGTACGAAGGGACTACCGGCATTCAATCATTAGACCTTCTTGGTCGCAAGATTATGTCTGATGGTGGCGCGAACTTTGGCAAATTTATTGCCATGATTGGTGCTGACCTGGAAGCTATGGATGATGAGTTCTCTGAGCCATTACAGAAAATGATTGCTGAGTGGACTGAGTTAGTCGGTTTTATCGGTGCTCAAGCTGGCAAGAGCTATGATGAGATTGGTTCAGCCTCCGTGGACTTTTTGATGTACTCAGGTTATGTCGTACTCGCTTGGTTCTGGGGTCGTATGGGCACTTTGGCCAACACTAAATTGGCAGAAAATGACGAAGTGTTTTATCGCGGTAAAGTCGCTACGGCGCGTTTTTACTTTGATAAGATTTTGCCTCGTACAGCGAGCCATAAGCAGACGATTGAAAAGGGCGCTGATTCATTGATGAGTCTGACGGATGATGATTTTGAAGCGCTAGCAGCGATTTAATATTTATCAGCATTAAAAAAGGCAGCTTTAGCTGCCTTTTTTTTCGCCGTCATTCCCGCGAAGGCGGGAATCCAGCCTGCATGCTTATGCTGTTATTTCCGCTAAAGCGGAAATTAACAGCACTGGATGCCCGCCTTCGCGGGAATGACGGAGTGTGAATGATAGGGTGTATCGGCGTTACAGTTGAGATATCTGTTTCAGTAGCGAGGCGAAACCCTGAATACCTTGTCGTTCAAATTTCTTATCGAGGAAGAACCGTCCCAATATCGGTATGGCAACTGTACCCTTTGACACCCAAATCACTTTGGTGCCGCCAGTCACTGGCTCCAGTGTGACAGAGCCCAATTCATGGCGAAACGGGAAGGGGCTCGACTGCTCAATGTTATAGTCCAGTCGGGTAGGGCGTTCAAAATAGGTGATGCGCTCATCAAACTTCACCGCACCCAGGTCGATATGTCGCAAGGCACCGAGACCGTTTTCTTCTATTTCACCCGGCTCCAGCAGCTTTGCTGCTTTTACCCCACGGAATCTCGAATAGCCTGCGTGATCAGCCAATTCGGCGAAGACCACATCGATCTCCTTTTCAATTACTTTTTCTACATAAACGTTAAACATAAACGGTCCTTAATGGGGGTATTTAGCTAAGTGAATGTCGGTTGCGGGCAAAAAGAAGTGTTGCTTTTTTTGGGGGGGCAGCCGTATGGCGTAGGTTGGAAATATTGATCGGGACATTGCCCTGCTTCATAAACGAATCGTAGAAGCAGCCAGCCGTGCGTAAATAACACAGCTGACTGATTGCTGCGGGGCATCAGAGCCCCGCAGAGATTTAAGTTAGAACCTATAACCAAATTCAACGGCTACTGTACGGGGGGCGTCTACCGTTGCCACATATGACCCAATAAACAGTGGAGCTCCGACGCTAACTCCGCTTGTGGTTTCGTCGGTTAGGTTTTTCCCGACTAAGGCGATATTCCAGTCTTGATCTCTGCTGGCTAGCCCCAGTCTGGCATTAACCTTGATATAGGATTCCTGAATGGTATTAGAGTCTAGTGACTGATCCATATAGTATTCATCTTCATAATTCACATCCAGGTCTGCCAGCAAAATCATATTCTCACCCAGTGGGTAATTAAAATTGGTGACAAAGCTGCCGGACCATCTTGGCGCGCGTTCGGTTGTCTTGCCTGTCAAGTCTTTAGTGTAGATGTAATTGTTGTACTGGGATGGATTATCCTCGAATGCAACCACGGTACAGCCATCAATAACCGCGTCAGATTGGTTTTCCGGGTTACCCAAGTTGTAGTAAGCTAGTTTCTGTTCTGGTGCGCAGTTCGCATCAGCAAAATCATCGTACCTAGACTCCAGATAGGCCACTGAAAAACTAAACAGCAGGGCTGGGTTAACAATCATTTTAAAGTCAATTTCTATACCCTGGCTGGTTGATTCAGAGGCATTGCCCACGGTAAAGCCATCAGTGGCGAAGCTACTGACCTGACGATCTGAGAAGTTATTATAAAACAGTGCCACATTGAGATTGGCGGCGCCGTCCAGCAGATCCATCTTGGTACCTAGTTCGATGCCATCAACTTGCTCATCATCAAATTCAAAGGATGAAGCATCCGGGCTTGCCATCGCGGCGTTATAGCCTCCACTTTTATATCCGCGGGTGACCTTGAAGTAGGCCATTGCCATATCGCTGTAATCCCATTTGAAATTGATAGTGGGAGAGAGGTTGTTGGTTGTACGCTCTTGATCGAGAACGCCGGTACCTCGGTTGGCGAGAGTGTTGGCAAATGCCTCCAAGTCATGGTCTACTAAATAGGTGTCAAACTCGGCTGTGTAAAGTTCAATAAGGGCCGCCTTTTTTTCATAGGCATAGCGTAAACCGCCAGTCACGGACCATGTATCGGTAAACTGCCAGGTCAATTGCCCGTACACTGCTGCTGTATCGCTGTGCTGGGTAAAATTGTTAACCGGGGAGAATGGGTCAACAATATTTTCACCGATTAGCTGGCCGGCATCAACATTGTTTTTTTGTGACAACTCCAAATGCTGGGTCTCGAGGTAGAGGCCGACAATAAAGTCCAGGTCTCCGCCTCCTTGTGATGTGAGCCTGAATTCCTGGCTAGTCTGGTCGAATGTTTCGGCAGGGTTAGTTTCTATAAACAGAATATCGCTGAAGTCAGCGTCAGCAAGTACCTCAGACTCATAATCGCTATAGCCGGTTATGGATGTCAGGGAGAAATTTTCCAGGTCCCAGTCAACCTTGATCAAGCCATTTATGCTAGTGGTTTCGACAAATTCCTTGTTGGGGCTGTCCAGGGTGTTTTTGTTGTCAAGCTTGCCATCTTCAATAGGGCTAACCTCGTCAACATGGATGTACTCGCCAAGCGGGCTTGCCCAGATGCCATCAATACCACTTAGCTGGAAGATTGAACCCTCGTTGTATACATTGGCATACTCGAGCTTACTCAAAACCTGGATATTGTCACTGACATCAAACAGTAAGCTGCCGCGTATGGCCTGACTGTCCGATGTAGGTTCCTCTGTGCCCCTTATCAGGTTCTCGACAGTACCGGATTTGTCATTGTGCTTGACTGCAAGTCGCCCAGAGAGGTAGTCGGTCAAAGGGCCAGAGACGACGGCGCTGGCTTCTTTTGAGTCGTACTCAGTTTCGTAACTGAGTCTTACATTACCTTCAAGGGTATTGGTGGGTTTGGCAGATTGAATACTGATGGCTCCCGCCACGGTGTTTTTACCAAATAATGTGCCCTGCGGGCCTTTGAGTACTTCCACCGCAGCCAGATCAAGAAATGGCACCATAAACTGACGGGAGCGGCCTGCGTAAATACCGTCGATAAACATACCAACGGATTGCTCAAAGCCAGAGTTGTTTCCAGAGCCGACGCCACGAATAACGATAAACCCGGCGCTTTGACCGGTGGCACTGGTTATTTTGAGGTTTGGCACATAGCTGGACATGTCCTCTAGCCCCTGTATACCCGCATCGGCAATTTTATCTCCGCTAATGGCTGTTACGGCAATGGGAACATCTTGCAGGCTTTCGGCCCGCTTTTGGGCGGTGACAACAACTTCCTCCAGGCTCAGGCCCTCGGCAACACTTTGGGGTAGCCATGTGGCCCCCAGGATTGCAACTAATGCACTGGCTGTCAGCGACGAGTTCTTTCTTCTGTGTAGTAGGCTTTCTAAATTCATAAGTAAGACCGTTATCATTATTAGTGGTGTGGTTAGGTTAGCTGAGGGGCCGGCCTCTCCGGGCAGTAGGTGCTCCTCAGGTTAGTGTTCTTGTTTATAAGGGTGCTTGGGTGATCTCAGTTAAAACTATCCATACATACTCTGTATTCTTTTATGGTTTCAGGCTTTTATTGATAGCAGAGTAATTTAGCTCGGGAATATACCATGTTTACTTACTAAAAAACCATAAACAGTAATTATTCCTCAAATACAGGGTTTTTATAGGTGTTTTACACAATATACATTCTAAAAAAGAAACTTAAGGTTCTCTTTTGGTGATGCCGGAATTTTTTTGCGCAGTTTTGGTGCGCGGCTGCTTGTTACCCCCTCTCTTGTGTCGAGCTAATTTACATACCCTGTATTCTGATTTTGTAGCCAAGGCCAATAAGTGCTTGTTTATATTGATTAAAATGAAGTTGGTATAAAGCTTGATACTAAGTATGGCAGTAGCTTTACAATAGCCGGCATATTTTGCTGTTGTGGGTAACGCTGAGTTAAGACACGTTTAGCAGAACTCATAGATTGTTAATTAATTGCTGCTTGTAGTTGGAAAATGCCAAACCCATCGTGAGGTGGGGGCGGAAAGCTTCAGGTCTTTATGCTTGCCAAGCTTCACTGGTACAGGTTTTAAAGATGGCTGGGTTGCCCCTCTAACAATAAAAAATAACCCTTTGAGGAAATTATAATGAAAAAAGTATACTCACTATTAGCCGTTTCTGCCTTAACTTTGGCTGCTACTCAAGCCAGTGCTGCTGTTTATAACATCACTGTAGAAATGACTACATCTACAACAACATCGCTTCAAAATCTTTCTGGTAGTGTAACTACGTTGACTCCGGGAACAGGTACCATGGATACTGACACCGGTGTCGTGTCCGCCACCGGCATGGTTTTGGATTCACAGCAATTGATGTCAGGTATTATCCCCATCACTGGTATTATCACCGTGGATATTGAACTTGACACGGCAAACACTTCAGGTACACAGACTCGTACAGCCTGTACTAATACTAGCGCCTCACCTATGACCTGTAATGGAGCTGTTGCAGTTGGTCAAGTAGTACCTATTGCAGGCCTTTCAAATCATACTTGGCTAGGCGGTGAAACTACAGGCGCTGAAATCGATTATAGTGTTAACGCTGCATCACCTAGTCCTCTTGGTGGTACCTTGTTTAACACGGGTACGTTTACTGTAACAATTGGCAGTGAAGTTTCTGCTGTACCTGTTCCTGCTGCTGCATGGTTGTTTGGCTCTGCATTGGTTGGACTTGCGGGTATTGGTCGTAAGCGCAGCTAATTATTCGTAAAATCCTTGAGAATAATTCTCGTTTCGGGCGCCTTTATAGGCGCCCTTTTTAGCATCTGGTGTTGGTAAATTAACCAGCGGCAATAACAACAGAAATACACATAGCGGCTCTCCTTTACCAGCTTCAGGCTGGTTGCCCAAGGGGCAGAAGTGAGCGGTAAGTCTGAATACAACAACATTTCGGGGTTTGACATGAGCAATGCAGTATTTAAGATAATATTTTTTCTTGCAGTAATCGCGTTGGTTGGCGGTTGCTCCGGGGCAGACCCGGGCGAGCCTACTATTAGGACTGGCCAGTTTATCGATAGCCCGGTCAGTAACCTGGCCTTTCGTACAGAGAGTCAAAGTGGTTTTACCAATAGTGACGGTGAGTTTCAATACGTACTGGGTGAGACTATTATTTTCTCTGTCGGGTCACTGGATTTCCCGCCTGTTTCAGCCGTGAGCACTGTCACGCCCCAGTTAATGGCGGGTGTTGCGGTTGAAATAGTTGACAATGTTGTGGCCACTAATATTGCCAGGCTATTACAAAGTCTGGATGTTGACGATGATAGAACGACCATTGAGATAGGTGATAATGCCCATAGTTCAAGTCTGGAGGTTGCCGAATCTGACAGCCTCAGCTTTTTTGCTAGTGACGATTTTGATAGCCAGGTAGCTGAGCTTGTGGCGGATTTGGTTAGTTCTGATGAGGCGCGGGCACATCTGCGCGAAACTTTTGGTCTGCCTGAGCCAATCAACCAATTGCCAACTGCTAATGCGGGGGCTAACCAGAGCATATTATTAGGAGAGACCGTCACTCTGAATGGTGCTGCTAGTGATGATCCTGATGGCGATAATGCTAACCTGACCTATCAGTGGAGTCT
>NZ_JAQWFR010000011.1 GCF_029238675.1 Oceanicoccus sp. | reverse complement strand
CTTCGGGCCGACCCTGATAGCTTGAAAAGAACTTGATTAGGCTCTACCAAATCGCCATCAGCGACTTGCCACTCAACTTCAACAGTCGGGTCCACTTGCCTAAACACTTCATTAACCCATGCCTGCCCGCAAAGGGTGGCATGTTCACGGGTAATAACCCTGGCTGTAGCAGTTTGCTCCGCAGGAATTAATTGCGCAGTAATATCGCCATCACCAATATCTTCTTCTAAAGCTCTGGTTACAGTCAGTTCAAGGTCTTTGGTGGCGTATTCGGGTAGTTTCATGAAGTTAGTATTGTCAGTGGTAGAAAGGGCGTGATTCTATCAGTCATCGTATTGCCTGAGAATAAGGGTGTCGCCCCGTTGGGTAAATTCTATCTGTTTTAGAGCGCTCATACCTAGTAACACCACCTCTTTATCCATCGCCGGGTTGATGCTGGCGTTGATATCCCTGAGCTCAATATCACCCAGTTGGAGTGAGCTGAGCTGGGTGTTATAGACCGTCACCCTGCCATTGGCGGTATAAGCCTGTTGCTGGCCATTGGCCTTTAAACCTATTTCCCTGGCCAAAGACTGTGGAATTACTACATCGGTTGCCCCGGTATCTAATAGAAACACGGTTTTATGGCCGTTGATCAAGCCATTGGCAATATAGTGATGCTGCCGGTTGGATTGGAGGGTAACCTCTTTGGCACCTTCCGCAGTGGTGCGACTTGCGGGGTTTTGGTTTGGGTTACGCTGTTCAGTCAGTAAGTCATCAAAGAACACAATGCCCATAATAAAGAGCACAGCCCAAGCCATGATAAACATGGTAATGCCCATTTTGCGGGGATTGTTGTCTTCAGGAGGTGTATTCATGATGCTCGTCGTCGGTAATTCGGGCTGGTAACTCGGGGTATTGTACTAATGTTTAAAGAGGAAGGCTCGCTACGACAGCAACATGTGATGAATGTCTCGCTTTGCGCTTATTTAGCGATGAACTGTGATTGGCTTCTCGAACTACGGCAGCAATCAGGACGAAGCTTTTGCGGTGATATATGATGCTTAGACAGTAAAAGAAACCCTGGCAGGGTTCAATCCTCAGGTGGACTTATGGCGGATAACACAACAAAAGTTGTACAGCTTAGTAGTCATCTCGGTAATCAAGCCGAAGACAGTGGCGATAACGCGCTATTCGCTCGATTACCCGCTCCTTTCACTGATACCAAAGACCGTGGCAAGCAATCCCTGCAGCCACTTCTGCAAGCCCTGTTCGATAATATTGATGATGCCTTGTTTGAATTGGCCGATCGCGCTGAGCACAACGTCGAACAAAATATGTATTTTGAGGCGATGCGTGAAATTCGGATCAAGCGCCGGGGTATGGAGTTATGCTTTGGCAAAGAGATTGATAATGCCTTTAGTTTGTTGTTGATGAAGGATGATTCTATCCCAACCCTGGGTGCCAGTGAGGAAGTTAGTATTGATTTGTTGTCACTGGTTGCAGAGGATGAGTTAGAGGAGTTAGTAGCAGCTGATAATATGGTGACCAAAGCTGAGAGGGAATGTTCTTCAGGCTTAAAGCAGCTAACGACTCGCCTTGATACTTTAATTGAAAACCAGACAGTCACTTTAAAAAACAACCCTTTTGGTCCCGAGGTTATTTGTCATTCTTTTATTCAAGTCTGTAAAACACTGGACTTGGATATTAAAGCCAAGTTAGTACTTTTTAAATTATTCGATCGCTATGTAATGAATGAATTACAGCAGGTTCATCAGCAGTGTAATACGGTATTAGTTGATGGTGGTATCCTGGCCAACCTGGGTGGTGATAAGCGTCCGGCTAATCGGTCATCCACGACAAAAGAGATTGATGTTGAAAACACCGCAGCTGACGAAGCGTCAAGCAATGATGTGTTTGCCGACTTGCAAGGTTTATTGCACAGACTTCCCCGGCCCACTATGAGCGCAGCCAGTGGTTTGGTAGCACCGGGACAAGCACCACCAATTCCCCGCCAAACCCTGATGCAATTATTGCAAACAGTACAAACATCCCTGGCTCCACAAATGGTTCAGCAACAGCATGCGGCGATGGCGGGGGTTGGTCCGCAACAGTTAGATGTGCAGCAAACTCTCAGTAGTTTGCTTGGTGCCAGGATGCCCGAAAAGCCCATGAGTATTGGGCAAGTTGATGATGACGCGATTAACCTGGTAGCCATGTTGTTTCAGTTTATTCTGGATGATAGAAATCTGGCTGCACCGATGAAGGCGCTAATTTCTCGTTTACAAATCCCTATTATTAAAGTCTCGATGCTGGATAAATCCTTTTTCAGTAAAGGCGGTCATCCAGCCAGAAAGCTACTGAATGAAATTGCCAGTGCCAGTTTGGGCTGGGTGCCCACCGGTAATATTGACCGTGATCCGCTCTATAGCAAAGTTTCATCCATAGTCGATAAAGTTCAACAGGAATACGATGGCGGCTCCGATTTATTCCAGGATGTTCTGGCTGATTTTATTGCCTTTTTAGAAAAGGATAAGCGTCGTATCAACCTGGTTGAGCAGCGTACGATTAAGGCCGAAGATGGCAAAGCTAAATCTGAATTAGCCCGCACCATTGTACAAAACGCATTGAATGAAAGAGTGGCGGGCAAGTCGTTGCCAAAAGTGGTGATTACTTTATTGGAACAGGCATGGAGTAACGTGCTGTTCCTGATTTGCCTGAAAGACGGCGAAGAAAATAAAAACTGGCAAGAAGCTTTGCAGGTGGTCGATGATCTGCTGTGGAGCATTGAGCCGATGGAAAATACCGAGGCGCGTCAGCAACTTTTAGCTATGGTGCCGCAGTTATTAAAAGATTTGCGGGCTGGCCTGACCCGGATTGCTTACAACCCCTTTGATATGAATCAGCTATTGACTGATTTGGAAGCTATTTATCTTTCGCAATTGAAACAATTAAATACCGTTAAGTTAGCGGCTTCTGAACAAGAG
>NZ_JAQWFR010000030.1 GCF_029238675.1 Oceanicoccus sp. | reverse complement strand
CATGGCGGCAGTTGTTATTCCGTTAATATTGATAGCAATGGTTTTCGTCCTTTTCAGGACGGCGCAACGTTTGGCAGCTTTGAAGAAGTAGAATTTAGTGGTGATTATGAGGGTTTATCGATTAGTTCTGCTGTAGAAATTTACTTCGACGGTCTGGGTAATGCCTATACCATTGATTGCGGTAATACACCGGTACCCAACCCATTGATCCTAACCGTTAACCCCGGCGCGGTGGCTATTCAAATTTATCCAACGGGGTTTATCCAATGAATAGTCTGGCAGCAAAAAGAGCCGCGGGCTTTACTCTGGTAGAACTTGTTGTTGGTATTGTGGTTATGGCGATTGCCTTGACCTTACTAACCAGTGTTTTTTTTAGCAGTGCTGGCCGCAGCGTTGAACCTATTTTACAAATTCGCGCTGCGGAGTTTGGTCAGGCCTTAATGGGTGAGGTTTTATCGAAAAAATTTGATCATCTAACGCCTGAAGGTGGCGTCCCCGCTTGCACAGCCTGTACTGCGTCGGGTGCATTTGGCCCTGATGGAGGTGAAAACCGCCTACAGTATAATGATGTCGATGACTATCATAGTTATTGTGGTGACCCCGGTGATCTTGCGGATAATGTCGATGTGGTCGATGCACGTAATGAAACACCGCCCAACCTTGCCGGTTATAAGATGAAGGTCTGTGTTAACTACGATAATTTTGATGGCGGTGGCACCGCCAATATTAATGGCAAATTAATTCGAGTATTTATCTATCCCCCTGCTGGTGCCGGTCTATCTGACCCAATCGTTTTTTCCGCTTACAAAGGAAATTACTGATGAGCAGATTTGCCGAAAGTAAACAACAGGGTTTTACCTTGGTAGAACTTGTGGCGGTCATTGTACTGCTGGGTTTTGTTGGCACAGCATCAGTACAATTTATTCGCCAGGGTATTGAGGTGTATGTAGATAGCGCCCGACGGGATAATCTGCAACAGCAAGCCCGTTTTGCGGTAGAGCGTGTGACCCGAGAACTAAAAAATGCTTTACCCGGTAGCGTCCGTATTTTAAGTGATGCTAATAATCAGTGCGTAGAATTTATGCCGGTTATTGCCGCTACCACCTATATAGACTCCATCGCCAACACGACGGTCGGTACATTAAATGTCATTGATTTTAACTATAGCTATATCAGTGGCGACCGGCTGGCGATTTATACTTTCGATAATGCCAGTGTCTACGGCGGTACACCTAATATTACAGAGTTAACCGCAGCAGCCAATGGTGCCGTCGCCAATACCCAATTGCTCAGCTTTGACAATATCACTATTAATAATGAATCACCGACGCGACGAGCTTATATAGTCGCAGGCGCAGTGAGTTTTTGTGCCAGCGATGGTGAGTTGCGCCGGCATAGTGGCTATACCCCTAATGGCAACCCACCAACACCAGCCGATGGTATTCCGATCAGCGATGCGCTCAGGGTTGAAGACACTGGCGCAGCAATTACGGTTTTTGATTTTAGTTTTGATAGCCTGCAAAGGGCGGGCACAGTTTTACTGGATTTTCGTTTTCACGATAGCAGTGCAACGGATGAGTGGTTAAAGATGGATCAAACGGTATTTGTAAGGAATGTACCATGAGTACGGCGGTCAGATTTTTTATTTTTGTGCTATTAATCATGTTTTCTTTTAGCACTCAGGCCGATATTAATGCTATCTACTACGATCAAAATGGTGTGCGCTATGATTTTTTTACCGGCACAGAAATTGAAACCACCGATGCCAATATTGATTTTACCTGGGGCGGCGGTGAGCCCATTGCCGGTATTCCCCGTGACGATTTTTCAGTGCGTTGGGAAGGCGAATTAGAAGTCCCTGCCGATGGTAATTATACTTTTAGGGTTCGTGGCGACGATGGTATCCGTATTTATATTGATGGCAATCTATTAGTTAACGACTGGAGTAACCACGGCCCAAGAAATCGCGATAGCAGCCCGGTAGCAATGCTGGCGGGCCAGCGTTATACCATTTTGGTTGAACACTATGAGCGGGGTGGTGGGGCTGTAGCGCAGGTTAGTTGGTCAGGGCCTACCACCGGTGGCTTCCAGATAATTCCCTCGGCTTTTTTATTTGCAGATACCAGTCCGCCGGAAGTGGTTAGCGCTGGTTATGGTTGCTCGGCTGATAACATCAGTATTGTTTTTGATAGCAATATGGATCAAGCCACCGCAGAAACTGTGGGCAATTATGCATTGGATAATGGCGCCACTATTGTATCGGCAACCCTGGAGTCTAATAGCCGAACCGTTACCCTTGCCACCAGCGAACTGACTGCAGATGATTATCTGCTCACCATTAATAATGTAGAAAATACCAGTGGCGATATTATTGCGGTTGATACTACCGTGGCTGCAAGTTTCCAAATTAACGGTTTAACAGCCACCTATTATGACCAGAATAATACCTCAGGTGCTTATTTTACCGGCTTCGAGGTTGCGAGAATTGACCCTGTGATAGATTTTAATTGGGGCACTGGAAATCCGGCTACAGGCATTGGCAATAACCGTTTTTCAGTGCGTTGGGAAGGCTATGTGGTTGCCAGTGCTACCGATAATTTTGAATTCCGTACTCGCTCTGATGATGGTGTGCGTTTATATATTGATGATGTACTGGTTATCGATAACTGGACCGACCATGGCCCCCGTTACGATTACAGTGTTGCTATCCCCATGGTGGCGGGCCGGCAATATAAAATTAAAATGGAGTACTACGAAAATGGCGGTGGCGCTGTTGCCCAATTACAGTGGCAAAATAGCAGCTTTAGTTGGGTCATCATTCCCGAGTCACAATTATTAGGTACCTGCGGTTTACCCACTTTGGAAAGTGCTTTCTTTTCCTGTAGCGCCAATACCATTAGTGTGAGGTTTTCAGAACAGCTCAGTGCGTTAACCGCGGAACAAGCGACTAACTACAGTATTAATCGAGGGGGCACAGTCGACACAGCAACCCTTGCCGCCGATGGTCGCACCGTAACACTGGAAACTTCTAACCTCGGTCCTGTTGACTATGAGTTAACGGTTAATAATGTCGAAGATACCAGCGGCAATGCGATAGAAGCCGATAGTCAAATTACAGCGTCTTACCAAACCTCCGGTTTAACCGCGACCTACTACGACCAGAACGGTAGCGCCCGTGCTTACTTCACCGGTAATACCGTGGTGCAGGTTGATGACAATATTGATTTCGATTGGGGTAGTGGCTCACCGATTACCGGGATTGGTGTTGATGATTTTACGGTGCGCTGGGAGGGCAATCTGGTCCCACCCACCGATGGCGACTATACCTTTAGATCTCGTTCAGATGATGGTTTTAGATTATATCTGGATGATGTACTGATTATTGACCGCTGGGTAGACCAAAGCGCGGCTTATGCGACCAGTGCCACTTTAACGTTAGTAGCTGGGCAAAGTTATAAAATTGTTGCTGAATTCTATGAGCGTGGGGGCGATGCC
Source organism: Oceanicoccus sp. (assembly GCF_029238675.1). GTDB lineage: Bacteria > Pseudomonadota > Gammaproteobacteria > Pseudomonadales > Dasaniaceae > Oceanicoccus. Next base: position 84,624 of record NZ_JAQWFR010000030.1, on the reverse strand, counting down.
GTAGCCGAGTTAGAATGGACAGGCCCAGGATTTGGCTATGACATTATTGCCCCGGAATATTTTGTTAGCGATTGTAATAGCGCCACCGGCGAGTGGCAGTTTGAAGAAAGCTTTTGGAATGGCAGCAGTGGTGAAGTACTTGATGCTTCCGGCACCGGCAATAACGCTACCGCCAGGGGCTTTGGTGCCGGTAGCAACCCCGCTACCAATTATGCTGACCCGGCCCGGCCCGGCAATCCGGGAACTTGTCGCTATGGTGAGTTTGATGGTGTGGATGACTATGTCGAAGTCGATGCCGGTTTTGAAAATAAACAACAAAGTTTCACCATTACCGCATGGATTAATCCGGTAAATACAGATCGCGGTTCCAGAATTTTTGCCGATGATGAAAATAATAGTCGTGGCTATGCCTTTAGCCTGGGTGACCCCGGTAATGGCAGGTTAAGATTTTATTCTCGGGGTGTTAGCCCAGTCAGTGTCGATACTACCGGTTCGGTAATTAGTACTAATACCTGGACCCATGTCGCCGCCGTACACGATGTCGATAATAAAACCCGAACGATTTATGTTAATGGTGTGGCGCAGCGGGTGACCGGCGGTGGCTTTAGTAATACTTATTCCGGTACTTGGGGTGTGGATACAGGCCCCGCCAGTATCGGCGGTGAAACAGACTCCGGTGAAACGACTAATCGTTTTACGGGCGCCATTGATGAAGTCCGTTTTTACGATAGGGTATTAGATATCGATGAAATCGATACGGTTTATCAGGAAACCCATGCTTGCGATAATTTACCCATCACCGATCATTTCGATATTGATCATAGCGATAATGCTATTTTCTGTTCGCCTACGGTTATTACCGTTACCGCAGAAGATAGTGCTAATAACACCGATATGTCCTATAGCCAAACCGTAACCCTGGATACACAAACCGGTGACGGCAATTGGCTATTAAATAGCGGCAACGGTACTTTTGATAATGGTACGGGTAATGACGGTATTGCCACTTATGAGTTTTCAATGAGTGATAATGGTGTCGCCAGTTTCTTATTGGACCGCAGTGGTGCCAGTGATACAGATCCTTTATCGATTGATATTGAGGTAACCGATACACTGATTCGCGATGATGATCTTGAAGGTCCTCTAACCTTTGCGGTTAGCGGCTTTACCATTACCGCAGCGCCATTGGATGACTCCACCAATCCTATTGATACCTCCAATGTTCTGGAAATTGAAACGGCAGGAGAAGAATTTACGGCTTATATAGCCGCTTATGGTGAAACAGAAACTGATCAGGTCTGCGGTATTATTGAAGCCTATAACGGCACAAAGTCCCTAACGCTATCGCTAAGCTATGATGACCCCGGCACCGGTACAGAATCCTTATTAACCCCTGCCACCGATATTGCTTTCTCTAATGGTCAAGCCGAATTGCCATTAAGGTATAAAGATGTTGGAGCGATTAATTTCACCATAACTGAAGGTCTGCTAACGGGCTCTAGCGGTATTTTTGTTGTTAAACCTCATCACTTTGGCATCTATCCTGATGGAGTTCCTGCCGATTATGACGGTAGCAATCCCTATCGCAAAGCAGGGGAAGATTTTAATGTTACGGTCATAGCTGAAGACTTTGATGGCGACCCTGTAAAAAATTACGGTAAAGAAACCTCGCCGGAAGGTGTCGTATTAACCCATACACTGGCACTGCCTGCGGGTGGAGAACAGGGTCTTTTAACCACCGGTACTGGTATGGTTAAGGATGCGGGTAATGATGGTTACTTTGATGGCACTTATCAATTTACTGAAGTGGGTGTGATTACTTTAGTCGCCGCGGTTGAAGATAATGAATATTTAGACCGTGGAAATACCACCACAGCATTGCCGGTCGTTGGGCGTTTTACTCCTGATCATTTTGTCGTAGAAAATGCCACCTTGGCCCCGGCTATACCCACCGGCGATTTTACCTATTTAGGCCAACCCTTCCTGGTTAGCTATACCCTAAGGGCTGAAGCTAAAGATAATGGCGCTGCGGATTTAACCACAAAAAATTATGAAGGTAGCTTTGCGATGCTGCCCTCAACAGACAGTGGTATTACCTATAGTGCGATTGATGGCGCTGATGATTTGTCGGCCCGGTTATTATCCAGCGATGAAACTTTTACCTGGGATAAAGGCGTCGCAACCTTAACGGATATTCCATTGACTTTAGGCCGCCTGACCACCCCCGATGGCCCCCATGAAAATACAGCTATTAATATCAGCGTAACCGACAGCGATACGATTGGTTCATTGCCAACAGATTTTCAGCTGGGCATGGATACTGAGTTCCGTTATGGCCGAGTCTTTATTCCACCGGTTTACGGCCCGGAAATTGATGCCGGTGATAAAACAGAAATTCCTTTTACGGTTGAATACTGGGCTGACCCCGATGGCGATACCGTGTTTAATTTTGTATTAAATACTGATGATGGTGATACCGAATATACAACCTGGGATTTAGAGGCCTGTACTGATGGCTCGGTCAGTTGTGGCGATATAACCATTAATCAAACCGTTAATCCCTCTACCATTGTGGCTGGCCGAAGTCTGAGGAATATAGATAATGCTATTACGGTAAATCGACCCGGCGCTGGTAATGCCGGTGATGTTACCGTGCAAATTAATGTGGATGATTGGTTAAGCTTTGATTGGGATACCGGCACGCTGGGTGATGAAAATCCAGGCACGCAAATTAATTTTGGTTTATACCGCGGCCATGACCGCATTATTTACTGGCGTGAGGTGCAATAGATGGTGGCCAGTAGAAAAAAACAGCAAGGCTTTTCGGTAGTGATGGCGGTATTTATTATTGTGGTGCTGGGTATGTTAGCAGCCGCCATGATCAAGTTTTTATCGGCGGGCGCTGAATCGGTAGCGAGGGAAATCATCTCTGCCCGGGCATTAATGGCGGCAGAAAGTGGAGCGCAGAGAAAATTGAATGAAATTTTTCCACCCGGTGGTGCTACCGATACCTCTAGGTGTGTTGCTGATACTCCCTATACCTTTGGTGGTATAGAAGGTTGCAGTAATACATCGGTGTCAGTGGCTTGCCAGTTTGCGGTGGTGGATTCGGTTAATTATTTTACGGTCAATAGTACCGGACGTTGCGGGCCTTTAAGTGAGCAAGCCGTTCGTATTGTTGAAGTTCAGGCAAAGGACGGGTTTTAATTAGCAACGTCGTTCGGGCGCAGGCGGGAACTCAGCCTGCATGTTAATGCTGTTATTTCCGCACAAGCGGAAATTTACAGCGCTGGATTCCCGCCTGCGCGGGAATGACAGTGATACTAGTCTTCTTCGTCCTCACCATTGCCATTCATACCTAACTCATTCATTTTGCGAGTCAGTGTGTTGCGCCCCCAGCCCAATAACACAGCGGCATCGCGCTTTCTGCCATGAGTATGTTTTAAAGCGGTTTCAATCATCAGCTTTTCAAAAATGGGTACAGCGATATCCAAAATTTTCTTTTTGCCCAGACTCAGTTCTTGATCTGCCCAGCGTCGTAAATTATCTTGCCAGTCGCCGCTGTTGCCAGAAGCTTCGCCTTCAGCTGGTGCCTGGTTAAGTAGTTCGGGCGGTAAATCTTCTAAGTGAATTTCACGGCCTGCCGCCATAACGGTAATCCACCGACAAGTATTTTCCAGTTGCCTGACATTACCGGGCCAATCGAGCTGGCATAGATACTCTTCACTTTCCTTGGTTAGCACTTTGTTTTCACTATCCAGTTCTTCCGAGGCTTTGTTAAAAAAGAACTGCATTAACTTCGGTACATCTTCCTTACGGTCACGCAGGCTGGGAATATGAATACGAATAACATTTAAACGGTGAAATAAATCTTCACGGAAGCGGCCATCATTAACCAGCTTTTCTAAATCCTGGTGGGTCGCGGCGATAATACGAACATCAACCTTAATCGGGATATGCCCACCCACACGATAAAATTCACCATCGGCCAATACACGTAATAAACGCGTCTGGGTTTCGGAAGGCATATCGCCAATTTCATCTAAAAATAATGTGCCGCCATCGGCCTGTTCAAAACGGCCTTCACGTAAGGCGGTGGCGCCGGTAAAGGCGCCTTTTTCATGGCCAAATAATTCTGACTCCATTAGTTCTTTTGGAATGGCAGCCATGTTTAAGGCAATAAATTTTTCTGTGGCCCTGGGGCTATGTTTGTGCAAGGCCTGGGCGACCAGTTCTTTACCCGTGCCAGACTCGCCATTAATTAACACGGTAATATTGGAGTGAGACAGGCGGCCAATAGCGCGAAACACTTCCTGCATCGCCGGTGCTTCACCAATGATTTCTGTGGAGCCGACTTCGCCGGAAGATTCTTCCACTACTACAGCCTCAGTCTCTTCTTGCAGTTCGCTGGCATGTACCAGCGCACGCTCGGTCATAGCAACGGCGTCATCAATATCAAAGGGTTTGGGCAAGTATTCAAAGGCACCGCCCTGATAAGAAGCAACGGCGCTATCCAAATCAGAATGAGCAGTGGTGATAATTACTGGCATACCGGGATGGGAGTCGTTGATTTTTCCCAGTAACTCCAAGCCGTCCATGCCTGACATACGAATATCACTGATAATTGCGTCAGGATTTTCCGTAGCGAGCTTGCGTACAAGGCTCTCGCCGTTATCAAAAGTGTGAGTTTCGATACCGGATTGGTTGAGTGCTTTTTCCAGCACCCACCTTATCGATCGGTCATCGTCAACAATCCAAACAGTATTGCCTATACTCATTGCTTGATCTCCAGAACGTTATCCAGTATCTGCGTACTGTTTTTATATATGACTAAATATTTCACTAGGCCGACAGCGGAATAAAAATTGAAAAAGTAGTGTTGCCCGGTTCGCTGTTGCACTCAATCAAACCGTGGTGGTGGTTAATAATCGATTGAGCAAACGATAGCCCCAGGCCGGTGCCATCGGCACGGCCACTGACCATCGGTAAGAAAATAGTTTCCCTGATTTCATCGGCAATGCCGGGGCCGTTATCGGTAATATCAGCTCGGCAGACTAGTCGGTGACGGTGAGTGCCAATGGTAAATTGCCTAAGGGTTCGGGTTTTTAAGGTGATAACAGGCTGAACATTGGCTGCGCCTATCAATACCTGCATGGCATTGCGAACTATATTTAAAATCGCTTGGATCAGCCTTTCCTTATCACCTTCGATATCGGGGATACTGGGATCATAATCCCGCGCGATTTTAATCTGGCTACCTGTCTCAGCATCCACCAGACTTTTAACACGCTCAAGCACCTCGTGGATATTGATGGCCTGCAAGTCCAGTAATTTATTTGACCCCAGCATATTGTCAACAAGGTTACTAAGCCGGTCGGCTTCTTCAATAATAATATTGGTATAGTCTTGCAGGCCTTCGTTGGGTAACTCTTTGGCTAACAGCTGCGCCGCGCCGCGCAGGCCGCCCAGTGGATTTTTAATTTCATGGGCCATACCCCGGATCAGTGCCTGTGAGTTTTGTTGCGAGGACAGCAGACCTTCCTCGCGACTAATACGCAATAAACGGTTGAGGGGCTGAATCTCCATAATCAATGAGGTTGTTACATCGTGCTCAATAATTGGGCTGACTGCACAGTCGACGGTAATGGTCTGGCCGTTGGAGAGTAGCAGTTGGGCTTCACGCTTGGTAAAGGCGCTAATATTATTGATGGCATCCAGCAGATTGGCTTGATCCTTATCAACTTCGGTAAACAGCTGACTAATCGGCTCCCCAAGAACCTGGTTGCCACTGACATCCAGCAGGGTCTGGGCTGCGGTATTGATATAACTGACAGACAAGTCGGTATCCACCAGCAAAATTGCAGTCTGGAGGTTATCCAATATGTCGGTATGTAGCTTATCAGGGGCCATGGACGTATCAGTTATTAGCACGGGCTATCGTGCTAGTGATTAGAGACTACAGGCTAAATGCAAAAACCAAACCATGTCTGGAGCGATCGACATTTTGCTGCAAAAAAGTGCTGATTCAGGTCAATGACGCGCGATTACAGGGCTTGCTGCTCTCTGTTAAACAGCAGCGAGCCCAATCAGGCGCAAAACCTGCAGGGAGTATAAAGCAAAAAGCACTATAATGGTGCATTAAGGTGGGCTATTTTTGGTCGCGATCCCAGTTTGGTGCTTTTAGCGGTCTGGGCCGGGGGTAGGAGGGGGCTACCAGGCAGAGAGCTAAGTGGCGATTAAACGGAGTAGTACATATCAAACTCAACCGGGTGAGTGGTCATATTCAGCCTCTCTACTTCTGCAGATTTCAGTTCGATATAAGCATCGATCATATCGTCATCCATAACGCCACCGGCGGTCAGGAAGCCCCGGTCTTCATCGAGGGCGGCCAGTGCTTGCTCAAGGCTGGAAGCAACGGTTGGGATCTCAGCCGCTTCTTCAGCTGGCAGGTCGTACAAATCTTTATCCGCAGCATCGCCGGGGTGGATTTTGTTCTTAATCCCATCGAGGCCCGCCATCAACATACAGGCAAACATCAGGTATGGGTTGGCGGTAGGGTCACCGAAGCGCACTTCGATACGACGTGCTTTAGGGTTTGGTACAAAAGGAATACGGATAGAGGCAGAGCGATTACGGGCTGAGTAAGCCAGCATAACCGGCGCTTCAAAACCGGGCACCAGACGCTTGTAGGAGTTGGTCGAAGCGTTGGCAAAAGCGTTGATTGCGCGAGCGTGCTTAATGATACCGCCAATATAGAACAGGGCGGTTTCAGAAAGGCCACCGTAAACATCGCCGGCCATAATATTTTCGCCATTCAGGCTCAAAGACTGGTGCACGTGCATACCGGAGCCGTTATCGCCAACCAGCGGCTTAGGCATAAAGGTGGCTGTTTTGCCGTAGGCGTGGGCAACATTGTGTACGCAGTATTTGAAGATTTGAATTTCATCGGCTTTTTTCACCGCAGAGTTAGGGCCAACACCAATCTCACACTGGCCCGCGGTGCCTACTTCGTGGTGGTGTACTTCTACATCAAGACCCATGGCCTCCATGGCATTACACATAGCGCCACGAAGATCGTGCAGAGAGTCGACGGGAGGAACCGGAAAATAACCGCCTTTAACCCCAGGGCGGTGGCCGATATTGCCATCGGGAAAGGGCTTGTTAGAAGACCAGGCCGCTTCTTCAGAGTTGATTTCATAGGCAACGCCGCTCATATCGGCATGCCATTTCACATCGTCAAAGACGAAGAACTCTGGCTCGGGGCCAAACATGCAGCTATCGGCAATACCGGTAGATTGCATATAGGCTTCAGCGCGTTCGGCGATGGAGCGTGGGTCGCGGTTATAGCCCTGCATAGTAGAGGGTTCAACAATGTTGCAGCGCAGGTTTAAGGTGTTGTCATCGGTAAAAGGATCGATAACAGCGGTAGCATCGTCGGGCATTAAGATCATGTCTGATTCGTTGATACCCTTCCAGCCGGCGATTGAAGAGCCATCAAACATCTTGCCGTCTTCAAAGAAGCTTTCATCGATTTCAGTAGCAGGAATAGTAACGTGCTGCTCTTTACCTTTGGTGTCGGTGAAACGTAAATCAACCCATCTCACATCGCTGTCTTTGATCATATTCAGGGTGTTTTCTGACATGCTCCGGCTCCTTTTTGTGTATCAATTTAGGGCGCTAACTATATAGATTTTTGCATAGAATTTCGCCTAATTTGCCTGAAATTAATTTTCTTTGATTATCAGTAGGTTAATATGGAACGCTGGAATGATAACAAGGAGCCAGCAATGCCTGAATTTTCACAGCAGATTGCCGAGGAAGCTCGTCTTTACGCTGAAGAAACTGACGCGCCTCTGCCCGAAAAGTTAAACCCCAATACGCGCTATGCTTTTTTTAGTCACATCGCCAAGGGGGGGAAATCGCTAATCAAATCCTGTCGTGACCTGCATTTGCGTCGCACGGTTTGCTATAAAACCCTGCGGCCAGAGTTTGTCGATGACCCTGTTGAGACCCAGCGGCTGCTGCGGGAAGCGCGTATTTCTGCCATGTTGCAGCACCCTAATACTATTCCCACCTACGAGCTGGGGCGGGATAATCGGGGCAATTATTATTTCACCATGAAGCTGGTGCACGGTTATACGCTGCGGGAAGTGATGAACTATCGCGACCGCTATGATTTATCCCAGCTGATGGACTTGATTGTGCAGGTGGCGCGGGCACTGGGCTATGCTCACTCCAGAGGTGTGGTGCACCGGGATATAAAGCCTGAGAATATTTTAGTCGGCCCCTATGGTGAAGTGTTAGTGCTGGACTGGGGTTTGGCGAAAGTATGGCCCAAAGACGCCACTATGGAGGCTGACGAATCCATCATCGATGAAGCGGATGCCGGCGAAGGAAAGCTTCAGGGTACCGTTATGTATATGTCACCCGAGCAGATTGATCGAGACCCGGGCATTGACGGCCGGTCTGACCTCTATAGTTTGGGCTCTATACTTTATGAGCTGCTTTGTGGTCAGACTCCCTTTCAAGGGGATGTGGTGCATAGTCTGTTAGAGCAAATTCGCTCTGATATTCCCCCTGACCCTCGTACCATTTCAAAAATACCTGTACCGGATGTGCTTGCTGAGCTAGCGATGAGCTGCCTGCAAAAAGCCCCGGAAAACCGACCGGCCACCGCTGACGATATGTTGCGTATTCTCAGGGAAGACTGGGGCTAAATAACAGAAGCAAACAAGCCAATGCCTTATATTGATTTTCAACAGCTGACAGATCTTGAACAGACGATCACAGATCAGCCTGCTATTACCTGGGAAAGTGTGGGCCGCAGTGATGCTGGCCGGGTAAGAAATGCCAATGAAGATGCCTTTTATCATTCAACTGATCAGGGTATATGGGCAGTGGCCGATGGTATGGGCGGTTTGGCGCGGGGCGATTATGCCAGTGGAGTTGTGGCTGAAGCTTTTGTTCACTTTGGTAAGTCCAGCAGCCTTGCCGCTAGTATCAGGGATTTGGAAATCCGGCTAAGGGCGGCCCATAGCGATTGCCGCAGTTCTTTTGAAGGTGAGCGGGTGGGTTCGACCGTTGCCGCGATGCTCTCCTACGGGCAGTACAGTTTTTTCTTATGGGCGGGAGATAGTCGAGTCTACCGGCTGCGGGGCAACCAGCTACGCCAAATGACCAAAGACCATACCGTTGCCCAGCAGAAATTTGAGCGGGGTGAGTTAAGCGCCAATAAGGTAGCCAGACACCCTGACGCCCACGTGTTGACCAGGGCTGTTGGTGTTCATCAAACCTTACATTTAGACCTGGATTATGAAACTGTTGAGAAGGGTGACCGTTTCTTAATATGCAGTGATGGTCTATACAACGACCTGGCCCGGGCAGAAATCCAGCAATATCTTGAATCTGCAGATGCGCAAATGGCACTGGATGCCCTGATCGATAGTGCCCTGGAAAAAGGCGGTAGTGATAATATAACGGCGATTGTTATTGATGCCGCTTGATAGTTGACAGGCTGCGACTTCGCCGTCACGCACTATAATAGAGCACAAATATTATTATGTTCTTATTTGGTGCTCAAAAGCACCGTGCCGACACGCCAGCTCAGGCCTTGGCTAGAGCTTTACTTCCTTATGCCCCGTGAAAGTGCCTCTATAATCAGTGGTATGCGCTATTTTGGACGGGATATCATTCAGTCATAGCAATACAGTGAAAGTTGGAATAGAATTTGCTCCCCAAATTATTTAGATTTAACGCGGGGCTTTTCTTAGGCTTTGGGCATTAACAAAACCAGAGCCTACCCCAAAACTCAAAACAACTTTTTCGGAGACAAACTCAAGATGAAAAGTAAGTTGGAATACATCTGGCTAGACGGTTATAAGCCGACTCAAAGCCTTCGCAGCAAAACAATGGTTCGCAATGACTTCGGCGGCACTTTAGAAGAGTGCCCAATGTGGGTTTTTGACGGTAGCTCTACTGAGCAAGCAGAAGGTAATGCCTCTGATTGTTTGTTAAAGCCAGTAGCTATCATTCCTGATCCAGAGCGTAAGAATTCTTACCTGGTGATGACTGAAGTATTGAACGCTGACGGTTCTGCCCACGAGTCAAATGGCCGTGCCACTATCGACGAAGCTGATGACGATACTGACTTCTGGTTTGGTTTTGAGCAGGAATACTTCTTGTGGGATCCAGCGACTAATGCGCCTCCAGGTTTCCCTGCTGGCGGTTACCCTTCTCCACAGGGTCCTTACTACTGTTCAGTTGGCGCCAAAAACGCCCATTGCCGTGACATGATCGAAGAGCACCTGGACATCTGTCTGGAAGCTGGTTTAAACGTTGAAGGTATCAACGCTGAAGTGGCTGCTGGTCAGTGGGAATATCAAATCTTCGCTAAAGGCGCCAAGCGCGCTGGTGACGAAATCTGGTTGTCTCGTTACTTATTAGAGCGTATCGGTGAGCGTTACGGTCTGGCTATCGAGTGGCATCCCAAGCCTCTTGGCGCTACTGACTGGAATGGTTCTGGTATGCACGCTAACTTCTCTAACGCTGCTATGCGTGAAGACGGTAAAGAAGAAGTATTCACCAAGATCTGTGAAGAGTTCGGTAAAAACATCGAGCGTCACATCAGCGTTTACGGTGCTCACAACGAACAGCGTCTAACTGGTGATCACGAAACTCAGTCTATTGAAGAATTCAGCTACGGTGTATCTGACCGCGGCGCTTCAATCCGTATCCCTGTAAGCACGGTTGAAGATGGCTGGATTGGTCGTTTGGAAGACCGTCGTCCTTCATCTAACGCAGATCCCTACAAGGTAGCGGCTGCGATTGTTAAAACCACTAACGAAGCTATGGCTAAGTAAGTTGTTTCTGGCCAGTACCCTCTGCGGGTGCTGGCCACCTCCTTCTCCCCTTCTTAAGTACTAAACTCCTGCTGCTACACCCTGTATAATGTGCCGACTTTTTTAAGACTGTCACTGTTTATGCAATTTATTATCAAGTTCTTTCCGGAAATCACCATCAAGAGCAAGCCTGTGCGCAAGCAGTTTGTGAAGGCGTTGCGCACTAATCTGCGGATTTTATTAAAACCGTTAGATCCTGAAGTGGATGTGCAGAGTGATTGGGACAGGATGCTTGTTAGCTCCCAAAGCGATGATGAAAGCCTGCGTCTGCAAATGGTAGAAATACTGTCTTGTACACCAGGTATTGCTCACTTTTTGGATGTTAAAGAATTCCCCTATGTCGATATGCACGATGCTTTTGAAAAAACAGCATCGCTGTGGGGTGATCGTTTAGCCGGAAAAACTTTTGCGGTGCGTTGTAAGCGCATTGGTAAGCATGATTTTAATTCCCATCAGTTAGAGCAATATATAGGTGGCGGGCTTAAACAGTATCATGTTACCGGTGGTGTTGACTTGCGTAACCCTGATATTACCGTGCGCGTGGAATTGCGCGATGACAGGCTATTTATTGTTAACCAGCGTCACGATGGCCTGGGTGGTTTCCCCATGGGCAGCCTGGATTCTGTAGTCAGTTTAATTTCAGGTGGTTTTGATTCTACCGTTTCAACTTATCTCACCATGAAGCGCGGTATGCGCACTCACTTTTGTTTTTTTAATCTCGGCGGTCGTGACCATGAGATCGGTGTTAAAGAGGTCGCGCTCTATTTATGGATGAAATACAGTGCCTCATCAAAAGTAAAATTTATTTCCGTTCCGTTTGAGGGCGTTGTCGCTGAAATTTTAAAAAACGTGAATGATCCCCAGATGGGGGTGATTCTAAAACGGATGATGTTACGTGCCGGTACCCAAGTAGCAGAAAAATTAAGTGTAAAAGCCCTGGTAACAGGGGAGGCGGTTGCACAGGTTTCAAGCCAAACCCTAACCAACTTAACAGTTATTGATTCCGCAACGGATATGCTGGTATTAAGGCCGTTAATCACTTCCAATAAAGAAGATATTATTCGTATGTCCCGTCAAATAGGTACCGAAGATTTTGCGGCTGCCATGCCAGAGTATTGTGGTGTGATTTCAGTAAAACCTACCACTCGGGCAAAGCCTTTTAGAATAGAGCATGAAGAGGGTAAGTTTGATTTCTCGGTATTGGATAAAGCGTTAGAAGATGCCACTTATACTAATATCGATGTCATCGCGGAAGAAGAGCTTTCAGCTCAAGACGTAGAGATTATTAATGTGCCTATTCAGGGTGGTGTGATTATTGATGTACGCCATCCATCAGAAGAAGAAAGAAAACCTTTAACAATCGCCAATGTTGATATTCAAAAAATTCCTTTCTATGATTTGCATACCCGTTTTGCAGAGCTTGATAAATCGAAAAGTTATTTACTGTATTGCGATAAAGGGGTGATGAGTAAACTGCATGCATCGTATTTGGTAGAACAAGGCTACAGCAACGTAAAAGTATATCGCCCTTAAATAAACAACGTCACCCCCTCTCCCCCGTCATTCCCGCGAAGGCGGGAATCCAGCACTGTAGATTCCCGCCTTCGCGGGAATGACAGAAGTTACAGCACCGGATTAATCGACAAGTTATAAACCTTATAACTTCCTCCCTCAGCAACCACCGTAATATTAATATGCCCCTTGCCCTGGCTAAACGTCGCATTAGTCTGGTAGTTCACCTTGCTATCCCCAATCAGGGAGAACACGCTAGCCAACCGAGAAAACGCCAAAGGCTCAAAAGATTGCAACTGTCCATACTGCCGATACCGTTCCAGCAACTGCTCAACCTGCTGATCAGAAATCGTACTTTTTGCCGCTGCCGATAAATTATTCAACAAGGCCTGCTTCTCCCACTGCCCAATCTCCATCAACATATCATTCACCACCGGCTTGGCCGACTGTTCATAATAAGTCTCTTGCTCACCCGTATAAAAATACAGCCCAATACACAAGGCCAAAAGAAACAAAGTGATAATACGAAGCTGATTATTGTCCACAGATATTGGCCTGCTGGAGTGGTAGAGGGGTGGGGTTTGACCGCCGTTAAGTGCCACTATAGTAGTGCCTTTTGTATTGTAATAAAACTGCTATTATTAAACCCATACTAGTAATGAGAGAACGACTTATGTCCGCATCAAGAGAACAGTTTGGTTCGCGCTTGGGCTTTATTTTAGCCGCAGCCGGCTCCGCGGTAGGTATTGGCAATTTGGTGGGTTTCCCCGTGGCGGCGGCCAAAAATGGCGGCGGTGCTTTTCTCTTTATCTATGCCCTATTTGTATTGCTGGTTTGCCTGCCCATCATGATGGCTGAACTCTCCGTAGGCCGCAGTTCACAAAAAGATCCCTTGGGTGCCTATCGAAAACTCTCCGATGGCTCGCCGGTTTGGCCTATCGCCGGTTGGCTGGTATTAATCACGCCCTATATGATCGCCGTATTTTATACGGTTATTACCATTTGGCTATTCGGATATTTATTTGAAGCAGTAACGGGCAATCTCGACCAGCTCGCTAATCCTGATTACTTTGGTGTGTTTATTAATAGCAATAAAGTTTTTCTCTACTTTATTGCCGTAGCAGCACTCGTCAATATTATATTGGTAGGGGGGGTAAAAGACGGTATTGAGCGCGGCGCAAAAATCATGATGCCGATTTTATTTTTAATGTTAATCGGTTTGGTGATCTTTGTACTGACATTGGATAACGCCTTTGCCGGTGTAAAATATTACCTGGTTCCTGACTTTAGCAAAATCGATGCGCGAGTTATTAATAGCGCCTTATCACAGGCCTTCTTTTCTCTGTCGCTGGGTATGGGCATTATGATTACCTACGGCTCCTATATGAGCCGAGGTGAAAAAATTGCCAGCTCTGCCAAATTTGTCGCCCTAACCGATACCGCCGTAGCTTTTTCTGCAGGCCTGTTGATCCTGCCCGCCATCTTTTCCTTTAACCCCGATATCAATACCTCGGAACTTAGCGAATCATCAGTCGGTTTAATCTTTGCCTTCTTACCTAAAATCTTTTTGGCCCTGCAGGCCACCATCGGCTATTTCGGTGCCAGTGCCGTGGCCTCTATCTTCTTTTTGCTGGTATTTTTTGCCGCTATCACTTCTCTGGTATCCATTACCGAAGTGCCGGTCTCTAGCTTGGTGGGGGAAAAAGGTTATTCACGGCCCAAGGCCTTATTAGTATTAACCGTTACTATGGGTCTGCTATCGGCGGCCTGTATCTTATCCTTTGGTCGAGTGGAATGGCTGACCGGTTTTGTTACTTATGCTGATCAGAGTAAATCTTTGTTTGATGTGGTGATTGATGTCTTCTACGACACGATATTGCCGTTGAATGGTTTGCTGGTCTGCCTCTTTGTTATTTACCGCTGGAAAAAACACAACTTCCATAAAGAACTGGAGTGTTCAGATGAGGGTTATCGTGGCTCTAAACTAGAGCGTTATGTGGACTTTTCTTTAAGTACCTTTATTCCGATGATTCTGTTTTTGGTATTTGCCAATACGGTGGCCCTGAAATACTTTGGTGTCAGCTTTATTGGTTAGTAATTTTCCTTAAAAATCAGTGAGATACCATGCTGTAGAGCCGCAAGCAGCGCTGTTATGGTAATTATTCCCTGTTATTGCACCCAAACCCCCATTATTTACGCCACAGTCAGCATGATTAGGGTATAATCCCGCACCTTTTTTGCCCTAGCTATTATTTATTTATTCTCAGGTGCCCAGCAGTGATCGAAAAACTTCGTAATATCGCCATAATTGCCCACGTTGACCACGGTAAAACCACCCTGGTAGACAAACTTCTTGAACAGTCAGGCACATTGGAGCGCAAAGACCAGGGCGCCGAGCGTGTTATGGACTCCAATGATCAGGAAAAAGAGCGGGGCATTACCATTCTGGCGAAAAATACCGCCATTGAGTGGAATGGTTACCATATTAATATTGTTGATACTCCTGGGCACGCCGACTTTGGTGGTGAAGTAGAGCGGGTATTGTCGATGGTGGATTGCGTACTGCTATTAGTAGACGCGGTTGATGGCCCTATGCCACAAACTCGCTTTGTTACCTCCAAGGCGTTTGAGCAGGGTTTGAATCCTATTGTTGTCGTTAATAAGGTCGACCGCCCCGGCGCTCGTCCTGATTGGGTGATGGATCAGGTGTTTGATTTATTTGATCGTTTGGGTGCTACCGATGAGCAGTTAGATTTCCCGATTATCTATGCCTCAGCCTTAAACGGCATCGCCGGCCCTGAAGCTGATGAGTTGGCGGAAGATATGTCGCCGTTGTTTGAAATGATTGTCGACAAAGTCAACCCGCCTAAAGTTGATGTCGATGGACCTTTCCAAATGCAGGTTTCAGCATTGGATTATTCAAGCTATGTGGGTGTTATTGGTGTTGGCCGTATAACTCGCGGTTCATTAAAGCCGAACCAGCCAGTGATCGTTGTTGGTTCAGATGGCAAAGAGAAAAAAGGTAAAGTACTAAAAGTAATGGGCCATCTTGGTCTTGAGCGGGTTGAAGTTGAAGAGGCTCGCGCCGGTGATATTGTGTGTATTACTGGTATCGACGGCTTAAGTATTTCTGATACTTTGTGTGATCCTGCTGCCGTTGAATCACTGCCAGCATTAACCGTTGATGAACCAACCGTAAGCATGACTTTCCAGGTTAACGATTCACCGTTTGCGGGTAAAGAAGGCAAGTTTGTAACCTCTAGAAATATTATGGAGCGTTTGGAACAAGAATTAATTCACAACGTTGCGCTACGTGTTGAGCCCGGTGACAGCCCTGATAAATTTAAAGTCTCAGGCCGCGGTGAATTACATTTGTCAGTATTAATTGAGACCATGCGCCGTGAAGGTTTTGAATTGGGTGTGTCACGTCCTGAAGTTATTCAGCGCGAAGTCGATGGTGAAATTCAAGAGCCTTATGAGCAAGTAGTGATTGATGTTGAAGATCAGCATCAAGGTTCTATTATGGAAGAATTAGGTTTACGCAAAGCAGAAATGACCAATATGGAACCCGACGGTAAAGGCCGAGTGAAGTTGGAGTTTATTATGCCTTCCCGCGGTTTGATTGGTTTCCGTTCGCAGTTTTTAACCATGACCTCTGGCTCAGGTATTATGACCAGTGTTTTTGATCACTATGGCCCGGTTAAAGTGGGTGAAGTGATTAGCCGTCAAAATGGTGTGTTGGTTTCTATGGTCTCGGGTAAAACCTTAAGTTACTCCTTATTTAACCTGCAAGAGCGCGGTCGTTTATTCCTGGGCCATGCGATGGATATTTACGAAGGTCAAATTGTTGGCTTGCACTCTCGCAGCAATGATCTTGCGGTAAATCCAACTAAAGGTAAGCAGCTAACTAATGTTCGTGCTTCTGGTACTGATGATGCGTTGATATTAACACCACCCGTAAAACACACGCTGGAACAAGCTTTGGAATTTATCGAAGATGATGAGTTGGTGGAAGTGACGCCGGAGAGTATCCGTCTGCGTAAAAAGTTATTAACGGAAAATGCACGTAAGCGTGCGGGCAATGCTAAATAATTTTATGCCGTCATTCCCGCGAAGGCGGGGACCCAGACTGCATCCCACTGGGTCCCCGCCTTCGCGGGAATGACAGTAAATAAAAAGAGTCTCTAGTCTATGGCATCCAGAGAACAATTCTCCTCTAATATCGGCTTTGTTATGGCCGCAGCGGGTTCAGCCATTGGCCTTGGTAATATCTGGGGCTTCCCTACCCAAACTGCCAGCAACGGCGGTGCAGCCTTTGTTCTGGCGTATTTTGTTTTAGCCTTCTGTTTAGCCTATCCCGCATTAATGGCGGAGTTAATTATTGGTCGCCATGCCCGGGCCAATGTAGTGACAGCCCTGCGAGGAATTTCTACCGGGCCTGTTACCTATAAGCTCGGTTCTTTTGTTGGCTATTATGGCGTGATTGTTGCCAGTTTGATTCTGAGTTTTTACGCGATTATTGCCGGTTGGATGCTGGCCTATTTATTAGAGTCGGTAGCTACCATGTTGGGTTGGGCTGAGGCTGGCAGTTGGTTAACTGAATTCGGTTTTGAACGTAACTTACTATTCATGGCTGTATTTATGATATTGACCATGGCGATTATCGCCAAAGGAGTAGCAGCCGGTATAGAAAAATGGTCAACACGTCTTATGCCAATGTTATTGGTACTTCTGTTAGTGCTGATTGTTTACGTATTGATGCAAGAGGGTGCTGCTGAAGGTTTACGTGTTTATCTACTGCCGGATATTTCCCAGATCAGTCCTTCGTTAATTGTCAGTGCCATGGGGCAAGCTTTCTTCTCTTTATCTTTGGGTGTGGGCACCATGTTGATTTATGGTTCCTATCTCAGAGAAAAAGAAAGCTTACCGAAACTGGGGGCGGCGGTGACCTTAATGGATGTCGGCATCGCGTTTATTGCTGGTCTATTAATAATCCCTGCTATTTATGTCGCTAAACAATATGGTGCTGATATTTTCACCGATAGCGGTGATTTAATTGCTGGCCCCGATTTAATCTTTCGGGTATTGCCGGTGTTATTTGATTCCATGGGCGGTGTAGGTCTTTGGGTAGCTTTTGCTTTTTTTCTGTTGATGTCGATTGCATCTTTAACCTCATCTATTTCTATGCTTGAGGTTCCTGTTTCCTTAGCGGCAGAAGAAACCTCTGCCAGTAGAATTCAGGCTACCCTGCTGATAGGTTCGGCAATTTTTATATTTGCTACCGTTATTTTATTAAATTTTGATAGCTTGTTCGGTTTTGTTATTGACCTGACAACAGTCTATAGCCAGCCATTATTAGGTGTAGTAATGTGCTTGTTTGTTGGCTGGATTTGGCACCGCAATAACCTATTGCAAGAAATCCGAAAGGGCCATGCCGATATCGAAAACACCTTATTTTGGAAAATATGGCCAGCCTACATTAAGTTTTTCTGTCCGGTTTTAATTTTAACAGCATTTATCCAAAACGTTATTTAATCGACCATCGAAGGGTCAAAATTATGATGACCTTGTATCCTGAAATAAAGCCTTACCAAACTTTCCGCCTTGCGGTGGAAGAGCCTCACGAACTCTATGTGGAAGAAAGTGGCGACCCGGATGGTACCCCCGTGCTCTTTGTCCACGGTGGTCCCGGTGGCGGTTGCAGCGGTAAGAATCGATGTTTCTTTGACCCTGAACGTTACCGGATTATTTTGTTTGACCAGCGCGGGGCAGGGCAATCGACACCCCATGCAGAATTAAACAACAACCATACCCAAGCCCTTATCGACGATATAGAAGCAATAAGAGAGCATCTCGGGATTGAGCAATGGTTGTTGTTTGGTGGCTCCTGGGGCTCAACACTTAGCTTGCTGTATGCACAAAGCTATCCGGACCGGGTGATGGGCTTAATTTTACGGGGCATTTTCCTTTGTCGCGATGAAGATTTACAGTGGTTTTATCAAAAGGGTGCCAGCTTAATTTTTCCTGACTATTGGCAGGACTACCTGCACCCAGTTGCCAAAGATCGCCGCGATAATATGATTCAGGCCTATTATGATTTACTGACTGGAGATAATGAGCTGGCTCGTATGGGGGCTGCTAAAGCCTGGTCTTTATGGGAGGGGCGCTGTGCAACCTTGCGTCCCAGTCATGAGGTGGTTGAACATTTTGGCGAGCCCCATGTGGCGTTGGCATTGGCTAGAATTGAAGCACATTATTTTATCAATAAAGGTTTTATTGAAACTGACCAGATTTTAAAAAATGCAGATAAATTAGCCAATATTCCCGGTATTATTGTCCATGGCCGTTACGATATGGTTTGTACTCTCGATAATGCTGTTGCCTTGCATGACCGCTGGCCGGAAAGTCAGCTTAATATTGTTCGCGATGCAGGTCATGCTTCCTCAGAGCCCAGCATCATTGATGCTTTGGTTCGGGCCACCAAGGATATGGCTAAGCGTTTTAGACCGGATGATGAGGGCGATGACGCCTCAGATTAACATATATGCTGTCATTCCCGCACAGGCGGGAATCTACAGTGCTGGGTTCCCGCCTGCGCGGGAATGACGCAGTAGTAAAATAATAAGAGAGAAAGTATTGAAGGCATTAATACAACGAGTCACCGAAGCCAGTGTGGCAGTAGAGAATAAAATCATTGGTGAAATTAATCAGGGTTTATTAGTCCTGCTAGGTGTAGAAAAACAAGATGACGAAACTACCGTTGATAAAATGGTTGATCGTTTGCTGGCCTATCGCGTATTTTCTGATGCTGATGGCAAAATGAATTTAAGCGTTAGCGATATACAGGGTGGCCTGTTGGTGGTTTCCCAATTTACTTTGGCAGCGGATACCAAAAAGGGTTTGCGTCCCGGTTTTTCATCGGCAGCCAAACCTGATGTCGCTGAAAGGCTTTATAAGTTATTAGTAGAAAATATTCGAGCAAGGTCCATGACGGTTGCCACAGGGCAGTTTGCTGCGGATATGAACGTGTCATTGGTGAATGATGGGCCGGTGACTTTTTTGTTAGAAGTCTAGCTATTCCAGCAACCTTTATTCCAGTAAAAGTGATTTATTAAACATCACCAATCGTGGTTCTTCCTTGCCTATATCATAAATAATGATATAGGTAGCCTCGTTCTCTTCTGTTGGAACCTCGAGCTCCCAGGGGCGACCGTCTACCATAAATGTCATTGTGCCACTGTAGACGGTGGTTTCCATATGATACTGCTCATGGCCTAAATAACTTAGAATATCTTTTTCGTCATAGGGGGCGTTGTTATTGATGCCACTAATCCGGATGGTTTTGTCTTCAGCTTCGTCGGCGTTGCCGCGACTAAACAATGCGAGTAGCCGTAGAAATTCATCCTCTGCCACTTGCTGTTCTTTCGCTAAAGAAACTGAATTTCCGTAGGTGTTGGGTCCGGTACTGAGTCGGGCCTGTTGCTTAAGTAGTGCTTTGAGCCGGGCGATATCTTTACGGGCAGCCGGGTTGGTTGAGAGGTTTTTAAGTAACTCAGGTAAATTGCTGTTGAGTGCTTTATTCAGTGCAATATCCAGGGCAGAGGGCGGTGTGCCGCTTTCAAGTGTTGCCAGTGATAGCCGTTGCTGGGCGACCAGTTCAGAGAGGTTTTTAATCAGGATTTTGGCTACTTCAATGGAATCTTTGATTTCCAGAATTTCAGCATTAATCGCATCGGTTTCTGTATTGAGCTCTCGCTGGGCCTCTACCTCTTGCAGTTCTTTAATAAAGGCTTCTTTTTCTTTGCGCAACATAATCACATTACGCTGATTTTCAAATAAGTGTTTTCGGATATCGGTCACTGAATCTGCATTGGCTACATTGGTATACAGGGCAAGTATCAATATAGATAGCAATAGCAATGCAGTTGTAGGGTGATGAGTAACGGGCATGGTTAATATGATTAGTGAATGATATAGCTATTATGTCATACAAATCGCGCTAGTGGTTATGGCCGTCGATACTCTGGCCTCGGTAATATGGGCGTATGCAAACCTTATAAGTAATAAAAGAGCAGGGTTAATCCCTTGCCTTTTTGTCTGGTAACAGACTGATTTATCAGTGATAATCAGCTTGGCTATCCCTATAAAAAAACCGAGAAAATACTATGTCCGACCAGTTCAATATCGCCGATGATGGCGTTGAACAAATCTCACTTAAGAGCTATACCGAGAAGGCCTATCTGGATTATTCCATGTACGTTATTCTCGACCGGGCCCTGCCCAATATTGCCGATGGCCTAAAGCCTGTACAGCGCCGTATTGTCTATGCCATGAGCGAGTTAGGTTTAAAAGCCGCCGCCAAATACAAGAAGTCCGCCCGTACTGTGGGTGATGTGATTGGTAAATTCCACCCCCACGGCGATAGCTCGGTGTATGAAGCGATGGTGCTGATGGCGCAGGACTTTTCCTATCGCTACCCGCTGGTGGATGGTCAGGGTAACTGGGGTTCCAGTGATGACCCGAAGTCCTTTGCGGCCATGCGTTACACGGAATCCAAATTATCGCCTTTCTCCGAGTTGCTGCTTTCTGAATTGGGGCAGGGCACGGTTGATTGGCAGCCTAACTTTGATGGCACCCTGGATGAGCCGCAGGTTATGCCCTCCAGGGTGCCTACGGTACTGTTGAACGGTACCACCGGTATTGCTGTCGGTATGGCTACCGATATTCCGCCCCATAATATGCGGGAAGTGGTTAACGCCTGTATCCATCTGTTAGAGCAGCCCAAGGCGACCCTTGAAGATTTAAGCGAATATATCAAAGGCCCGGATTACCCAACAGAAGCTGAGATCATTACGCCGTTGGCAGATATCCAGAATATGTACAAAACCGGCAAGGGCAGTATTCGCATGCGTGCAGTATGGCAAAAAGAAGGTACCGATGTGGTAGTTACAGCACTGCCCCACCAGGTTTCCGGTTCCAAAGTGCTGGAACAGATTGCCCAACAGATTCACGCTAAAAAATTACCCATGGTCGCTGACTTGCGCGATGAGTCTGACCACGAAAACCCAACCCGGCTGGTGATTATTCCGCGCTCTAACCGCGTGGATATTGAGCCGATGATGAATCATTTATTTGCTTCCACTGATTTGGAAAAAACCTATCGCGTCAATCTTAATATGATTGGTATTGATGGTCGCCCGGAAGTGAAGTCCCTCGATAAAATTTTAAAAGAGTGGTTGGAATTCCGTACTGACACTACCAAGCGTCGTTTGCAATACCGCTTGCAAAAAGTTGAAGAGCGTTTGATGCGATTAGCGGCATTGATGATTGTCTATCTCAATGTGGATGAAGTGATTCGTATTATTCGTGAAGAAGAAAAACCCAAGCAGGTTTTAATGGAGCGTTTTGATTTAGTCGAGATGCAGGCGGAATATATTTTGGAAACCAAGTTGCGTCAGTTGGCCCGCTTGGAAGAAATGAAAATTCGCGAAGAAGAAGAAGCGCTGGAAAAAGAAAAAGAAGAGCTGGAAAAAATTATTGGCTCAACTCGCCGGTTAAAAACCCTGGTGCGCAAAGAGCTGGCAGAAGCCGCAGAACAGTTTGGCGATGACCGCCGTTCACCGATTGTTGCCCGTGATGATGCCAAAGCTTTTAGCGAAGAAGAATTAATGACTACTGAGCCAGTGACGGTAATCATGTCTGCCAAAGGTTGGATTCGCGCTGCCAAAGGCCATGATATGGACCCGGCCAGTTTGAATTATAAGTCCGGCGATGGTTTTCATTTGGCGGCAAGAGGTAAGTCTAACCAATCTGCCATGATATTAGACTCCGGTGGCAAGGCCTATACTGTTGCAGCCCACAGTTTGCCTTCGGCCCGTGGCCAGGGTGAGCCTCTAACAGGACGTATCAATTCTCCATCCGGCGCCAGCTTTGAAGGCTTAATGATGGGCTCGGCGGATGATTTATTTTTATTAGCCTCCGATGCCGGCTACGGTTTTGTGGTAAAAGTGTCTGACCTGCAAACCAAAAATAAAGCGGGTAAAGCGGCATTAACGGTACCCAAAGGTGGCCAGGTGATACAGCCAGCGATGGTGGGTAGTAACAGTGTTGAAGATGCTTTTGTTGTTGCTGTCAGCAATGAAGGCCGCATGTTGTTATTCCCCTTAAATGAATTGCCGATTATGGGTCGGGGTAAAGGGAATAAAATCATTGGTATCCCTACGTCAAGATTGCAAGCCCGTGAAGAATTTATGGTGTCGGTCAATATTATCCGTGAGAAAGATACCTTGCGAGTCTATGCTGGCAAACGCCACGTTAATATGAAGTTCAAAGAATTGGATCATTATATTGGCGAGCGGGGACGGCGTGGCCACAAGCTGCCACGGGGTTTTCAAAAGGTAGATGGCGTAGAAATCATTAGCCCCGAAGAAAAATCGTAGCCCTCGTCATTCCGGCGAAGGACATCGGTTTGTTGCGGGGCCAGCCTGGGATTGCAAGGTTTGCAGCTGGCGCTCTAATAGGGCGCCATAAGGTTCCAGTAATGTTTCTACAATACGGTTACTACTTTTTGAAGCCGTGTCTGTATGGTGAGTGATACTACTCTGTACACGACTACCGACACTGGCGTGATTATAAATCGTTGAGTTAATCACTAACTTCCCTTCAATCGCAATATCAAGAGCTTGCTCAGTGGTAGCCTGCAATGCCAGATCCTTGTCGATTCCTGAGGTATGTTTACCCGATTTGCCATCCAGTGCCAGACCAACACGGAGCTTAAATATTTGCTGCTCTTGCATCCACTGTATCAGCAGATAGCCGGAACATAGCGCCCTGAATGGATAATTGTTTTCATCGTCCGTGGGTTTAAAGTGAATACTAAAACCATTGCTACGGTTGACCTGTAATTCCCCTTCATACAATTTACAAATCATGTCCAGTTGCTGCTTCAACGTCACCAGACTCTGTGATAATGACTGGGGATTTTGATCCTGTTGTAGTGTTTTTAAATTGATAATTTCAATGGCTAAAATAGCGGGGCTGAGAGAGGAGCTAATAGTTGCCTTAGCCGGTTCTGGTGGTGGCGGCAGTGCCAGAATAATATTGGCCAATTGTTGCAACTCGTCCTGGCCTGGGTAATCAATACGGGTATTATCTGTTCGTCTACTTTTAGGAAGACGAGTTATGGTCGCCAAGTCTAATAATACCGCGCTTAATTGCCTGGCAGGTAAAAGGGCCATTAAATAACAAAACGCTGATAGTAGAATGGCTAAAAAGGCCAGTTGCCAATGGGTGCTTTTGGCTTGTTGTAATAAGGGTTTGGCATCCAATGTAATCACCGCATAACCGGCAATGCTATCTTGAAAGGTAATCGATGCCGATAAAGATTGGCCTTGCGCTTGCTGCTCTCCCGCTTCGGCGATGGGGCGGTTTTCCACATCATAGATAGCGCCGCGTAAAACAATCGGGCTTGCTACCAGTTTATTCAGTATGGATTGCAGGCTGAGTTTGTCTCCCTGTACCAGCGGGTTGCTGGCATCTCTTGCCAGTTGCTGGGCCAGGCTGTCGCCAAACAGTTGGCTGCTGCGCTCAATCAGTTGCCGGTCGCCATGGTGGCTGGCCAGAATCAAGGTCAGGGAGGCCAGTAAACTACAGGTGGCACAAAGCCATGCTATTTTACGAGCAAGGGTGAGGTGTAGGAATTGATGGATAAGCTTATTAAGCATTTATCACAGCATATAGTGGTGATTGCGGTATTGCTGGGGAGTTATTATAAACCATGGTAGAAAAAACGCTGGTGAATATTTGGAGCAATCACTGACTGCCGTTACAATAGCGCCCCAGTAAGCCACCCTTTAGTGACTTTTTAGTCACATCCTTAGATGTTCTGCGGTGGTATTTAATGGATAACAAGGTTAAAACCTGTGAAAGAAATTATTTTAATTAATGTTGCTGGCGACGATAAACCGGGGCTGACTTCCTCCGTCACTGAAATACTGGCGGGCTATGAGGTCAATATTCTGGATATTGGCCAGGCGGTTATCCACGATACGCTGTCATTGGGCATTCTGGTGGAAGTGCCTGCCACTGCAGAGTCTTCTCCGGTGTTAAAAGATATTTTATTTCGCACCCATGAGCTGGGTTTAACGGTTCGCTTTTCTCCAATTGATGAACAGAGCTATGGCCATTGGGTGCTGGGGCAGGGCAAACCTCGCCATATAGTCACCCTGTTAGCGCGTATGATTACCGCAGAGCATTTATCCGCGGTAACTGCCGTAGTGGCCAATAATAGCCTTAATATTGATCGTATTGACCGTCTCTCAGGCCGTGTGCCCCTGGATAATGTACAGGAGCAGACCAAAGCCTGTGTCGAGTTTTCTGTGCGCGGTGAGGTGGTAGACACCCCGGCTTTCCGTAGCCAGCTTATGGAACTGACTAGCCGCTTCGATATTGATATTGCCTTTCAGGAAGACAATATGTTCCGCCGCAACCGCCGTCTGGTGGTTTTTGATATGGACTCTACCTTGATTGAAGCAGAGGTGATTGATGAGTTGGCTAAGGCGGCTGGCGTTGGTGACCAAGTGGCTGAGATTACTGAACGTGCTATGGGCGGTGAGTTAGACTTTACCGAAAGCTTTGCTGCCCGTGTTGCTTTATTAAAAGGTTTGGATGAGTCGGTGCTGGCTGATATCGCCAAAAATTTACCTGTTACTGAAGGTGCAGAGAAGCTGGTCTCTAATTTAAAACGCCTGGGCTATAAAACGGCAATCCTCAGTGGCGGCTTTAATTATTTTGGCGAGTACTTGCAGCGCAAGCTGGATATTGATTATGTTTATGCCAATGATTTGGAAATTGTTGATGGCAAGGTAACGGGCAATGTAATCGGCCGAGTCGTTGATGGCGCTCGCAAAGCCGAGTTGTTAAAAAGTATTGCCGAGCAGGAAAATATTTCGTTGGAGCAGTCCATTGCGGTAGGCGATGGAGCCAATGACTTACCGATGTTAAGTATTGCCGGCTTGGGCATTGCCTTTAGGGCAAAGCCAATTGTGAAGGAGTCTGCCAAGCAGTCTATCTCCACATTAGGGCTGGATGGTATTTTATATTTGTTAGGAATCGGCGATAGGCATTCAGCCTAAAACAACGTCATTCCCCTAAAGCAACGTCATTCCCGCGAAGGCGGGAATCCAGCCTGCATGCTTATGCTGTTATTTCCGCTTAAGCGGAAATATACAGCGCTGGGTTCCCGCCTTCGCGGGAATGACGTTGTTTTAGGGGGATGACAGGTTTACGCAATATCCGTAAATTCGTAATCCATTTCACTGGATTGGCTGGCAAGGTAGCTGCCCTGAATATAATCCACACCGATTTGCCAAAGCTGGGCTAATGCCGCGGCATTTTCTACGCCGCTGATAATCGCCTGTATATTACCTTCATTAATTGTGCCCACCATCGCTTTAATATCCTGGGCGTCACCGCCATTTTGCAGAGCTTCTGTCAGCTCAGGGGCTATTTTCGCGTAGTCTGCATTAATATGGTTTAGCGCCCTGAAGGGATCATCCCCCTTGCCAAAATTGGTGACAGACAGTTTACAGCCTAATTCTTTAACGGCTTCGGCGAATATTTTTGCGGGCTTCAGGAAGTCAGTAATATCGGATTCAAGAAATTGGAAAGTTAATGCTTCTGGAGTAATGCCTCCGGCTTTAAGGGCAACCCCCAGCCAGGCAATCAGGCTTTCATCCTGCAGGGCATTGTTAGTCAGGTTGATGATTACGCGGGTATCGTGGCCGCTTTCAATTTGTGCTGAAAGTTTTTTAGTAGCCTCTAATAAAATCCAGCGATCGAGGCGGGTATTGGTACCACTAAAATTAATCTTGTTTAAAAACTGACTGGGGGCGAGTACTTCATCTTCATCACTGGTCATCGTCGTCCTGACTTCATAATGATCACCGCTGCTGCCGCGCAAACTAACAACAGGCTGGAAGGTCAGTTTAAAGCGCCCATCTTCAATTGCTTCCTGAATAAAGGTATCGAGTTCATCATCGCCGCTGGCGTCGCCAAGGGCTTTCTTTTCCTTGACCGCAACATAGAGTTCAACATCATTACCTGTGCCATCACGGTCGACTTTGTTACTGAGTTGTTCACTGGCGCTGAAGGCGTTGTCAATTAAGGTTTCGGCGTCTTCTGAAGATTTACCATCAATAGCCAGAAGGCCGATACTGACGGTACATTGAATAGATTGACCATCAATTTCTACAATATGTTCAGCAATTTTTTGGCAAAGATCACTGGCATATTGCAGGGCTTTTTCTGTGCTGGTATTTGGCAACATTAAGGTCAAGCTGTCGTCACAGTAGTGAGCCAGGCAACTGCTGTCTTCGCCGTTTTTCTGGTTCAGGTCTTGAATAAATTGAGCCAGGTCCAACACAATATTATGGGCATGGGCAATGCCATAGCGGCTTCTAATGGAGGCGAATTTATCCACGCTGATATAAAGCAGGTTGGATAAATAGGTGCCGGTACTTGCCTGTTTACTGATTGAATCCAGTTGCGCCAGAAAGTATTGGCAGCTATACAAACCTGTAGTTGGGTTTATGTCAGGGTTACTCCTGCCACCGCTACTCGCTTGTGCACCTTTGATGGTGAGTTGAATGCAGGGTTCTTCATCAAACACTGCATTGTTAAGTTGCATTGAGGCAGAAAAACTTTCCCCGGATTGGTTGATGCCCTTGAAATTAAAATCGGTGCTGCTTTCCTTATTATTGATTTGGGCTTTAAGCAGGCCTTTAAAATTCTCATGGTCGTCGGCATCGATTAAATCAATCATCGGAGCGCAGTCCAGCTCCTCCGGATCGTCGTAGCCAAAGCGGCTGCAAAATAATGGGTTGCTGCTAATTAACATACCGTCGGACAGGTAGGCGATGGCGTCGTCAGATTTTGATAGCAGCATGGCGCTGCGTTCTTCTGCATCTGCCAGCTTGGCTTGGGTAGCGGCTAGTTCACGGTAACTCTCCAGGTAGCGCAGCTCGCGAAAGGCAGCAAAGATTAAGCGCTGGTCATCATCGCTGTTAATAACATCATTGGCCCCGGCCTCTAACGCCGCTTCAGCATTATTATCGCGAATAATAATGGCCGGCAAATCGCTATCTTGTTTTTTCAGATGCTCAAGGCATTGCTCAACGGCTATTTCAGGGTGCTTGTCATTGGCGATTAATAAATCCCAGCTTTCCTGCTCGAGTAGTCTGTGCAGGTCTTCGGCTGAGGTGGCGCGTTGGGCTCTGGCAACTCTTCCGGCATTGCGGAATAAGCTGATCAGGCGTTCGCCTTCGTTATCTGATTCATTGATCAGCAATAATTTTATAGTACGTTTCCTGACCATAAATCCCGTGGCGTCCTTAGGGGATGGAATGCGAGTTATTCGCTGTGGAGAATTTCAGTGCAGTTATTATTACCAAGATTGAAGTCTGCGCCTAGTAAAACTTAGGCTCTACTTATCATTTTTTACAAATTGCCCCAGAGGGAATCAAAATTGCCGCCGGTTGGGTCGTTTGCATCGGTTTTGTCCTGCTCGCTTTCGACTTGCAGGTGGGTACCAGAGACTTGCTTAAACTCAAATTGGTTATAGGCACCGGTCTCATTAAGTCTTTTTGTCAGGGTGGCCTGAATTTCTTTACCGCGTTGGTTCAGTATGACTTTAAGACCTGTCTTAAAGGGCACACGCGGAGTTAACAGTGTAATCGGCTGATTGCTAACGGCCACCTCTGGTAACATCAGTACCCGCATATATTCTGCGTTGTCACCGGTTTTACGAATAATGCGTGCGCCATAGGGGGTTGCGCTGGGGCTGATAAGTTCCAGCCCCATTTGTATTTGCTGATCTGCAGAATGTTTAACCCAGCGTATAACGGCGATGCTCCAGTGATGGCTGCTGGTTTCTTTAATGCCGACAATCTCTCCGGTTTTGATATAGGCTTCAGCTTCCGGGGGCCATTTTACACAATAGCCATGGGCGCTTGAATTCAACATCTGTACGTTGTGGCTGCAGTACTTTTGTGTGTTATCTGTTTCTTGTTGTTCATTATTGCGAATATGAAATTCAATAGACTCCAGCGAGACGCTGGTTTGCCCAACGTTGGCTTCGTAGGGGCTGTCCCAGACATCTTTGCTACGATGCTGTTGTGTTTGCACCTTCATAAAGGGGTTTTCGGTCTGCATGGTAAAGGTCTTGGCACCGTGCTCTTCAACCAGGGCTTCAAAATTTACTTCACCTGATAAAAAATGGTGGGTAGCGCTTAAGCCGATACACAGTTCCAATACGTCGTTGGCCTCCAGACGCATAAAGGTACGTTTACTCATGGAATCCCAGGCCAGTATCAAATGACCCAGCAGGTCAGTAGATACCTGGTAATTACCAGCATCGGCCTTGAGGCTTTCGGGCTTGGCTTTTTCTCTTAGTGCTTTCAGGAATGTTGCCAATGGCTTGGTGTCCAGGCTCATCCATTCGGGATCAATGGTTGATTTGAACAGCTCGCGGTAAACAGGAGGCTTATCTGCCTTGGGGTCAATAATAAACAAGCTCTCATTACTGGCAGGGCCAAGCTGGCAAAGGCCAGCCCATTCTGTGAGGGGCTTAAAGATGCCCAGCAGGTCTTCCTGCCGTAGTTGATTGGGTTTGCAGCAGCCAATTAACAGCGCGCGTTTGTAGCAGTTTTCAACGGTGCTGCTGCCAAATTTATCATCGGTAACTTGTTGGCCTAATATATTCTGCCGTTTGGCCAGGCAGTAAAACTGGTGCAGGTCACTCCATATGCGCTTATTGACCGGCTCATAGAGCTGGTAATGGCGCAGAATATTGATGGTGTAGTCGGTGGTTGCCCGATGCAGGGCCTTGGCAATCAGTGCGTCGGGATTGCTAAAGTCGGCGCCTTTGCCTAATGCTTCAGTATGGCTGGCGACAATGGTATATCCGGTAGCCAGTTGCTGGTGGAGGGTATGGGCTAATACCACGACCTTGCGGGGCTGTTCCGGTAATACAATGGGCTGGTTGATATAGTGCTTGGTCAGGGATTTACTGACTAGGTAGATAGGGGGGCGTAGCTTTTCCAATACCTCGAAGCGCTTGTTAGGCAGTATTTTTACCTGATTGAGTTCAGCCAGTGCCCGGTAAAGCAGGCGTGTACTCTGGCCCAGGTTTGCCA
This sequence comes from Oceanicoccus sp., assembly GCF_029238675.1. GTDB lineage: Bacteria > Pseudomonadota > Gammaproteobacteria > Pseudomonadales > Dasaniaceae > Oceanicoccus. Next base: position 55,022 of record NZ_JAQWFR010000030.1, on the reverse strand, counting down.
TCGGAAGATTAGCTACCCAATGATCAACAGCTTCATTGCTGTTGGCAAAGAAGCTGCTTTTTTCGAGTTCCTGCCGTGGAATCTTCAGTCTCATCATGTTGTCGCTACTCATTAAAGCCGGGGTCTCAACATTAATGTGTTTAATTATTGAATGATTAGGAAGTTACGCTACCTGATTGTTTTAATTATATTACAGGATAGTAGAAACGGCGTGATTAGCACCTATTCTGTCACTGCTTGGCTGAAAAAGAGAACTGCCGCAGGGTTTTGCTTATATATAAGGTTGAGGTGTTGGTTGTTTGATTGGGCTAGTAGATGGTGTGGGAACGAGCTGAGGTGGGTAGAGGGTTTAAGCGTCCCCTGAAACCCCAACTCTTGCTCACTCCCTCTCTAATACTCAAGCTTCTCAGCCGCCATCCCCCTCAATATCCAGCACCGCCCTCATAATGAGGTTTATCCCGGACAGTTAAATAGGGGTTTTTGAGCCAGCTCCCGCAACCTCTTTAACCAATTTAGGTACTAAATAGCCCGGCAACTGGTTCAGAAGCTGGTCAATAAGCGCTTTGGCCCGCGGCTCCGTTACCTGGAAATGGGCCGCCCCCTTTACTTTATCCAGACTATGCAGGTAATAGGGCAGGGTGCCAGCTGTAAACAGAGCCTTGCTCAGGGCTATCAGGCTCTCGGCATCATCATTAACGCCAGCTAATAATACGGCCTGGTTAAGTACAGTAATCCCCGCCTCATTGAGTTGACGAAGGCTCTGTTGGACGTGATCATCTATCTCGTTGGCGTGGTTGCAATGCACTACCATCACCGTATTGAGTCGGGTGTCCGTTAACCATTGCAGGCATTGCTCGGTGATACGCTGTGGAATCACGATGGGCATACGGCTATGGACCCTCAGGGTGGTGATATGGGGGATAGCGGCGATATCCCTAACCAATTCACTAAGCAGCTGGTCGCTGGCTGCTAATGGATCACCACCGCTAAAAATCACTTCCTGAATCGATGGGTCACTGCGTAGATAGTCCAGCATCTGCTGCCGCTCTGCCCGGGAAGGGTTGTTGTCCTGGTAAGGGAAGTGACGGCGGAAGCAATAACGGCAGTTAATCGCACAGCCACCACTGACGATCAGCAAGACACGACCATGGTATTTATGAATCAAGCCCGGTATTGGATTGCTATCAAGCTCGCCCAAGGGGTCATCAGTAAATCCGGGTTGGTAATCCAGCTCAGCACCTAGCGGTAAAACTTGCTTAAGCAGTGGGTCATCCACACAGCCGGTTTTCATTCTGGCCACAAAAGAGCGCGGGACTCTTAAGGGAAAATCCTTGCAGGCTGCGATGGCGGCGGGCAGGGTGGTTTTATCCAGCTTTAAAAGGCTAAACAGCTCATCCGGTTGGCGAACCACATTGGCCAAAGTTTGTTGCCAGCTTTCTGTGGTATGTAGCTCGGCTTGGGGAATGGCGGGGGTTAGGGTTTTCATTACAGCCTTTGAGTAGTGATAGAGTCGAGCGCAGGGAGGATTGTAATCCACCTGCTTTTTGCAGCCAACCTTCCCCGTTTTTAATAACCGGTATTTTAGCTTGGCAGGCTTATGCTTATGTTCGTTGCCCTGCTCATGTATAATCGCCTGCAATTATAGCAGCCTAGTCTGCAAGGCTTTTATTTAATGCCTTTAAAATCAATGGTTTAAAGCATATCTTTGCTCAAGAGAAATTAGGAAATAACATGGCAACATACTCCACTAATGAATTCAAAAACGGTCTGAAGCTAATGGTTGAGGGTGATCCTTGCACCATCGTAGAAAATGAATTTGTTCGCCCTGGTAAGGGCCAGGCCTTTAGTCGAGTTAAATTTCGCAACCTAAAAACCGGCCGTATTTGGGAGCGCTCGTTAAAGTCCGGTGAAGCTCTGGAAGGGGCGGATGTGATGGATATGGAAATGGAATATCTCTATAACGATGGTGAGTTCTGGTATTTTATGGAGCCAGAAACCTTTGAGCAGCATCAGGCTGATGCGACAGCAGTGGGTGATGAAGCCAAATGGTTAAAAGAGCAGGATCGTTGTGAGGTGACTTTGTATAACGGTTCCCCCCTAACCATTACCGTGCCCAATTTTGTTGAGTTGGAAGTGACCGAAACTGACCCTGGTCTTAAAGGCGATACCGCGCAGGGCGGTAGCAAGCCAGCTACATTGCAAACTGGTGCTGTTGTTCGTGTACCGCTGTTTGTAAATATCGGTGAAGTATTGCGTATTGATACTCGCACCGGTGAATACGTTAGCCGCGCCAAAGGTTAATGACCGACTCACACTGGCAGCCATCGGCTTCGCTTAAAACCTTAAAAGCGCGGGCCGATTTGCTAGCTACTATCCGGCGGTTTTTTACTGCTCGCAATATCCTCGAAGTAGACACTCCCTTACTGGCTAAATATTCTGTTACTGATCCTTATATGGATGTGTTGATGGCGGATAATCCTGTGGGCCAACAAGATAGCTATTTTTTACAGACTTCTCCTGAGTATGCGATGAAGCGTTTATTGGCGGCGGATTCTGGCCCTATCTATCAAATCTGCAAGGCGTTTCGTAAAGGCGAAGCAGGTGGTCGACATAATCCTGAATTTACCATGCTGGAATGGTATCGCCCGGATTTTGATCATCACCAGTTAATGAATGAAGTTGAAGCTCTGGTTTCTGAAGTTTTAAATAATCAGCAGCCCTTCGAGAGAGTGACTTACCACGATCTGTTTTTAAAGCATTTTTCCGTTGATCCACATAGCAGTGATTGTGAAGCAATAAGATCTATTGCCCGGCAGCACCTTGATATACAGATGGAAAGCGAGCAAAAAGATGATTGGTTAAATCTATTAATGGCAGAGTCCATTGAACCTACCTTGGGGATTGATACACCGGTATTTATTATTGATTATCCCTCCTCCCAATCTGCACTGGCAAAAATCGGTATGGACAATAACGGTAACGCTGTGGCGCAGCGCTTTGAGTTATATTGCCAGGGACTTGAGCTGGCCAATGGTTATTTTGAATTAACCGATGTTGAAGAACAAAAACAGCGGTTTAAAAAAGATCATCAACTGCGGCAGGTGTTGTCTGCACCGACTGTTGAAGCGGATCAGTTTTTATTGGCCGCTATGGAGCAGGGTTTGCCCAGTTGTGCGGGCGTTGCTTTGGGGGTGGATCGATTGTTGATGCTTAGCCAGGGGCTAAAGGGGATTGCCGAAGCGATTAGCTTCTCCATAGACAGAGCCTGACTGTCATTCCCGCGCAGGCGGGAATCCAGCGCTGTCGATTTCCGCTTTAGCGTAAATAACAGCATAAGCATGCAGGCTAGATTCCCGCCTGCGCGGGAACGACGGTTTTTTGTTTAAATGCGATAAGTGGTTTTTGTCATTACCTTTGACATGGCGGCCATTAATTTTTTAGCCGGTGCCGAAAACTCATGTCCGCCCGCGGCCAAAGCGTTGCTGCCATGTATGGCTTCATCTTCCAGCATTTGTTCAAGAATAGCGCGGCTTTTTTCGTCGTTTTCCGGTAGCTGCTCCAAATGATCCTTTAAGTGCTTGCAGACCTGGTCTTCCGTTGCTGCTACAAAACCTAAACTCCATTTATCACCGACTAAACCTGCCGCTGCGCCAATAGAAAAAGAGGCGGCATAAAAAACCGGATTTAAAAAACTGGTGCGGCTACCTAATTGATTAAGGCGCTGTTCACACCAAACCAAATGATCAATTTCTTCCTGTGCAGCCTGTTCCATTTCTTCGCGGACTTCTGGCAACTTGGCGGTGAGTGCCTGGCCTTGGTATAAAGCCTGGGCGCAAACTTCACCGGTATGGTTGATACGCATTAAACCGCCAATATGTTTTTGCTCTTGCTCGGAAAATTCGGCGTGATCTTTTTTTTCGGCGGGGCTGGGAGCCATGGAGTTGGCAGCGGTGGGAACCAGTGTACGCAGCGCCTGATCAGCATTGCTGATTAGTTTGTCGACAAAAGATAAACGGCGCTGCATATTTTTTTACCTATAAACTAGTCTGTCATTCCCGCGAATATTCTGTCATTCTGGCGAATATTCTGTCATTCCTGCGAATATTCTGTCATTCCCGCGAATATTCTGTCATTCCCGCGAAGGCGGGAATCTACAGCGCTGGGTCCCCGCCTTCGCGGGGATGACGTTCCTTCGCGGGGTGGGGGTTAGCCCTGTTCTCGTTCAATCGCACGGTAGGCGATATCATTGCGATAATACACCTTATCCCAATCGATAGCTTTAACTTGTTGGTAAGCTTGTTGCTGGGCTTCGGTAACGCTATTACCTAACGCGGTTGCACATAATACACGGCCACCACTGGTAACGACTTCGCCATTATCCAAAGCGGTGCCGGCGTGAAAGACTTTACTGTTACTCACGTCAGCGGCGGCATCGAGACCAGAAATAATAGCGCCTTTGCCATAGCTGGCTGGGTAACCGCCTGCGGCAAGTACCACACCAACAGCACAGCGCGAATCCCACTCGGCAGAAACAGTATCCAGTTTGCTATCTAAAGCGGCATTACACATAGCAACTAAGTCACCTTGCAAACGCATCATAATAGGCTGGGTTTCCGGGTCGCCAAAACGACAGTTATATTCAATCACCTGCGGTGCGCCGTCACTACTAATCATTAAACCCGCATAAAGAAAGCCGGTGTAGTCGTTACCTTCAGCGGCCATACCGGCAACCGTAGGTTCAATCACTTCTTTCATAATGCGTTGGTAAACTTTATCAGTAACAACCGGGGCGGGAGAGTAAGCGCCCATACCGCCAGTGTTAGGACCTTTGTCGCCATCTTCTGCGCGTTTGTGATCCTGGCTGGTAGCCATCGGTAAAATATTTTTACCGTCAACCATCACAATAAAGCTGGCCTCTTCACCTTCAAGAAAACCTTCAATCACAACACGATGACCGGCCTCACCAAAAGCATTGCCCGCTAACATATCGCGTATAGCATCTTCCGCTTCCGCTTCAGTCATGGCAACAATAACACCTTTACCCGCTGCCAAGCCGTCAGCTTTAACAACAATAGGCGCGCCTTTTTCTTTGATATAAGCCAGTGCAGGGTCAATCTCAGTAAAAGTTTTATAGAAGGCGCTAGGAATATCATGGCGTGCTAAAAAATCTTTGGTAAAAGATTTAGAACCTTCAAGTTGTGAAGCGCCTTTACTGGGGCCAAAACAACGCAGATTTTTTTCCGCAAAAAAATCAACCACACCTTCAACTAGAGGCGCTTCTGGACCAACAATGGTTAAGCCTACACCGTTATTAGCGGCGAAGGCCGCAAGAGCCGAAAAGTCCATTGTATCAATGGCTATGTTGCTGCAGTTTGGCTCTATCGCAGTTCCGGCATTGCCGGGTGCAACAAAAACCGTTTCAACATCAGGTGACTGTGCAGCCTTCCATGCCAACGCATGTTCACGACCACCAGATCCAATAACAAGTACGTTCATTTTTCTGTTCTCTTTCTCTTAGTGACGGAAGTGTCGCATGCCGGTAAAGACCATCGCCATATTGGCGCTATCCGCCGCCGCAATGACTTCATCGTCACGGATAGAACCACCGGGCTGAATCACGCAGCTAATACCGGCGGCAGCGGCGTTTTCAATACCATCGCTGAATGGGAAGAATGCATCACTAGCCATCACCGAACCTTTAACTTCTAAACCAGCATGCTCAGCTTTAATGCCAGCAATACGTGCAGAGTTAACGCGGCTCATTTGACCTGCGCCTACGCCAATAGTGCGACCGTCATTGCCGTAGATAATGGCATTGGACTTAACAAACTTAGCGACTTTCCAGGTAAATAATAAGTCGCGAATTTCAGCTTCGGTAGGTTGGCGCTTAGTCACAATCTTTAAGTCCGCTTCAGTGATAACACCCATATCGCGGTCTTGAACTAATAAACCACCGTTAACACGTTTGAAATCAAAGTCGGCAACCGCATCGCCCCATTGGCCACACTCTAATAGACGAACATTTTTCTTGGCTGTCACCACATCAACAGCTTCTTTAGAAACGGTTGGTGCAATAATCACTTCAACAAATTGACGTTCGCAAATGGCTTCTGCGGTTGCGGCATCCAGTTCGCGATTAAAGGCGATAATGCCACCAAATGCAGATTCAGTATCAGTCTCAAAAGCCAGGTCATATGCAGTTTTAATATCCGCGGCAATCGCAACGCCACAAGGGTTGGCATGTTTTACAATCACACAAGCAGGCTCAGAGAATTGCTTAACGCATTCCAGGGCGGCATCGGTGTCGGCAATATTGTTATAGGATAATTCTTTACCCTGTAACTGTGTTGAAGTTGCAATAGAGCCCGCAGCTGGATTTTTCTCAGTATAAAACGCTGAGTTCTGATGAGAGTTTTCACCGTAACGCATATCTTGAGTTTTGGTAAATTGGCTATTGAAGGTGCGTGGGAAGTTATCATTGCCACCCGGTACCTTATGACCAAAGTAATTGGCAATGGCACCGTCATAAGCTGAAGTATGCTCATAAGCTTTAATCGCTAAATCAAAACGAGTTGCCTGTGATGTGGCGCCGTTATTGTTGTTCATTTCTTCTAAAATGGCGGCGTAATCTGAGGCGTTAACCACAATATTGACGAAGGCATTATTTTTGGCCGCTGCGCGCACCATGGTGGGGCCGCCGATATCGATATTTTCAATCGCATCTTCTAACGAGCAGTCCGGGTTGGCAACGGTTTGTTCAAAGGGGTAAAGGTTAACCACAACCATATCAATCGCATTGATACCGTGTTCTGCCATGACTGCATCGTCTTGGCCGCGGCGAGCAAGAATACCGCCATGTACTTTTGGGTGTAGAGTTTTTACACGGCCATCCATCATTTCCGGGAAGCCGGTGTACTCTGACACTTCTATAGCGTTAACATTGTTATCGCACAATAGTTTATAGGTGCCGCCGGTAGAAAGGATTTCTACACCCTGTGCTTGCAGGGCCTGGGCAAATTCAACAATGCCGGATTTATCGGAAACGCTGATTAGCGCGCGTTTGATAGGCAGAAGATTTTGATCGTTGCTCATAATGTTGTGGGTATCTTTAATGTTGGGGTGAGAAAATTGTAAAAACCTAAAACGGAAAAAGGGGTGAAAGAATCACCCCTTTTTCCTGCCGCTAAGCGACTTATAGCAAACCGTACTGCTTTAATTTTTTACGCAATGTACCGCGGTTCAAGCCCAATAAGATTGAGGCTTTAGTCTGGTTGTTGCGGGTGTACTTCATCACTTCTTCAAGTAGCGGTGCTTCAACTTCTGATAATACCATTTCGTAAACGTCAGTTACGTCTTGACCTTCAAGGTGGGCAAAATAGTTGTTTAAAGCAATCGATACACTGTCACGTAAAGTCTGGGCCTGGGCGACGGGTGCATTGGTTAAATGTTGCTTTTGAACATCTTGCTCTGTCTGGTCAAAATCTGACACCATTTCAGCGACGGGTATTGGTGCGCTGCCTGGGAGAGTGTCACTATTTTTCATGCTGCTATTACCTCTTTGTTAATGGTGGCAGGGCGGTCTTTCGAGACGCTGCCTTGCTTATTGATTGTGTTGTCTTGCTCCAGTATTAGCTGAAAGTAATTCTCAATGGCATCACTTTGTAACTCAGCTGATTCCAGCTGGTTAAAGTGCTTGCGAAATTCAGCATTGTTATCTGTTGCCTGCAGATACCACCCCACATGTTTACGAGCAATTTTGACCCCCATAAACTCGCCATAAAAGGCGTGTAAGGCATTCAGGTGTTCTAACAGAATGCTTTTAACTTCTTCTGTACCCGGTGATTCTATAAGATCACCGCTGCTGATAAATCGATCTATTTCGCGGCATAGCCAGGGTCTGCCCTGAGCCGCTCGTCCGACCATCACCGCATCAGCGCCGGTGTACTGCATAACCTGTAATGCTTTTTGCGGGGAGTCGATATCCCCATTGGCAATGACCGGTATATCCACCGCTGCTTTGATCTGGGCAATGGTGTTGTATTCTGCCTCGCCATTAAATCGGCAAGCTCTTGTTCTGCCGTGGACTGCCAGGGCGGCTATACCGCTGTCTTCGGCAATACGGGCAATATCAAGACCGTTGCGCTGCTCCGGTGACCAGCCGGTGCGTATCTTTAGTGTTACCGGCACATCCACGGCAGCAACCACTGCTTGTAATATGTCGGTGACCAAAGCCTGGTCTTTTAGCAAGGCTGAGCCTGCGGCCTTCTTGCAGACTTTCTTTGCCGGGCAGCCCATATTGATATCAATGATTTGGGCACCGCGCTCGACATTTAGTTTCGCCGCATCTGCCATCATTAAGGCATCACCACCGGCAATTTGTACTGACCGGGGTTCTGCCTCGCCGTCGTGGTTTAGGCGATACCGGGATTTGCGGGTATTCCACAACCGGGTATCACTGGTCACCATTTCAGAGACTACCAGCCCCGCCCCAAACCGCCGGCACAGCTGCCGAAAGGGGAGGTCAGTAACGCCAGCCATAGGTGCAAGCACAACTCGACTGGCCAATGTATAGGGGCCAATTTGAAACACTGCACATCCTGGGTAGTGAATGACTAGTAGTACGATAGATACAGCAGATGATTTTGTCTTTTCCTAAAACGATGTGTATTCGTCACATCGAATGTCGACCGGATTCCGCTCAAAAAAGAGGCGCTATAATAATGGTAAGTGGCCTTAAGATAAAGTTTTATCGCACAACTTTTGTACAATTTTTTTGTTGACTTCCGAGAGGGTTGTCATTCCCGCGAAGACGGGAATGACATTTCTAGCTGCCTTGTGAGGGGTAAAAGCGCAACTGGTAATTGACGGCTTGTTCGCCGGGGTCGACGATTTCCAGGGAGATATGGATCGGTTGTTTCGTGGGCATAGTACTGGTACCTGTTAGCTCGCCCGCCAGATATTCCTGTGGTTTAAAGCGTCTGCCAGCGACTATGGCACCGTCGATATCAGTAAACTGCAGTTCCATCACTGGGAATTGCTGCTTGAAATCGGCTCGATTAATAATAATGGCGTCTACTACCAGTGCGTGTTTTAGTTCCGGGTGGCTGCGTACCATCAGGTTGGATGAGCGTATCAGGTTGGTGTCATGGAGTGCAGGTACTTGGCAGCCAAAAACCGAGCAGATGCTGGTAAAGGCAGGGCGGTAGCTGCTATCCCGGGACAGGCGGTCAAAGTTAAAGACGACATTTTGTGCAACCAATAACAGCCCCGCCAGCACAATACTGGCGGCCCAGGCAAGTTTGACCCAGCGGTTGCGCTGGGGGGCGATATCTAATTCTACAGGCTCGGGTTCAATATTAGCTAGCAGGTCGGTTTTACCAAAACCAATACGGTCGCCGGCGACTATGGATTCATCACTTGGCACAAACTCATCTTCAGGGACGGTGGTGGCTTCTACTTCCTCATCCCGTTCATTGGGAGTGTTCAGCAATTGTGGGTCTAAAGGTGTTTCGTCTTCTTCCCGGAATTCAAACAGGTTGGAAAATTCATCTTTGGATTCTACTGATTCTCCTGCTTCTTCCTCCAGTAGTTTACGGGCCCAGTCTTCTTCTTCCGGGCCATTGTCTTCACCTAGCTCGTCCAGTTCTTTAAACATAGCCGTTGGACTCTCTTCATTCTTGTCGAGATCCAGAAAAGAATCGCTGAAGTCGCCATCATTATCATTGGCATCTTGGTGAATCAATTCGTTCAGGTTATCGTCGGCAAAAAGGTCGTCACCAAAAATATCATCCGGGGAGGCAGTGGTTTCAGCTGCAGCTGTCTCTTCTGGTTCGGTGAGTTCAGTTTCCAGAGGAGGGGGATCGGTAGGTTGGTCGGGGCTGTTATCTGTTGCGGGGTAGCTTAACCAATGGTCGACCGCATTAAAGATATGCAGGCAAGAACCGCAACGCACTACACCATTGGCAATGCTAAGTTGCACTTCGGTCACTCGAAATGAGGTATTACAACTGGGGCATTGCGTGACCTGGCTGGTCATAGTTAGCGGTCCTGGTTAGCGGGTCGTTATTTGTATTAAGTGTATCGCTTTTTACAGAAAAAACGAGGGCTTATCCTCTGTTTGTGAAGTAAATCCAAGCTTGTGCTGTCATTCCCGTGATGTTCTGTTATGCCGGTCCAGTGATGTTCTGTCATTCCCGCGAAGGCGGGAATCTACAGTGCTGGGTTCCCGCCTTCGCGGGAATGACGGAGTGTGTTAGGGGTGTTTCTTTCCGGTGAGTCGTACCCATTCGTCCTGTAGCACGGGTTTATCCATATCAAACCACTGCTGATAGATCTCAAGTAGCCCTGCGGATTGGCTGGAGATAATGCCCGATAATGCCAGCAGGCCATTGCTGTGGGTCATCTTGCTAAGAATGGGGGATAGCTCGCCAAGAGGGCCGGCCAGGATATTGGCTAACATAATATCCGCTTGATAATCATTGGGTGCATCATCAGGAAGATAAACACTGATCTTGCTGCTGTCGATATTGTTGCGTTTGGCATTATCCAGAGTGGCGATTAATGCCTGTGGATCATTATCCACTGCAACCACTTCTTTAGCGCCTAGCAGAAGTGCGGCGATGCCAAGAATACCGGAGCCGCAGCCATAATCGACAACGGTTTTACCTGTTACATCACAGCCGTCTAACCATTCCAGACACAGGGCCGTTGTTGGGTGAGTGCCTGTCCCAAAGGCGAGGCCCGGGTCCAGCATCAGGTTAACGGCATCAGCCTCTGGCGGTGTTTTCCAGCTGGGGCAAATCCACAGGCGCTGGCCAAAGCGCATGGGGTGGAAGTTCTCCATCCACTCCCGTTCCCAGTCCCTGTCTTCGAGAATTTCCCAGCGATAAGTGGGCAGGTTTTGGCCGAAGCTGGCAGTGGCGATGACTGTGGCCTGGTCGGTATCGGTGTCAGCATTAAATAAGCCGGTGACACGGGTTTGATTCCATAGCGGTGTTTCACCCACCGCGGGTTCGAGTATCGGTTGGTCGGCACTGTCTTCCATGGTGACAGATACGGCGCCGGCTGCCAGCAAGGCATCTTCAATTGCTTCGGTGGTTTCGCGGGAGGTGTCGACTCTAAGTTGTAACCAGGACATAGTTGAAGCCAAGGTATAGCTGCTAAAAAATAAGGCGCTCAAAGAGCGCCTTGCGGTAGGCTTAAAGCCCGAGTTTCTTTTCCAGATAGTGGATATTGGTGCCACCTTCACGGAATGGACCGTCTCTCACCAGGTCTTGCTGTAAGGGAATATTGGTGCGAATACCGTCAATCACCATTTCATCCAGTGCACTGCGCATACGGTCCAGTGCGGTAATACGATCTTCACCCCAGGTAATCACTTTGGCGATCATTGAATCGTAATTCGGTGGCACGGAATAGCCACTATATAAATGCGAGTCCATACGAACACCCAGGCCGCCGGGTGGGTGATATATTTTCACAGTACCAGGGCAGGGCATAAAGGTTTTGGGATCTTCGGCATTGATACGGCATTCAAAAGCATGACCGCTAAGTTTGATATCTTCTTGCTTAACCGACAGTTTTTCACCGGAACAAACGCGAATCTGTTCTTTGATCAGGTCAAAGTTGGTGACCATTTCTGTAACGGGGTGCTCTACCTGAATACGGGTATTCATTTCGATAAAGTAGAAACCGCCATCTTCATATAAAAACTCAAAAGTACCGGCGCCGCGATAGCCGATTTCGATACAGGCGTTGACACAGGCCGTATAAACTTCTTGGCGGATATCTTCAGGGATTCCTGGAGCGGGTGCCTCTTCCAATACTTTTTGGTGGCGGCGTTGCAGTGAGCAATCGCGATCATAAAAGTGCACCGCATTGCCCTGGCCGTCACCCATCACCTGAATCTCAACGTGGCGTGGGTTTTCCAAAAACTTTTCCATATACACAGTGCCATCACCAAAGGCGGCAGCCGCTTCACCACGGGTTACGTGGATGGAGTTTAGTAGCGCCGCTTCACTTTGTACGGTACGCATGCCGCGACCACCACCACCGGCGGCGGCTTTGATAATGACCGGGTAGCCAATATCACGGGCAATTTGTAAACAGCGTTCTTTATTGTCGACGGGCAGCGGGCCGTTAGAACCGGGTACGGTAGGTACACCTGCTTTGCGCATCGCTTCAATCGCGGATACTTTGTCGCCCATCAGGCGAATGGTGTCAGCCGAAGGACCAATAAATGAAAAGCCACTTTTTTGTACCTGCTCGGCGAAGTCAGCATTCTCGGCAAGAAAACCATAGCCGGGGTGGATGCCCACCGCGTCGGTGACTTCCGCTGCACTAATAATGGCAGGAATATTTAAATAGCTGAGTGGTGAGGGGGCGGGGCCAATACAGACAGACTCGTCTGCCAGGCGCACATGCATTAAATCACGGTCAGCTTGTGAGTGAACCGCAACGGTTTTGATACCCATTTCCTTGCAGGCACGAAGAATGCGAAGTGCAATCTCGCCGCGGTTGGCAATAACTATTTTTTCCAACATGAATTTTTTCCAGCTTACGTTAAACGATAGTGACTAATGGCTGATCAAATTCAACCGGCTGGCCGTCTTCGGCCAAAATAGCTTCAACTACACCGGCTTTGTCGGCTTCAATTTGGTTCATCATCTTCATGGCTTCAACGATACAAATAACATCGCCCACCTTAACGTGCTGACCCACTTCAACAAATGCTGGTGAGCCTGGTGAGGCAGCTTGATAGTAAGTGCCAACCATGGGTGATTTGATGACGTGGCCTGAGGTTGCAGGTGCGGCCTCCGCAGCAGGGGCTGCTGCCGGGGCGGCGGCAGGTGCTGGTGCAGCAGCAACCGGAGCGGCAGCAGGCGCAGGCGCGGCATAAACCGGTGCAGCGGCGGCTGCGGCAGAGTTGCGGCTAATGCGCACAGACTCTTCGCCTTCTTTTATTTCGATTTCATCGATGTTCGATTCTTCGAGCAGCTCGATCAGTTTTTTTACTTTGCGTATATCCATGGTGGTTCTCTTAAAGTAGTCGTTAAATTAAATGCTTGTCATTCCCTCCCCCGACAAATGCACTCGGGGGCAGGCTTCGACGAAAATAACTATCGTCATTCCCGCGAAGGCGGGAATCCAGCCTGCATGCTTATGCTGTTATTTCCGCTAAAGCGGAAATCTACAGCGCTGGATCCCCGCCTTCGCGGGGATGACGTGCTGTTTTTGCACGTCAGTTTTCAACTTGGTTAATAGCCGCTTGCAGTGCCAATAAATAACCTTGGCTACCCAACCCGCAAATAACCCCTTCAGCAATATCCGAAAGATAGGAAAACTGCCTGAATTCTTCCCGTTTGTGCACATTGGAAATATGCACCTCTATAAAGGGGATATTGACTCCCAAAAGGGCGTCCCGCAGCGCAATGCTGGTATGCGTAAAAGCGCCGGGGTTAAAAATAATAAAATTAATACCTTCCTGGCGGGCATCGTGGATGCGCTCGATCAGCTCGTATTCCGCATTGCTTTGCATGGCCAGTAGATGGTGGCCGGCGGCTAAGGCGGCATCGGTAAGAGCGGTGTTGATATCGTCCAGGGTGTCGGAGCCATAAACTTCGGGTTCGCGACTGCCTAACAGGTTCAGATTAGGACCGTGTAGTACCAATATTGACGCCATGATGCTATTCCGATGTTAGGTGGTTGTTATTGTCTAGTGCGGGGATTCTGCCCTAAAAAGATATTCTAGTCCAATTTTTGTTGTTTTCAATGGAGATAAACACAATATCGCTGCATTTTGCTGCAAGATACCGGCAGTAAGCTTTTTGCGGCAAGCATGATAAGGGCAGAAGTCATCACGATGTCGTCACGTTAATAGGAGTTTTTGGCAAAAATCGCAAAAATACGTGAATGTGCTGTCATTTTCGTCTAAAAGTTGTTTTATTGTGGTTGAGTTGAAAATGTAGTGCTTTTGACAGGCTGAAGACGGGTTTTCCCTGTTTTCTGAAGATCGGAGCAGTATAAAAGAAGATGTGGTTATAACTTAGCGACTTGTGAGCTGATCGTCATTCAAGGCAATGGTATTCAAGGCTTGCATCACAATGTCCTTGCTCAGGATTTGCGGAAGTACAATGCCGGGTTGTTGTTTGTCCCCGGGGTAGGCCACATAGAGTGGAATGCCAGTGCGACCATACTCCTTTAGCAGTGCAGTAATCAGCGGGTCACGATTGGTCCAGTCTCCCTTCACATACGCAACCCCAGCGGCTTTTATCGCCTGTTTAATGTCATCGGTGCTAAGAGTGATCTCTTCGTTGGCCAGGCAGGTAATACACCAGTCAGCTGTAATATTCAGAAATACGGGGGTGCCCTGTGCCCTTAGCTCGGCCAGGGTTTGCGGGGAATAAGCGTGCCAGTCGTCACTATGGCGGGCCTTAGAGTCTGTTGGGTTCATTAACGGATTGGTCAATATCGCAATGGCCAGCGCGGCGCAGGCGGCGCTAACGATTCTCTGCCAGAGCTTTTCGCTCCACAGCCATAGCGCCAGCGTAATTAATACGCAGCCTATCAGCAGCAGGGCCATGCCGTTGACGCCGGCTTGCTTGCCTACCACCCAGCTCAGCCAAACCGCGGTGGCATAGAGCGGGAAGGCGAGTAATTGCTTGAGGTTTTCCATCCAGGCGCCCGGCTTGGGGATTTTATTCAACAGCCTGGGTGAGCAGCTTAAAATCAGTACCGGTAAAGCCATACCTACACCCAGTGCGGCAAACACCAGTAGCGCAATAGGGGGTGGCTGGGTTACGGCATAGCCTAGGGCCGTTCCCATAAAAGGTGCCGTACAGGGACTGGCGACCACCGTGGCTAATATGCCGGTAAAAAAACTGCCGTTATAGCCCGACTTTTGCGCCAGGCCTCCACCTGCATTCATCAGGCTGCTGCCTAATTCAATAAAACCGGAAAGACTTAAGCCCATTACAAAAAACAAATAAGCCAGTGCAGTAACAAACCAGGGTGACTGCAAATGAAAACCCCAGCCTATGGCCTCACCCGCTGCTTGCAGTGACACTAAAACCGCGGCCACCACCACAAAGCTGATAACTACACCGGCGGCATAAGCAAGACCGTGGGTAACTTGTGAATGGTTTTTATCGTTGGCAAATGCCAGCACTTTTAAGCTAAGCACCGGGAATACGCAGGGCATTAAATTTAAAATCACACCGCCCATCATTGCAAGCAATAACATATAGAGCAGGCTGCCTGACGCTGCTGGGTCTACTATAGCTACGATAGAAGGGTTTTGTGCTGTTTGGGTGCCAATAGAACTTATCTTGGTAACGCTAAGTTGTTGTGCATCGAGTTTAAAATATTCGGAATAAGGTGGGTAGCAAAGGCCTGCATCAGCGCAGCCCTGACTGGTAACCGTTAAGGTAAATTCACCCGTAGCAGGGATATTTTTTAAGCTGAGGTCCGCGTAGTTATAATAGACTTCAACACGGCCAAAATATTCATCGTCTTTTTCCAGCCCTGGCGGGATAAGCAGTTCGCTAGCAACCGTTGCTCCGTTGGCGCTAAGTGCAACCTGAAAACCGTGCCGGTATAAATAATAGGCATCGGCTATTTCCCAATACAGTCGCAATTCACCTGGCGCGTCAAACTCGGCGGTTAATTGATAGGCTTGCGCAACAGGAAGAAATTCGTCGTCCTCTACCATGCCCGCCGCCATGCCCGGTACGGGGGCGGCATTGGTGCTGGTACCAAAGGGTTCGGTATTGGCAAAGACACTGGCTGGCTGAAGCAGTAACAGAGTGCAAAATAGAGCAAAAAATACAGCGCGCATGGGGTTCCTGTTTAAGATGAATGGCTTATGCTGTGCCTGTGAGCAATAGCGAAGCTTGAACTAATAAGGCCGATAATCGTCGGTTCAGTTCCCTGGCTTCTGCTCGATCTAAGGGTAATTGTATCGCAAAAACTTTTATATGCCTTGAATTGGTTCATAATCAGGTTTTTCGGGGGCTGTTAACGGTGTTGCAGGTTGCATAATTGGATAAAGAGAGTTGTACAGCAGTGCTAAATAGAAGGGGGTTGTGGTACCTGATCCTTATCATATTGCCCCTGGTGGCCTGTGTTCAGGTGCCACCCAAGCCTGCAGCACCCGCGAAGCCAGTGGTGGATTTGGCGGCCCAGCGCGAGGCTGAGCGCCATCACCTGAGGGTGCTATTGGCCAATGCTGAAAAGGCCCTGGCCGCTGACCGCTTAATGGTGCCGGTTACGGATAATGCCTATAGCTGGTATCAGGATGTATTGGCCCTGGATGAATTAAACCCTGAGGCCCATTGGGGCATGAAGCAAATTACTGTCCGCTATTTACAGTTGGCAGAGCAGGCCTTTGTCAGTGGCCGGGTGGAAGAGGCTGAGCGGATGTTGCAGGGGGCAGAGAAAATTTCAGCTACGCCACCGCAGATAGCTACCCTGAGGGAGCGCTATCGCCAGCAGAGTTCGGATAACGAAGTTTATTTACCCGTAGCGGAACTGGCCAGACGTGGTGAAAAAATACAGCAGCGTTTGACTGACCTCGCCCAGCGGGCGAAAGAGTCCCGGTCGCGGTTATTAATTGTAGCGCGCAACGATGGGGAAGGACGTTGGATTTACCAGCAGATGCGTAGCGCCGTTGATGGCTATCGCCTGCGTGGCAATATTGAAGTGGGGCGGGTTCCCCGCATTGTGTTTATTGATTTATAAACACCTTGTATAAAAGCACTGGCCGCATAGGGTATAGTTATCGGCCTGGATCACTGTTTAACAGAGGTATTACATTGTCAGCAATTAATCGATACTTATTAACCACCATACTATTCTCATTATCCTGCTCTGCCCTGGCTGAGCTAACTATAAAAGAAGGCTATGTTCGCGGCTTGCCACCGGGCCAGCCAAATACTGCAGCCTTTATGCGCCTGGTGAATACCGCTGACCAGGATGTGGTCATTACCGGTGCCGCCTCCAATGGTGCCGAGCTTGCGGAAGTGCATAGCCACAAACATCACCATGGCATGATGAGTATGGAAAAAGTGGATCAGCTAACGGTGCCCGCTAATGGTGAGTTGGTATTGGCCCCTGGCAAGTATCATCTAATGCTAATTAATTTAATCAAGCCCCTCCGGGAGAGTGACGAAGTGCTGATTCGCTTATTCAATGATGAAGAGGAATTAACCCGTGCAACACTGCCAGTGCGCAGTGTGCTGAATGAGCGCTAACCCCGAACCTTTATAGGCGGCATTAACGAGGTGAGTATGGATTTTCAATCGATAAAAGAGCGGCTAGCCCAGTGGCGAGATAATAGCCTTGATGCCGGTGAAGGCCTGCTGCCCAGAACACTGGTGATTTTTTTGGCGGTCTATTTGGTGGCCGCTTTTTTTGTGGGCATCTACTGGTCACTGATGCCGGCAAACTTTTCCGTTAAAGATAATGCAGCAGCGATGGCCGATGCACAGGGCCAGCAGGTAGTTATTGGTTCCACAACGACCACGACCCTGATCCGTGTCACCTCTACTTTATTGGATAAGCCCGGCGGCTTTCTCAGTAATGATATTTTACCCCCCGGTTTATGGTTGGATAATATGCCCCACTGGGAATACGGCGTATTAATTCAATCCCGTGATTTAACCCGGGCGTTGCGAGAAAGTTTTAGTCGCTCCCAGTCCCAGTCAAAAGAAGATATTGATTTGGGCAAAGCCGAGCCCAGTTTAAATTTCTCCCGCGATAGCTGGGCCGTGCCTGCCAGCGAATCAGAATATCGCAGTGCTATAAAATATTTAAATAACTACCTTGCCCGCCTTGAAGACCAGGGCAATTCCCGCTCACAGTTTTATGCCCGCTCAGATAATTTACGTTACTGGTTAAAAATTGTTGAGTCACGTTTGGGTAGTTTGTCCCAGCGCTTAAGTGCCAGTGTTGGCCAGCGGCGTTTAAATACAGATTTGGCCGGTGACGCCATGGCGCGGCAATCAACCTATGCCCCCGGCGAGCTGGAAATTAAAACGCCATGGACAGAAATTGATGACGTCTTTTATGAGACGAGAGGGGCAGCCTGGGCGCTACTGCATTTTTTAAAAGCTATTGAAGTAGATTTTGCTGAAGTACTGGAAAATAAAAACGCCCTGGTTAGCTTGCAGCAAATTATCCGCGAGCTAGAGGCAACCCAGGAAACCGTTTATAGCCCAATGATATTAAATGGCAGTGGCTTTGGTATGTTGGCCAACCATTCGTTGGTGATGGCGTCTTATATTTCTCGCGCTAATGCAGCGATTATCGATTTGCGGGATTTATTATCCCAGGGTTAACCCTAATGCTAAAAATGAGGATCTGTTTGTGAATAAAGTTCTTTTGCTTGTTGTAGTGACGCTGTTAGCGGCATGTGCCTATAGTCCCCAGCAAATAACTGTTAGCCCCGTAATCAATACTGAAACCGAAAGCTATGGGGCTGGGCGTGGTTTGACCGTATCCGTTGAAGATGCCCGCAACAGTAAAGAATTAGGTAGCCGTGGTGGTGCCTATAAAGATACCAGCCTGATTACGATCGGTAATGACCTGGAAGAAGCTGTTAAACGTGCGGCCAAGGCAGAACTTGCCGTGCAAGGTTTTAATGTTAATACCACTGAGACGGAAACGCCGAATGTGAATATCATTATTAACACCTTGAAATATGATATACCCATGCAAGCGGTGGGGAAAACTATTTATTTGGAAATGGTATTGCAGGTAGTGGCCACCGCAGGCAAAGAAACTTATACCGGTAATTACAAAACCAATTCCTCCAGGGAAACGGCACTGACACCCAGCATGGCCCAGAATGAAGAAATGGTAAACGATATACTGTCAAAAACTCTGCTGCGTTTATTTTCTGACCCGGAATTAAAAGCGTTTCTTAGCAATATCTAACCATGCAAGCATTGGCAAACGCCTCCGGTGAATGATCAGCGGGGGTTTATTCTTACACGGCAGTGGCGTGATACAAGGAATGGTACTGAATTAGAGTTTTGGCTATCGAGCAATCATGGTCCAGTGAAGTTGCTGGTGCCACAGCAAGAGTCGGTGTTCTTTATTGCTGTAGAGCAAGTGCCGGCAGCTCTTGAGATAGTAAAGTCATTTGCGGGTTTTACTGTTAAAGATGTTCCCCTCAAGAATTTTACGCTACAGCCTGTAAAAGCTTTTTACTTCAAATCCCAGCGCACTCTGCGCGAAGCAAAAACACGCCTGCTAGAGCAGGGGCTGTCTCCTCTGGAATCTGATATCAACCCCCATGACCGTTTCTTAATGGAGCGGTTTATCCGTGGCTCCCTAAAGTTTCGCGGTGAAGCTGCTGCTGGAAAGTTTCCGGTGGTCCACCAAGCGGAAATGACCAGCGATAATTATCAGCCCTTATTAAAAGTTATCTCGCTGGATATTGAAACAGCTATGCAAGGTATCAATCTGTACTCGATTGGTATTTATGCTGTAGCAGCCGGCAGTATGTACGAAAAAGTTTTTATGGTGGCGGATAAGCCTGTTGCAGACAATGTAGAAATATTTAATAACGAAAAGAGTTTAATTATAGGCTTTCTGATTTGGCTGGCAGACTATGATCCCGATATTATTATCGGCTGGAATGTGATTAATTTTGATATGTGGTATTTGGAAAAAGTCTGCGAAAAATACCAGCTGCCTTTCCGTTGTGGCCGTGGTGAGACCGGTAAAGAAGCTGCAGCCCACTGGCGCACCCTGGATGACGAAGGTGAACGTCGTGCAGTGTCCATTCCTGGCCGGGTAGTTCTTGATGGTATCGAATTATTAAAAGCTGCCTTCTACCGCTTTGAAAGCTTTGCCTTAAATAATGTGGCGAAAGAACTACTGGGTAATAGCAAGTTAATACAGGACAATGATCGCGGTGAAAAAATCACTGACCTTTTTTTGGAAAATAAACTGGCACTGGCAAAATATAACGTCCAGGATTGCAAGTTAGTCTGGGATATTTTTGAACATACCAAGCTGCTGGATTTCGCCATTGCACGTACCAAAATGACCGGTTTACCTTTGGAGCGTATCGGTGGTTCAGTGGCTTCTTTTGACTTTCGTTACTTGCCGCTATTGCATCGCAAAGGGTTTGTAGCGCCCAATAGCCATCTACTGGAAGATGCAGAGCAAAGCCCCGGTGGTTTTGTAATGGAGTCACAACCCGGTATTTATGACTATGTCGCCATGCTGGATTTTAAAAGTCTATACCCCAGTATTATCAGAAGCTTTAAAATTGATCCGCTGGGAATGGTATTAGGCGAACACAAAGGGCTTGATCAATCAGAACTTGTTCCCGGCTTTAATGGTGCCTGGTTTTCAAAAACCAATAATATCTTGCCCGAGTTAATCGCCGAGTTATGGCAGTTACGCGATCAGGCCAAAGCGAATAGCGATGCGGCATTATCCCAAGCTATAAAAATTATTATGAACTCCTTTTATGGTGTGTTGGGTTCTGGTGGTTGCCGCTTTTTTGATTCGCGCCTGGCCAGTTCAATTACCAAACGCGGTCATCAAATTATCCAGCAAACCGCCGACTTTATAGAACAACAGGGCTGGCAGGTTATCTACGGCGATACCGATTCTGTATTTATTTGGTTTAAAGATGTTGAAGATGCTGATAGCGCAGCAAAAGTTGGTAAGGAGTTGGAAGAAAAGCTCAACCTATGGTGGGACCAGCGTTTACAAAAAGAATACGGCATTGAAAGTGCGTTAGAAATAGAATTTGAAACTCTCTACCAGCGTTTTCTAATGCCAACTATTAGAGGCTCAGATCAAGGTAGTAAAAAGCGTTACGCCGGTGTCGTGCTCAATAAAGGAAAAAAGGAATTAGTCTTTAAAGGCTTGGAAAATGTTCGTACCGATTGGACAAAAATTGCCCGTGACTTCCAATCAGAGCTTTATCGTCGAGTATTTTTAGATGAGCCATACCATGACTATATTAAATCGGTAGTACAGTCAGTTTTGGATGGCGATATTGATAATGAGTTAGTTTATAGAAAGCGCCTGCGCAGAAGGCTGGACGAATACCGGCGCAATGTACCACCCCATGTTCAAGCCGCCAGAAAAGCGGTAGAACAGGCCGGCGCCAAAATTCGCCGTGGCGATTGGATTGAATATGTAATCACTATCAATGGCGCCGAGCCAGTAGTCGCCCAGGACTCGCTGATCGATTACCAGCATTATATTGATAAACAGTTGGCGCCCGCAGCTGATGGCATCTTATATTTTAAGGATGAGAGCCTTGCTGGTATTACCGATCAACAAATTGGTTTGTTTGAGTAATTCCCCATTAAAATCTAAAGGTGATATCAGCCCCCGCTGTTCTTGGCTCAGCATAAACGGCATTCGTTAATGCACCAGGGAAATGTAAGCCGTTCACGCGATACTCTTCGTCGGTCAGGTTTTTAACCCAGCCTCTGATTTCAAGCACATCTTTACTATTGCTGATAGGGATTTCTGTTAACGTAATATTGGCGTTATACAGCGTGTAACTATCCCCAGGCGCTGAAATATCCGGAAAGTAATTGTAATCACTGGTCGAAAATATATCGAAATGCGCCGAGAGTGTACCAAAACTTAAAGGTGCGAAGGTGTAATCCAGCGCGAGTGAACCCGAATGCCGGGGTGTTTGGCTTAAGACGAAAGACTGTAGTTCATTTCCCTGTAGTGGGTTAGGCTGCAAAGGCATATCGCCATCCAGATAGGTGTAGTTCAAAGTCACTGACAGACCTTTCGTAGCTATTGCGGTCAAGGTAAATTCGGCTCCTTCTACAGTGACATCATTTTCAGCGTTAATGGTTTCTACTACAGTGATATTGCTCGGATCGGCCACATCTATAAACATGCCCTCATAATCCGTACTAAATACTGACGTATTAAAACGAATACGCCTGTTCAGCCATTCCGACTTTAAACCGATTTCAGTGGTGCTGACTTCTTCCTCATCAAAGGGAGTTAAAGTGGCTGATCGAGAGTTGACGCCTCCTGCACGGTAGGCTGTGCTCCACTTAAAGTAAGTCGATAGGTCATCGAGCCACTGGTAGCTGATTGCAATTGAGGGGTTCAGTTGTTCTGAATTAATATCAAAATCGCCTGAACCACCTTCTACACGTCTGCCTGACTTTTCTTCTTTGGAATAACGAATACCTATATCGGTTTTGACTTTTTGCTGGAATGCATCGGGTGTCCAGGTCATTGTTCCGTAAAGGGCAGATACCGTAGTGTCCGCTAGAATGCGTCGATCTGGTGTCACAGAGTTAGTGGCGAGATAATCAAAATTGGTGGGCGGTATTATGGGTGTTAGTGGTATACCGGTAACAATACCAAATTGGTCCAGAGAGTATAGGCTTCTTATCGTTTCGTCAGTATCTTCGTCAAAATGAAAAATACCAACCGCCCAGTCAATAGCTTCTTTGGAGCCCGCGAGACGAAACTCCTGGGACCACTGTGATTGATATCTATCGACTTCTTCCACAAAGCCATTGAAATAGGCAGTACCCGCATAGTTATTGCGCGCTTCGTCATCTAAATCACGATAGGCACTAATTGATTTTAGGGAAATCGTGTCCGATATCGACCAGGAAACTACAGCGTTATGGCTTTCGTGTTCAGTAATAGAAGGATCAAGCGGTGTTACCGGGAAGCGTGTTTTGGACTGCCTGCCATCCTCCTCTTCTAAGGCTCCGCCAAAGTCTCTCTCTACCTGAAAGTAGTTTTGTGAAGCTTCTATTTTGGACTTATCGTAGGCATAACTAATGTTAAGTTGTTCATTAAGGTGCCAATCAAAACTTATCTTACCGCCCTGTTTTCGGTAAGCATTGTAATCTTCTTCATTAGGGGCTGTATTATCCACCCAGCCATCCCTTTCTGAGTAGACATAATCAACTTTAGTCCGAAGACCCGAGACTTCGGGTAAATTCAGATGTGTAACGCTGCGTTTTTCATCAAACCTGCCGATACCAAACGTTTGTTCCAGCCCCCATTTCCCAGTAGGTTTTTTTGAAGTGATACTGACAGCGCCGCCAGTTGCATTGCGACCAAACAGAGTACCTTGTGGGCCCTGTAAAACCTCGATGCGCTCTACATCGGCAAACTCTACAGCCAAACCCTGGGCGCGAGGCAAGTAAACTTCGTCGATATAAACTGCTACAGAGCCGTCCCTTGTTGCTTGTGCTGGGTCTCCCGGGCCATTGCCTCTAATAGCGAGTACTAAGGTTGTTGGTGTGTTGGTCCAGGGCATGACTTTGAGCGAGGAAATAGTCCCTGTAGCCAGATCAGACAGGCTATGGATGCGTTGAGTAGTAAGCTGCGCTGCTGATAAGACCGACATTGCGATGGGGGTCTCTTGTGCAGATTGCTCTCTACGTTGAGCAGTGACAATCACTTCTTCGAGCTGGTCGCCTTGCGTGATTGTTAAATGATCGGGGTCAGCATTACTGGCAGTTGTATATAGGCTTGCACCTAATAGCCCTGCCAAGAGGAAATATCTGGGCGATTGAAAAAAATTCATAAACTTTCTCCTTTTAAGTGTTACGACGGCATATCGATGTAAAAATACGCGATGTCGTTATTCCAAAATCATGGGTATTTTACTAACGTTGTGTGATGTCAGTGAATGAGACCAGGGTTTGGCCTGATTGTCAGAACAATCAATTTCTTGAAATTCTGCGAGTAAAGTTTCTATAGCAATCTGCCCTGCGGTACGAAGTAATTTCATACCTATACAATGGTGAGGGCCATAACCAAAGCCCAAGTGTGAGCGTGTATTTCTGTGAATATTAAAGAGATCAGGATTTTCGAATTGTTCGGGATCTCTGTTGGCCGAGGCAAGTAACAGGTAGGTAATGGCGCCGGCAGGAATGGTTGTGTTAGAGCGTTCAATAGCAGTCGTGGTTGTTCTAACCAGAATATGCTCAGAGTTATCAAAGCGAAGCGATTCTTCTATAAATGCGGGGATCAGCGTCTTGTCTCTATCAAGACGGGCCTTAACATGGGGGTAATTGGATAAATTGATATAGAGATGGCTCATAAAATTAACGGGCGTTGAACACAGCCCAAAAATAATAATCTCAAGGGTTGCGCAGGCTTGTTCCAGGGTTTGCTTATTCTCTTTTATGTTTCTTTGCAATAATTGCTGAAGTTGAGTTCGGGGTTTTTTCGTAGAGGTTGCAGCTTTTAGTAAGACCTCCTGAAAGCACTCATAGGTGTTATCCAAATGTACGAGAAAGCCTTCACTGGGTTGTTCGGGTAAATGCATAAAAAGGGTAATCCAGTTGTATGCGTACTGGATATCCTTGTCATCCAGCCCTGTCAGAAGTTGGGCGATTTTGCCGAAATAGGGATGACTGAAATCAGACAGCAGCTCTGGCGCCGGGTTTTCTTTCATAGCGGCAATCAGCAAGCTGGCTTCCTGCTGCATTGTTGGTTTTAACTCATCGATCACCTTATCGAAAAACAGGCGAGGGAGGATCGAACGATGATAATTATGGATAGGTGGATCTTCCGCTAAGATATACTTTGGTAAATAATGTCTTTTAAGCCATTCGGGTTGAAGTATCTGTGTATTACCTTCTGAAGAGAAAATATCGTGTCGCTGCAAGGCAAATTTTACGTCTTCATAGCGGCTTATTAACCAAATCCCCCCAGGTACTATTTCACAGACAGGATGGCTTTCTCTGATCTGTTTGTAATAAAGAAAAGGGTCGGCTGAATACTCCTTGGTGAATAAGTTGAACAGACTATCAGACATTGCTCTCCTTGTGCACCATCGATTAAATAAGCTTCAATTGAGTGCTGGCTATATAGATGGCGTTATTGACAGAAACAGCATTTAACGCTGCCACTGCGGCGCTACAATGCTTTTCTATGGTACTGGTGGAAATGCCAAGGAACCTGGCCGCATCCTTTTGTGATGTCGAGTGTTTGGCCAAGACTCTTAGTACTTCTATTTGCCGTGAGGTCAACACTTCTTTTTTATCATAAGGACTAAAAAAGCTTGAGGGTAGAGTTTCTTGAAATCGGGAAATGGTGGTGGTCAATAAACTTAGCTCGCTTTCAACTTGTTTCACTTTCTCAACAAGAGCCTCGGAGGAGGAGCCAGTACTATAAACAGAAAGCACCATCTTTTTATTGGAGTCTTTTATTGTTGAAGGGATAGAATATGTGTTGTTAATTCCAACGCTACCTAATAAACGTTCAACTTGGCTAGCTTGTTTCTTAGCACCTATATCGAATGGCAGTTCGGCCAGTAGCCTGAAGGCGTCAGATTGAAAAATGGGCTTTCCGTTATTGTTGATATAATCGGTAATAATATCGTTTTGATCAAGACCTTCAGTTTCATACCTTATAAAGACTTCTTCCGGGATGGTTGTTAATAGGGTCTCTATCTCCGTATTATTGCATTTAATAATATCAAACCCATCGAATCCGAGACCTTCTAGTGTATGAAGTATTCTTTTATGAAGAGTAGAAGCGTTTCTAATTCCATGGAGGTTTTTGTCTATGATTTGTGTGAAGTGTTTATTCATAATGTCTATCCGTAAACCCTTGGTCCTGATAATAAACAGCCGTTAAATACCTACGCCTTGTAACTGTGTGGGTATTATCGTCAAAGAGGATAAAAATTCAACTAAATAGCGTGATTGTACTATTTTTTTGGTTTAAATTGTTAAGCTGGCAATGGTTTTGATGAGTAATTAATTGATATTTTTATTTTTTAGTGCAGGCCTTTTTCCAGAGAAAGTGATTGTTCGACAATATTAATTAATGTCATTGATTGACAATAAAGACGAATAAAATTGACAAAAATGAAACCTTTAAAAAGGTTTATTGTTCTCAGGTGTAGTGATGGCAAGGGTTTTAGCAATTATTAAAAAATAGAAAAATATAAAGGATTCATCTTACTGAATAGGAGTGGGGTACTAAAAGGCCTGGTGATTCCCCGCTTAAGTTGCTTGATATTATCAATCAGAATGGGCTGCCGGCTGTGGCCAAGGAGTTTGATACACAGGATTCCTTGGGGATGGTAGGTTAGATAGCTAACGATTGCCCACAACAAAAGCCACTGGCCCAGGCCCACTGAAAATTAAAACCACCGAGTTGGCCGGTTACATCTAAAACCTCACCAATAAAATACAGCCCCGGAACTTTTTTGGTTTCAAAGGTCTTTGAGCTTATTTCATCGGTATCTACACCGCCACAGGTGACTTCTGCTTTTTTATATCCCTCGGTACCGCTGGGAATAAATTGCCAGTGTTGAATCAGCCTGGCAATTTCTTGCAGCTGGCTATGTTTGTAACTATGTAAAGGTTTTTGTAGGTCAATATTGTCACAAAGGCATTGCAATACGCTGAGTGGTAGCCAGGTTTGCAAAATGGTATGTAAATGTTTATTGGGCTGTGTTTGTTGTGTGTCCTTGAGTATTGAGGCCATATCAACATCAGGTATGCAGCGCACGGTGACCTTATCGCCCGGCTTCCAGTATGAGCTAATCTGCAAAACCGCTGGGCCGCTTAGGCCTTTGTGGGTAAAAAGAATATTTTCACGAAAGTGGACATTATTCACTTCGATATCAGTATCAATGCTGATGCCTGATAAACCCTGAAACTGTTTTTTTTCTGCGCCATCAAAAGTAAAAGGTACCAGACCAGGATAAGTATGAGTCACCTTAAGACCAAATTTCTTGGCCAGACGATGACCGAAGTCAGTGGCGCCCATGGTTGGAAAAGACATGGCGCCAGTGGCAATGACCAGAGCGTGGCACTGATAGCTGGTAGTCGTGTTGGTAATAATAAATTGATCATTGATTTTATCGACTGAATCAACTGAGTAATTCAATACAATATTAACGCCCACTTCCTCACACCGATCTAACAACATTGCTAAAACAGCCTGGCTTTTGTTATCGCTAAATAATTGCCCAAGCTTTTTCTCATGCCAGGGCAGGCTGGCTTTATCTACTTCCGCAATAAAATCCCATGGGGTATAGCGGTTAAGCGCTGACTTGCAAAAATGAGGGTTGTTACTGAGATAATTGCCCGGCTCGGTATACATATTGGTAAAGTTACAACGGCCGCCACCGCTGATCAGGATTTTTTTACCCGCTTTATTAGCATGATCTAACAGGTAGACCTGCTTGCCTTGCTCGGCAGCAGAAATTGCGCACATTAGGCCTGCAGCACCGGCGCCAATAATGACTGCATCTGTCTGGATTGGATTCATTGGATTTTTTCATGGTCTGTAAAGGGCGGAATATTAACATCACAAAGTACCCATACAAAGCCCCCATGCAAAGCAATAAATCTCATGTATTAGCCAATTTGTGTGCTGATAGTGGTGGTGTAATCCAAAGCCTGCAATATTTGGCTATCATTTTTGTTAAAAAAAAATGTCATTTTTGCTATTTATTTCTGTGGTGCTATTGGTTGGTGCCCGGTCATTATTGGGCTTGTGGCAGTGGTTTAGCCGTAGAAAGGCGTTATCCTCGCTCAAAATATCATGAATTCCAAAAGCATAGTATAAATAACAGCTTTTCGAATATGTTGTTTTCTGTTGTTATAGCTAAGGGGTGATATTTATGTAGCGTGGCAACCTTTTTATTCCCCGGGAGGATGTCAAAAGTGTTAAATAAATTTGTCGTTTTTGCTCTGGATTGCAGTCGATCATTGTTTCATTATTGAATGCGAAAAATATAGTGTCTGGATAATAGTTAATAATATGCCATGTCTGGGCTAACTCGAAACTTATTCAAGAAGCCAGATCTATGAAAAAGACGAAATTTCGTTCTGTGAAGCTCCTTTCTGCAAACCAGTTCCTTCTATTCACCTGTACAGTCATCATGCTTTCTATTCCATTTTCTTCAGGTGCAGAGGCAATTTCCGATACACCAAAAGGCCAGAAGACCGTAGTGAAGTTTATGGAAAGTCTCGCCCGTTATGTCACCTGGCCGGGTAGTAGTTTTGATGGTGCGGACAGTCCCTATAAATATTGTTTGATGGGTGAAGCAGCGATATCGGGTCTGCTGTCAGAAAAGCTGGGTGCGAAAAAGGTCAAAAAGCGTGGCTTTGAAATTAAGCAACTTGCTTTGGATGATATTGAACAGGGTAAAAGCTGTCATTTAGTTTTTATCGCAGCTACTGATGTGCCGACCCTCAGGAACACGATTTCCGCCTTGTCGGATTCGGCGGTATTAACTACCGGTGATTTTAAGCAGTTTGCTGGTCATGGCGGCATGGTTGGTTTTGTTGGCGTTGGTGGCAAGGGTTCGCTGCAGATTAATAAGAAGCGTTTGGAAGCCAGCGGCCTTAAGGCAAGTTCTAAATTGTACAGAGTCAGTACATTGTAAATTCACCTGTGTAGTACCTGTGTAGTACCTGAGTAGTACCCGTCATAATTCCTGCCATAGAGGTTGCTATATGAGCTTGTCGCTAAAATGGAAAATCATATTAGGTATTACATTTACCAGTATTTCATCAGTACTGATTGCTGTGGGCGTTATTGTCGACATTGAGAAGGGCCGAATACAGGATAAGATTGTTACCGAGGCTTTAACGATTTCCAGGATTACCGGCGGCAATACCACCGGCGCACTGGATTTTTCCGATGTGGAGTCAGCCCATGAGGCCTTGCTCCCGCTGGTTGCCAACCCTCATATCCATGAGGTGGTTATCTATGATGATAGCAATAGCCCCTTTGTTTGGTATCGCTGGTCGGGGGTTGAAGAAGAAGCGCCGGAGCTGGGGGCAGCTGAGGATCTTCCTTCTTCTATACCTGTTAAGCCCAAAGCGGCACAAACCATTCTTTCTGATTCCTCTCTGGAAATCTATGAGCCTATTATCAGTGAGGATGAGCCTGTTGGCATGATTTATATGAATATTGATTTGGATGAGGTCTCAGACGCCACCACTAATCTTTATTCGATAGCCACCTTTTTGGGCTGTGGTATAACGCTAATGTCAGTTATTCTCGCGCTGCTTATTCAGCGAGCTATTACCCAGCCCATTAATGATGTAGTGGTCGCGCTTAAAGATATTGCCCAGGGCGAAGGTGATTTAACCCGGCGTCTGACGGTAAAGAGTAAGGATGAGTTAGGTGAGTTGGCCTACTGGTTTAATAGCTTCGTTGAGAAAATAAGAACTGTTGTGGTGCAGTTTCGAGAAAACTCTAACGATCTTTCCGCTGCCGCCAGTGAGCTGAAGTTACATTCAGGCAATACCAATGAATCGATTTTGGTACAGGAGCGGGAGCTTGAGCAAATAGCAGCTGCGGTTAATCAAATGTCTTCTACAGTGATGGAGGTCGAGCGTAATATTGCCACATCCACTGGCGATACTGAAGAAGCGGATAACCAGGCTAACATTGGTAATAAGGTAGTTATGGAAACCATGGGGTCAATCTCCTCACTGGCCAGTGATATAGAAAATGCCTCCAATGTGATTAGCGAGTTACAGCGTAATAGTGAAAGTATTGGCACAGTACTGGATGTGATTCGCGGCGTTGCCGACCAGACAAATTTACTGGCACTGAATGCGGCTATTGAGGCGGCCAGGGCCGGTGAGCAGGGGCGGGGTTTTGCTGTTGTTGCCGACGAGGTAAGAACTCTGGCTCAGCGCACCCAGCAGTCCACGGAAGAAATTCAGGATATGATCCAGAAGCTGCAGGTGGGTGCCAAGAATGCTGTTGAAGTGATGGACAAAGGCAGAAACCAGGCCCATAGCAGTGTCAAGATTGCCGAGCAGGCCAATGAGTCGCTGGGTGCCATTACCAATGCCATGGCTGTTATTAAGTCTATGTCCTATCAAATTTCCGGCGCCTCCGCTGAACAGAGTAATGTGGTTGAGGAAATCACCAAAAATATTACTAATATTTCCCAGGTGGCTGTGAATACTTCAGAAAACTCTAAAGAGATGAACCAAAAATCCAGTCAGCTCGATCAGTTGTCAACGGATATGTTGCAGTTAGTCAGCCAGTTTAAATTGTAATCTTGTTGGCCATTCCCTCTCTAGCGGAAATGGCAGGTTAATTTATTGGATGCAGATTATTTAATATCGAAAATTGTGCATTTTTTTGTTATTTTTTTTACCTTTTTGACGTCCATTTACGGCTTTTTTGCTGTCAAAAATGTTAAAAAATAAAGTATTTTTTGCTCTGGGTTTTTGCTTTTCTCCTTGAGACTATAGTGGTGTTGCAGCCGATAAGGCTTTTGGTTTTGTTGGTTGCAATCGTTTGTTTCCAGGTCCCCGATATTCTCGGGGTTTGCGTAGCGGCAGGTTGTTTTTAACAAGATCGAATAGAGATTCTCTTAGGGGATTGCCGCTGCGTCTTTTTTTCTTCCTTCCTTCTCTCTCTAATACTCTGCTGTCTGTGCTAAGATTGCCGGTTTACAGATTCTGAACCTGCTACTTCTATGCTACGACTGAACGACCTAAAGCTCCCTCTGAACCATTCTGATCAGGATTTAACTGACGCTGTTGCCCGTGTGTTAGAGGTTGCTGTGGATGATGTACAGCAACTGTCAGTATTTAAGCGCAGTTACGACGCTCGCAAGAAGTCGAATATCCTGCTGATCTATCAACTGGACGTGACCCTTAAATCCTTATTGGAAGAGCGCTTGTTAGAGCGTTTTTCACAACAGCTCAACCTGCGTAAAAGCCCCAACAGCAGCTACCATTTAATAGCTCGGGCAGAGCCCGGGTTTCCCGCAAACAATCAGCAACGCCCCATTATTATTGGCTTTGGCCCCTGTGGCATTTTGGCAGCTTTGCTGCTGGCACAGATGGGTCTCAAACCAATTGTGTTAGAGCGTGGCCAGGATGTCAGGCAGCGTACTCAGGATACCTGGGGATTGTGGCGCCAGCGCAAGTTAAATACAGAGTCTAATGTACAGTTTGGTGAGGGTGGGGCGGGTACCTTTTCTGATGGCAAATTATATAGTCAGGTAAAAGATAAACGTTTTTTGGGTCGCAAGGTTTTAACCGAGTTTGTTAAAGCCGGGGCGCCGGAAGAAATTATGTTTGTCAGCAAGCCCCATATTGGCACCTTTAAGTTAGTTAAAATGGTGGAAAATATTCGCGCTGAGATTGTACGCCTGGGTGGTGAGGTTCGCTTTGACCAGAAAGTTGAGCAGTTACACCGTGAAGGCAGTACGCAGAAAGGTAAGCAGGGGCAGGTGACCGGCCTGACATTGAGTAGCGGTGAACAGCTAAGCAGCCAACATATTGTACTGGCCATTGGCCATAGTGCCCGAGATACTTTCCAAATGCTGCTGGATCAGGGCGTCTATATAGAACCAAAACCTTTTTCTATCGGCTTTCGTATTGAGCATCCACAGTCGGTTATCGATACTGCGCGCTTTGGTGATAATGCGGGGCATCCGATTTTAGGGGCGGCGGATTATAAGTTAGTCCACCACTGTAAAAATAAACGCAGTGTGTACAGTTTTTGTATGTGTCCTGGCGGCACTGTCGTAGCAGCTACTTCAGAGGCGGGACGGGTGGTAACCAATGGCATGTCACAATATTCTCGCAATGAACGAAATGCAAATTCTGCGATTGTGGTGGGCATTGAGCCGGAACAGGATTATCCCGGTCATGCTTTGGCAGGTATTGATTTGCAGCGTGAGCTTGAACGGTTGGCTTTTGAGTTGGGTGGTGAAAATTATAATGCGCCGGCCCAGTTACTAGGTGATTTTCTTCGCAACAAACCCTCTACCGAACTCGCATCGGTAACGCCATCCTATCAGCCGGGTGTGACGTTGGGTGATTTATCCAAAGCTTTGCCTGCCTTTGCTATTACCGCCCTGCGTGAGGCTATCCCCGTATTTGATAAAAAGATTAACGGCTTTGCCATGGATGATGCCGTACTTACCGGGATAGAGACCAGAACATCGTCCCCGATATGTATAAAGCGCGATAAGGATTTTCAAAACCTGAATACCAAAGGCTTATATCCTGCAGGGGAGGGAGCTGGTTATGCCGGCGGTATCTTGTCGGCGGGTATTGACGGGATTAAAGTAGCGGAAGCGGTGGCGCTGAGTATTTTGGGTGAGCAATAGCTCATCACTGTATTGAGTATCTGAACCCCACCATAATGTTAAGTGCGGGTTCTTTTCTGCCTTCGTAAGAGCCCAGGTTGCCACTAATATAATTATCCCGGTCAAATAAATTTTTAACGCTGAAATACACTGTGTTGTTATCGCTGCGGTCACCCATGTAATAGGTGGCTACAAAGTCCGTGCGAACATAAGAGCTTATGCTTTTGCCTTCTTCTACATTAATGCCGTCACTATTATCCAGGGTTTTTGCGCTATAGCGATGGGTGTTATAGATAGAAAAATCAAGCGGCCATTGCCTGGCTGAATACTCGATACCATAGTTGATCAGCCAGTCGGGAAAGCCTTCATAAAAAGAGGAATCTTTTTTTGGCTCTTTGACATAAGAGTCCACATAGCTTACTGAGCCATAGTATGAAAACTGCCCGCGCTTATATTTAGACTCCACTTCAGCCCCCCAGGATTCGGACTCTTCACTGTTTATATACTGAAGGGGGACGGTCTGGGAAAAGTTGATCGCATCTTCGAACACACTAAAGAAAATAGTTGAGTTAAGGGAGAATTGTTTGTTCTGGTAAATATGAATCAGTTCGTAAGTATCATTGTTTTCGGGTCTGAGCTCTTTACCGCCACCGATAACACTGCCAGTTAAACCAGAAATCTCCTGAATATTGGGTGCGCGAAATGAGTTGCCATAGAGCGCTTTAAAAGTATTGCTGCCATCGTAGTAATAGTTAAAACCCAGTCTCGGGCTGAAGTGGTCTTTATCAATATCACTAAAGGTGTCATAACGACCGCCAATAAGTATTTTGGCCTTACCTTCAGCAAAGATATAGTCAGCATTAAACAACGCGGATTTAACCGTACGGGTATTATTGCCATAACTGGCGGGCTGGCCAAAACTGCCCTGGTCACCAGTTTCAATGTCTTCATAGGTTAATCCGGCAACCAATTTAAAGTCTTCTTTATTGTTATAGAGATATTTAATATCCCCGCCGCTGCGTATTTCTTGCTGGTCAATATTAACACTGCCACCATCGCCAATCGCTCCGGCTTCAAGACCATAGTCGGCATAGCTTTCTGATTCCCAGTGGTAGGCTTTGAAAATAACTTCGCCATGATTGCTAACGGTTTGGTTATGGGTGAGTGAAAATAAGTTCATATCGATATGGCGGTCAACCTGGTTGCCATCACTGGTAACAGGTACAAAGTTAAAGCCAAAACCGCCACTGCGGGAGTTAAGGTGATGGCTATAGACCATTAGCCTGGTGTTATCGATACTCAGCTTGGCAATGATGGAATTGGCGTTACGATGGTTTTCCAGCTCTTCACTGCCAACTTGACCACTCAAATCCAGATAGTCATATTCGCGCGCTTCGTCATCGACACCCTGGGCGACAATATTAATAGAAGCCCGGACTTTTTCTCCAAAACCCTGTGAATGCTTGAAGGTGGCGCCATAATCTCCAAAGTTGCCATACTCAAGTCCATATTCACTGATATCTTTATCACTGTCCCAGGTTTTCAGAGACATAAGTCCACTAAAGGCATCCGAGCCATATAATGTAGACCCCGGGCCTTTGATGACTTCTATTTGGTCGTAGGAGTCTAATAGCCCAACCCGCTGGGTGGCGGAGGAAAAGGTGTAACTATTAAGGGGGACATTATCTACCAGTATTAATACCCCGGTATAGCTGGTGGCTGTTTGATAACCACGGATCACGACATTTTCGAGGTCGGAGTGAACGTTTTGGTGAATGCCCGGAATATGTGACACGGCTCGGGTGACGCTCTTGGAGCCACGCTTTCTCCATTCATCCCTGGTAACCAAAGATACCGTTGAGCCTACATCTTCAATTTTTTCTTTAAAAAATGAGCCCACCTCTATTTCAGTACTCAACAGTTGTTGCAGGCTGAGGTCATAAAAGTCTTCACTATTATTGCTATGTGCAGCCTGTAAGGAGCTTAGCGGTAAGCATGCAGTTAAGAATGCAATGGCGGCTTTAGCTTTGGGCCGGGGGAGGTTAGGTAGGTCAGGCATTAGCAGTACTGTGCTCTTTTTATACTTGAGTAAGGCTAGATTAAGTATAGGAATAATTGGCGTAAACGCAAAAGACAGTTGGCCGATGGTTTACCGACTATACTTAGCTCGTCGCCTGTAACTAACAAGAGTGATTGCTATGTGGTGGAAATACAAGAGAGCAGCCCGGGACTGGCAAGCTAAAGCTGAGTCCCTTGATGCCGAGTTACAGGCGTTAACGGAGGAGCATGATGCGCTAAAGCGACAGTTTGAAGAGGCAGAATTCAGCCGTCAGGCGGAGACAGAAATCAACATTGCCTACAAGGAAATACAGGCCTTGTGGCTTAGTAGCGGCTCCGCTTTAAAGGAAGTGCGCGAAGGTATCGCAGTGTCTGCCCGGCAGTTAAATGATGAGCGCTGCAAGACCAAAGAAACCTCATCAGTGTTTAATAACAGCAGTGTTGCGATTGGTAATATTCGTGAAGAAGTCGCCGGTATTGACGAAAAGGCATCCCGCAGTTGTGAAAATATTGATCGCTTAAAATCCCTGTCTGAAGATATCGTTAAGTTTGTCGAAGTCATTAATAATATTTCTGAGCAAACCAATTTGTTAGCCTTGAATGCGGCCATTGAGGCTGCCCGTGCAGGAGAACAGGGCAGGGGCTTTGCGGTGGTGGCTGATGAGGTGAGAACCCTGGCGCAGCGTGCCAGTGAGGCCGCATCGGAGATTGGTTCTTTAGTCGATAGTATTGGCACTGAAACCATCAGCACCGACCAACAAATTCGCGATGTGTCTGATGACTGTCGGCTGGTGGCAGAATCCACAGAAAATATTTTAACCACGGTCAATTCAGCGCTGGAACTGGCAAGGCATATGCAGTCGGTGATCAGCAGTTCGGCCAGTGGTGGTTTGGTGCAGGCGGTTAAGATAGAGGTCATCGCCTGGAAGCTGGATGTCTACCGGGTTGTGTTGGGTCTGTCGGAACAATCTATTGATCAGCTATCTGATTATAGCGGTAGCTACCTCTGGCAATGGTTACAAAAGGAGGGCGCTGAGCTAAGTTCGCACCTGCCCAGTTTTGGCTCTCTGGAGCATCCATTTTTAGAGGTAAACCGCTTGGGTATTGAGGCACTTAACTACAAGGCCCTTGATGACCAGGAGACAGCTCTGCGCGCTTTGCAAAATATGGAAAATGCCAGCGGTGAATTAATGACCGTGCTTTCCCACCTTGAGGGCGAACTCAACAAGTTATAGAGGGGCTGCCTTTTAGGGGCTCCTCCCCCAATTTCTGCCTCTCCCCCCTTAAATTTATACAAGGCTATAGCGTCAGACGCCTAAATCTGTTAGGTTTGTCGGTTTCCAAATGCCCGCTTATGGCGGTGGTAAACAGGTGGAATCACGGATAAGATCGGCTGATAGAGCGGTCAGTGTAGAAGGGACATAGGGTCATTTTGGTGGTGGTACACGTATATCTGGTAGCTACAGATAACTACAGATAGCTACAGATAACTACAGATAACTACAGATAACTACAGATAACTACAGACAGCCCTATGAATCAGTTATTTATAAGTAGCTGGCAACAATAGCCAGCAAATAGTGAGACTTAGCAATGCCCAAGAAAAAAGCAGCTCCGGCAAGCAACTTTAAAAACTTTACTCCTTACCAAGCCAAGAAGAATGAGGAGTATATGAATGAGAAACAGCGCGAGCACTTCCGCCAGATTTTGCTGGCCTGGAAGTCAGAGCTGATGGAAGAAGTTGACCGCACGGTAACTCATATGAAGGATGAAGCGGCTAACTTCCCTGATCCTGCTGACCGCGCGACTCAAGAAGAAGAGTTCAGCCTCGAGCTTCGTACCCGTGATCGCGAGCGTAAGTTGATCAAGAAAATTGACGGCACGATTAATTTGATCGACGCTGATGATTATGGCTTTTGTGAAACCTGTGGTGTTGAGATCGGTATCCAGCGCCTGGAAGCTCGTCCTACAGCTACCCAGTGTATTGATTGTAAAACACTGGATGAAATCAAAGAAAAACAGCAGCTGGGTTAAGTCCTGCTGCTAACGTAATAACGGGAGAGTCCATTACTGGGCTCTCCCGTTTCTTTTTGTGTGACGGTAATGTTTATGTCCCGCTATATCGGCCGCTTTGCTCCTTCGCCCACCGGCCTGTTACATATAGGTTCATTGATTGCTGCCCTTGCCAGCTATTTGCATGCCAGGGCGAGTCAGGGTCAATGGCTCGTTAGAATGGAAGACCTGGACCCTCCCCGTGAAATGCCCGGGGCGGCATCTGCTATTTTGCAAAGCCTGGAAGATCACGGTTTAACGTGGGATGGTGAAGTGCTGTGGCAAAGTCAGCGGCACGATGCCTACCGGCAGGTGATTAATGATTTATTGCTAGCCAATAAAGCCTTTTATTGCACTTGTTCTCGCAGTGACCTTCAAGGCAGTAACGGTGTTTACCAAGGTCAATGCAGGGGGTGTGTGACTCCACCACGGGATCATGATTTTGCCTTGCGTTTACAGGTCGAGGATAAGGCCGTCGCTTTTGATGATGAGATTCAGGGGCGCTTTTCCCAACAGCTAGAGCGCGAAGTCGGGGATGTGGTATTGCAGCGCAAAGATGGTTTTTTTGCCTATCAATTAGCAGTAGTGGTTGATGACGCTTATCAGGGTGTAAGCCATGTGGTGCGCGGTTCGGATTTACTGGACTCAACGCCAAGGCAAATTTATTTACAGCAGGTGATGGCTTATACCACACCCGATTATCTGCATTTTCCGGTGATCACCAATGAGCAGGGCGACAAGCTAAGTAAGCAGACCTTTGCGGCGCCGCTTGATAGCCGGGAAGCGTGCAAGAATTTATGTGTGGCACTGGCGTTTTTAAAACAGGCATTGCCTCCAGAAGAATTATGCCAGCAGGTTAATCATATTGTGGCGTGGGCTGTAGAGCATTGGTCGGTTGATGATATTCCGGGAGTGCTGGGCCTTCCGCAGTCCGTCATTCCCGCGAAGGCGGGAATCCAGTGCTGTCAATTTCCGCTTTAGCGGAAATAACAGCATAAGCACGCAGGCTGGATTCCCGCCTTCGCGGGAATGACGATCTTTTTGCAACTTCCTATTCCCTTGCGTACTATCCCGTTATCTCCATCCACAGCCTTAGAGTCTTAAGCAATCATGCATATTAGCCCTAGCTTATTATTATTACTGCTGGTTATTTTTGTGTTCTCCCCATCGATTCAAGAGTGGGTAACGCAAGGGGGAACCGCTTGGTATCGCCCCTATCAATTATGGTTAATCACCATTGTATTTGTCTGGTGGAGCATCCGCCGTTACGAGCGCCGTCAAAACGCCATTAACGAAAAGGAAAAGTCCTCCAATGAGCTTTGAGTTATCCCAGTTATTCCTGATTGGCCTCGGATACTTACTGCTGCTCTTTGGTATTGCCCATATTGCAGATCGCGGCTTGATTCCTGAACAGCTCATTCGTCATCCCTTAACCTATGTGTTATCGCTGGGCGTGTTTGCCAGTGCCTGGGCTGTCTACGGTGTGGTGGGCTTGGCCCATGAATATGGCTATGGTTTTCTTTCTTATTATTTGGGTGTGGCCGGCACGTTTATTTTTGCGCCGCTATTGCTGTTACCCATCTTGCGTATTGCCAGAACCTACTTACATAGCTCCCTGGCTGATGTGCTCACTTTTCGCTACCGTACCCAGTGGGCAGGGTCATTAATTACCTTGTGTATGGTGTTGGCGGTCTGGCCATTATTGGCATTACAAATACAGGCGGTAACCGATAGCCTGCATATCCTCACCACAATCAGCTCCAATGGCGAAGAACTGTTTACCCAGGAAACCCGGCACAATATGCTGGCGTTTGTTTTTTGTCTGGCTATTTGTCTTTTTGCCATTTCGTTTGGTTCCAGACACCTGACCGCCCATGAACGTCATAATGGTTTAGTGGCAGCCATTGCTTTTGAATCAGTGATTAAATTAATCGCTATGTTGGTGGTTGGTGTTGCTGCGGTGTACCAGGTGTTTGGTGGTTTTGAAGGAATGGACCGGTGGCTGACGGCTAACCCGCAAATTGTTTCATTGCTTAACTTTCCAATGCGTGAGGATTCTTCCCGTGCGCTTTTGCTGATTTTTTTCTCAGCTGCTGTGGTCATGCCACATTTATTTCATATGATTTTTGCCGAAAACCCCAACGTCAAAGCTATGCAGATAGCTAGCTGGGGGGTGCCCTTATTTTTAATGCTAATGAGTTTGCCGGTGTTGCCCATTTTATGGGCCGGTTTTAAATTGGAAACCGTGATTCCGCCGGAATACTTTACCTTGGCTATCGGTGTTGAATTGGAG
This sequence comes from Oceanicoccus sp., assembly GCF_029238675.1. Lineage (GTDB taxonomy): Bacteria > Pseudomonadota > Gammaproteobacteria > Pseudomonadales > Dasaniaceae > Oceanicoccus. Next base: position 16,545 of record NZ_JAQWFR010000030.1, on the reverse strand, counting down.
TCATCCGCTTTGGCAATCCTGGTTTATATCGGTGGGCTGTCAGCTGCCAGTGGCGCGATGATAGTCACCACCCTGGCACTGGCCTCTATGTGTTTAAAGCACCTGATTTTACCGGTTTACCGTCCCAGCACAGACCGCGATATCTACCGCTGGTTATTATGGATACGCCGCATACTGATCGTATTGATTATTTTAACGGGCTATGGCTTTTACCGTTTTATTGCCGGGCGTGAAGCTTTGTCCAGTCTCGGTTTGGCGGCGTTTATTGCCACCTTGCAATTTTTCCCTGGCGTCCTGGCCGCACTCTATTGGCAGGGGGCTAATCGCAATGGGTTTATCGCCGGTTTGATTACCGGTTTCGTGATTTGGTTTGTAACCTTGCTGCTACCCATTATCACCACCTTTGATCCTGCCTTTATTGGTAAATTATATTTCAACCTGGTCTATGACGACCTATGGACTGCCGCCACCATTGTTTCCCTGGGTATGAATATGCTGGTGTTCGTTGTGGTATCGCTACTGACCTCAACCTCCGAGGCAGAAAAAAACGCCGCAGAAGTCTGCGCCACCGATGACCTTAACCGCCCAATGCGGCGCCTGCTCAGCGTGCAAAATCCAGAGCAGATGAAAGACCAGTTGGCCACCGCTTTAGGTGCCCGTACTGCCCAGCGCGAAGTCGACCGGGCCCTGCATGATATGCAGATGCCTGATGATGAGAGTCGGCCCTTTGCCCTGCGACGTTTGCGTTATCGCGTCGAGGCAAACCTGTCAGGTTTGTTGGGGCCTTCAGTGGCTCACGATATGGTTAACCAATTACTACCCTATGCAACTAGTAGCAATGGTAGTAGCGGCGAAGATATTAACTTAATAGAAGTACAGTTGGAAAACTACAAAACACACCTTACCGGCCTGGCGGTGGACCTGGATAATCTTCGACGCTACCACCGGCAGACCTTACAGAATTTACCGGTTGGGGTTTGCTCGTTAGGTGAAGACGGTGAAATTTTAATGTGGAATAACGCCATTGCGGAATTTACCGGCATCAGTACCTTTGATGTGATTGGCTCAAACCTTCGCAGTTTACCTAAGCCCTGGGGTGACTTGCTGAGTGATTTTCTGCAAATGCCCCAGCCCCATTTATATAAGCAGCATTATGAAGGGGCCGGTAGCAGTTATTGGTTTAATTTACATAAAACTTTAGTGGGTGCTGAAGAGGGGGCGACGGATGGCCGAGTGATCGTGCTAGAGAACACCACTGATGTGCAAATGCTGGAAGATGAGTTGATGCACAGCGAACGCCTGGCTTCAATTGGCCGTTTGGCGGCAGGGGTGGCCCATGAAATTGGCAACCCGGTTACCGGTATTGCCTGCCTGGCACAAAACCTTCGCTATGACACCGACAACCCCGAGAGCCTTGAAACCGGCCGGGAAATTTTAGTGCAGACCGACAGAGTGTCTAAAATTGTGCAAACGCTGGTGAACTTTGCTCACTCTGGTGGTGAGAATGCCAACAATGAATTAGGCCCCGTCCATATCAAATCCTGTGTTGAAGAAGCGATTCATTTATTGCACCTGAACAAAGCAGCCAGGCAAGTTCGTTTTGAAAACCATTGTGATGATGAGCTTTATGCGATTGCTGATAGCCAGCGTTTGTTGCAGGTTTTTGTTAATCTGCTTAGCAATGCTCGGGACGCCAGCCCTGAGCAGAGTGCCGTGATTGTGGATACCGAGCTGCGCAACCAAAAGGTCTATATCAACGTCACTGATCGCGGCAGCGGTATTAGCAAGGAACACCAGGAGCAGATCTTTGACCCTTTCTTTACCACCAAAGAAGCGGGTGAGGGCACGGGGCTTGGCCTGTCGCTGGTATATAGCATTGTTGATGACCTTAACGGCAGTATCAGTGTCGAAAGCCCCGCTGATCCAGAGCATGGCGGTACCCGTTTTACCCTGCGGCTTTACCATCATCAGCAGGGCTGACCCGCCGGCCCATATTCCAGGGATTAGTGCTTTTTTGTTACTCTGTCACTAGATTAAAATGGGTAGAAGGGTTATGTTACCGAGATACCCACGGCGTTCACGGCAAACAATACGCCCTTGGCCTAAGTTGTTGAATTTTAAAGAGATATTGAAAGGCACTCACTAATGGAAAAAATTCTAATTGTTGAAGACGAAACGGTGATCCGTAGCGCGTTGCGAAAACTCTTAGAGCGTCATGAATATGAAGTGAGTGAAGCCGGGGCGGTTAACGAGGCTCTGGATAACTTTGATCTTAGCAGTTTTGATCTAATTATCAGCGACTTGCGCCTGCCTGGGGCCGCTGGCACCGACTTAATTAAGCCCGCCGGTGATGTCCCCGTCCTGGTCATGACCAGCTATGCCAGCCTGCGCTCAGCGGTCGACTCTATGAAAAGTGGTGCGGTTGACTATATTGCCAAACCCTTTGACCACGATGAAATGCTGGATGCCGTAGCTGCAATTATTGCCAATCACTCCCCGCAAAGCACCCCCAAAGAACAGCGTACTTCTGCGGCGAAACGTGGGCACTCACATCTGGGCGGCATGATTGGTAACTGCCAGTCAATGATTAAACTGTATGAGCATATCAATAAGGCCGCGCCGACCGAGGCTACGGTGCTGGTACATGGTGAAACCGGTACCGGTAAAGAGTTGGTCGCCAAGGCCATCCATGCCTATAGTCATCGCACAGAGCAGCCTTTTATCAGTGTTAATTGCGCGGCAATTCCCGAGACCCTGATCGAATCAGAATTATTCGGCTATGAGAAGGGCGCGTTTACTGGCGCTAACACCAACCGTATGGGTTTAATTGAAGCTGCGGATGGTGGTACTTTATTTCTCGATGAAATTGGCGAGCTTCCCCTTGAAGCCCAGGCGCGGTTGCTGCGATTTATCCAGGAAGATGAAATCCGCCGTATTGGCTCAGTAGAATCCCGCAAAGTTGATGTGCGCTTAATCTGTGCCACCCACAGAGACCTTAAAACCCTGGCCCAGGAAAACCAATTCCGCCCGGATTTGTATTACCGCATTAATGTTATGCAGTTAGTGCTGCCGCCATTGCGCGATCGGGGCAAGGATATCCTTGAATTGGCAGAGAGTATTTTGGAGCGCCGTTGTATTGAGCTCAATAAGCCGGTAGCCACCTTCTCCCCCAAAGCCATTCAGGCGATTACCACTTATACCTGGCCCGGTAATGTCCGTGAACTGGAAAATGTTATTGAGCGTGCTGTTATCCTGGGCGACAACGGGGTTATAGAAAACGACTTGCTCAATATCGACCTGGAGTTGGTCAATGTGACACAGATTCGCAGCAAGCGCCCTATCGTTGCCCCCGTCACCGGTGCTACGTCCACCGAGCCACTGGGTGATGATACGCAGCAGGATGACCTGTCCCTGGAAGATTATTTCCAGCGCTTTGTACTGGAGCATCAGGACTCAATGAGTGAAACCGAATTGGCTCGCAAACTCGGTGTTAGCCGAAAATGCCTCTGGGAGCGTCGTCAGCGCCTGGGCATCCCCCGTAAGAAAGGCGCCAAGTCTGCTTCGTAACAGTCGCTAAATCCAGGGTTCACCGTTACTTGTAATAGGTTCTAGTAACAAAACCCGAGTTGAATGGTAACGTTTACTTGTTTAGGGCACCTTGATTAATCATTTATAAGATCTAACTTGTTGATATTAAAGGAAATAAAAAGTTGGCATGGTGCATGCTATTACATATGCACAATAAGAATAATATTTATCATAATAATAATAAAAGTAAAGAGACCTGGATGGGGAAGAGTTATCTTCCCTCATCAATTTATCCCTCCTCCCCACAACTTACTTACAAACTTGCCTTAATTTATTTCCTTCAATGTGTGCCCTTAATTATCTTTTGAATTTATAATTCTTATATTACTGACGATATTGCGAAATATTCACACAAATTCTAATTTGATAGCGACAGGTTTTAAGGAGCTATAAATAGTCATTTAACTGTTACTGATAAGGTAGTGGTGTAACAATTGCCGTGGCTATCTGTAACAAAGAGGTCAAAGCTCACACTGTCGATTCAAAGATGTAGCCATAAGTCATTGTTCTGTGGTGATATTATTTTTTGGCACGATAACTGCTATGCTCAAGAGCAATAATAAAAAAATACAAAAATAATAATAAAAAATATGAGACCTGGATGGGGGAAAGCATATGTTTTCCCTTCATCATTACCCAGCTCCCTCTAAGCAGCTCAATTCAATCTGAACCTCTTTATCTACCCTTGTTGTATTAATAATTTCCTGACATAGCTTTGCGCTGCCTGGAATTAAGCGATGAGCTTGCGCTAGGCTTGCAGTGTATATGTGGTACTATCCGCCACTTTGTTCAGTCATCGTTTTATACCGGAGCCTTAAGGGCCTACAAGGGCAGATTAAAGTTATATGGCAAAGCTGTTTTCCAACGCAATCAAGCGAGTCAAAGGTGTGCTCGGCCGGGGCAGTGCTTCCGGTGATATTGATCCGACTGACCCAGCCTCTATTGACCCCCACATTATCCCCCGCGATCATCACAGTATTTCCCGCAAGCATATAAGTGAAGCTGCCCTAAGAGTAATGAGCATCTTGCATAAAGCCGGCTATGAGGGCTTTCTGGTGGGTGGTGGTGTTAGGGATTTATTATTGGGTGGGCGCCCCAAGGACTTTGATATCGCTACGGATGCGACCCCGGAGCAAGTTAACAAGCTGTTCCGCAGCTCTCGCATTATTGGTCGTCGCTTTAAGATAGTACATGTGCGCTTTGGTCGTGAAGTTATCGAAGTCACTACATTTCGCGGTACTCATGAACAAACCGAAGAAAGCATCAAGGGCAAGCGTCCCAGGAACCAGCAATCAGCTCGCTCTAAAAACGGCATGCTGTTGCGGGACAACGTTTTTGGTACCGTAGAAGAGGATGCCATTCGCCGCGACCTGACTATCAACGCCCTTTATTACACCACCGCGGATTTTGCCATCTACGATTACACCGATGGCCTGCGCGACCTTGAAGATAAAATTATCCGCGTGATTGGCGACCCGGAAACCCGCTACCGGGAAGACCCGGTCAGAATGCTGCGGGTCGTGCGCTTTGCCGCCAAGCTGGATTTCGATATTGAGCAGGAAACCGCCGACCCCATTTATGACCTGGCACCGTCGCTGGCGGATATACCCGCCGCAAGAATGTTTGATGAAGTGCTCAAGCTCTTTATGTCGGGTAAGGGTGTGGACGTTTATGAATTGATGCAAGAGTTTGGCTTATTCGAACCGCTGTTTCCGCAAATACAACCCTATCTGGAGCAGGATCATTACCACACCCTGGTGATGCAGGCTTTAAAAAATACCGATACGCGTATTCGCCAGGGTAAGCCGGTAACCCCCGCCTTTATTTATGCGGCCTTGCTATGGCCTGCTGTTAACGAGCGTCAGCAACAGCTAATCAAAGAAGGTGTACCCGCAGTGCCTGCCATGCACCAGGCAGCACAAGAAGTGATGTCTATGCAGCAGCAGTGCACCTCTATCCCCAAGCGCTTTGGTATGCCCATGCGCGAAATTTGGGAAATGCAATTACGCCTGCCCCGTCGCGGCGGTCGCAAGGCCGAGCAGTTAATGGAGAACCGTCGCTTCCGTGCGGCCTATGACTTCCTGCTATTGAGAGAGCAGGCCGGTGAAGAAACCGGTAATTTAGGCCAGTGGTGGACCGACTACCAAAATCGCAGCCCTGACCAGCGAGCGGCCATGACAGAAAATATTAGAGACAAAAAAATCAAGCGTCGCCGCCCGCGCAACAAACCCCGGCCCGACCATTCGACAGCCAATTTTCCTGAATAGCTATGCAGCGTTGCTTTATTGCCCTTGGAAGTAATCTGGAACAGCCGTTGCTGCAAGTCGAGCGGGCAGTGCAGGCCCTAAAGGCATTACCGCAATCAGAATTAAAAGCCGTTTCCCGCTGGTATCAAAGTGTTGCTGTCGGCCCTGAGCAGCCAGACTATATCAACGGTGTGGCGGAGCTATACACCAGCAATTCGCCGCTGGAGTTACTCGCACTGCTGCAAGGTATTGAAAATGCGCAGCAACGTAAACGTGTGCAGCGCTGGGGGCCGAGAACGCTGGATTTAGATCTTTTGCTCTATGCCGATAGAGACATTGATGAACCTGCGTTGATTGTGCCTCATCCACGAATGTTTGAGCGCAATTTCGTACTGTACCCCCTGTATGACATTGCACCTACGTTGGTGTTTGCCAATGGCGTTAGCCTAAAACAGCAATTGGCTGATATCGGTATGCAGGGTTTGAGTTTGGTTACACCGTGAACTTGGCCTACAATAGCGCGCGGATAACAATGATAGCGTTAAAAGCAGCCACGGAGACCCCCCAGTGAGTAAGGACTCAGTCCAGACGGTTTTAGATTTTAAAGATCGCACCCCACCACGCTTTATTGCCGTTGAAGGTGCCATCGGTGTTGGCAAGACCACACTGGCCAGGCAATTGGCCGAGACCTTCAATTATCAAATGCTATTGGAAAATGCCGAAGAGAACCCCTTTCTGGAGCGTTTCTACCAAAACCAGAAAAATGCCGCCCTGGCGACCCAGCTGTTCTTTTTATTCCAGCGCAGCCAACAGATACAGGACTTACGTCAGGGTGATATCTTTGAGCCGGTAAGAGTGTCGGATTTCCTGATCGAGAAAGACCGCCTGTTTGCCCGGCTCAACCTTGATGAAGACGAATACCAGCTCTACGAGAAGGTTTACCAGCAACTAACTATTGATGCCCCCAAGCCCGACCTGGTGATCTATTTACAGGCATCGGTGGACGTACTACTCTCTCGCATCGAGAGCCGCGGTATTAACTTTGAGCAACGCATCGCCAGAGAGTATCTGGAGTCCATTAACGAGTCCTATAGTGAATTCTTCCTGTACTACGACGATGCGCCATTATTGATTGTTAATGCTGACGAGCTGGATGTGATCAATCGCCAAAACGATTATGCGCAGCTGGTGGACTATCTGCTCAATATCCGCAGCGGCCGCCATTACTTCAATCCCACCTTTATCTAACGAGCTACATTATGAGTAAAGTCACTGTCACTACATTGCAGGCGCACAAAGCCGCAGGGGAGAAATTTGCAGTCCTGGCTGCCTATGATGCTACCTTTGCTGGCCTGATTGAAGAGGCGGGGGTGGAAGTGATTCTGGTCGGTGACTCTCTCGGTATGGTGCTGCAAGGCCATAGCAGCACCTTGCCCGTAACCATTGATGATATGGTTTACCACACAGCCTGTATTAGCCGCGGCTGCCACTCGCCATTGATTATCGGTGACCTGCCTTTTGGTAGCTATAGCACTTTGGAGCAAACACTTACTAACGCCGCAGCGCTTATGCGCGCAGGCGCTAATATGGTAAAGCTGGAAGGGGGTGAGTGGTTGCTTGAAAGTATCACCGCGATGGCAGAGCGGGGCATCCCGGTCTGTGCCCACCTTGGCCTAACCCCGCAATCGGTGAATGCCTTTGGCGGTTTTAAGGTGCAGGGCAGAAATACTGACCAGGCCGCTGCCATATTGGAAGATGCCAAACGCGTTGAAGCGGCAGGGGCTGCCATGTTGGTATTGGAGTGTATTCCCACAGAATTGGCTGCCCAAGTCACTGCGGCCCTCACTATTCCAGTGATAGGTATTGGGGCTGGGGCAGTGACAGATGCCCAGGTGCTGGTGCTCCACGATATGCTTGGCCTATGTGGCCATAAGCCCAAATTTGTTCGCAACTTCCTGGCAGAAAACGATAGCGTGCAAGCGGCGCTCAAAGCCTACAATGATGCGGTCAAAGATGGCTCCTTCCCGGCAGCAGAGCACAGCTTTAATTAACCCCCCACCCCTCCGTCATTCCCGCCTTCGCAGGAATGACGGAGGGGGGTGTTACTTTTTGCACATGCTTCCTTTGGTAACAAAATTGTGTGATTTTCCCCCTTTAGATCGTTGATCCCCCCTAACGATTCGGGCATACTTCCCCGCCTCTGGGAAAGTGGTCAGCAAATGTGCAGTCCTTTGCGACTTTTCAGTGGTTAAAATGAGCTGTGCCTTCTATGGTAAAAATAGAGCGGTACAAAGGGCTGGGTTCTAGTTAACGTTGTTGAGATAACGCAGGAAGTTGAGTGAAATGAAAACATTCAGCAAGAGCAAACAATTACGAAGCGCCATTACCAAAGATAAACTCAATGGTAAAAGAGTCGCCTTCGTGCCTACTATGGGCAACCTTCACGAAGGTCACATTCAATTGGTGCGTCGCGCCAGGCAAGTGGCCGATGTTGTGGTGGTCAGTATTTTTGTAAACCCACTGCAATTTGGCGCCAACGAAGATTTAGATAACTATCCTCGTACCCTGGCAGCCGATAAAGAAAAATTATTCTCCGAGGGGGTTAACTACCTTCTCTATCCCGATGTTGAAGAGATCTATCCAGAAGGTATGGATAAACAAACCCTGGTGGTTGTTCCCGACCTATCTGACACCCTTTGTGGTGCCAGTCGTCCGGGCCACTTTGCAGGGGTTGCCACAGTGGTTAATAAGCTGTTCCAAATCGTTCAGCCCGATATTGCTATTTTCGGTAAAAAAGATTTCCAGCAGTTAGCCATTATCGAAAAAATGGTTAAAGACCTGTGTATGCCTATCGACATCGTTGGCGAAGAAACCGCTCGCGATGTAGATGGCCTGGCGCTAAGCTCACGCAACGGTTACCTAACCGAAGAGCAGCGCACCATTGCACCTGCATTGCACCAGACACTATTAGAGTGCCGTGAAGCGATTGCCTGTGGTTTTGATAGCTATCAAGCGCTGGAAGACTACTGTACAGAAGCTTTGAAAAATGCCGGTTTTGAGCCGGACTACTTTTCAGTTCGCGATGCAGTGACCTTAAGGGAAGTAACCGGCGAGACCGAACAAATCGTTATCCTGGCAGCCGCCAAGCTCGGTACCCCTCGTTTGATTGATAATGTCACCCTAACACTTAATCCTAGTCAGGATTGGGGCATGTTGGCGGCTCACTAAGTTCCCCATGTCGTCATCCCCCCTTCGCGGGGATGACGGATATAAAATATACCTCCAATCCCGAAACTGCGTTATTCTTCCAGTCATTGAAGCAAAGACAGCGCTGTCATTTAAGCAATAGTCACAACCTCCAATTCAGGGATTAACTTATGAGCGAAATACATACCTACCCCGTGCCTGCGGAGTTTGCTGCCAAGGCCCATATCAACGAGCAACAATATAATGAGATGTATAAACAATCTGTTGAAAACCCGAATCAATTCTGGGCAGAGCAGGCGGAGGAGTTTCTAAGCTGGGATCAGCGTTGGAGCAAAGTCAGTGAGTATGATTTTATAAAGGGTGAGGCGGCCTGGTTTATTGATGGCAAGCTAAACCTTACGGTTAACTGTATTGATCGTCACCTGGAAACCCGCGCTGACCAAACAGCGATTATTTGGGAGGGCGACAATCCGGATGATGCCAAAAGCATCACTTACCGAGAGCTGCACCAGGAAGTCTGCAAGCTGGCCAATGTATTAAAGCAGCGGGGCGTGAACAAGGGCGACCGGGTTTGTATCTATATACCGATGGTGGTTGAGGCGGCTTATGCCATGTTGGCCTGTGCCCGTATTGGGGCCATTCACTCTGTTGTCTTTGGTGGCTTCTCGCCCGAGGCGCTAAAAGACCGCATTTTAAATTCTGACTGCCAAACACTGATTACCGCCGATGAAGGGATGCGTGGTGGCAAATCTGTTCCATTAAAGAGCAATGCAGACCTTGCTCTGGAGTCATGCCCCAATGTACATACAGTCGTCACTGTAAAACGCACCGGCGGTGATATTGCCTGGACTGAAGGCCGCGATATTTGGTACCACGAAGCCGTTGCAGAGGCTTCTGACCAGTGCGAGCCAGAGCAAATGGATGCGGAAGACCCTCTGTTTATTTTATATACCTCCGGCTCAACCGGTCAGCCCAAAGGTGTACTGCATACCACCGCAGGTTATCTGCTACAGGCGGCCATGACCTTCAAATACACCTTTGATTACCACGATGGTGATATTTTCTGGTGTACTGCGGATGTCGGCTGGATAACCGGGCATTCCTATAGCCTTTATGGCCCGCTGGCCAATGGCGCCACAACCCTGCTATTTGAAGGTGTGCCCACTTACCCTGATGCCGCCCGTTGCTGGGAAATTTGCGACAAGCACCAGGTGACTATCTTCTATACCGCACCCACCGCGATCCGTGCACTGATGGGTGTGGGTGATGAGTTTGTAACCCGCACCTCACGCAGCTCCATCAAATTATTGGGCACCGTGGGTGAGCCTATTAACCCTGAAGCCTGGGAATGGTATTACCGCGTAGTGGGTGAATCCCGTTGCCCGATTGTTGATACCTGGTGGCAAACCGAAACCGGCGGGCATATGTTAACGCCACTACCGGGCGCTACCGCCTTAAAGCCCGGCTCTGCTACCCGTCCGTTTTTTGGGGTACAGCCCATTTTGCTGGATAACGATGGTAATGAAGTGACTGGCGCTGCCGAAGGAAATTTGGCCATCAAGGCCTCCTGGCCGGGTCAGATTCGCAGTGTCTATGGCGATCACCAGCGTATGATCGATACCTACTTTAGTACCTATAAGGGGTACTACTTTACCGGTGATGGTGCACGGCGGGATGAAGATGGCTACTACTGGATTACCGGTCGGGTGGATGATGTATTAAATGTATCCGGTCATCGTATGGGTACCGCAGAAGTCGAAAGTGCACTGGTATTGCATGATGATGTTGCCGAGGCTGCGGTGGTGGGTTACCCCCATGATATTAAAGGGCAGGGTATTTATGCCTATGTCACTTTGATGGCGGGGCATAAGCCTTCAGAAGCATTAATGGCAGAGTTGGTTGCGCTGTGTGTGCAAGAAATAGGTCCGATTGCAAAACCTGATTTAATTCAGTGGGCGCCAGGCTTACCGAAAACCCGTTCGGGAAAAATTATGCGCCGCATCTTAAGAAAAGTGGCGGCCAATGAATTGGAGTTGGGTGATACGTCGACCTTGGCTGACCCTTCGGTGGTTGATCAGTTGATTGAAAATCGTCTTAATCGATAATCCTCTGTCATTCCCGCGAAGGCGGGAACCCAGCGCTGTAGATTTCCGCTTTGGCGGAAATAACAGCATAAGCATGCAGGTTGGATTCCCGCCTTCGCGGGAATGACGAATTTTTTTGAAATAACAAAAATAAAAAATCTCCCCCTACTACAAACATCAGGGGGAGACAGGGGAGAAATATCAACAACACTGTACGCGATATCAGTAACTACTTGTAAAACGACTTACTACTGATTGCTGCGACGACTACAATTGCTGATAAATTTTTTAGGTCATTTGCACTGATCTATTTGCATTGACCCAGGCGGCAGTTATACACACGGCCGGTGCTGGTGTAATACTTGCCGTTGTAACGCTTGTTATCGCGAAACTCACCTTCAAAGCGATTTCCGTTGGACCATTTGAAAACACCTTTACCATGGCGTTTATCATCAATCCATTCACCTGCATAGCTACTGCCGCGGGCCCAGGTAAAAGTACCCTGACCATGACGTTTGCCTTCCTGCCAGCCGCCTTTATAGATGTTGCCATCTGCGGAGGTATAAACTCCGTTACCAGCCAGCGCGCCTTTTTTAAATGTACCTGCCAGCCTGGAGCCGTTGAAAAAATCAACTGATCCCGAGCCATTTGGCTTTCCATTCTTGCATTGACCGCGATAAGTACCGCTACTGCCATCCATTGTGTCAGTGTATGGTACTTTGCAATACTCCAAATCCACTGACATAGCATCAGTCGAATCAACTGCATGGGCCATTGAAGAAATGAAAAAGACTAAGGTTACTGTCTTTGCCATTTTCATTTTAAAGCTCCTCTTCACTTTTTTTAATTCAATGGTTTTCCCAGATTTCAAGTTCAGACTAGATCAGATAATGAGCGCCATCAACTAGTAAAAGTGACGTCATTCTCATTGTAATATTTACATTGACTAAAAGTTTTTAGGAAGATAGTTTTCTTGCAAAAAAATAGTTTTTCAGGCCGTAATTTTTTTGTCACTTAGTGTTATAGGTAGGAATAAGGATGTTTTTGGCGTCAGTTTTTTATTTTTTCCAGAATTAATGGAAAGGCGATTTGAAAAAAAACAAAAAAATGGCAGTATTTTTTTATTGCTTTCTTTGTTGGTTGGCCTGATGTGATGAGTGTCACAACACTGACTCACGGATTAGGCTGACGAGCCAACTTTATTTTTCCAGAAAAGATATTATAGGTTTTTCTAATCAATGACTTAGCCATTGCATAATTGCAGTGAACCACGTTTTAACGTTTTTTTGTCGCTGGCTCAAAGCTGGCTTTTAATAACTTCTGGCTGTGTGCTTGTTAGATATTCCGGTAAAAAAATCTAAGGATTATCAGCTGTGGTCTGGAGTTTTAAGCAGTTTGTCAATGGAATCTTGCCAGGCTGTCTGTCATCCAGTGTCTTCTTAAGGCTGACAGTGTTGCATCTAGTTGGCATAATGCGTTCCAAATAGGTATTCACCCATAACGTTAAGATAATAAAGGATCGACCATGCAGCGCCTGAGTAGTCAGCTTCAACAAAGTAGTACCCCGCCTGAGCTTGCCTCTCTTATCGATGTGATCGCCGTGGCCTGTAAGGATATTGCCTTCCGTCTGCAGCAGGGCGCTATGTCCGGCATATTAGGCTCGGCTGGTGAAGAGAATGTGCAGGGTGAGACCCAGAAAAAGTTGGATGTTATCTCTAACGACCTGTTAAAGGACTACTTATTGAGCTCTGGTACCGTCAGGGCCCTGGCCTCAGAAGAGGAAGAAAGTATCGTCGCCGGTAATGATAAAGGGGGTTATCTGGTGGCTTTTGACCCTTTGGATGGTTCATCCAATATTGATATCAACAGCATGGTGGGGACGATTTTCTCTATTTTTGACGCCCCTGCTACCGATGTGGTGAGCGAGCAAGACTTTCTCCAACCCGGCCGTAATCAGGCCGCAGCGGGTTACGTGCTCTATGGCCCCTCTGTAATGCTGGTGCTTTCAACCGGTAAGGGGGTGCAGATGTATACCCTTGACCAGCGTATTGGTGAGTTTGTGCTCACTGTTGAAAAGGTGGCTATTGCCAGAGACACTAAAGAGTTCGCTATTAATATGTCCAACCAGCGCTTCTGGGCTGAGCCGATGCAGAGCTATATAGCCGACCTGCTAGCCGGTAGCGATGGCCCCCGCCAAAAAAACTTTAACATGCGTTGGGTGGCGGCAATGGTTGCTGATGTGCACCGTATTTTATGTCGAGGTGGGTTGTTTACTTATCCTTGGGATAATAGAGAGCCTGACAAGGCCGGTAAGCTGCGATTAATGTACGAAGCTAATCCAATGGGTATGTTGGTAGAGCAAGCTGGTGGTTCGGCTTATACCGACACTGGCCCTATTTTGGATGTGCAGCCGGAGCAAATTCACCAGCGCGTGCCGGTTATTCTAGGTGCTGCGAATGAGGTGGCTGCTTGTCTGGGTTACCATGCTAAATAGCCATGTTGACCAGCTGTTAGACCACTAAAGCCCATTTGTCAGACAATAAAAAACCCCAATGGCTGGGCCATCAGGGTTTTGAAAAGACCTACTGAGTAAAAGTTACTTAGCCGCTTTAGCCGCTTGGCGCTCTTTTTCTTCAGCGATAACTTTGTCTGCAACTGAGTTGGGACAGGCAGTGTAATGTGCAAATTCCATTGAGAACTGACCGCGACCAGATGTCATGGTGCGTAGTGAGCCAATGTAACCGAACATTTCTGATAGCGGTACGTCAGCTTTGACGCGAACACCAGAACCTGCAGCTTCTTGACCAGCAATCATGCCGCGACGACGGTTCAAATCACCAATAACATCACCTACGTGATCTTCTGGAGTGAATATGTCGACTTTCATAATCGGTTCAAGAAGTTGAGCGCCTGCTTTTGGAATTGACTGGCGGAAAGCACCGCGAGCGGCCAATTCAAAGGCAACTGCCGAGGAGTCAACGGCGTGGAAGCCACCGTCATAAAGCTCGATTTCAACGTCGAGTACTGGGAAGCCGGCAAGAACACCGTTCTCCATCATACCTTGGAAGCCCTTCTCAATCGCTGGGAAGAATTCTTTAGGTACATTACCGCCAGTAACCGTCGATGAAAAGCTAAAGCCGGAGCCTTGCTCGCCTGGCTTAATACGGTAATCAATTTTACCGAACTGACCAGAACCACCCGATTGCTTCTTGTGGGTGTAGGAGTCATCGACTTCTTGTGTGATGGTTTCGCGGTAAGCCACTTGCGGCTCGCCCACGTCAAGTTCTACACCGTAAGTACGGTTGAGGATATCCACCTTAATATCCAGGTGAAGCTCGCCCATGCCGCGAAGAATGGTTTGACCGCTTTCTTCATCAGTATGAACAAGGAAGGTAGGATCTTCAGCAACCATTTTACCAATGGCGATACCCATTTTATCTGCACCGCCTTTGTCTTTAGGTGATACAGCGATAGAGATTACTGGCTCTGGGAATACCATGGCTTCAAGAGTACATTCATGTTTCGGATCACATAAGGTGTGACCAGTTTGAACGTTTTTCATACCTACGATAGCGATGATGTCGCCCGCTTGAGCAGAGCTTAGCTCTTTACGCTCATCGGCTTCCATTTCACACATACGGCCAATACGTTCTGTTTTACCCGTAAACGAGTTCAGGATTGTATCGCCTTTATTCAACACGCCTGAGTAGATGCGGATAAAGGTCAGGGCGCCATAGCGGTCATCCATGATCTTAAAGGCCAGGGCACGGAAAGGCTCATCAGCGCTAACGGTTGCAACTTCCCCTGTATCTTCACCCACTTCATCGGTTAGCGGCTGAGGAATAACTTCGTCAGGCGCTGGTAGATAATCAACAACAGCATCAAGAATTAACTGAATGCCTTTGTTTTTAAATGCCGAACCACAGTAAGTAGGGAAAAAGGTTAGCTCGCGTGTGCCTTTGCGGATACAGGCTTTAATTTGTTCTATAGAAGGGGCTTCGCCTTCCATGTAGGCCATCATAATATCGTCATCTACTTCGACAGCTGTTTCAATTAGCTGGTCGTAGTACATGTCTACATCGTCAACCATGTCCGCTGGAACGTCTTCTATGCGGAAGTTTTCAGGAAGACCTGAGTCGTCCCAGATGTGGGCTTTTTTGGTAAGAATGTCGACAACGCCAACGAAGTCATCTTCTCTACCAATAGGTAGTGTCATAACAAGGGGCTTGGCACCCAGTACGTTTTCGACCTGGTCAACAACCTTTAAGAAGTCTGCACCCATGCGGTCCAGTTTGTTGACGAAGATGATACGAGATACGCCCGACTCATCAGCATAGCGCCAGTTTGTTTCAGATTGAGGCTCAACACCACCAGACCCACAAAATACACCGATGCCGCCATCTAATACTTTTAGTGAGCGGTATACTTCAACGGTGAAATCAACGTGCCCCGGGGTATCGATGATGTTCATCCGATGATTATCCCAGAAGGTGGTGATCGCAGCTGATTGGATGGTTATACCACGCTCAGCTTCCTGTTCCATAAAGTCAGTTGTAGATTCGCCATCGTGAACTTCACCGGTTTTGTGGATCTTACCGGTCAATTTCAGGATACGTTCTGTAGTAGTAGTCTTACCCGCATCAACGTGGGCGAAGATACCAATGTTTCTGTATAGAGCTAAATCAGTCATGAGGTTTACTCGGTTTAACAAGGGTGAAAAAACGCGCGCAAGTATACAGGAAATCTCAAGCAAAATTGAACAAAAAAATAGCAATATTGTTGATGTTTGGGCTTTAGGCTTCAATATTTCCATTAAAGGGGTGATTATAGTGGGAATATTTAAAACATCGATGGCATCTAGCGCCGACTGAACCCTTGCCAGCACAGGCTCTACCATGATTTTAAGCCCTATCTCCCGTCATTCCCGCCCCCGACAAATTCGCTCGAGGGCAGGCTTCGGCGGAAATGACTATCGTCATTCCCGCGAAGGCGGGAATCCAGCACTGTAAATTTCCGCTCAAGCGGAAATAGCAGCATGCAGTCTGGGTTCCCGCCTTCGCGGGAACGACGTTGTGAGTAGTGGGGGTGGTTGGTATGGTGAGATTTAGTAAAAAAGTGACTATTTTTTGTCAAATGGGCTAAAAATATTGACTCTGCCGATAGGGTGTTTATGATGCGCGCCCAAGGCATGTATTGTTACTGCCACAGGTGGCTCAACTAGCGGTCTAGCGCTAGATTAAGACCCCACTTATTATTGATGAAAATTGAGGACTAGCGCAGTGGCTAAAGAAAAATTTGAACGCACCAAACCACACGTCAACGTTGGTACTATCGGACACGTTGACCATGGTAAAACAACATTAACAGCGGCTCTGACTCGCGTAGCTTCCGAAGTATTCGGTGGTGATGCGGTAGATTTC
>NZ_JAQWFR010000009.1 GCF_029238675.1 Oceanicoccus sp. | reverse complement strand
ATGGGAATGTTGCAGTTGGTCAAGTAGCACCTATTACAGGTCTGACAAGTAACACTTGGCAAGGCGGTGAAATTACAGGCGACACCATCACCTATAACATTGATGCTGCAAGTCCTAGCCCACTTGGGGGAGACCTGTATAACGTAGGTACGGTTGTCGTAACACTGGGTGAGCCAGTGCCTCA
This sequence comes from Oceanicoccus sp., assembly GCF_029238675.1. Classification (GTDB taxonomy): domain Bacteria; phylum Pseudomonadota; class Gammaproteobacteria; order Pseudomonadales; family Dasaniaceae; genus Oceanicoccus. The sequence continues at coordinate 19,310 of NZ_JAQWFR010000009.1, read as the reverse complement.
AGATTCAGCAGAGTAATCTCTCTGTTGGCCAGTTTTTCCTGGTCATAATGAAGGGTCGGCAGTGTTTGCCGGCCCTTTTTTTATCGTGGCTTTTTATAATGACTGTATCCTTTCAATACCCTCAATATCAGTATTACCGTTAATTTTAGATGATTTAAGCCCAGGCCTAAGGTAACCTACTGCAATCAGGATTAAACAGGGATAGTCAAGGCAAATGGGCGTGCCTAACAATAAATTTACCAACAAACAGTTGCTGATCATTGATTCTGCGGTGCAGGTGTTTAGCGAAAAAGGCATCAAGAGAGCTACCTTTGCTGAAATTGGGGCCAGGGTAGACTTGGCCACTACCAGTATTACCTATTACTTCAAAAAGAAAGAAGACCTGGCAACGGCTTGTTATCTGCGCAGTATTGATCGTGTCTGCCAGATTGTTGAGTCGGTGGTTCATGTCGATAGCTTGGCGGGTCGGTTGAAACTCCTCTTGCGCCTGCTCATTGAAGACCATATTGCGGTGCAGCGGGGTAGTAAGCCGCCCTTGATGCCCTTTGGGGAGCTGGTGAATCTGTCCCAGACCCCTTATGCCGAGGTGCTTAAGCAGTTTATGGAGATGTTTAAGCGTCTCAAAACGGTGCTTAGTAGTTATGATCAGAGTACTCATCAAGAATCATTACCGACTGCTTCAACTAATTGGTATTTTCAATTTTTATGGTTGGAATATTGGTGGTTTGAATATTTTGAGTCCAGGCATAAGGACAGGGTGGTTAATCATCTACTCGATGTGTGGTCGAATGGTTTGTTCTTTAGCGATTATAGTTTTAATGTGGCGTTGGCGGATAAGGCCTTATTGCAACTTAATCAGATTGCTGCGCGCAAAGAGGATAAACCCGTAGAAAAAATACTGGTTGCTGCCACCAACCTGATTAATAAGCACGGTTACGATGGTGCCTCTATCGATAAAATCTGTGCTAGCCTGGAGATTACCAAAGGAGCAGTTTACCACCACTTCGATAGCAAGGAAGAGCTGGCAGAAGCTGCGTTTGACCGAACGATTGATATTGTCAGTGGCGTAATGTCTGAGGTCTTAAAGCAGGATCTTAATAGTCGCGATAAGCTGTTTGCTCTCTGTTATACCCTTATCGTCAAGCAAGTTGATGGCACCATGCCGCTGATTTCTTCACGAGTGATCCGCACAATCTCGCTACAGCATAGAGAAAAGATTCAAAACCTCCACCGGAAAACTACCAATGAGATTCGCTATCTTATTTCTGACGGTGTGCTTGAGGGTTTGCTAAGGCCGGTTGATGTGCTTATTACTGCAGAGGTGGTTAGCTGCGCTATTAATTCTGCCTTCGAATTAAAGCTATGGTTGCCTGCTATGGAGCAGGGTGATTTTCTTGCTCAATATTTGCGGCCTACGCTGTGTGGTTGGCTTCCCCCGGAAAACTAAAGTCCTTCAGGCAAATTCAAAAACCATTACTGGTATTAATAGCGGTGCTGTTAGCCGGTAGGGAAAAGATCATACCATCTTCCGTCAGTGTGGTGGGCCCATCATAGACTTGATTAACACCCGCCATAAAAGCCGCTGCCTGCCCCGGAAAAATAATCGGCGGCACAATATGATATAGCGCCAGATGTTTTGCCCCGGCAGCGGCGGCAGACTTAGCTGCATCCACCGGGCTGGTATGGTAGTCAACAATATCGTAGGCGACTTTAGCGATAACCGGGTTGCCAATTGACTGTGCCGATTTATTCATCGTATTGATCATCTCCATATTGAGAGCTTCGTGGAACAGGATATCCACATCCCGGGAAAAATGTTCCAGATTAGCCGAGCGAATCGTATCGCCGCTGATCGCCAGTGAGCGACCCCGGTAATCAAAACGATAACCGACGGCGGGTGTAACCGGTTTATGGTCGACTTCAAAGGCGGTGACTTTTAAATCATCCTGATCCCAGACGATAACGCTTTCACCGCCTTCGGGTGCTGGAAATGGCTGTGCCACCATGCCTTTACCCGACAGCGGTGCCACCGTATCGCCATGGTGGTCATGGCGGTATTGCGTGTCAAAGTTGTAACTACGGTTGAAACCTTCAACTACGGTTTCTACTCCCTGTGGTGCAATCACGGGCAGGGGCGAGATATTAGCAGCTGAAGCCCAGCGCAAGGTAGCAACTTCACCCAGGCCATCAATATGGTCAGAGTGAAAATGCGTCAGCAGCACGGCATCAATAGTGCCAATACCCAGCCGCATGCGGTTAATATTGCGGGCACCGCCGCTGCCGGAATCGACAATGATTCGGTTTTCCCCGGCGATAATCATCAGGCAGGCCCCAGAGCGCTTAGGGTCTGGCATGGGGCCACCAGCACCGCACACGGCAATATGCAGGCCATCTCCCAGTTCTGCGGCGGGGTCACCGGCCAAAATAGTGGGCATACCACGGTCCATTATGGTCATAACCAGGGTGCCGCGCTGGCTATAAATGACAACGAGTAGTGCAAGTAATACAGCAAGAGTAATAAAGCGCTTACGATTCATGGTTTACAGGCCTTATCGTTTGAATTATTCTGGCATATTGTGTGACTATAGTTGCAAAGTCAAATCCTGATTAAGCCTTAATAATACAGATTATTATGAGAAATAATATATTGGCACTGTGCCTGTTGCCCTCCCTGGTGCTGGCGGAGCCGGCAGGGCTGGCGGGGCTATGGCAGCACTCGGACCAACCGGTAATCGTCAAGATGCAGGCGGCTGGCGATGGGATGGAAGGGATTGTCCATAGCTATAGTGACTCACCCGAATTAGTCGGTGAAACGCTTTTCCGTGAGCTGCGCTTTGATAAAGAAGAGCAATGCTGGCGGGGTAGGGTCTATGTCAAAGAATTGGAACAAGAAAAGAACACGTGTTTATTGTTAGAAGATGCCAGCCAATTCAGGATGGCCGTTACAATTGGCTTCTTTAGTAAAACCGTTATCTGGACTCGTCTAGAAGCTGAGCCATCCCTCTAAATAGCAAAATACCACCAATATAGAAGGTTATAATCATGAGTTTTGAGAATAAAGTTATCCTGATCACCGGTGCCGCCAGCGGCTTTGGCAAACTGTTAGCACAATACCTGTCACCCAGGGGGGCGAAGCTGGTTCTTGGTGACTTGAATGAAAAGGGTGTTCAGGCTGTGGCTGATTCACTACCGGGTGACGTTATTGCCATGGCGTGCAATGTGGCTGTGGAAGAAGAAGTCAAAGCCTTGGTTGACGCATGCGTTGCGCATTTTGGTGGTCTTGATATTGCGGTCAATAATGCCGGTATCTCTTCTCCGCCGAAAAGTTTGCTGGATGTCACCGAACAGGAAATGGATATTAACTTTGCGGTCAACGCCAAAAGCGTTTTATTTGGTATGAAATATCAAATACCGTTAATGATGAAAAACGGCGGCAGTATTTTGAATGTAGCCTCTGCTGCCGGTATTGGTGGTGCCCCAAAACTGGCTCACTACTCTGCCTCCAAACATGCGGCGGTGGGTTTAACCAAAACAGCAGCGGTTGAATTTGCCCGTTACAATATTCGCATTAATGCGATTTGCCCCTATTTTACCAATACCCCTATGTTGGATAATGCTGCGGTTGCGGGGATGGATAAAGGGATTATGAGCCAGGGTAGTCCTATGAAGCGCCTGGGTGAGCCGGAGGAAATTGTCAGCACCATGGTCAGTTTAATTCTGCCCAGCAACAGTTATATGACCGGGCAGGCGATTAATGTGGATGGTGGGGTGTCGGCGTTTTAGGCGACCTACTCCAAATTCAGGCGGTGCTCCCGGGCCTGGCTTAAGGTGTCACAATCGGAAAGTTTTCCTGGGTTTCTCTCATCGAACCGAAAAAGCTCAATAAGTCTAACAGGCTGCCATCCACCGATAATTGCTCGCTTAGCAGAGTGCTTTTTAAATCGCCGGTACCGGTCATGAGATCTAATAACAGGCCTTTAGTCAGGCTTAAGGTGACAGAGGGCTGTAGGCGGTTATTAGCGGTGAGTGGGCGTTGGTAAAAGTTCAGTACCGAGTTATTAAGGGATAACACATAGGTTTCGTTAACATCGGTAAATACCATTTCTATGGCCAGTGTTTTGCCATCGGCTTTCTCACCGTCAATATTGACGGCAATGGTTTCTAAAAAGGTTCTGATCGGTGTGCGGGTGAATATGCCTTTGGCGTCGGCGGTATCCATAATGGGCGCGGTAATACCATTGCGTAATTCATGGGCGGCGGTTAGATATTCACTGCGCCAGGGGCCAGACTCTGCCTGATATGCCAGTTGGTCATAGGTGTTGGCTAATAAAGTTTTAGCACCCTGATGGCTGGGCTGGGCAAATACCGCTTTGTTGAGTAGTTCGGCCACCCATTGGTATTCTCCTTGATCAAAAGCAATCCGGGCGTTGGCGACCACCACATCAATGCCACCCATTAATTTAATATATTTGCTGGAGGTTTCGGTGGTGGGAAGAGGGTGCAGGTTGGCCGGGTTGCTGTCATACCAGCCCATATAATATTGATAAACCGCTTTGGCATTATGTTGCAGCGTGCCGTAATAGCCCCGCGAATAAAACGGTTGATTTAAGCTTTCAGGCAGTTGAATGTTATGGGCTATTTCATTCGGAGTCATGCCCTGCAAAATCATGCCGACAGTTTGGTCGTGAATAAATTTATAGGTATCGCGCTGGCTTTCAAGATAGTTCCGAATACGTTGCTGACCCCAGATAGGCCAGTGGTGACTATTAAAAATCACCTCGGATTGGCCATAGTTTTGCAACATATCATCAATGGTCTGGCTCCACAGTAGGGCGTCGCGTACCTTGGCACCCCTCAGGGTATAAATATTATGCATGGTGCGGCTAATCACCTCGGCACCGCAAAAGGCATTATGCTGTGGTAAATAAAACGTAAACTCTGCGGGAGCTTCAGTGCCAGAGGCGATTTGAAAGATAAATTCAACACCATCAATAATATGGCGTTCTCCGGTTTCACTAATGGTTTTATTGGGCACAAATAAAGAGGCGGTGCCAAAGGGGACGGATTTTCCCAGCCCCAAATCGACATTGCCTCGGGGGCCGGGTTTTAAAGAGGAACCATATTGATAGCCGGCGCGGCGGGTCATCGCTGTCCCCAACATAATATTTTCGCTAGAGGCTTCTTTGACAAAACCCTCTGGAGCCACAATAGTCACTTCCCCCGATTGATATTGCTGATCGCTAATATAAGAAGCCACACCGCCAAAGTGATCGATATGACTGTGGGTAAAAATAATCGTAGAGATGGGTTTGTCTTTTAATAAGTGCTGTTTTAAGAATCGATAAGCCGAGGCACCGGTTTCCAGGGAGGTATTGGGGTCGACAATAATCCAGCCTTTTTCCCCTTCAATAATAGACACCGTAGCCAGGTCAAAATTTCTTAGCTGCCAGATACCTTCTTTAACCTGATATAAACCCGGTGTGCCATTAAGTTTAGCCTGTCGCCATAGACTGGGGTTAACCGAAGCAGGAGCGTCACCTTGAATAAAAGCATAGGCGGGCATATCCCAAATAGTATTATCATTAGAGGAGTGTTTGACCACTAAATTATCAGCGGCAACCACCAGGCCTCTTTCCGCCTCTTCAAAATCTCGAGTATCGGAAAAGGGTAGTTGTTTGAGCACAGCCTGATTATGTTGCACGGTGTAGCTGGATGGGGCACTGTTGCCACTGTCAGAAACACGATTATCCAGCGGTGCTGATGTTGGGTCACAGGCGACCAGTAATAGACTGGATAAAGTCGCCAGCAGGGTATTACGCTGTAGGGCATAGTTCATTGTTTGATCACTTTGGGTAGTGGCCAGCTGCCATCAGTAGCGGCAAGCTTGGGAGAGTAAAGTCGCAGAGTTATGGCAAAACCCTGTTTGGGGGTGGGCAACCAGTTGTTGCTATTGGCTGTGGGTGCTGTTTGTTGCAGCGCAATATCCAGAGAGCCATCGTCGTTAAATATCAATGCGTCCCGATCGCCTAAGGCATAGCGCTTAAGCGGGTTGTCTACCAAAAAACCTTCTTCGTCATACAGGGTGACTGACCAAAAGGCATCAACCGGTGGCGCTTGACCTGGTTCGAAGCGAAGGACATAACTATGCTGGCCGTTAAGGGGTTGGCCCCCAGAGTCAACGCTGGTGTTAGGGTATAAAGCCTCTTCCGGTGGCAGTGCGCCTAAACCAATAATTGCCACACCGGTACGCAGTTTATAGTCGGTGCCATAATTACCCATACCTTGACGATAAATAGCCCAGCCATTTTCCAATGAGTGTTTGTCGCCTAGCTGTTTTTTGATTTGTTGGCGGGTGATATTCAAGGCGCTATCGGCGATCAGTTGACCTAACCAGCCTTGAGCTGCGGGTGAGTAGTTGCCGGCTGTAACACCAATGGCCGCCAGATTATTGATTGCTTCCTGATCAGCCGCTGGCGCAGCTTGTTGCGATAGTGCTTGTGCCAGTGCAGAGAAAAAAGTATCGGCATTCATTTGATCAACAGTGAGATATGGATTGTCGGTTTGGTGGCCTTTATCAATACTGCCAACATAGGCTTCACTGCTTAAGCCTTGTTGCCATTGGCTTAAAGAGGCTAATGAAAACTGGAGCTGCAACTGTGCAACCGCAGCAACATCGCCAGGGCCATTGGTTTGTATGCGTTGAATCATCCACACCCTGTTAGTGGGGGCGCGAATAACCTCTAAAGTGTCAGGTAAATCGCCAGACCAGTTCGGCCCAACAATGGCATAGTCACCGGCTTTATTGCCAGTTGTTCTTGTGCCCACTGAGGCAAAGACATTGGTCCAGGCATCCATAAGGGGTGATATATAATAACGCTCGCCCATATCCGGTACAGAGAGTAGCTGTGGTTGCTCCGACAAATTTAACCAGGCGATGGTATAGAGCGTATCCACATTGGGGCGAACAACATTGCGAAAATTATGGTCGGGAAAGTTGGCGTTATGGGTCAGTTGGTTTTCCGTGGCGGCCCCGGCCAACATCACCTTCTGGGTTTCCTGCATAATCATTAGCGGGTAGCCGTAGAGGTAGGCCGCAGAAAAGGCTTTAAACTGCGACAAGCCTTGATAGATCAGCAGGCCGACAAAACAGATAATTAATAAAGCTGAGAGTTTTATTTTCATAATCTGCAAGCTCTTATCCTGTCGTGTATCCACTACGGGGATTGGCGATGACAAGTCTTCCCTTATACCTGTTTTGGCTTTAGCTTTTATTGGTTAACAGTTTGCTGGCAATCAGTAGCAGGCAGCATAAGATCACCTCTCCAGCCAATTTATCCACAGGCAGGGTTGCATCATGCACCAGCAAAGCCAGTATGCGAAACACACCCGCGGTACCAATTAATAGCGCGGCGGATAAAAACCATTGCCGCTGGCGGGTTACAACACCTAACAGTATGACTAAACCACCAACAAAAAAGAACGCGCCCAAATCACCAATTTGTGAATTTAAGGCCACGCCTTCCAACAAGGGCATCTCCCATTTTGTAGCCATAGCCGCAGGGTCAATCACCCATCGCAGGCCTAAAATTAAAAACATTAGTCCGGCCAGGCCGACAACAATACGTAAAACTTTTTCCATGGTAATCACTCGTGTTAGTCAATGAATGTTCGGCATACGCGTTTCGTCACCAAAGGGTGCAGCGTTCATCAGGCCTGCATCGTCCGTCCACAGCCGCATAATAAAGGCCGATGAAGATGGCATGGCTGCTGTTACAGCTTGACTTGACGAGTAAGTCATGCATGTATCGTCACAATTTGTGACAATATATACCATCATGTTTTAAAAAATCAAGAGAAGCCAGTATGAGTGATTCATCTTTACTATTTGATTTAACACGGACTGAAGAGCAACAAGTGAGCTGAAATAAACCATCCCATAGGCTGCTATGTAGTATTTTTATCTTGTTAATACAGAAGATAAGAAAAGTTTTTTACAGCTGACTTTTAAATTGGCATATATTATGACATTATGTCCGGCTTGTTATCGAACCCCAATATCATGGTGATTACAATGCCTTATAAGTTGTACGGTATACCTTCTTCTTTGTACGTCGCAAAAGTTCGCAGTTACTTTCGTAAGCAGCATATTGAGTTTATCGAGCAAGGTGTTAATGATCCTCATTTCCAGCAGGAGATTGTTCCTGCTGTCGGGCGCTTAATTATGCCCGTGGTTGAGGCCCCTGACGGTACACTGCTGCAAGATGGCGCGGACATCATCGACTTTTTTGAAGCAGAAGGGACATCCCCTCTGCCGGCTATCCCCGAATCCTCCATGCTGGCGACTATTGCCTATCTGTTCGAGTTGTTTGGTGGCGAAGGCCTGTTGCGTGAGGCTATGCACTACCGTTGGAGTTTTGATGAGCAGTTGGATTTTATTAAAAATGATTTTTGCTGCGCGATTGCACCACCAGACAGTGATCAGGAAAGTCGTGATGCGCTGTTTGACCTTGCCAGTAAGTCTATGCGCGCAGCCGCCAGGGGTTTTGGTGTCAGTGAAGCAAGCGCCCCCCTGATTGAAGACTCTTATAAAGAGTTCTTAACGCTATTTTCAGCTCACCTGAAGACCCAGCCCTATTTGTTAGGTGGGCGTCCCTGTGTCGGTGATTATGGTTTGCTTGCCCCTCTTTATGCCCACTTGGGCCGCGATCCTGTCCCCGCTATGTTAACCCGCCAAAGCGCCCCCGAAGTCTCACGTTGGGTGGAGCGCATGCATGCCCCAGAACCCATTCGTGTGGAATATGCGGATAATACGGCAGCGTTAAATGCAGATGATACTATTTCCGACACCTTAAAAGCCTTAATGGTTTTTATCGCCAAAAATTATTTACCTGAGCTTGAAGCCCATGTGGCCTTTTGCAATGATTGGCTGCGCAATCATCAGGGAATTACTGCCGGTACCAACGGGCTGGATAATCCAGCAGGACGGGTAATTGGTAAAGCAGAGTTTGAGTGGCGGGGTATAACCCTTAGTACCGCCGTATTGCCTTACCGTTTTTATTTACTGCAGCGGATTCAGGATTGCTTTGCTCGCGCTAGTGAGTCCGAACAACAAAACATAGCCGCACTATTTAGCGAAGTTGGTCTGTCCTCAATACTGACCCTCAAAACTGACCGTCGGGTTGAACGTGTCAATCACCTTGAAGTCTGGGGCGAATTGCGCGTCGACTAATGATTAATTTAGGTTTTTAAGTATGAAAAAAATAACAGAGTTTTTCCGCGTCTTAAAGGACTTTGCAACAGTGGCCCCGCTTCTGGCTAGCTATAAACCCCCCAAAGATGATGATACGGTTTCCATGGGGTTGCTGTTTCAAACGACAGCTGAAAAGTACGCTGATAAATCTGCCCTGGTTTTTGAAGGGCGAGAGCTAAACTGGGGGCAGTTTAATCGCTTGGTCAATCAATTTGCCCACCTGTTAAAAAAGCAGGGCGTAGCCCGTGGTGATGTTGTTGCAGTGTTATTAGAGAACCGAATTGAAATGCTGGCCTCGGTCTTGGCGCTGGCCAAAATCGGTGCAACGGCCAGTTTGGTTAATAACAGTTTACGGGGTAAGCCATTAGTCCATTGTATATCCATTACCGACTCCAGGAAATGCCTGGTAGGGGAGGAGCTGGTAGAGGCTATTATGGAAGTCAAAGAGCAATTGCCTCTCAGTGACCAGGACTATTTATGGGTAGAGGATACGGGCGAAAGCACAAAGCCTGAAAAGCTCTTTAATTTTAGCGAGCAAGTTGATGCCATGCCGACAACAAACCTCGCCGAAACGGCGGATATCAAAGCGGGTGAAAAGGCCTTATATATCTTTACTTCAGGTACCACCGGTTTACCGAAAGCGGCTGTTATTTATCATCGTCGATTTTTGGCAAGTGCCTACCCTTATTGCAAGGCAGGCCTTCGAGCCAAACAACAAGACCGTATTTATATGTGTTTGCCTCTGTACCATATGACAGGTTTAGGGCCGGGTTTTGGTACTTCACTGTCTTCCGGTGCTTCCATGTTTTTACGTCGTCGTTTTTCCGCCAGTCAATTTTGGCCTGAAGTACAACAATATCAAACCAACCTGTTTGTCTATGTGGGTGAGTTATGCCGCTATCTCTCTATACATCCAGAATGTCCGGAAGAAAAAAACAACCCCCTGGAAACGATGATGGGTAATGGCCTACGTCCTGATGTTTGGGATCAATTTCGCTCCCGTTTTAAGGTCAAACGTATTTCTGAAATTTACGGTTCCAGTGAAGGTAATGCTGCCTTTATCAATTTCCTGAATAAAGATCGTACCATTGGCACCACCAGCGCCAGTCTGATGTTGGTGAAGTATGATGTTGATGCTGATGAAATGATTCGCGATGCTGCGGGTAAACTAATAGAGGCAGAGCCTGGCGAGCCAGGGCTATTACTGTCAGAAATTGATGATAAATATAAGTTTGATGGCTATCAAAACAAAGAAGCCACCAATAGCAAAATATTAACCGATCTAAAAAATCCTGGAGATCGCTGGTTTAATACCGGTGATTTAGTGCGTCAAATTGATGTGGGTTTTGCACTGGGCCTGCCGCACTTTCAATTTGTAGATCGGGTAGGTGATACCTTCCGCTGGCGAGCAGAAAATGTGTCTACCAATGAGGTGGGTGAAATTATTAATGCCTATGACGGCATAGAAATGACCAATGTTTATGGCGTGGAAGTCCCTGGTGCCGAAGGTAAAGCCGGTATGGCAGCCATCACCTTAAAAGAAGGTGCTTCACTGGATATGGACGCTTTTTCACAATTTGTTGATAGGGAGTTACCCGCTCATGCCAGGCCGGTATTTATTCGCCTGCAGCAACAGGTTGAGACTACAGTAACCTTCAAGCTTGTCAAAGGCGCACTGCGTAAAGAGGCCTATCACCTGGATCAGGTTAAAGAGCCATTATTTATACTTAAACCCAAAAGCCAAGCCTATGAGCCTTTGGATGATGCCAGCTACCAGCAGGTGATTGCAGGTCAGTCTGGATTTTAATAAAGACAACACCGAAAGGATATTTATGATCGATCTATATACCGCGCCAACGCCTAATGGTCATAAGGTGTCTTGCACACTGGAAGCCCTGGAGCTGGAATACAATACGCATTTCGTGAATATTACCGAGGGCGAACAAAAAAAGCCTGACTTTTTAGCCATTAACCCAAACGGTCGTATTCCCGCTATTGTCGATCGCGATGCCGGTGATTTTCCGATTTTTGAGTCTGGCGCGATTATGATTTATCTGGCAGAAAAAACTGGCCGCCTAATGCCTACCGATGCCAAAGGTCGTTCTGAGGTGATACAGTGGTTAATGTTCCAGATGGGCGGTGTAGGTCCCATGATGGGGCAGGCCAATGTTTTCTTCCGATACTTCCCGGAAAAAATTCAACCGGCGATTGATCGTTACCAGAATGAAGGTCGCCGCTTATTTGAAGTGTTAGACGGACGCTTGGCGAATAACGAATGGCTGGCAGCCGATTATTCCATTGCCGATATCGCCAATTGGTGTTGGGTGCGTACGCATAAATGGTCGGGTATTTCTGTTGAGGGTTTAGATCATATACAGCGTTGGTCACAGGCGATGTATCAACAGCCCGGCATGAGCAAAGGCCTTGATGTACCGTTTAGTCTGGGCAACTTACTGGACGATGAAAAAGAAACCGAGAAATTCAAAAGCAACGCACAAAATATTTTACAGAAATAACATCTTAAGAAATAAATAGGTAATCACCGTGAGTCAACAAGTCCCCATTACCATAACCACCGACAATAAGGTGATGTCTATTGCCTGGAATCGCCCCGATAAAAAAAATGCGCTAACACAAGATATGTATGGCGCAGTGGCAGATGCTTTAAATGCAGCCGACGCGGACAACGGTATTCGTGTGGTGTTAATAACCGGTACTAAGGATTGTTTTACGGCGGGTAATGATCTGGCGGGCTTTTTAAATAACTCTGTCGGCGATGAAGCAGCTCCGGTATCACAATTTATGAAGGCCATTGCCAGCTTTAAAAAACCTATAGTCGCTGCGGTTAATGGTCCCGCCATAGGTATTGGTACCACCATGTTATTACATTTCGATATTGTGGTAGCAGCCGATAGCACAGTTTTCTCCATGCCTTTTACCAATTTGGGATTATGTCCTGAAGCGGCTTCCAGTTTTCTGTTACCACGCCTCGCTGGTTATCAGCGTGCTGCAGAACTAATACTGCTTGGAGAAAAGTTTGATGCTCAGCAGGCCAAAGAGTGCGGCATCATTAATCAGATTGCCAGTGCTGATGAGTATTTACCGGTTGCCTGGGAGATAGCCAATAAACTGGCGGCTAAGCCACCTACCAGCCTTCGGGTGAGTAAGGCGCTTCTGAAGGGACAGCAGGCCGAGGTAGTTGAGGAGTGTATGCAAGCCGAAGGGGAGCTGTTTACCCAGTTGGTTCAAGGCCCGGAAGCCAGAGAAGCAATAGCCGCCGCTATGGAGCGCAGAGAGCCTGACTTTTCGAAATTTTAACGCAAGAACAAGACCATGGCGCAGTCAGAACAACAGGTTTTTAAAGATCAGGGTGGTGCTGCTACCATGGACCCCGGCTTTATTCTGCGTTGGGCCACCTCCAAGGTTATGCAGCAAATGGCTAGCCCAAAACGGATGGAGAAACATCGGGCCAAAGCGGAAAAACTACGATGCAAGCTAGGCTTACCCCATACCCTTGAATACTTTCATCAGGTCGATGATGGTTATAGCCATCTTGCGGCACAGCTATTAAAACCTTTACTAGCGCGTTATGACATTAAGTTGGTCTGCCATTTAGTGGCTGGTCCGGTGGGTGATAATGTCGCGGAACCGGATTTATTATTAAAGCTGGCACAGTACGATGCCGGTTTAGTGGCACCCGAGTATCAGCTGGATTTCCCCCAACAACAAAGCTTGCCATCACCTGAACTGGTCAGCTTAGCTACCTCAATATTGGCAGCACAGGAACAGGCGGCATTACTGGGTTGTATTGTTGAAGTAGGGCAGGCTTTATGGTCTGGTGACCACTCGGCGCTAAAAGATCTTGCCGCGGCCTATGGCACTGTTAGCGAGGCGGAAGCCGGCAAAAAAGTGCAGCTTGGCAGCGAACATCAAAAAAAGCTAAAGCACTATTCCGGCGCCATGTTTTATTATGGCGGTGAATGGTACTGGGGTGTTGACCGTTTATATCATCTTGAGCAACGCCTGGCAGAACTAGGCATTGATCATCAACCCGACCTACCGCTGTTAATGCCTCGTCCACCGATAGAAGTCGGCGAGATTAAAGATAACGGCAGCCTGACACTGGAAGTATACCCTTCACTGCGTAGTCCCTATACCGCCATGGCCTTTGATCGCGCGGTACAACTGGCCAAAGACACTGGTGTTAATCTGGTGGTCAAACCCGTTATGCCTATGGTGATGCGCGGAGTACCGGCAACGCGGGAAAAGGGCCTTTATATCTTTTTTGATACCGCCCGCGAAGCTCGCGCCGCCGGGGTGCCTTTTGGCAATGCCTATGACCCCATTGGCGAGCCGGTACGTCGCACTTATTCGCTTTACCCCTGGGCTTGTGAACAAGGCAAAGGCACCCAATTGATTTCCGCCTTTTTAAAAGCGGCCTTTACTGAACGGGTGAATACCAATAATGACAAAGGCATGCGCTATGTGGTTGAGCAGGCGGGTTTATCCTGGCAGCAGGCCCAACAAAAAATGGGTGACCCCGGTTGGCAGTCGCTATTAGAGGCTAACCGACAAACCATGTACGGTATGGGCTTATGGGGCGTACCCAGTTTCCGCCTGTTAGATAAAGACGGTAAGCAAGTGTTAGCCCTCTGGGGGCAGGATCGTCTTTGGTTGTTTGCCCGAGAAATAAACCGTTTATTGTCGAAAGGATAAATCCATGGATAAAACCATTACCAGCTTTGCCGAGTTCTACCCTTTTTATCTTAACCAACATAGCAATCGTGTAAGCCGGTTATTGCATTATATTGGCACCACTTTATCGATACTGGTGCTGCTGTTTGCGCTATTTAACCAACAGTGGTTACTGTTGTTGCTAGTCCCTGTAGCCGGTTATAGCTTTGCCTGGGTGGGGCATTTTTTCTTTGAAAAAAATAAACCGGCGACTTTGAATTACCCCGCTTATAGTTTGGCTGCAGATTATGTAATGGTCTTTGAAGCATTAACGGGGCGGCTTGACCACTCGCATTTTTCAGCACCGAAAAAGAGCTAAACTTCCCCCGTTATTTACGCAAAAACCACTATTCCCACGAAGCAACGTCATTCCCGCGAAGGCGGGAACCCAGCGCTGTAGATTCCCGCCTTCGCGGGAATGACAGAACATTGGCGGGAATGACAGAACATTCGCGGGAATAACAGTACGGCTTTTAAATACTAGCCGCCAAACGCGTTCCCTGGTCGATAGCGCGTTTAGCATCTAACTCAGCCGCAATATCGGCTCCACCAATTAAGTGATAGGGTTTGCTCAGGCTGTCAGCCAATTCCCGTAAGGGGTCTTGTCCAGCGCAAATAATCACATTATCGACGTCTAACACTTTCTCTTCGCCGCCAATAACTACATGTAAACCAGCATCGTCAATTTTCTTATACTCACAACCTGGTATCATTTTAACAGCTTTATTTTGCAAGCCTGCACGATGCGCCCAGCCTGTAGTTTTACCTAAGCCAGCACCGACTTTTGAAGATTTGCGTTGCAATAATGAAACTTCACGGGCAGGGGGCGTTACTTTGGCTTGAATCCCTTCGATACCGCCCCGCGCAGCCAGACTCATATCTATACCCCATTCTTGCATAAAGGCAGGGATATTTAAGCTGGTGGCTTCACCGCTATGAACAAGAAATTCCGAAACATCAAAACCAATACCGCCGGCACCAATCACCGCAACCTTACTGCCCACCGGTTTACGGTCTGCAATAACATCCAAATAGCTTAGTACTTTTTCGTGATCAACACCTTCAATATCCGGAGTGCGTGGTGAAATACCGGTGGCTAATATCACTTCGTCAAAGTCGCTATTGTTTAAGCTGGCGCTATCAACCCGGGTATTAAGTTTTAACTCAATATTATGCTGTTTAATTTGCGTAGCAAAATAGCGCAGGGTTTCTTCAAACTCTTCTTTACCCGGTATTTGTTTGGCGATATTAAACTGCCCGCCAATTTTATCGGCGCTATCAAACAGGGTGACGCTATGACCACGCTCCGCCGCACTGACCGCAAAGGCCATGCCCGCAGGGCCTGCGCCAACCACAGCCAGTTTTTTCACTTCGGTTGTGGGAATAATATTTAACTCGGTTTCATGACAGGCGCGCGGGTTTACTAAACAGCTTGTCATCTTGCCAACAAAAACGTGATCCAGGCAGGCCTGGTTACAACCGATACAGGTATTAATTTCATCGCTTTTATTAGCGGCAGCTTTTGCTACAAACTGCGGGTCAGCTAGAAGGGGGCGTGCCATGGATATCATATCGGCATCGCCGCGCTGTAGTACTTCTTCAGCCACTTCAGGTGTATTAATCCGGTTAGAGGTAATTACCGGAATAGAAAACTCATCGCGAAACTTAGCCGTTACCCAAGTAAAGGCAGCCCGGGGTACTTTAGTGGCAATGGTTGGAATACGCGCTTCGTGCCAACCTATGCCGGTGTTAATAATGGTGGCACCAGCTTGCTCTACCGCTTTACCTAAGGTCACTACCTCATCATAAGAGCTGCCACCTTCCACTAAATCCAGCATAGATAAGCGGTAGATAATAATAAAGTCTTCTCCGACGGCTTCACGCACGCGACGGACTATCTCTACCGGTAGACGCATGCGGTTTTCGTAGCTTCCGCCCCACTGGTCATCCCGATGATTGGTTCTGGCTGCCAAAAACTGGTTAATAAAATAGCCTTCAGAACCCATAATTTCTACGCCGTCGTATCCCGCTTTTTTTGCCAATACCGAGACATTAATAAAATCCAGAATCTGCATTTCAATTTCTTCTTCGGTGGCAGCTTTGGGTTTAAAGGGGTTAATTGGAGCTTGTATGGCAGAAGGGGCGATGGGGTTTTCATTAAAGGCATAACGGCCGGTATGCAAAATTTGCATACATATTTTCCCATCGGCTTTATGCACTGCATCAGTAATGATTTTATGTTGCTCGGCATCCGCTTCGGTTTCTAATGACTGGGTGTTCTCATGGGTTGCCGCTCGTTGATTGGGACCAAACCCACCGGTCACAATAAGCCCAACACCGCCGGCGGCACGCTCGGCAAAATAGGCGGCCATACGTTCCATACCGTTTTCCGCTTCTTCAAGGCCTGTATGCATAGAGCCCATTAGTACGCGGTTTTTCAGGGTGGTAAAGCCAAGGTCTAAGGGCTGTAATAAATGGGGGTAAGGGTTTGCGCTCATTGATGGATTCCTGCATTGCTTGGGGTTTAGGGATCAGGCCGGTCTTTTCTGGCTCGGCGGTCATTGGTTCTAATATTCTTTGTACGCCGATAGGTGGGCGCATGATCACTTTAAAGTGCTCGACATGGCCCATCGGTCTGATTCTCCGCTTAACTGGACGGCGTCAAGTTCAAAGAGGTCAAGTTATTCGATAATTTTGACGCTGTCAAGTTAGGCTGCTACCTTTCGCCTTGTGAATAAAGCTAATGACAAGTCAGAAAGCCAGAAAAAGACCTATCATCACGGTGATTTACGTCAGGTATTAATTACCGAGGCGGCGAATATTATCCGGGAAGAGGGTGAGGATGCCTTGTCGATGCGTAAACTCGCCACCCGTGCAGGGGTCTCCCGTACGGCGCCCTATCATCACTTTGAAGACAAGCAGGGCCTGTTATGTGCCATCGCCGAGGAAGGCTTTAGGCGCTTTGACGCCTTATTTGACCAGCAAGCCGCTTTTGATGATTTAGCCAACCATTTGCAGAGGCAACTGGGGGGCTATGTTAATTTTGCTGTGGAGAATTCTGAGTACTACGACTTAATGTTTTCCAGCCGTATTTGGAAGTCCAGTACTATTAGCGCCAGCCTAAAGGAAAGAGCCTATAGTAGTTTTCGCTTGTATACCGAAACGATTACCGCCCTGTGTGAAAATGTTGAGCTACCGGCGGGAGTAACACCCTTAAGAATTTCCCAGCTAAGCTGGAGTACCTTCCACGGTATGAGTCGTTTGGTGGTTGATGGCATTTATCTTGATAAGACAGCGGTTGATGCCATGATGGATACGGTGATTAAGTTACTGGTGCCGCAAGCTGGCCAGTAAGTATTGACACTACTTATGACAAAATATTACAATCCAGAACAATCAAAATAACACTTTATGGCTCAGGCTATGTCGACAGTTGTGCCTAAAAGCTATTACTGGAAAAGAAATGGTTAACGCTATTACCCAAGTCCGTTTTGCCCAAGAGGCCGAGGGTCTGCCTATTGCTGATACCTGGCAGTTTACCCATGATGCCTTGCCCCCACTGCAAGAGGGTGAAATCTCGGTTAAGGTCCATTATGTCTCCGTAGACCCGGCTATGAAGGGCTGGATCTCGAAAAAGAAAAGTTATATTGAGCCTGTTGAGCTAGGTGAAGTGATGCGGGGCTTTGGTGTAGCGGAAGTGATTGAGTCCCGTTCCGACTATTACCAGGTGGGTGATTTCTGCACCGGTTTTACCGGTATTCAAACCCACGGCAATTTTGATAGCCGTGCCTTGCGAAAAATAGATCCCAATCTAGCGCCCCTGACACGTTTTATGGGTGGCTTGGGTATGCCAGGCTTTACCGCCTACTTTGGTCTACTGGATATTGGCAAACCCAAAGAAGGAGAGACCGTGATGGTGTCTTCCGCAGCGGGAGCGGTAGGGCATGTGGTTTGCCAGATCGCTAAACTCAAAGGTTGCCGTGTTGTAGGTGTTGCCGGTGGCTCGGAAAAATGTGCCTACCTTAAAGATGAGTTAAACGTCGATGCCACTATCGACTACAAGCAGGGCGATATTGCCGGTCAACTTAAAGCAGCAGCGCCAGAAGGTATTGATGTGTACTTTGATGCGGTAGGCGGTGAAACACTGGACGCTGTGCTAATGCAGATGAATCGCCATGCCCGGATTATTATTTGCGGGGCAATCACCCAATATGAAAATATCGAAAACCCCATTGGCCCCGGTAACTATGTGCAACTACTGACACAAAGCTGCCTAATGCAAGGCTTTACCATGCGTGACTATATGCACCGTGCCAAAGAAGCCTTTGTGGATTTACTGACTTGGGAGCATGAAGGAAAAATCACCTTCCGCGAACATATTGTAGAAGGGATAGACGCTTTTCCTGAAGCGGTGCAAATGGTTTATCAGGGCAAAAACCACGGTAAATTAATGATCAAACTGGTCGATTAGGTTGTCTATCATGGATGCAATAACCTTATATGCTGCGCCCATGTCCATGTACTCCGGCAAGGTGCGTGCTTATTTTCGCAAGCAGGGCATAGCTTTTAATGAGGTGATGCCGGGCCACCCCAGTTATGGCGAAAAAATCATCCCCCAAACCAAGCGCGGTATTGTGCCGGTGGTCGAGCTGGCTGACGGCACTGTGCTTCAGGATACCGTGGATATTATTGATCACTTTGAACAGTCGGGGCAGGCAAAATTTTCCGTCTACCCCAAAACGCCAAAACAACATCTGGCAGCACTCATTATCGATCTATTTGGCAGTGAAGGTCTGCTGAAAGTGGCCATGCATTACCGCTGGAATTTTCTGGAACATAATAAGGCATTTATCGAGCTGGAGTTTGGTGATCACATCGCTCCCGGCGCAGGCCCGGATGTGGTGCGCCAAGTCGCAGAAAAAGTGATGAAGCCGATGCAGGCTTACTTACCGCTATTGGGAATTAATGAGGCAACCATTCCGGCAATTGAAGCCCAGTATCTGGAATTATTAGCCTTGCTGAATAAACATTTTGAACAGCACCCGTATTTATTCGGTGGTCAGCCCTGTGTAGCGGATTATAGTTTGATGGCTCCTCTATACGCCCACTTATCCCGCGACCCTTACCCCGGCATGATTATGAAAAGCCAAGCCCAGCGCGTCTACCGTTGGGTAGAGCGAATGAATGCCGAGAATGCCGATATGCCGGAGTACCCCGGTTATCCGCAGCAGTTATTTACCGATGATGAAATACCCGCAACACTACAAGCCATACTGAGCTTAATCGCCAAAGACTTTTTGCCGGAAGTGACCTGCATGGTTAATGA
>NZ_JAQWFR010000006.1 GCF_029238675.1 Oceanicoccus sp. | reverse complement strand
GCTCAGGAATTAAGTTTCATAATCGCTTCAAATAAATATATTTGCTGCGTGTAAGTCACTTGTTTTCCTGATAATTAATTATTGCCATTATCAGCCTACAAGCGCCCACACGAATTACTTGATCCAATCTGTTAAAGAGCTGCCTTGGTCGCTAGGACTCTAAGGCTTTTCTGTCGCGCACAAGCATGTGCTTGCCGTGACAGGGTGGCGAATTATACAGAGTTAACTCACCGTGACAACACCTTTTTAAAAATAAATTTTATTAATTTACTTCAAGCTGTTTTACCAGCGGGATGACACATTGTCTAACGGGTCATGCCCGAAGAGAGCGCGCATTATAGGGATGCGAGGTTCACTGTCAACGACTAGTAGAAATTTATTTCAGAAATATGTAAAAAAGGCGAGAAACGCACAAATAATCAACTATTTAGTCAACTTATAAACAATCAAGACGACTACATTTCGACCGATGAGAACACACCTCACCGTCGTTCCCGCGAAGGCGGGAACCCAGACTGCGTGCTGTTATTTCCGCGCAGCGGAAATCGACAGAGCTAGATTCCCGCCTTCGCGGGAATGACAGGGGGGGTTGAATTAAACCAGCTCTAGCAGGTGATACTTTTTCTTACCGAGCTTAACGATGAAAAAGCGTCCATAGAGTGCCTTATCTTTCGCAAAGCATTCAGCAGAAGCACCATTGTCTGCCATACCTTTGGCCTCACCATTAATAAACACGGCATTGCGACCCAAAGCATCTTTAACTTCACGGCCCGCTTTGGCCATTCCACACTCACTCAATAGAGTCGTTAGAGGACGATCGACCAGGTCATCAGCCTTTAAGTCACTGGCAGGCAAGCCATCCAGACGCAATTGCTGCAAGTCGTCTTCGGATAGCTGTGAAGGATCACCAGTAAATAGCGCTTCGGTAATACGCTTGGCCGCTGCCAAACCTTCGTCACCGTGGATCAGGCTAGTGACTTCCTCAGCAAGAATGCCTGGAGCCTGTGGGCGCCCTTGGATTTCTTTATCCTGCACTTCGATCTCGTCAATGCGCCCAACAGAGAGGAAGGTGAAGTAGCGAAGGAATTTATAAACATCCGCATCAGCGGTATTTAGCCAGAACTGGTAAAAGGCATAAGGAGAGGTCTTAGAGGCATCTAACCAAATGGTACCGCTCTCCGTCTTACCAAACTTAGTGCCATCAGCTTTGGTCACTAGCGGTAGGGTTAAACCGTAGGTCTGACCACTATAACGGCGGCGGGTTAGTTCAACACCACCGGTGATATTACCCCACTGGTCAGAACCACCAATCTGCAAGGTACATTGATTGGCTTTATAGAGCTCGGCAAAATCCAGCGACTGCAAAATCATATAGGTAAATTCAGTAAAGGAGATACCTTCGCCCTCACGCTCAATGCGCTGCTTTACTGACTCTTTCTTGATCATCTGATTAACAGGAAAATGCTTACCAATATCCCTCAGGAAACTAAGTACATCCATTTCACCAATCCAGTCCAGGTTATTTACCACCTCTGCTGAATTAGTACCACAGTCAAAATCGATAAAGCGATTGACCTGGGCCTTTAGCTTATCGACCCAATTAGCAACGATATCGGGGGTATTGAGCTTGCGCTCTTCAGCTTTAAAGGAAGGATCACCGATTAAACCGGTAGCACCACCCACCAGCGCCAATGGTTTATGCCCGGCTTGCTGGAAACGCTTTAGGGTCAATAATGGAACCAGGCTACCTATATGCAGACTGTCCGCAGTGGGGTCAAAGCCACAATAAAGGGTGCGACTCTCACCCGTCAGGTGCTCTTCAAGCTCCTGATCAGCGGTTGTTTGTGCAATTAACCCGCGAGCTCGCAGGTCCGCTATCAACTCTTTACCCTCTATCGACATAATTTCTTTATCACCCACCCTTATGACCACTTTTCTGGATATGCATTTCTATGCAAAATATCTACGCACTATCAAGGCATCAAACCCTGATTGATAATCAGCCTGAAAAGCCTCAATATGCGCCCGTAATGAGCGCGCACGATACCGCAACTCGTTACAAATGCAAACTTTGGATAGTAGAGGCAATGTAGGAACAACGCAGCAACAATAGTGAATCGGCTCTCAACTTTATAGAGACTACCTTGCCAAATGCAGGGATTTCACTATTTTTTGTTATACTCCCAGCAGTTAGGGCGCACTACTAGAAATCATACTAAGAACAGAAAAGCCAGATATGCAGCCAAAAGCAAGAAAACAGAAGCAGCCAGTTAGCCAGACTGTGGCCGAATACCCCCGCAAGCATCTCGCTATCGCAAGTGCTGCCATAGCGGTGGTCTTTCTGTCCCTACTATTAATACCCGGTGAAAGCGCTGAAGCCACTCGCGTTAGCATGCCGGTAGACCTTAATCTGGAAGCCAAAAATACCCGCACTCAGGCACCCGCCAAAAACCCTGAACTCCCCTGGAAAGAAGTTGTGATTCGTAGCGGCGACAACTTATCCAAGATATTTCAACGGGCGTCGCTCTCAGCCGCTGATGTTTATGACATTGTCAGCAACAGCAAAGATTCAAAGCAACTACTTAAACTACATCCCGGCCAAAAAATGGCCCTGCAGGTAAATAATGAAGGCGAACTGCAAGCCCTGAAACATATTCACAACCTGCTTGAAACAACCCTCTACCAGCGCGAAGATAATAAGTTTGTCACCACTCATATTCGCAGAGAACCAGAAGTACGCCAGAATTACAGCAGCGCAGTCATCACTTCTTCACTCTATCGATCGGCACAAAATGTTGGCCTGTCACAGAACTTGATTATGGAATTATCGGACATTTTTGGCGGTGTTATCGATTTTGTTTACGATGTGCGCGCAGGTGACAATTTCATGATTCTTTATGAAGAAAACTTTCTTGATGATGTAAAAACTGGCAACGGCCCCATTCTCGCCGCTCAATTTATTAACCGCGGAGAAATCTATACCGCCTATCGTTATGTTCATGATGACAGCAGCGTGGGTTACTACAACAAAGATGGCGTCAGCATGCGAAAGGCTTTTTTACGGGCCCCACTGGATTTCACTCGCATTAGTTCCGGCTTTAATATGAGACGCCTGCACCCGGTTTTCAAAACCACCAAACCTCATCGCGGTACTGACTATGCAGCTTCACGAGGCACTCCAGTTTATGCAGCTGGCGATGGTCGGGTCGACAAAGCGGGCTACAGTAAAGCCAACGGTAATTACGTTTTTATCAACCACGGCACCAAATATACGACCAAGTATTTGCACTTACATAAGCGCGGCGTACGTAAAGGGCAAAAGGTTAAGCAGAAACAAATTATTGGCTGGGTAGGCTCAACCGGTTATGCAACAGGCCCACACCTTCACTATGAATTTTTAGTTAATGGTGTACACCGCAATCCGCGCACCATTTTGAAAAAACTGCCTAAAGCAAAAAGTATTGACAGCAAAGATAAAGAAGCCTTCCTGGCTCAAATTGGTGGTTTGCAAATGCAGCTTGCGGCTTATAATAATCACCGCAGTTTAGCCAAAACCGATCAACTGACTGGCAGCTCAACGCTTTAATGAGTAGCGACAAGGCATCTTCCTCTAACTTATATATTGGCCTGATGTCCGGCACCAGTCTGGACAGTATTGATGCCGTCGTTATTGATCTTAGCAATCAAAAATTTCAGTTAATTGACTCCCTTGATTATAAAATTCCCGAAGATTTACGACAGCAATTAATTTCACTCTGCCTGCCTGGCGACAATGAAATTGACCGTATGGGCGAGGCAGATCGTGCACTGGGCAAGGAACTTGCCAAAGCCACAAAAACTCTATTAGAGCAGAGCCATATCCATGCAGCGGATATTGTTGCGATTGGCTGTCACGGACAAACCATTCGCCACAGGCCTAAACTGGCAAACCCTTTTACGTTACAGGTAGGTGACCCTAATACGATTGCTTATGAAACAGGCATCACTACAGTTACCGATTTTCGGCGTAAAGATATGGCAGCGGGTGGCCAAGGGGCTCCATTGGCGCCAGCATTTCACCAAGCCGCTTTTGCATCAAGTAAACATAATCGCGCAATTATCAATATTGGCGGAATGGCCAATATTACTTACCTGGGCAGCAACGGTGACAACCTGGGGTTTGATATCGGCCCGGGTAATATTTTGATGGATAGCTGGATCAAGAAAAATCAGCAAAAAAATTACGACAATAATGGTGAGTGGGCAAAAAGTGGCAAGATTAATCAAGCACTACTAACTCAACTAATGACTCATCCTTATCTAAAACAACCCTTACCAAAGAGCACTGGGCGTGAAGATTTTAATCTGGCCTGGCTAGAAAAAAACACCAGTTCTTTGACATTATCCACACAGGATATTCAGGCGACGCTACTGGAATTTACCGCACAAACTATTAACAATGAAATAGAAAATCTACCAGCGGCGGTTAATGAAATCTATATATGTGGTGGCGGTGCCTACAATACCCAACTGATGTTAAGACTTGAGAGCCTGGCGCACCCGAAACTAATAGCGAACTCTTCACAATTAGGTATCCCCGCAGAGTGGGTAGAAGCTGCGGCCTTTGCCTGGCTGGCAAAAAAAACCATGGAAAGAAAGCATGCTAATTTGGTCAATGCAACCGGCGCCAGGGAAACGGTTATTCTAGGGGCGGTATATTACGTTTAAAAGTAAACGTAATTTTCCTGGTTCATTAAGCGGCGCTCTTCCGCGGGGGCCAACAAATAGTAAAGTTCTTCAGAGGTATGCACCTCTATCTCGGCAAAATATTTAGGGGCGTTATCTTGCGCCTGTGCGGGAATAAAGGTTTGTGCCTGAAGAACAAAAGACATCAAGGAAAAGCTCAACAGGATTAACTTTAAGCATGGCATTTCCTTGATTTGGAAGAGGAGGGTTAAACAGAGAAGGAAGCACCACAACCGCAAGTGGTATCAGCATTAGGGTTATTAATCACAAAACGGGAACCACCCAACCCCTCTTCATAATCAACCTCAGCACCCACCAAATATTGATAACTCATCGGATCAACAAGGGCGGTTACACCCTCTACCTCAACGGTAGTATCGTCATCGGCCACAATCTCATCAAAGGTAAATCCATAAGAAAAACCCGAACAACCACCGCCAGTCACAAATACACGCAACTTAAGCTCGTCGTTAGCCTCTTCCTCAACAAGGTTTTTAACCTTATTAATCGCTTTGTCTGTCAAAATCAGCGCCTGTGGGGTGTACATCTCTGCGGCTGACATAAATTTACCTCTGAATAACGATTACCTGACCTGATTATAAAAGCCAGACTATTACAGTCAACTATTGTACCGCAACCTCTAACCTGTCTGTTGATTATTACCGGAGATAGACTCTACACCGGCCACCTTCTTATCCGCACCGGCATACACTAAATTACCGTTAAGCTGGGCGCCTTTTACCATCTCAATCAAGTTATAATGCACATTGCCATCCACATTGGCCTTGGCGGCTAATTCCACATGATCACTGCAATGCACATCACCTTTGACGTGGCCATTAATAATCACTTTGGGAGCATGGATCTGCCCCTCTACCCGACCACCCGCTACGATGCGTACAATGGCCTTAGTATCACTACTTGCATGGATATCACCTCGGACCAAGCCCTGAATTTCAAGGTCACCGGTAAATTTTATTTCACCGATAATTTCCGAGTCTTTGGAAATTAAGGTCGTTGAATTGCCGCTTTGAAATGCCATTTTATTGCCCTTGATTAGAAGTTATTTTTGAACAATCCAGCCATACTGCTTATCGACAGTCACGGGTTTGGGTGAGGTCGCCTTAGCTACAATATCAATCCGCTCCGGCGTAAACCCTTCCGGGATAATCAATTCACCATCAATATACTGGAAATATTTAAAGCGCAATTTAAGCTGTTTATCCACCTGCTCCGATAAAATATCCAGAGGCAATATATCCTCTACACCGCCGCGCTTACCAACAATACTTACCCTCACAGTACCTTTTAACACGGTATGCTTTAAAGCGAGTTGCTGCAACACTAACTTATACTGAAAACGATTAGGGGCACTACCTGGATAAACATCCCAACTGCGAATACCCAAACCTCGCTCGCGCTCAGTCGGCGCCATTAAACCTTTATAGAAGTTAATTTCTTCATTTAATTGGTTAATGGTCTCCTTATGCTCACTCACCGTTGTGCGCACTTCGTTGACTGCTTTTCTATCTATATCAGAACCGAGCCGGGCGTTGGTCAACTGTTGACTGGCATCCTGGTATTTCGCCTCAGACAAGGATAACTGCTGTACCACTTTTTTATGATCAGCTGACAGCTTCAGGTAATCCGCCTGCAGGGACTGCCCGCCATACCAGTAAGCCAGCTGGGCAATTGCCACGGCGATAAGAATAAAGCTGGCGATGATGGTACGTCGCCGTGCAGGCCTATGCTGCACGACAATAGAGCGATACTGTTTGCTGCCGGTCACTTCAGTCATAGTGGTTTTTAAATCCCTAGGGCATCAGTGCTACGGTGTTTAGGCCAGCAGATTCATCCAGCCCAAGCATAATATTCATATTCTGAATCGCTTGACCGGATGCGCCTTTGACTAAATTATCGATCACAGACAGCACCACAATCGTGTCGCGGTTTTGCGGACGATGAATCGCAAGCCGGCAATGGTTGGCACCTTTTACGCTACGGGTTTGTGGATGACTGCCTACTGGTAAGACATCAACAAAAGGTTCGTCGGCAAAGCGTTCTTCGTATAACGATTGAATTTCTTCTAACGATACTGCGCTATCGACTAGCTCGGCATAGATAGTAGAGTGCATACCTCTAACCATGGGCACTAAGTGCGGAGCAAAGGTTAGTTGCACATCTTTACCACTGATATCATTTAGGCCCTGTTCAATTTCAGGTAGGTGACGATGACCAGGAATAGCATAGGCTTTATAACTATCACTCACTTCCGCATAGAGATTATCAATTTTTGCCTGACGACCTGCACCACTCACACCGGAAGCGGCATTGGCAATCAAACGCTGATCATCAACCAACTGATTTTCTAATAAAGGCAGCAAACCCAATTGCACCGAGGTTGGGTAGCAACCGGGGCAGGCAACTAGCTGAGCGTCTTTTATGGCGGCACGATTAAATTCTGGCAGGCCGTAAACGGCATCTGCCAATAACTCGGGGCAAGCGTGGGGCTCGCCATACCATTGCGACCACAACTCATGATCACGGATTCTAAAGTCAGCCGACAAGTCGACTACACGGGTATCTAACGCCAATAGCTCAGGCATCATATTCATAGCAACATTATGCGGCGTGGCAAAAAACACCACATCACATTGTGCCAATACAGCGGGATCGGGATGAGAGAAGCGAATATCAAGGTGACCGCGCAGGCTGGGGTATAGCTCATCAACTCGCACACCCTCTTCCGCACGGGAGGTGATTGCAACCACCTCCGCTTCGGGGTGATTGACCAGCATCCGCAATAACTCGACACCGGTATACCCGGTACCCCCTACAATACCTACCTTAACCACTGCTATACCCACCATTTCCAGATTGAATAGAAAGCCCGCCTAACAAGCCCTCAAGATACGTTATAATAAAGCAATCAAAAAACAATCGTAAGCTATTGATCACAATACCTTAGCAAGCGGCCGGGAATACCTTCACAGTTTATGCAATATCACTGGTTTCGTGACACTCGCCACCGTCTGGCGAACGCCAATTCTCTTATTCACCTATCTATTTTGGGTGTGCTATCGGGTATTTCATGCTCGCTGGTGATTTTGCTATTTCGTTATCTGATTGAGACCCCCTCTTCACTCTGGCTTCCCGGTGGCGATCCGGATAATTTTGAAGACCTACCCCCCTGGCTGCATTTTGCCCTGCCCTTGGCTGGCGCTGTATTTTTAGGGTTTATCCTTAGAAAAATGGCGGCATCAGACACTAGAACCGGTATTGTGCATGCACTTACCCGCCTTCATATCGACCATGGCCACTTACCCCTGAAGAATGCCCTGGTGCAGTTTTTTGGCGGTGCGCTGGCGATAATGACGGGGCAATCTGGAGGCAGAGAAGGCCCGGCTATCCATTTGGGGGCGGCTACCAATAGCCTGATTGGACAAAAGCTGCGCTTACCGAATAACAGTATCCGTATGCTGGTGGGCTGCGGCACCTCGGCAGCCATCGCCGCCTCATTTAACACGCCCATCGCTGGTGTTATCTTCGCCATGGAAGTCATTATGATGGAATATACCGTGGCAGGGTTTATTCCTGTGATGCTGTCAGCCATTACAGGCACGGTGATGAGCCGGGCCATATTTGGCGGCGATCCAATTTTTGATATTCCCGCTCTAGAGATGGCTTCGCTTTGGGAAGTGCCTTTTATTGCTTTTCTTGGCCTGGTAATTGGCAGCTGCGCCGCGCTATTTATGAAAGTACTTAGCTTTAGTTTGCGCTATGCCGACAAGCCTATTCTGCACCGCTTTACCATAGCCGGGTTTGTTACCGGCTGCTGTGCCCTGATGGTACCCGAAATTATGGGGATCGGTTATGACAGCTTAAATGCTGCCCTGAATAGCGAACTCACCCTAACAATTATGTTTGCTTTGATTGTGGCCAAGATTATTGCCACTGCCGTCAGTACCGGTATGGGCATGCCTATTGGCTTAATTGGTCCCAATATTTTAATCGGAGCCTGTATTGGCAGCCTTCTGGGAGGCCTGGGGGCTTATATATTTCCAGAGTTAGCGTCACAGCGCAGCTTCTATGTACTGCTGGGCATGGGCGCAATGATGGGTGCTGTATTGAACGCGCCATTGGCCGCATTAATGGCGCTGCTGGAATTAAGCAACAATACCGCTATGATTTTCCCCGGCATGTTAGCCATCACCGTAGCAACATTGACCAATAGTGAGATCTTCAAACAACGCTCCGCCCACCAGACAGTTTTTTCCCAGCTTAAGCAACTACTACCTACTGACCCTGTAAGTCTCGCACTACAAAGAACCAGTGTTGCCAGCTTAATGCAGCGCAATATAGCCACATCCATGAATCGAGTGTCAGGCCAAGAAGCACTGGAATTATCAGCCAAACCGTATCGCTGGTATATCATTGGCAATAGTGATGACACTTTGCTGCTTAGCCACGGTGATGATTTAAGAGAACATATTGAGAACACCTTAAAGCAAGAGCGTCAAAACCTGATAGATTTAACCGGCCCACATACAGAACCGGTGATTGAGCTGAATATTCAGGCCACGCTACGAGAAGCGCTAACGCTAATGAACCAGCATGACGTCGATATACTCTATGTAGCAGGCTATCGCGCAGGCAGGGAGTCCGTCTTTAGCGGCCCCGATAGCGGTATCATTACCCGCAGCGATATTGAGAAACACAACAACACCCCACAATTCTTTTAGCGGTAAAGATAATTATGCTCTGGGTTAAAGCTTTTCATATTATTTCTATTGTCTGCTGGTTTGCCGGTATTTTTTACCTGCCACGGCTATTTGTTTACCACGCCATGGCCGAGGATAAAGCCACTCGCGAACACCTAAAAGTGATGGAGCACAAGCTATACCGGTTTATGTCCATATTCGCGGTAACCAGCGTAGTACTAGGAGTATGGCTGTTAAGTTACAATTGGGACTATTATTGGCAATCCCTGTGGTTCATTATCAAGCTAATCCTGGTGCTGGGACTGATTGCCTACCATCTGGTGTGTGGCAACTACGTTAAGCGCCTGGCCGATGATAGCGACCAACACGGTCATGTGTTTTATCGCTGGTTTAATGAGTTGCCTGTTTTCATATTATTTGCTGTAGTGATATTGGTGGTGGTAAAACCTTTTTAGCTCAATTTCCTTAGGGAGAGTAGCTATGTCCGACATCATAACTGACACACCGGTAGTCATGAGCATTACCGGCCACGATCCCAGCGGAGGTGGCGGCATATCCGCTGATATCGAGACCCTGTCCAGCCTCGGCTGCCACTGCACGCCAATTGTTAGCCAACTTGTAGCCCGCGACACCCACTCCCTAAAAGACCTTATAGTGACTGATACAGGTCTGTTGATTGAGCAAATTCGAGCACTGCTAGAAGACATACCGATCAATCTGCTGAATATTGGGTCAGTAGGCAGCATTGGCCATATTGAGGCGATACACACTATTCTCAATGACTACCCCTACATTCCGGTGATTTTTCACCCCAGGCTAAGTGGCGCCGAAGGCGATATGGGCAGCGCCATGGCGACCTTGTTACTACCCCAATCCAAAGTCGCTGTACTGAGCAAAGAGGATGCCCTTAGCCTGGCCCCTGGTGCCGACACACTATCAGCCGGTGCTCAGGAGTTATTGGAATATGGCAGCGAAAACCTGCTAATTATTGGCGACGACAGCTCCACCAATACCATCGGCCATCACTGGTTCGCACAAAGCGGCCATAGCCAGCAATACCAATGGCAACGCTTACCAAACATTTACTATGGAGCTAACAGTACACTTTGTGCAGCACTGAGTGCTTATCTGGCTCATGGATTAAGCCTGGCAGAGTCTATTCAGCAGGCGCAGCAGTTTTGTTGGCAGTCACTGCAACAGGGCCGTCGCATTGGTATGGGGAAATTACTACCTAATAGAATGCACTGGAGCGGCAAATAAGAATATAATCTCCCTCCCTTAACATTAATTGTAGCTTTTATCATGACCTCATCTGAACAACTGTTTGAACAAGCCAAGCAATTTATTCCCGGCGGTGTTAATTCACCGGTGCGTGCTTTTCGCGCAGTGGGTGGCACCCCCGTTTTTATTGATCGAGCCAAAGGGGCTTACTTATACGACAGCGAAGGCAAACGTTATATCGATTATGTTTTATCTTGGGGACCAATGATTCTTGGACACGCCCATCCCTCCATCATGGAGGCAGTGATTGAAAAATTAAAATTCGGCTTAAGTTTTGGCGCGCCCACCGAAGTAGAAACAGAGTTGGCAAAAGAGATTTGCCGCATCATGCCGAATATGGACCTGGTGCGGATGGTAAGCTCCGGCACCGAAGCAACCATGAGTGCTATTCGTTTGGCTCGCGGCTACACCGGTCGCGATAAAATAATAAAGTTTGAAGGGTGCTACCACGGTCATTCCGACTCTTTATTAATAAAAGCTGGCTCTGGTGCACTAACAATGGGCGTTCCCAGCTCACCCGGAGTACCAGCAGCACTAGCCGATCACACCATCACTTTAACCTATAACGATATTGAAGGATTAAAGCAGGCCTTCAGTGAAATTGGTGAGCAAGTTGCAGGGGTTATCGTTGAGCCCGTTGTTGGCAATATGAATTGCGTTCCACCAATACCCGGGTTTTTACAAGAAATAAGAAAACAGTGTGATCAATATGGTAGTGTTTTTATTATCGACGAAGTAATGACTGGTTTTCGCATAGGTTTAACCGGCGCGCAAGGTTATTATAATATTGAAGCAGATTTAACCACACTTGGAAAAGTCATTGGCGGCGGGATGCCGGTGGGTGCCTTTGGTGGTAAGCGTGAAATTATGGAGCAGGTTGCGCCGCTCGGCCCAATCTATCAAGCGGGCACTTTATCGGGCAACCCTGTCGCAATGGCAGCAGGTCTTGCACAGCTGGCCGCCATTCAAGTGGATAATTTTTACCAACCTATATTTGATAAAACAACTGCGCTGACACAAGGTTTAGAAAAAGCGGCCAGCGATGCAGGCATTCCTTTTACTACCAATCATGTCGGCACTATGTTCGGTGGTTTCTTTACCGAAGAGGAGACAATCACTAATTATCAACAAGTGATGAATTGCAATAACGATCATTTCAATAAATTTTTTCATGGCTTATTGGACGCAGGTGTTTATTTAGCTCCAGCTTCTTATGAGGCTGGCTTTACGTCGGCGGCGCATACTGATAGCGATATTCAATACACATTAGAAGCTGCAAAGAAAGTTTTTTCTCAGTTTTAAACTCCCGTCCGTCGTCCCCGCGCAGGCGGGGACCCAGGTACTACTACTGGATTCCCACCTAAGCGGGAATGACAAAATTGATGAGATAAAAGGAAACACAATGAGCAAATCTTTACACCGAGGCGCCTGCCCCAACACCCGTATGCGGAGAATGCGCAGCGATGATTTTTCTCGCCGCATGATGCGCGAGACGGTTTTGACGGCGAATGATTTAATTTATCCGGTTTTTGTTTTGGAAGGAAAAAACCAAAAAGAACCGATTGCCTCCATGCCCGGCATTGAACGCCTTAGTATCGATTTATTAGTAGAAGAAGCGAAGCTATTAAATACTTTAGGCGTTCCTGCTATTGCGCTTTTCCCGGTGACGCCAGCCAGTGCAAAATCAGAATTTGCGGAAGAGGCATATAACGCAGATGGTTTAGCGCAACGTGCAGTGAAAGCGATTAAAGATGCCGTACCGGAAATTGGCGTGATTACTGATGTTGCTTTAGATCCATTTACCGTTCACGGCCAGGATGGCATTCTCGATAGCAACGGCTACGTTTTAAATGACCGCACGGTTGAAACTTTAGTTAAGCAAGCTGTTTCTCATGCAGAGGCTGGTGTCGATATTGTTGCACCATCGGATATGATGGACGGTCGTATCGGCGCGGTAAGAGATGCACTTGAACAAACCAATTTTGTGAATACAAAAATTCTCGCCTACTCTGCAAAATATGCCTCCAGTTATTATGGTCCTTTTCGAGATGCCGTAGGTTCTGCGGGCAATTTAAAAGGTGCTGATAAATATAGTTACCAAATGGACCCAGCTAATAGCGATGAAGCACTGCATGAGTGCGCCCTCGACCTTGAGGAAGGTGCCGATATGATTATGGTAAAACCCGGCATGCCCTATTTGGATATTGTTCGTCGGGTAAAGGATGAATTGGCGGCACCTACTTTTGTCTATCAAGTTAGCGGTGAATATGCGATGCATATTGCCGCTTTCCAGAACGGCTGGCTGGATAAAGAGCCAGTGATGATGGAGTCGTTGCTAGCTTTTAAACGTGCCGGAGCTGACGGCATTCTCACTTACTTTGCCAAGGATGTCGCAAAACTCCTGGCGCGTTAATATTTTTTCCTGCCAACTCCCAGTAAAAAAATGGTTTTCTGCTAGACTTTGGCTAAACATTTAGCACTACCATTATCAGGGGATTTTTCCAGCATGAAAAAAATACTTACTCTTGGTGCCGCTCTTATGCTACCGGCACTTGTTCAGGCAGATACCATCGGTTTTGAAGTCGGCGCCAGCGTTTGGAACCAGAACTATGAGGGCGCAGTACAATCAGGACCTAATTCTCTGGACGTTGAACAAACTCTGGGACTGGAAGACAAAACAAACAATAGTTTTTATATCTTAATTGAGCACCCAATCCCGCTTATCCCCAATGTAATGCTTGCCAAAACCGAGATGGATATCGAAGAGACTGCCACGATTGAAGGCGAGTTTGTTTTTGATGGCATCATCTACCCCGCCAATGCTGACATCACAACAAATTCTGACCTTAGCCATACTGATTTAACACTCTACTATGAGCTGCTGGATAACTGGGTAAATTTTGATGTTGGTATCACTGTGCGCCAATTTGATGAAGGGATAACCCTGACAGGCGAGACAATAGTAGGAACAGAAACTGCGACCGAAGAATTTGACGATACATTACCCATGCTTTATGTCGCTGCAAAATTTGATCTTCCGCTTACCGGTCTTTATGCAGGCGGTGATCTTAACGCTCTTGCTTTCGACGGTGACTCATTGATCGATTATAAAGTGAATATCGGCTATGAAACTTCGTACGGACTGGGTGCAGAAATTGGCTTCCGCTCTTTTGACCTGGACTATGAAGATAGCGGCGATGAGAGAGCTGACGTCACTATTGATGGTGGCTACGCCAGTATTTTTTACCACTTCTAGAACACTTCTATGATCATGGTCGTGTGCTAGCACGGCCATGACCTTTTCATTATTCGTCCATCAAATGCCCAAGCTTGCCAGCTTTAGTTGCCAGGTACTTGGCGTTATGGGGATTTTGTCCCGTCTGTAGCGGCAAGCGTTCAACCACATCCACTCCCTGATCGGTTAAGGCTTTTACTTTGCGAGGGTTATTCGTCATCAAACGAACCTGTTTGATCTTAAGGTGCTCCAGCATCACTTTACAGATACCGTAATCACGCATATCTGCACCAAAACCTAACTGCTCATTGGCCTCTACCGTATCGGCACCTTGATCCTGTAATTTGTAGGCTTTGATTTTATTCAACAGACCAATACCGCGGCCTTCCTGGCGCAGATACAACAAGGCACCACGGCCTTCATCGGCAATCGCTTTGAGCGCAGCTTGTAGTTGGGCACCACAGTCACAACGAAGGCTAAATAAGGCATCGCCAGTTAAGCACTCGGAATGAACTCGAGCCAGCACAGGCTCGCCGCTACCCACATCCCCCATGCTGAGAATCAAGTGCTCTTTATCGTTAACATTATCCTCATAACCATGCATGTCAAAGACACCCCATGCGGTGGGTAATTTAGAGGATTCAACATAACTAACGGCCACACATATCTCCTGGGACAAGGCTTAATTACAGCGGGCGCACATTCTATCAGCAGTCGCGCAGGGTTGCTAACTCCTTATAGACAGGCTTAATGGGGAAAGATTGGCTAAACACCCATCCATTAAAGGGTTTATGCCGGGCGCTGGCCCGATAAATGAGGCTTATCGCCATCTTGAGTGGGCAGCCCTAAATGAGCCACGGCACCGGGGCCGCTACCAATAGATTTAGCACCACGGATACCTTGGGTGACATAAGCTTTGGCCAAGCTGAGCGCCTCCTTAAAACTATGACCCTGAGACAAGGCTGCAGCAATCGCTGCGGAGAGGACGCAGCCGCCACCACGATTGTTGACCCCGGGTGCGCCTTCGACCGTTACCCAAATAGTTTCAGTACCCTCTGCCCAATAATCATAGCGCTGGCCATTATCACCAAATTTAGCACCGGTAACTAACACTGACCGAGTACCCGAAGCCATCAGGCTTGCAGCCGCAGCTTCCATTTCCTCGAAGGTGGTAATTGCGGCATCGGTTAATGCCGCCGCCTCTTCAACATTCACGACTAGCAAATCAACCCTTGGCAGCAGACTGGAGCGAAGCAGGTCACCCGCCTCGGCCAGCAAGTGCTCGCCACTGGCTTCCAACTCCAGGTCATAAACCACATAACCCTGGTAATCATCAAAATATTTTACCACGGTCTCTACAATATCCAGATTAGGGAGGATGCCAACTTTGATCACATCTGCAGGCATATCACTATCTAACGCATTGATTTGTGCGACTACAGATTTGCGCTCTGTAGCCACAGAATAGCCAGCCGCAAATGAATTCTGTGCAGTGATAGCCGTGATAACGGAGCAGCCACAGGCACCAAAATCATGATAGGTTTTTAAATCGGATTGTATTCCAGTGCCACCGCAGGAATCAGAACCGGAAATACTCCATACCACGGGGATTTTATTATTTTTTGTATCGATCATATCTCTCACTATAGGTGTTCTTTTCAATCATTCAGATTACATTAAGTAATACTAAATTTACAGTAATTCAAGCCCTGCCACATAAACCAGACCTTGCAAAATAATCAATGCATAAATACCTGCCAGCACATCATCGATCATAATCCCTAAGCCCGACTCCATATTTTTGTCGAATATTTTAATCGGCCAGGGCTTCCAGATATCAAACAATCGAAACAAGGCAAAACCTACCACCAGCCAGATAAAGCCCGCCGGCGCTGCAAACATAGTAATCCAAAAACCAACAAACTCATCCCAGACAATACCCGGATGGTCATGGACTCCCAAGTCATCGGCCGTTTTACCACATAAATAAATACCAATGATAAACGCCACCACCACCACAACGGCATAAGCCATCAAAGGAAGTGAGCTAAGTAATAAATACAGAGGGATGGCCATCAGGGTTCCGAAGGTACCGGGGGCTTTGGCCGCCAAACCACTACCAAAGCCAAAGGCCAGGCAATGTATTGGATTAGTCAGAATACTTTTTGCGTTTAGTGCATTAGCCATTGTTTATTCGCTATGATTAAAATGTTGGTAGCCCGCAAGATCAATAGCCATAGGATTGCCCTCACCATCAACACACTGAACACCACAACCTGGCACTATAGTTCCCACCTCAGTGATGCGCAGCGAAAACTGCTGGTCCAAAGCCTTTAACTGGGCCAAATTTTCCTGAGGAACTGTAAAACATAATTCATAGTCATCACCCCCAGTTAATGCATATGTCAGTGCCTGCGGTTTTTCTACTAGCTGGCTGATGACTGCTGATAGTGGCAGCTGATCTGCATTAATAATAGCCGCCACGTTGGATGCTTTGGCAATATGACCAAGATCTGCCAATAAACCATCTGAAATATCAATAGCGGCATTGGCAATACCTAATAATGCCTGCCCGATATCGACTCTTGCTGCTGGCGTATAAAACCGCTGCAATAAATACTCACGCTGCTGACCATCAACCGCTAATCGATCTTCAATGACCGCTAAAGCCGCCGCTGCATCGCCCAATGTACCTGTCACACAAATAACATCGCCCGGCTGAGCTGTCGATCGTTTTAATACGGACCCAGCAGGCACACTGCCATGAACCTGCAAAGTTAAGGTCAATGGCCCTTGCGTGGTATCGCCGCCAATTAAAGGGATTTTGTACTGCTCGGCGGCAAAACGTAGCCCGCGACTAAATCCATCTAACCAATTCGTATCGACCGAGGGCATCGTCAACGCCAGTGTAAAAGCCATTGGCTTAGCGCCCATTGCAGCCAGGTCACTAACCGAAACAGCCAAAGCGCGCTGAGCTAGCTGATAAGGATTGGCATCTTCAGGAAAGTGACGGCCTGACGCCAGAGTATCAATAGACAGCGCCAGTTGTTGATCCGCAGGAAGGGAAAGTAAAGCGCAGTCATCGCCGACACTCAGTGCCACTGAAGATGATTGAACACCACCATCAATGCCGGAAAAGTAACGGGCGATAAGATCAAACTCTGTTAGTTGCCCGGTGTTACTCATCATGCTGTGATTAGCGATCCGCGTTGATTTCGATAGCGCGTACATCTTGTGCCAGTTTATCTAATACGCCATTAATATATTTATGACCATCAGTGGCGCCAAACTTTTTGGCCAGAGATACTGCTTCGTTAATAACGACTTTATAGGGGATATCAATACGCTTTACCAATTCATAACTTCCCAAACGTAGTAGCGCCAGTTCGATAGGATCTAATTCTTCAATAACGCGATCAAGGTTTGGGGTAAAAGCCTGCTCCAACTCTTCCAAATTTGCTGGAATGTGATGAATAATATCGTGAAAATACTCCACATCCACTTTGGAAAAATCATAATCCGCTAAAAACTGTAACTCAATATCCGCCACGGCGTCTTTTGTCATCTGCCATTGATATAAAGCCTGCATGCCATAATGGCGCGCTTTGCGGCGAGCAGCTGGATTAAACTCTTGTTTCTCAGACACGTTTTTACTCACACTATTTATCCAGGTTCAGGCTGCCAATCACACAAAGCATTTCCAATACACAAGCGGCAGATTCTTCGCCTTTGTTTTCAGAGTTCTCGCCCACACCACAACGTTCCAGTGCTTGCTGTTCGTTATCCACTGTCAGTACACCAAAAGCAATTGGCATACCGGTATCAAGACTGACACGCATTACACCGCTGGAGCACTCACCGGCCACATATTCAAAATGTGGCGTACCGCCGCGAATAACAGCCCCAAGAGTAATAATAGCATCATATTTTTTGCTAGCGGCGACATGCTGGCAAGCCAAGGGTATTTCATAGGCGCCGGGGCACATAATCAATTCGATATTGGCTTCTTCAATACCGTTTTCGGTTAAGTGCTTTTTGGCACCGGCCAATAAATTATCAACAATAAATGTATTCCAGCGTGTAACTACGATGGCAATTTTTTTGCCGGCTATAATGGCCGCATCATATTCCGGCGTTTCAATACCTTTCATTCTTCTCTTCCGCTATTCAAGTGCTTTTAATTCAGATTTTTTATTCTGGCAAAATAAAATCAACAATTTCCAGGTCAAAGCCGGAAATTGCATTGTACTTAATGGGTGGCCCCATTAAGCGAAGCTTGCTAACACCAACGTCTCGTACAATTTGCGATCCTAAGCCAATAGTAAGGTAAGCGTTAGAGCTACCATCGGCCACAGCCACAGGTGCAGGCTTTTTACCCATGGCGATATCAACACTGGCCAGGGTTTCTTCAGGATGCTCATCATGGGCAAGCAACACAATAACACCGCTGCCTTCTTCCACGACTTTTTTGATACAGCGTTGAATATTCCAACTCGGTGAATCGCCAGGCTGCGTGCCTAATAAATCACGGATTGATGAGGCCAGATGCACACGCACCAGCGTGGCTTCATCTTTATTGATAGTGCCTTTTACCAAAGCATGGTGAATATCACCCGCCAATAAATCCTTATAGGTATGCAGGGTAAACTCACCATGATCGGTATTCACTTTACCTTCACTGACTTTCTCAATAGTTCTTTCATTGATAACACGGTAATGAATCAGGTCTGCAATGGTGCCGATTTTTAGATCATGCTCTTCAGCAAATTTTTCTAATTCCGGGCGGCGGGCCATAGTCCCATCTTCATTCATAATCTCAACAATCGTACCCGAGGCCTCAAAGCCAGCCAGTCTTGCAAGGTCACAACCGGCCTCAGTATGACCCGCACGAGTTAAAACGCCACCTGGTTGCGCCATAATAGGAAATATATGTCCCGGCTGAACAATATCAGCGGGCTTGGCACCGCGAGCAACAGCGGTGCGCACGGTGTGAGCGCGGTCAGCAGCAGAGATACCGGTGGTAACACCTTCAGTGGCTTCAATCGATAAAGTAAAGTTGGTACCAAATTGTGCTCCATTAGCACCACCAACCATCAGCGGCAAATCAATTTGTCGGCAGCGGTCTTCCGTTAGAGTCAAACAGATCAGGCCACGGGCATGCTTGGCCATAAAATTAACATCCTGCGGTTTTACACATTCCGAGGCCATTACAAGATCGCCTTCGTTTTCGCGATCTTCATCGTCCATCAAAATAACCATTTTGCCTAAACGGATATCCTGAATAAGTTCTTCAACTGTATTGAGCGCCATCTTCTACCTCTAAATTATTTACGTGGGCTGGCATCAATGCGCCAATCCTCACCTACCGGAGTAATACTTTCAATGGTTAATCGTTGCTGCTGGGCCATGGTGCTCAGCGGCAATTGTAATAAGGGTCTGGCTTCACTACCCATTAAGGTGGGCGCCATATACACATTAAGCTGGTCGACCAAGCCGGCTGCCATAAAAGCACCGGCTAATGTCGCACCCGCTTCCACCATCACTTCGTTGCATTGTCTTTCAGACAATAGCTGCAAAGCTTTGCTGATATCCACCCTGCCAGTAACGGCGGGTAAGACAATAACCTCGGCACCAGCCTGCTCTAAAGCCTGCCGGGCTTTGGTGTTTTCTGTTGCTGTCATTACTATCGTATTACCGGGCTGCGATAATATTTTTGCATCCACCGGCAAGCGCAAGCTTGAGTCCAACACGACTCTTAATGGCTGCTGCTGCGCCGCTAATAAAGCAGTATCCGGGTCAATGTCCATCTCATCGGCTCGAACCGTCAGGGAGGCTTGATCGGCAATTACCGTATCCACTCCAGAAACTACTGCACAGCTACGGGCGCGCAATCGTTGTACGTCGCTACGAGCGTGTTGGCCTGTAATCCATTGGCTTTCACCGGAATCCATGGCGGTGCGGCCATCAAGGCTCATGGCCAATTTCACTCGCACCCAGCACAAACCTGTTTCCATACGCTTAATAAAACCTGGATTTAAGGCTTTAGCCTCTGCCTCCAGCACGCCCATATCAACAGTGATACCAGCATCTTGTAATCGCTTAATACCATTACCCGACACTAGTGGATTGGGATCAGTCATCGCCACTACTACCCGTGCCACTTTGGCTGCTATCAGCGCTTCGCAGCAAGGCGGTGTTTTGCCGGTATGACTGCAGGGCTCCAATGTGACATAAGCCGTTGCGCCAGTAGCATCACCTGCATCGGCAATGGCATTCACTTCTGCATGGTCTTCACCGGCCCGCAGATGGTAACCACGACCAATAATCTCGCCGTCGCGAACTAACACACAACCGACGCGCGGATTGGGCGAAGTGGTATATAAACCGCCCAGAGCCAAATCGATGGCCAGTTGCATCCATTTGCGATCTTCAAAAAGGGAGCGGTCATCCATTAGCTTAATCGTCGCTACTGGTTTCAGGCTCTTCCGCCAAGCGGTCTATCTCTTCGCGGAATTCGTTTAGATCTTTAAAGTCTCTATAAACTGAAGCAAAACGCACAAAGGCCACCTGATCAAGTAGCTTTAATTGATCCATCACTAACTCGCCCACTCTGATGGATTCAATTTCTCGCTCACCGGTGGCCTGCAATGAATGCTCAATCTGGCTGACCACCCCTTCAATTTTTTCGATGCTTACCGGGCGCTTTTCCAAAGCACGCAATAAACCGGCACGCATTTTTTCTTCATCAAAAGGCTCACGATTACCGTTTTGCTTGATAATCCGGGGCATTAATAATTCAGCAGTCTCGTAGCTGGTAAAACGCTCGGAGCAAGAGGTACATTCCCGGCGACGACGAACCTGGCCACCCTCGGCTACCAGCCGGGAGTCAATAACCTTGGTATCATCATGGGAACAAAAGGGACAGCGCATGGGCGGCTTGCCTTATTTGGACGGTTAAAGGTGGACGGAAGTCTATCATAGAAGCCACAAAAGGCGGGGCATTCCCGCCCTTTGTGGCTTCAGCACTTTTGGGTTTATTTATAAACAGGAAACCTGCCGCAGATATCCAGTACTTTGGCCTTCACTTCAGGGATAACCTGCTCGCTAGTGCCATTTTCCAGGGATTCCAGCACATCACACATCCAGTTTGTTAGCTCGCGAGTTTCATCTTGTTTAAAACCGCGGGTGGTGATAGCAGGTGTACCTACACGCAAGCCCGATGTCACAAAAGGTGAACGAGGATCGTTAGGTACGGCATTCTTGTTAACAGTGATAAAGGCATCACCCAAGGCCGCATCGGCATCTTTACCGGTATATTCTTTACCGATCAGGTCAACCAGCATTAGGTGGTTTTCAGTACCGCCAGACACAATCTTAATACCACGCTCTATAAAGGTCGCAGCCATCACCTTGGCGTTATCAACAACCTGCTGCTGATAAACCTTAAATTCATCACTGGCGGCTTCTTTAAAGCTAACCGCTTTTGCTGCGATAACGTGCATCAACGGACCACCCTGGCCACCGGGGAATACCGCTGAGTTGAATTTCTTAGCCAGCTCTTCGTTGTGCTTGGCGATAATAATGCCACCGCGCGGACCACGAAGGGTTTTGTGGGTGGTTGAGGTCACTACATCGGCAAAGGGCACCGGATTAGGGTAAACACCCGCAGCAACCAGACCGGCAATGTGAGCCATATCTACCAATAGGTAGGCACCTACTTTATCGGCAATCTCGCGGAAGCGAGCCCAGTCAACAATACCGGAATAGGCAGAGAAACCCGCCACAATCATTTTGGGCTTGTGTTCAAGGGCTAATGCTTCAACCTGATCGTAATCGATCATACCTGTTTCAGGGTTTAGGCCGTACTGAACTGAGTTATAAACCTTACCTGAGAAGTTTGGCTTGGCACCGTGGGTTAGGTGACCACCCGCATCCAGGCTCATACCCAATACGGTATCGCCAGCTTGCAACAGGGCTAAGTAAACGGCGGAGTTCGCCTGGGAGCCAGAGTGTGGCTGAACATTAGC
Organism: Oceanicoccus sp.; assembly: GCF_029238675.1. Taxonomy (GTDB): domain Bacteria; phylum Pseudomonadota; class Gammaproteobacteria; order Pseudomonadales; family Dasaniaceae; genus Oceanicoccus. The sequence continues at coordinate 57,263 of NZ_JAQWFR010000006.1, read as the reverse complement.
GTAGTCCGCACCAAATAGGGCTTTAACACGCTCAATAGCCAGCTCTTCAGCTTTATCAACATACTCACAACCACCGTAGTAACGCTTGCCGGGATACCCCTCAGCGTACTTGTTAGTCATGGAGGTACCCTGCGCTTCCATTACCCGTGGACTGGTATAGTTTTCAGACGCGATCAACTCAATATGCTGTTCCTGACGCTGGTTTTCTTCCTGAATAGCGGAAAAAATCTCATCGTCAAAACCTTCGACTTGCATATCTTTAGTAAACATTGCTAACCCCTTTTGGTGAATATCGGTAATGTCGTTAAAGGAAACGGATGTGGTTTTTCAAAGGCGCAAATTGTACAGGAATGATGCTTTTTAGGCGAGCGGTTAAAGCAGTGGCAACAATACCAGCGAACACTAACCTGCCGCAGCCTTTCCTGAGGGCTTTTTCGTGGCGGTGCGCCGCTTGCGGAACTTCTTGTAAGCGGGCTTCGCTTTTATATCCTTCAACCCCACCGGCAATACCGATTGGCTCTGCTCAATCAAACTACCAAGGGCAGACTGTAATGGCTGCATAAACCCTTTATAAGTGCCAGCCTTCTGGCTGATAGCATTAAGCTGGGTTTCCCATTGTGCTGTCATATCCGGCAGTGTTGCCACCTCAGGCAAGCTATTGATCAAGCCCTTGCCTGCTGCTGCTGCATAAATTTGTTTGCCCTTGCGCTGTAAAAAACCTCGTTTGAATAGCAATTCAATAATCCCTGCCCGAGTCGCCTCTGTGCCTAAGCCATCGGTCTCTTTAAGCACCTTGCGAATATCAGGGTTTTTAACAAAGCGGCCAACCCCAGTCATTGCCGCCAGTAAGCTAGCATCATCGAAGGGCTTGGGGGGCGTTGTTAGCTTTTCAATCACCTCACCTTTGGCACAGTGGCATGTCGCGCCTTTTTTCAGGTCAGGTAATATCCTATTGATAGCAAGATCAGGCTTCTGCTCCTTTTGACTGTTGCCGGCGGGGTATAGCACTTTCCAACCCGCAAGCACTGACTGCCGAGCCTTGGCGATAAAAAGGCCACCAACAATTTCCAGGTCAATTTGGCTGTCACTGTACTCATGGGCAGGGTAAAACTGCGCTACATATTGCCGTGCTACCAATTCATAAATGTTACGCTCAGCCGAGCTTAGTTTGACCAAAGATGCCTGCCGCGCAGTGGGAATAATGGCATGATGGGCCGATACTTTGCCGTCATTCCAGGCCTTGCTGGTTAAAGCCGTATCACCATCAGCCACAGCCTGATTAAGGCTTTCAGCATTATTAGCGATAGCCGCAAGCACCTCCTCACGATCATCAAAATGCTGCTTGGGTAAGTAGCGACAATCGGAACGCGGGTAAGTTAAAAGCTTATGCCGCTCATACAAACTTTGGCAGCTGTCCAGAACCTGCTTGGCGGACATAGAGAAGCGCTTTGCGGCATCAATCTGCAATGCAGATAAGTTATAGGGCAAAGGCGGCGGCTGTTTTTTTACTTTGCGCAAGCTTTTAGTCACCGTGGCGGTTTGATCAGTAATCCTGGCTGCAACATTCTCAGCCAGGGCTTTGGCGATAACCCGCCCTTCTTCATCCTGCCATTTTGCACAGGCTTCGCTGGGCTGCCACTTAGCCTTAAAGTGTTCGCCCTGGCTGGTCTCAAGATGGGCAAAGACCTGGTAAAACGGCTTTGCTACAAACTGCTCTATCTCTTTATCCCGGCGCACCACCAAACCCAATAATGGGGTTTGCACCCGCCCTACTGACAAGACGCCTTGGTAGCCGACTTTACGCCCCTGCAGGGTAAGGGCGCGAGTCATATTGATACCATAGAGCCAATCAGCCCTGGAACGGGCCAAAGCGGAGGTAGACAAGGGGGCAAAGGTTTTATTTTCTGCCAGCTGGTTGATAGCCCGGCTAACCGCAGCGGGGTTAAGGTCGCTAATCAGGCAGCGCTGGATGGTTTCTCGTTTGCTGCCTTTAACCTTGAGATGATCGATCACCTGATCGACCAGCAACTGCCCCTCACGGTCCGGGTCACCGGCATGGATGATTTGATCCGCTTGTTTAACCAGCTGCCGCAATACCGACAACTGTTTACGACTGCTGGCTTTGGGTTTTAGCTGCCACTGTTTGGGGACAATGGGCAAATGCTCCAACCGCCACTGTTTATATTTGGCATCGTAGGCATCTGGCTCCACTTGCTCTAATAGATGGCCTACACACCAGCTAACACAATCACCATTGCCCACATAGATACAGCCCTCGGCTTTGCGGTGGGGCTTGGGTAAAACATCCGCTATAGCGCGGCCTAAGCTGGGTTTTTCTGCGATAAATAATCTCATAGCAATATCATCCGTTGAACAGGCATAGCGCAATATACTGTACATAAAAACAGTATTCCAGTTTTTTTCATGTCTTAAACCCAATTTTGCTGCCGGCCCTGTTATCACCTTGATCTACAGCACAAGATTGAGTACCGTGCCCCCCTACTCTAATCACTAGCACCTCGAGTCAGCATCTCGAGTCAGGATTAATACCCTATGGCACAATACGTTTACACCATGAACCGCGTGGGCAAAGTCGTTCCACCTAAACGCCAAATTCTTAAAGATATTTCACTGTCCTTTTTCCCCGGCGCCAAGATTGGTGTATTGGGCTTAAACGGTGCCGGTAAATCCACACTGTTGCGTATTATGGCCGGTGTCGATGCAGAGTTTGAAGGTGAAGCCCGACCACAGGCGGGTATTAATGTCGGCTACTTATCACAGGAACCTGAACTTGACCCGAACAAAGATGTGCGTGGCAATGTGGAAGATGGTCTGGGGGAAGTGGTTGCAGCGCAAAAAGAATTGGAAGAAGTCTTTGCCGCTTATGCTGAGGCTGACGCCGACTATGATGCTTTGGGTAAACGCCAAGCCGAGTTAGAAAATATTATTCAGGCGGCAGACTCTGAAAATCTGGATCATAAATTAGAAGTCGCTGCCGATGCATTACGCCTGCCACCCTGGGATGCAGACGTTACTAAACTTTCTGGTGGTGAGCGCCGCCGTGTTGCTCTATGCCGACTGCTGCTTTCTAATCCAGATATGTTATTACTCGACGAGCCCACCAACCATTTGGACGCCGAGTCCGTTCATTGGCTTGAGCAATTCCTTTGCGAATACCCCGGCACCGTAGTGGCTATTACCCACGATCGTTATTTTCTCGACAATGCAGCGGGCTGGATTTTAGAACTGGACCGCGGTCGCGGTATTCCTTATGAAGGCAACTACTCTTCCTGGTTAGAGCAAAAAGAACAACGACTAGAGCGCGAGGCTAAACAGGAAGCCTCGCATCAAAAAACCGTTAAGTCAGAATTAGAATGGGTAAGACAAAACCCCAAAGGGCGTCAGGCCAAAAACAAAGCGCGTATCGCTCGCTTTGAAGAATTACAGTCGCAAGATTTCCAAAGCCGCGCCGAAACTAACGAAATCTATATTCCACCGGGACAACGTCTTGGTGACAAAGTCATTGAAGTTAAAGGGGTGAGTAAGTCCTTTGGCGATGAAATGCTTTATCAAGATTTAAGCTTCAGCGTACCCAAAGGAGCTATCGTCGGCGTTATCGGCGGTAACGGTGCGGGTAAATCTACACTGTTTAAAATTATTGCCGGCATGGAAAAAGCCGATAGCGGCGAAGTTGAACTGGGCGAAACCGTTGACCTGGTTTATGTCGAGCAGTTACGCGATGCGCTTAATGATAGCCAGACCGTATGGGAAGCCGTCTCCGAAGGCCACGACATTCTTAAAATTGGCACTTATGAAATTCCATCAAGAGCCTATATTGGCCGCTTTAACTTTAAAGGCTCAGACCAACAAAAACGCGTAGGCGAATTGTCCGGTGGTGAACGGGGTCGATTACAATTGGCCTGCACCTTAAAGCAAGGCGGCAATGTACTGCTACTCGATGAGCCTTCCAATGACCTGGATGTTGAAACATTACGTGCCCTGGAAGAAGCCCTGATCACTTTCCCGGGCTGCGCCATGATTATCTCTCACGATCGCTGGTTCCTAGACCGCATCTGCACCCATATCCTTGCCTATGAGGGCGATAGCGAAGTGGTATTCTTTGAAGGCAACTACACCGAATACCATGAAGACTTTATTGCCCGTAAAGGTGAGAACGCACTGCCACAGCGAGTCAAATATAAAAAGCTGAAGTAAAGCTGCTATAGTGATTAACATTGAGTCAATAACTAGCAAGATATGGGCATCGCTATGAGCAACGACAATGAGCGCCGCGTTTTTAGCCGTATTGCCTTTAGCAGTGAGATAACACTCAGCCAAGGTGGCCAGCAATGGACGGCCACCCTGATTGACCTGTCACTCAAAGGTTTACTAATTGCCACTCCAGAAAACTGGAATGCCGATACTCGCCAAACAATCGATGCCGCCATCAAACTTAGTGATGAAACGACAATCTCTATGTCATTGAATTGGCGTCATACCGAAGCAGGTCAATCGGGTTTTGAATGCGCCCATATTGATATCGACAGCATTATTCATTTGCGCCGATTGGTGGAATTAAATCTAGGTAATGAAAATTTACTAGAGCGAGAACTTGCTTCACTTGGCAGTGCTCGCTAAGCCGGGGCGTTAGCGAGGTCGCTCTTCAAGTACCGCGTCGCGAGTAAATAATGAGTACAGGCCAGCAGGGTAGCGCCCGTCGCCACAATCAGCAATGCGTATCCCAGCGAGGCTATGCCGTAGGTGCCGGCCATGGCATCGCTCAAAATGCCCACCAGGGTGGGGCCCATCCCCAGCCCTACCAAATTCAGCACGAAAAACAGCATGGCCGAGGCCAGAGCACGCATCCGCACACCCACCATGCTGTGAGTGGTGGCAATGACGGGGCCCAAATACATTGAGCCCAAAAAGATGCTGGCAAAATTCAACATCAGGGCAAGCATAAGATCGGCAAAGGCGAGAATATACAGTGTGATCGGCAGTGCAGCCAGTAAACCTATGGCGGGTATCCACAGGTACCAACGCGGGTCTTTTTGACCCATGCGGTCGCTCAGTAAACCACCGCACAGTGTACCCAGACCACCGCCAATGCCCGCCGCCAAACCCAGCCAGGTACCCAGCTCGCCAATGGTGATATCTGTGCTGCGCAGAAAAAATGAGGGTAGCCAGCTAGCCAGAGAGTAGGACGCCATTGCCTGTAAGCCGCAGGCAAAGGCCAAGTGACGAAAGGCCTTGCGGGACCACAGCAGATTGAGTACTTCCTGAAATGGGGGGGGCGGTTCATCGCTCACCGCAATGTTTTCCGACCAGCCTCGGCTGGGCTCTTTCACGGTAAGCATTACCAACACCGCCAGGAGCACACCGGGCAAACCCACCACCATAAAGGCCATGCGCCAGCCGTAGTACTGGCCGACCCAGCCACCCAACATAAAACCACCCAGAATGCCGACGTACAAACCCATGGAATAGAGCGATAACGCCGTGGCCCGCTGTTCCGGTTTAAAGATATCAGAAATCATAGAGTGGGCGGGAGGGCTGGCACCCGCTTCACCCACACCCACGCCGATACGGGCCAACAGAATGTGAACAAAGTTTTGGGCCAGGCCGCTCACGGCGGTCATTGCACTCCAGATCACAATAGCCAGGGAGATAATATTGCGGCGAGAGCCGCGGTCGGCCCAGCGGGCAATGGGAATACCACACACCACATAAAACAGGGCAAAGGTGAAGCCAGAGAGCAGGCCCAGTTGCGTATCGCTCAGGCCCAGGTCTTCCTTAATCAGTTCCTGCAGAATCACCAGCAGTTGCCGGTCAATAAAGTTAAACGCGTAAAGTATGATTAATACAGTGAGCACATAGCCGCGATAGAGCGGTTTTGCGTAGGCCGCATCGGCGGCGGCTTTGCGGTTCTTCATGGTGATGGTCTTCCTTTGATCGGCACCTCTGGATTCCCGCCTGCGCGGGAATGACGATCAATTATTATAATTCCTCAACACTATTAATCGGGTAATGCTCTGGATAAGGCAACCTTGCCACTCCAGTATCAATCGCAGCCTGCGCTACCGCCGCCGCAACATCACCCAATAGACGACTATCCATTGGCTTGGGAATAATGTACCCCGCCCCAAACTCCAGCGCGTCTAAACCGCAGGCATCTAATACATATTGTGGCACCGGCTGTTTCGCCAGTTCACGAATAGCATTCACCGCAGCAATTTTCATTTCCTCATTGATTTTGCTGGCACGTACATCTAAAGCACCGCGAAAAATAAAGGGGAAACCTAAAACATTATTCACCTGATTAGGAAAATCAGAACGACCCGTTGCCATAATTAAATCACTGCGCGTAGCTCGGGCCAACTCAGGGTCAATTTCGGGATCAGGATTGGAACAGGCAAACACCACGGGGTTGGGCGCCATGGTATTTAATAATTCGGGGCTTAATAAATCTGCACCTGACAAACCGATAAAAACATCGGCACCATTAATGGCATCTTCCAGGGTTCTATCAGTAGTACCGTGAGCAAACTCTTCTTTATATTCGTTAAGGCCTTCACGACCACAATAAATAACACCGCGACGATCAATCATGGTGACATTATCTTTTTGTGCGCCAAGACTACGCAACAAACGCATACAGGCGACTGCGGCAGAGCCAGCACCCAAACACACTATCTTTGCTTCTGCCAACGTTTTGCCCTGAATCTCCAGCGCATTTAACATACCGGCCGCAGTTACAATCGCCGTACCATGCTGGTCATCATGAAAAATCGGCACATCACATTTTTCAATTAATCTTTTTTCAATGTCAAAACATTCCGGCGCTTTAATATCTTCTAAATTAATTCCGCCAAATGTATTAGCAATTAATGCGACAGCATTAATAAAGGCTTCCGAGTCTTTGGTATCGACTTCAATATCAATCGAATCAATACCGGCAAAACGCTTAAACAATAAAGCCTTGCCTTCCATTACCGGCTTACTGGCCAAAGCGCCTAAATCACCCAGACCTAAAATCGCAGTGCCATTAGAAATCACCGCAACCAAATTACCTTTAACGGTATAGTCATAAGCCGACTCAGGATTTTCTGCAATCGCTTTAACAGGCTCGGCCACACCCGGGCTATAAGCCAGGGCCAAATCGCTTTGAGTTGCCGCACTAGTGGTTAACTCAACGGAAATTTTTCCTGGCTTTGGTTGAGCGTGGTAATCCAGCGCCGCCTGTTTGATGTCTTTAGACATACTGCAATCCCAATGGTAGAAATAGAGCCAACATAATAGAAACGATCTAACTAAAACAATTTAACTAAAACAACACAAAAGACATATTATTATAACAATAGACTTATACTTGTAACCCTTTCGCTTTGCGCAAGGGGGCGAAAGAATATAGAAAACCGCAACCTGCCACAAGTAACTTTTTAAATGCTGCTTACTTCAGCAAAGGCTACTTCAACATCGCCGAGTGCTGAAGATTCATCATTAAGGGAGAATAGCCTTTTTTCTTAACGGCCACGGACTCACTGCGATCAACAATCCAGCCGCGAATAGTTAAGGATTGGTTTAACCAACCCTGTGGGTTTACATCATCCAGGTATTTTAGATTTTTTTCCTGCACGCGAATGGCCAATTGCCCAAGTTGCAACCACCAACCACCCCGACTGCGATTAACTGAAATCACTCTACCGGTGACTCGCTGAAAACCCGTGTCATTTATACTGAGATTTTTGGCCTGTTTTACGGGGTAATATTGATCACTCCACACGCCCGTCTTTTGTTGTTTTGCTGCCGCTTCAACCGCCGCCAAGCAAGGCCAACCTAATTCGTTAGGAGGCACAACAACATGCCAGGCCAAACCCAAAGCGAGCACATGAGCGGAAAGGTTTGCTCCATCCGCACGATACACATCAGCCAACACCCGCCCATAATGATCAACGCGCTGCACACCAAAACCCAGGCCAACTTTAGCTTCAGCGGAGAAAAAATCTACCACCGCCTGCCGTGCTTCTATTGCCAAAGGCTGGGGGTAACTGGGATTATCCTTTTTGCGATAACCGATCTCGGGCGTGTTAATGCCCATCACTCGTACTTTGCGACCATCGCGAAGGTGCAAGGTATCGCCATCAACAATTTTTTTAATCTGCGCCCATTCAATATCCCCGTTAGCAGTACAGGGCTGGGCCGAAAATGCAGGGAAGGATAAGAAACAGGATAGAAATAAGACAGATGCAAAAACGCCCAACCTGGATCGGCTGGGCGTTTTTTTTAAACTCTTGGCAATGATGGGGCTAAACCTGCAATAAAACCTACCATTAACCCTTGGTGCTACGGTTGGCGAAACGCTTCTTAAAGCGATCAACACGGCCACCGCTATCCAACATTTTCTGCTTACCGGTGTAGAACGGGTGACAGGCACCGCATACGTCCAGGTGGATATCTTTGCATAAAGTGGAACGGGTTTTTACAACATTACCGCAACTACAAGTAGCAGTAACTTCTTCATATTTTGGATGGATATCAGCTTTCATCGTTTTACTCTCTTTCTCTTTACTTTGTGTTTAATGTGCCGCAACCCAAGCAAGCCTTAAGGTCTCCTCCGTGGAAACAGCTGTTGAGCACCGCACCGGTATGGCCAGCTAGCTGGCGAAAATTCAGGCGATGCATCATACCAGAGAAGCCAGTGATTGCAATGGCCAAACCCTGCTCCAGTGACAAAACCACCTCATCACAGCAACTTAGGCCTGCCGGCTCGAACAATAGACAAATTTTGTTACACTAGCTCCCTTTATCAAGACCACAATTTATCAAGACCACAATAAAAGACCCTGAATGCCCATACTTACCCTGGCCATGCCCACACCACTGCGCCGCAGCTTTGACTATCTGCCACCGGTAGCTATGACCGACGATGCCGTGGCAGCCCTGCAACCCGGGGTGCGAATTGAAGCTCCCTTTGGCAACCGCAAACTGATCGGCATCCTATTAGCCACCAAAGATACTACGGATATCGACGAAAAGAAGATAAAGCGCGTTAGCAACATCCTGGATTCACAGCCCATACTGGCCGGTAAATTACTCTCGCTAAGCCAATGGGCTGCCAGCTATTACCAACATCCCCTGGGCGATGCCTTAGCCAATGCGATACCCACGCTGCTGCGCAAGGGCGAGCAAACCATCGAGCTAACTGAAACCCGCTGGCAACTGACAACAGAAGGCAAAGGTCTACCTGAAGGAGCGCTAAAAAGAGCCGCCAAACAAGCGCAACTGCTAGCCCTGCTACAACAACAAGACAGCCTTGATCGGCGGCAGCTGGACCGCGCCCAAATCAGCCAGGCTAGCTGCAAGGCTTTGATCGAAAAAGGCCTAATCGAGCGCATTGAGATCGCAGCCACCCCCTATGACCATCAACAAGACTGTTTAAAATCGGCACCCTTGACCCTCAATGCCGAGCAAAAAAACGCCGTGGAAACCATTAAAGCCAATACCGGCTTTCAATGCTATTTGCTGGAAGGCATTACCGGCAGCGGCAAGACCGAGGTCTACCTGCAATTGATCGAGCAATGCCTTAAGCGGCGGCAGCAGGCATTGGTACTGATCCCTGAAATAGGTCTTACACCGCAAACACTAAGCCGCTTTCAAAACCGCTTTAACTGCCCTATCGTCACGTTACACTCAGGCCTTACTGATAGGGAGCGCTTACTAGCATGGCAGCATGCGCAATCCGGTGAAGCCGGGATTATCCTCGGTACACGCTCTGCCATCTTTACTGCGATCGCCAATTTAGGGCTGATTATTATCGACGAAGAGCATGACAGCTCCTTTAAACAGCAAGACGGCTTTCGCTATTCAGCCAGGGATATTGGCATCAAACGGGCCGCCGATGAGCAGTGCCCTATCGTCTTAGGCTCCGCCACGCCCAGCCTCGAAACACTGAATAATGCCCTGCAAGGTCGCTACCAGCACCTGCAACTCAAGCAGCGTGCCACTGGCGCTAGCGCCCCTACATTCGAGCTGCTGGATATACGCCATGCGCCAATGGAAGATGGTTTTAGCCCAGCATTAATTAGCGCTATTGGCGATGAAATTAAGCGCGGTAACCAGGTGCTGGTTTTTATCAATCGGCGGGGCTTTTCCCCGATGCTGATGTGCCACGATTGCGGCTACGTCGCCCAATGCCACCACTGCGATGCCAGGATGACCGTCCATTTCCAACAGCGTATGCTGCGCTGCCATCACTGTGGAGCCCAGGCCCCGCTGCCCCATCACTGCCCGGAATGCAACAGCACACAATTAGACTTCCGCGGCTCCGGTACCGAGCGCAGCGAACAAGCCCTAAAACGCCTGTTCCCATCAACAGACATCAAGCGTATTGACCGAGACACCACCTCCCGCAAGCAGGCCATGCAGCAAATGGTGGCCGAGGTACACGAAGGGCAACCCTGTATTCTGGTGGGCACGCAAATGCTGGCCAAAGGCCATCACTTTCCCGATGTCACATTAGTAGCAGTGTTAGATGCAGATGGCGGCTTGTTTAGCGCTGATTTTCGCGGCCCAGAAAAAATGGGGCAACTTTTGGTTCAGGTCGCAGGTCGAGCCGGCCGGGAAGCCAAAGCGGGTAAAGTGATAATACAAACCCACCAACCGGAACACCCCTTGATTACCAGTCTGGTCAACGATAGCTACCACCAATACGCCAGAGCCATACTTAGCGAACGCCAGGCCAGCGGCCTTCCACCCTTTGGCCACCTGGCCTTGCTACGGGCCGAGGCCAGCAATCTCGAGCAAGCTGAAGCACTATTGCAGAATTTACGGGATGCAGCACCCCCTAACAGCTGCCAGATCTTTGGTCCATTACCCGCCCCCATGACCCGCAAAGCTGGCCGATTCCGGGCCCAGCTATTAGTGCGCTCAGATCAGCGCAAACCCCTGCACCAAACACTGCAGCAACTGTGCTCACAGGCAGAGCAGCATCCCTTAGGTAACAAAGTGCGCTGGTCGATTGATGTCGACCCTGGTGATATGTTTTAAGCTTTAACTGAGTCATGTCATTCCCGCGCAGGCGGGAATCTAGCCTGCATGCACCTCTGGATTCCCGCCTTCGCGGGAATGACGATTTATAAAGGGTGGCCTAGCCCCTTAAAAATCTGGATAATACGCGCCCTTGCCATCCCGAAACACGACTACCAGCCGGAACCCAATGAAAGACCATATAGCCGCACTGATTAACGCCGCCCTTAACACTATGATTGACAATGGCGATTTACCCGCCGATGTCGAGCCACGCGTTAATATCGACCGCACCAGGGATAAAGCCCACGGTGATCTCGCCAGTAATATTGCGATGACATTAGCCAAAGCGGCGAAAAAACCACCCCGTGATATTGCGCAGCTGATTATCAATGCCCTACCCGCTTCAGAAAAACTAACCAAGGCAGAAATCGCTGGTCCCGGTTTTATTAATTTCTTTTTAAATGAAGCGGCAGCTACGGCTGTGGTTAAAGAAATTCTTAGCCAGGGCAAAAACTTTGGTCGCTCCAATAAAGGCGCTGGCAAAAAAGTTCAGGTGGAATTTGTTTCCGCCAATCCAACCGGCCCATTACATGTAGGCCACGGTCGCGGCGCTGCCGTTGGCGATAGTATTTGTCGTTTACTGGAAGCGGATGGCTGGAATGTTACGGCAGAATTTTATTATAACGATGCCGGTCAGCAGATTAATAATCTGGCGGGTTCCGTTCAAGCGCGCTGCAAAGGTTTAGGCCCAGACGATGACAGCTGGCCAGAAGATGGCTACCGCGGTGACTATATTATTGATGTGGCCAAATCCTATATGGCCAAAGAAACCATCGACGCCGAAGACAAACATGTTGTGGGTAAAGGTGATGTGGATGATAAAGATGCTATCCGTGATTTTGCCGTTGCCTATTTACGCCGTGAACAGGATCTGGATTTAAAAGCCTTTGGTGTCGACTTTGATGTGTATTATTTAGAGTCAGCCCTTTATGCCGATGGTGATGTAGAAAAAACAGTCCAACGATTAATCGATAGTGGCCACACTTATGAAAAAGAGGGCGCACTCTGGTTAAAGACCACCGACTTTGGCGATGATAAAGATCGCGTAATGCGTAAATCAGAGGGCGGCTATACCTATTTTGTGCCAGATGTTGCCTACCACCTTAATAAGTGGAATCGCGGTTTTGAGCGCGTTGTTAACGAACAAGGTGCCGACCACCACAGCACCATTACTCGCGTTCGTGCTGGTATACAAGCGGTTAGCCAGCATCAGGGGCAAGATATTCCTAAAGATTGGCCGGAATATGTACTACACCAAATGGTGATGGTGATGCGCGGCGGTGAAGAAGTTAAAATTTCTAAACGTGCCGGTAGCTATGTCACTATTCGCGACTTAATTGATGAAGTGGGTAAAGATGCCACCCGTTATTTCCTGGCCGCCAGAGCAACAACTTCGCAGCTAACTTTTGATATTGATTTAGCCGTTTCACAAAGCAACGACAATCCGGTTTATTATATTCAATACGCACATGCCCGTGTTTGCAGCATGCATCGCAAGCTGGCGGATAATGGCTGGAGCTGGTCATCTGGCGAAATTAATTCGCTGGAATTACTCACTGAAGATGCAGAAAAAGTCCTGCTCAATAAATTGGCCGCCTACCCCGAACTGATTAGCAATGCTGCCAATCATTGCGAGCCCCATATTGTAGCCAACTACCTACGGGAATTAGCCGGTGATTTTCACAGCTATTATAACTCCCACAAAATGCTGATCGACAATAGCGAGCTGCGTAATGCGCGGCTCAGCTTAAGCGAGGCAGTCAGGCAGGTTATTGAAAATGGTCTAAGCTTATTGGGCGTTTCGGCGCCAACAGAAATGTAACCTGGACAGTACGCAGTAATTATTATGACCCACGATTTCGCCAAAAAGCCCAAGGCGACCAAAAAGAAAAAATCGCGCAAGACCAAGAGTCAGGTGCCCGGCTGGGTGTGGTTATTTACCGGTATTGTGACCGGCCTGTTTATTAGCTTTCTGGCTTATCTGGCGGATATCACTCCTGAAGACGCCCCTGAAGAAATCAGCAATACTGTTGAAAAAGCTGCCGATGATGTAAAAACTATCGCCACTCAGTTTGATTTTTATACCCTGCTACCGGAGCGGGAAGTGATTGTTGAGGTTGAGCGGGAAGACAGTAGTGGTGAACCCGCTGCGGCAACGGTCTACATTCTGCAGGCTGGCTCCTTTAAAAATGCTGAGGATGGCGACCGTCTTCGAGCACAGCTGATTCTTATGGGACTGGATGCCCGCGTAGAGGCTATAACTTCCGCCAATGGCGATGTCTGGCATCGAGTTCAGGTTGGCCCCTTTGAGGACCGTTCACAGCTGGCTAAAGCCCGCGGCACCCTGATCGATAAGGGTATTGATACTCTACTGCTAAAGCGCAAAGCTGAGGGTTAAAACCCTTGCCCTGTGGGCTTGAAATTTAGCCCCGCCACCCCCATATCCTACTCAATTATTTTGCATCCCCAAAGAGGACGCCATCTTGGATCAATATCGAGGCACCACTATTCTTTCTGTTCGTCGCAACGGCCAAGTTGTTATTGGCGGTGACGGGCAGGTTTCTATGGGTAATACCGTAATGAAGGGCAACGCACGTAAAGTGCGCCGTCTGTATAACGAGCAAGTGATTGCCGGTTTTGCTGGCGGTACTGCCGATGCCTTTACCCTGTTTGAGTTATTTGAAGCGCAACTGGAGAAATATCAGGGGCATCTGACACGGGCAGCGGTAGAGCTGGCCAAAATGTGGCGTACTGAACGTTCACTACGACAACTGGAAGCTCTATTGGCTGTAGCGGATAAAACCACTTCACTGGTCATTACCGGTAATGGTGACGTTATCGAGCCCGAAGATAATTTAATTGCCATCGGCTCTGGCGGCCCTTTTGCTCAATCTGCGGCCAAAGCCTTACTGGAAAACACCGAACTCGGCGCCCGGGATATTGTCGAAAAGGGCCTGGCTATCGCCGGTGATATTTGTGTGTACACCAACCACAACCGCACCATCGAAGAATTAAACTACGAATAATCGTCATTCCCGCGCAGGCGGGAATCCAGTGCTGTAGATTTACGCCCTGGCGGAAATAGCAGCATGCAGTCTGGGTTCCCGCCTACGCGGGAACGACGGGAAACGGAAAAGACGGGAAAACAAACATGTCACAAATGACACCAAGAGAAATTGTCCACGAATTAGACCAGCATATTATTGGTCAGGATAAAGCCAAACGCGCCGTAGCCAATGCCCTGCGTAACCGCTGGCGTAGAATGCAACTCGACGAAGAGCTGCGCGCTGAAATCACCCCCAAAAATATTTTAATGATTGGCCCTACCGGCGTGGGTAAAACCGAAATTGCTCGCCGTCTTGCCAAGTTAGCCAATGCGCCTTTTATCAAAGTTGAAGCTACGAAATTTACTGAAGTAGGTTATGTTGGCCGCGACGTTGAATCCATTGTCCGAGACCTGGTTGATGTCTCTATCAAAATGCTTCGCGAACAGGAAATGGAAAAAGTGCAACACCGCGCCGCTGATGCCGCCGAAGAGCGTATCCTCGATGTACTGATCCCACCCGCCCGCGGTGATGAAGAGGAGAAGGAAACCTCTACTCGCCAAATGTTCCGCAAAAAATTACGGGAAGGCGATCTCGACGATAAAGAAATCGAAATTGAAATTAGCGCTACGCCCATCGGGGTTGAAATTATGGCGCCTCCCGGCATGGAGGATATGACCAATCAACTGCAAAGCATGTTTTCCAATATGGGGAGCGACAAGAAAAAAACCAACAAAATGACGGTTAGCGCCGCCATGAAAAAAATCCAGGAAGAAGAAGCAAGCAAACTGGTCAACGAAGAAGAACTTAAATCCCGTGCCGTAGAAGCTGCTGAGCAAAATGGTATTGTGTTTTTAGATGAACTGGATAAAGTTGCTAAACGCTCAGAAGGCGCCGGCGCCGATGTATCTCGCGAGGGCGTACAACGCGACTTATTGCCTTTAATAGAAGGCTGTACGGTTAGTACCAAACACGGCATGTTAAAAACCGATCATATTTTATTTATTTCTTCCGGTGCTTTTCATTTAGCCAAACCCTCCGATTTAATTCCTGAACTTCAGGGCCGCTTACCTATTCGAGTTGAATTAGAAGCACTTTCTCCCAGTGATTTTGAGCGTATTTTAACGGAGCCCAATGCATCATTAACCGAACAGTATCAGGCGCTTTTAAATACTGAAGGGCTATCACTTGAATTTAGTGATGACGGTATCAGCCGCATCGCTGAAACCGCATGGGAAGTGAATGAGCGTACAGAAAATATTGGCGCACGTCGTTTACACACTGTTATGGAACGCTTATTAGACGATGCCTCGTTTGATGCAACAGACAACAGTGACTGCACACTAACGGTTGATGCTAATTACGTTAATGAAAAATTAGGCGAACTGGTTAAAGATGAAGACCTAAGCCGCTTTATTTTATAAGCCACACTGGAACCCTAATGAATACTACCAGCCCGATACCCGCTGATATAAAACTGCATACCCAGTCCAAAATACTGGAGCTCGTTTATAGCAACGATGAATGCTATGAATTGAGCTGTGAATATCTGCGGGTCTATTCGCCTTCGGCAGAAGTTAGAGGCCACGGTCCGGGGCAGGAAGTTTTACAAACAGGAAAAACCAACGTCACGATTAATGCGATTGAACCTGTTGGTAATTACGCGCTGCAATTATTTTTTAGTGATGATCATGACTCGGGGATTTATTCCTGGGATTATCTTTATCAGCTGGGAACAAACAAAGAAGCTTGGTGGCAGGATTATTTGGAGCGTTTAAATAAAGCCGGCGCCAGCCGTGACCCCGATATTCAAGTGGTAAGGATTGGTAATTAAGGGTCAAAAAACGCTAGTGCTGGTCGCCTTCGTAGCCAAAGGCGAGATTATCAAAGCGGGTGAAGTGACCCACAAAAGAGAGCTTATAATTACCGGTAGGGCCGTTGCGGTGCTTACCGATAATAATCTCGGCAATCCCCTTATCAGCACTATCCTCGTTGTAATACTCATCGCGGTAGATAAACATAATCACATCCGCATCCTGCTCAATGGCGCCGGATTCACGAAGGTCAGAGTTAATTGGGCGCTTGTTAGGTCGCTGCTCCAAAGAACGGTTAAGCTGCGATAGTGCGACCACCGGGCAGTTAAATTCTTTGGCAATGGCTTTTAGTGATCTGGAAATCTCTGAGATTTCTGCGGTACGACCCTCTGAAGAACCTGCCACCTGCATCAACTGTAAGTAATCCACCATGATCATGGCTAAATCGCCATGCTCACGAACAATACGTCGAGTACGGGAGCGAATTTCGGTGGGGGTTAATGCTGGCGTATCGTCAATAAATAGCGGCTTATCTTTCAGTTTGCTGACCGCGGTGGTTAGCTTGGGCCAATCCTCTTCGTCCAGCTTACCGGTCAGCACCTTGCCCAAATGGATGCGACCAATCGCCGAGATCATTCGCATAATAATCGCGCTGGCGGGCATCTCCATACTGAACACCATTACTGGCTTTTCCTGCGCCATGATGGCATTTTCCACCAAGTTAACCGCAAAAGCGGTTTTACCCATGGAGGGCCTTGCCGCCACAATAATAAGATCAGATTTTTGCAGACCAGCAGTGGCTTCATCCAGCTCTTTAAAACCCGTAGTGACACCTGTGATGGCGCTATCGGAGTTAAATAACTCATCAATGCGGTCAACAGCCCCTTTAAGTAGAGGGTTAACCGCCTGGGGACCGCCGATTTTCGGGCGCTCCTCGGAAATTTGCATAATCCTGCGCTCGGCCTCATCCAGCAGATCACCACTGTCACGGCCCTCGGGGTTAAAACCGCTCTCAACAATATCATTGGCGGTATTAATCATAGCGCGCAGGCTTGAACGCTCCTGTACTACCTTGGCATAGGCGCTGATATTGGCGGCACTGGGCGTATTATTGGCCAACCCGGCAAGGTAGGCGACGCCACCTACCTGCTCCAGCAAATCATTATTATTCAGGGCTTCAGACAAGGTGATCACATCCACCGGCTCACCAGCCTCCACCAACTTGCCCATTTGCAGGAAGATCTCGCGATGGCTACCGCGGTAGAAATCAGTCGCTGCGACCTGGTCGGCCACATCATCCCAGGCACTGTTGGCGATCATTAGGCCACCCAGCACTGACTGCTCCGCTTCTACCGAGTGCGGAGGCACTTTTACATCCAGCATCTCCCCGTCATTGGCAAAGCCAAAGTCGAAGACATTATCCAGATTTGTAGGTGGGTCGTTTTCAGTATCCACAGCCGTTCTTTATGTTATTGGTCGCGAGGGAACATATGCTAACAGGAGATGGGTCTAGAGTCCTGCGTCACCGGTAAAAAAAAAGCACACCAATCAATAAGACCGGGGTGCTTTTCTAACAAACTACGTCATTCCCGCGAAGGCGGGAATCCAGACTGCATGCGTAAGCTGTTATTTCCGCTATAGCGGAAATCTACAGCACTGGATCCCCGCCTTCGCGGGGATGACAGTGGCTATTAAGCTTCGGCAATAACTGAAACGTTAACCGTCTGCGTCACTTCTGAGTGCAACTGAATATCAATCTCGTATTCGCCGATTTCGCGAATAACACCCGTAGGCAGACGTACTTCAGATTTGCTCACTTCAACACCGGCTTTAGTGATGGCATCAGCCAAATCACGAGTACCGATTGAACCAAACAGCTTACCTTCGTCGCCAGCATTGGCTTCGATAGTGATAGACACCTCAGCCAGCTGTGTTCCGCGACCTTCAGCAACACCTTTCTTATCAGCGGCAGCCGCTTCCAGGTCAGCACGACGTGATTCAAAATCAGCAACATTCGTTGCAGTAGCTGGTACAGCTTTACCGTATGGGATCAGGTAGTTGCGACCGAAACCGGCTTTAACATTCACTGTATCGCCAAGATCACCAAGCTTACCAACTCTTTCCAGTAGAATAACTTGCATTGTTCTTACCCTCTATATATCCAGTTGTTGCCATTGGCTTACAACTGTTTCGTATTTATTCCGAGCCTGGGCCTTTATCTGCCACACGCCCGCGAAAATTGATCCAACTATCGACGATTGCCGCGATTATTAATAATGCCTTAACCGGGTCAAACAATAGCCAGGCAATGTAAAACATTATCAGGATATTGCTGTTTATCTGCCGCTTTGCTGCCAGGCCATGCACCAGCGCTAAACCAGCAAACATAAATGGCAGGGCGAATATGACGGCTAATAGCCGATAATCCGAGCCCAGTGTTGATAGCAGCAACCCAACCAGCAGCAGCGCAACGCATAGCTGTGGCGGTAATCTCAGAGCGTGAAACTCAGTCCTGAAACCACCCGGGTTATACAATAATGATTGCCACCACCGCGCCAGTATCAAACACATCACAACCATGAAGGCATTGCTCAAACCTAGTAAGCCCGCTACCTGGGTAACGGTAGGCTGCGCTACCTGTGATGTTGCTGATTCAGTATTCTGACTGGCCAACTGCGCAAGCGCATCGCCCAATAAACGCAGAATCTCTTCGAGATAGCCACGTCCAAATGTCATCAATACTAAGGCGGTTACTATCCCCGAGACCACTGCGGCAACTAATGCCCATGACCAGGAGGCGGTAGACCTCAACACTATCGCTGCCAACATCACTCCCAACAGGGTAGTGACTGGCCCGGTGTCACCCATGGCTGCCATAACAACAGCGGGTAACATCGCCCAAAGTAGCACCTGGCCACCCTGGTTGGATCCTTTTCGCAATGTGACTAAAGCAATCACTGCGGCGCCGACCCAGGCAAATAAAACCGTTCCGGTGGCGAGTGCGGCAGCTATCACAGCCTGCGAGCGCCCTTTCATCACATATTCAGCCAAAGCTCTCATAAATGACGGTTCCGAAACCTAAACAATCAACTTAAAACTAATTACTTATGCGCGTCAGTGTATGGCAATAAAGCCAAGAAACGTGCCCGCTTAATGCAGGTAGACAACTGACGCTGATACTTGGCTTTGGTACCTGTAATACGGCTAGGTACAATTTTGCCAGTTTCAGAAACATAGGCTTTCAACGTGTCCAGATCTTTATAGTCAATCTGGTCAACACCTTCTGCAGTAAAACGGCAGAACTTACGACGGCGGAAAAAACGTGCCATGGGATATCTCCTATCTATTAGTCCGAGGGTTATTCGCCAGCAGCTTCATCAGCAGCTGGGGCTTCTTCTGCCGGTGCAGTTTCAGCAGCAGGTGCTGATTCTTCACGGCGCTCAGGACGTGCAGCGCGACGCTCACGGCTCTCTTTCTCGGCTTTCATGATGGGTGATTCGGCAGTAACCGCATCATCCATAACCAATACCAAGTTACGAATAACGGCATCGTTATAACGGAAGTTGGTGGTTAACTCATCGATCGCTTCTTGATTGGCTTCTACATTCATCAGCGTGTAGTGAGCCTTGTGGATCTTGTTGATAGGGTAAGCCAGGTGGCGACGACCCCAGTCTTCCAAACGGTGGATTTTACCGCCGTCTTTCTCGATGGCCTGGGTATAGCGCTCGACCATGCCGGGCACTTGCTCTGACTGGTCCGGGTGGACCAAAAATATAATTTCGTAATGACGCATAGCATCTCCTTACGGGTTAAGTCACCTGCTGATTCATTGAGGAACCCCAGTGTGACAAGGAGCCCCAGCGGTCTCGCAAAGCGGACTACTGGGATTTAAGAGGCGCGGATTTTAGGGGATATGAGGGGGGATAGCAAGGGAATGGGGTATAAAGTGGGCAAATAATCGCCTAAAGACCATCAAACAACGCCATTAGAACGTCATTCCCGCGAAGGCGGGAATCCAGCCTGCATGCCAATGCTGTTATTTCCGCTAAAGCGCAAATCTACAGCACTGGATTCCCGCCTTCGCGGGAATGACGACTAGCCGCGCTGACGGACAATCTCAAATAAGCAGACACCGGTAGCCACTGATACGTTCAAGCTGCTTACCGAGCCTGCCATAGGCAGTTTCACCAAAAAATCACAATTCTCACGGGTTAAGCGGCGCATACCCTTACCTTCTGCGCCCATCACCAATGCCACAGCACCACTAAAATCAGCATCATAAACACTCTGCTCAGCTTCACCGGCAGTACCGGTAATCCAGATACCACGCTCTTGAATATCCTTCATCGTTCTGGCCAGGTTGGTTACCTGAATATAAGGAATAACCTCAGCAGCACCACAGGCAACCTTTCTAACGGTGCCATTAAGAGGCGCAGAATTATCTTTGGGGGCAATCACTGCATCAACGCCAGCGGCATCGGCGGTGCGCAAACAAGCACCCAAATTATGCGGGTCGGTCACGCCGTCAAGAATCAGCAACAATGGCTGATGCTCAGCGGCATCTAACAACTCTTTTAAATCGCGATCACGCAAGGTTTGTGCTGGTTTTGTTTTTGCCATCACCCCCTGGTGATTACCTTCGGCCTGCTCATCCAACTCATCACGACTTACAGCTTTACATTTAACACCCAACGCTTTTGCATGCTGTTGAATATCTTGCATACGCTGATCGCTACGTCCTTTTTGCAACCACAACTCTTCAATACGATTTGGCTGGCGCTGTAATAATGCCTCAACGGCATGAATACCAAAAACCCAATGTGTTTCACTCACAATATTTTTAACTCACGACTATTTACGTTTTCTTTTTCTAACGCCTTTACTGGCGCTCGATTTTTTGGCTGGTTTTTTCTCATCTTTTTTCTTTTTGACCACCGGGCGCTTATCCCCCTTTTTAAGCGGCTTACCCGACTTCTCTGCACGACGCTTGGCGCGACTGGAACCTTCCACCAACTCAAGATCAATTTTCTTATCATCTAAACTGACGCGAGCAACCTGTACCTTAACAGAATCACCCAGCTGGAAACTGGTGCCGGTACGCTCACCAATTAAGCGCTGCTTAACAGGATCAAAATGATAATAGTCACTGGCCAGCGCACTAACATGCACCAAACCTTCAACATAGACATCCACCAAATCCACAAACAAACCAAACCCGGTGACTGCCGAAATAACCCCATCAAAGGTATCACCAACGCGGTCTTGTAAATATTCGCACTTTAACCAAGCCACAACTTCACGAGTAGCATCATCGGCTCGGCGCTCAGTCATTGAGCACTGCTCACCCAATACCAATAAGTCAGGCATTTCATAGGGGTAAATAGCTTTCTTAGGCAAGACAGTTGCACCATCAACACGTTTAACCTTCTTGCTTTCCATATTGCTGCGTACAATATGACGAATAGCACGATGCACTAACAAATCAGGGTAACGACGAATCGGTGAAGTAAAATGGCCATAGGCATCGTAGTTCAAACCGAAGTGCCCAAGATTTTCTGGTTGATAAACCGCCTGGCGCAAAGAACGCAACATCATCGTTTGTATAATATGCGCATCGGGGCGATCACCTAACTGCGATAACAGCACCTGATAATCATCTGGCCCCGGCTTATTGCCACCGGGTAAATCCATCGCCAATTCACCCAAAAATTTTCTTAAGGCTTCCAGCTTTTCTTCCGTTGGGCCTTCGTGTACCCGGAACAAAGCCGGTACATTGTGTTTTTCCAAAAACTTGGCCGCGGCAACATTCGCCGCCAACATACATTCCTCAATTAATTTATGGGCATCATTACGCACCACCGGAATAATTTCGGAAATTTTTCGGTCCTTACCGAAAACCATACGGGTTTCCGTGGTTTCAAAATCAATAGCGCCACGCTTGCTGCGAGCTATCCGTAATGTTTTATACAGGTTGTGAAGGTTTTCGAGATGCGGCACAACTTTTTTATATTCAATGCGCAGCGGTTTGCTATCCGGGTTTTTATTATCAAGAATCGCACCTACTTTGTTATAGGTAAGTCGCGCATGGGAGTGCATCACCCCTTCGTAAAACTTATAACCGCTGATTTTTCCCGCCTTGCTAATGGTCATTTCGCAGACCATGCATAAGCGGTCCACCTTGGGCTTTAACGAACATAAACCGTTAGACAAAGCCTCGGGTAACATCGGTACAACCTGCTCAGGAAAATATACAGAATTGCCTCGCAATGTTGCCTCTTGATCAAGAGCACTACCTACCTGAACATAATGAGAGACATCAGCAATCGCCACCCATAAACGCCAACCACCTAACAGCTTCGACTCACAGTACACTGCATCATCGAAATCGCGAGCATCTTCGCCATCAATAGTGACAAAAGGCAACTTACGTAAATCGACCCGATTCAGTTTGTCTTCTTCCAAAGGCTCCGCCGATAAAGCTAACGCTTCGCGCTCTGCTTCTTCCGGCCAAACATAAGGAATATTATGTGTGCGAATGGCCACATCAATTTCCATCCCCGGCGCCATATGCTCACCAAGCACTTCAAGCACCCGCCCCGTAGGCGGCTTACGCCAACCCGGCTGACTGGTGATTTCTACCATCACATATTGCTCAACTTCAGCATCACCGACCGCTTCACGGGGAATAATAATGTCATGATTAATCTTGGCATTATCCGGCGCGACAAACACCACACCGTTTTCATCAAATAGACGACCTACCAACTGCTGGGTGTTGCGGTGAATCACCTCAACAATCACCCCTTCAAGCTTACCGCGGTGATCGTAGCCTGCACTGCGACAGATAACCTCATCGCCATCAAATACGGTGTTCATCTGGCGGCTATTCAGGTATAAATCATCACCGCCCTCTTGAGGTATCAAAAAACCATAACCATCCCGATGTGCCGATACCCTGCCCCGTACCAGGTCCATTTTATCAACCAGGCCATAAGCCCCTTTGCGGTTACGCATCAGCTGGCCATCACGCTCCATCGCCTTTAGGCGACGGCGGAGCGCCTCAACATCCTGGTAGTCTTTAAGCTCCAGCGCTTTGGTGAGCTGATTACGGTTAAGCGGCCCTTCGGCCTGCTCAAGAAATTCCATAATAAATTCACGACTGGGTATGGGCTGCTCGTATTTCTGCGCTTCACGATCAGCATGAGGGTCTTTATCGGTTAGGCGTTTTGCCATGGGAAGGGGTAAATCCGTTGATTATTGGGTATTTGTTACGTCTATTATACGCAACTATCTAATTAACGGGTCTTTTATTGACAAAAGGAGGGCTCGGGAGTAAATTGCGCGCCTCAGCTACAGGGGCATCCCAGCCCCCAACGCACTGCCCAGGTGGTGAAATTGGTAGACGACGTGCAGGATGCACTAGTGTCGCGAGAGGCAGGAGCCGGTAGCGACCCCGCGTAGCATGTCGTAACGCGGTATAAAAAAGGCATGCTCTTTAAATCAGGCACAATGCTTGTTTAAAGCCCAGGTGGTGAAATTGGTAGACACGCTAGCTTCAGGTGCTAGTGGGGGCAACCCCGTGGAGGTTCAAGTCCTCTCCTGGGCACCATTATTCCTTTGTTATCCTCAGTTCTATTTATCAAACATGTGAATCTCTTGCGATTTAAATAAACAGATCACCCATCTCACATTTTAATTACTTGCAGATCGTATTCAATGTATCGAGCTTCACGTTGCCATTGTTGTTCTCTATTTTATTGAGTGTCACATTACCGGTGTTGTTTTCTATCTTATTCAGGGTGGATTGACTGATACCTGGTATTTTTGCGAACGCTCTGTTCTTAAAGAAGGAGAAACAAGACTAACTAACTTAGGGACAGAAATTGAAAAAGATTACAATCGGAACCTGAAGCCCTAAGGATCACAGTATTATGACGACTCATCATCAACTTCCATTTCGCTTAAATCATCCAAAACATCAGCCGATATAATAATTTTGTACTTCTTCCGAAACTTAACAACCGTCGGGTCAAAATTATCCCTAACATCCTGATAATTTTCGGTTAACCATGTCTTCGCTAAATTAACCTCTTCAGACAACCGGTTTTCAACAACAGAGAAATCCTGCTTAAGCTGTTCGCAGTCAGATAAAAAGTGCCGCCAGCGAATTTTTAATTCATCCAGCTGTGCTTCCTGCCCTCCGGCTTCAATTCACTGACCCAAGCGTGATAATTAGCATCCGCAGCAATCAGCGCCTTTTGGGCGGCTAACATGATTTTTGTTTTATTGCGGAGGTTATTGATTGATGTGATCATGATGATTTCCTTATCCTCTTTTAACATTCGCTCTTACAAGCTCAATTAAAATTCCGTTTTAAATGATGGTGCAAAGATAATGACCTGCGCAAAAGAACACAATAGCAAATGAGAAAAATCTGGCTAGCTCCCAAGGTTCGCTCTCACTCAACGACTTGCTCTAACCAGCTAATATTGACATAATCAATGCCAATACATAACAATCAATACCCTTTGTCGATAGCGCTTACTCCTCGAGGGTCAAAAGACTAAACTGGAACCCATCAATGGCTGAATTTTATCTGGTCAGACACGGACAAGCCTCTCTCGGGTCAAACAATTATGATCAGCTTTCCCCTATGGGTGTAGAACAAGCAGAAATTCTGGGGCGACATTTTGCGCAGCGCGGCATCACTTTTGATGAGCTGTTTACCGGCACGCAATTACGCCACCAGCAAACAGCCGATGGCATTCTCAAGGGAATTGACCTGGATCTGCCGACCACCCGGGTGGACGGTTTGAATGAATATGATTTTGAATCGTTGACTGCGGCATATATTGAACAGAGCGCAGCTCTCAAGGGGAAAGGCGAGATCGATAAGAAAGCCGCCTACCAGCTATTAAAACCAGCCCTGCTCGCCTGGTGCCAGAATCAATTACAGGGTGAACTGGAAGAAAACTGGGATAATTTTATCGCCCGGGTCAACAACGCCCTTGGCACCATTCAACAATCCAGTTCACGTCGCATTCTGGTGGTAAGCTCTGGCGGCCCGATCAGCGCCATTACCCATCAGGTTCTGCAGGCACCAGCCAATATGGCTATTGAGCTTAACCTGCAAATAAGAAACACCAGTTTCAGCCAGTTTTTCTTTAACTCTGAAAATACCAGACTCGCCAGCTTTAACAATCTGGCCCACCTGGAACACCCCGATCATCAACATATGATCACCTACGCCTAACCCACTTCGAGAAAAATTATGAGCCAATCCGTTCACGACTTCGATACCGATCGCC
The DNA here is from genome assembly GCF_029238675.1 of Oceanicoccus sp. GTDB lineage: Bacteria > Pseudomonadota > Gammaproteobacteria > Pseudomonadales > Dasaniaceae > Oceanicoccus. Next base: position 32,009 of record NZ_JAQWFR010000006.1, on the reverse strand, counting down.
TTTGTCAATATCTGGAAACACAGATCGAGGATTTCTCTGGCCCATTGACCGCTGAAAAATTTGCCGGTGGCCAATCCAACCCTACGTTCCTGTTGACGACCCCAGGCAAACAATACGTACTGCGTCGCAAGCCACCGGGTAAGCTGTTAAAGTCGGCACACGCTGTGGATCGTGAATACGCTGTGCTTCAGGCACTGAAAGATACCGATGTACCTGTAGCCCATCCCTACTGCCTGTGCGAAGACGACGATGTGATTGGCAGCATGTTCTACATCATGAGTTTTGAAAAGGGACGCATCCTTTGGGACCCCGCTCTGCCAGAGCTGACCAAGGAAGATCGCAAACCCATGTATATGGAGCTGATCCGCGTATTGGCGGCCATGCACGACGTTGATGTGAATAAAGTGGGGCTGGGCGATTACGGTAAACCCGGCAACTACTTTGAACGCCAGTACAGCCGCTGGACCAAACAATACCGCGCAGCAGAAACCCACACCGTTGAAACCATGGAGCGATTAATGGATTGGCTGGCGGCACATATCCCCGAGGACGATGGCCAAGTCAGCCTGATCCACGGCGACTACCGACTGGACAATATCATGTTCCAAGCTGACGAACCCCGCGCCATTGCCGTGCTCGATTGGGAGCTTTCCACTTTAGGTCACCCGATGGCAGATCTCGCCTATTTCTGTATGTGCTTGCGACTACCCAGAATTGGTCAGGTGAAAGGATTGCTGGGGCTGGATTTGGAACAGGAAGGTCTGCCGGATGAACAAACTGTTATCGACTACTATTGCCAGCTACGGAACATCGACGCTATAGAACACTGGAATTTCTATCTGGCGTTCAGCTTTTTCCGTCTGGCGTCTATTTGCCAGGGTGTCTATAAGCGGGCATTGGACGGCAACGCCTCCAACGAACAAGCCCTGGAAACCGGCAAACTTGCCGAGGCACTTTCTGGTTTCGCCGTACAACTGATTGACTAAAAGGAACAATAATTTTGAAAGCGATTGTCTGTGAAGAATTTGCACCCCTGGATCAACTCAAATACACCGATGTACCGGAGCCGACACCGCAAGAGAATGAAGTGGTGGTTGATATTAAGGCCGCCGGCGTTAACTTCCCGGACGGTCTTTTGGTTCAGGGCCTCTATCAGGTAAAGCCGCCCTTACCTTTTATTCCCGGCATGGAATTTTCCGGTGTTGTGGCAGAACAGGGAGCTGATGCGAAGGTTCTTGCTACCGGCACCCGGGTGCTGGGGCTCTCCACGGGTACCGGAGCTTTTGCAGAGAAGATTGCCTGCAATCCCAAAACACTGGTACCGATACCCGACACCATGTCTCACACCGATGCCGCTAATTTGCTCTGCGCCCACGGCACTGCCCATCACGCATTGAAGCAGCGCGGTCAGCTAAAAGCCGGTGAAACACTACTGGTATTAGGTGCCGCCGGTGGCACCGGTATTGCCGCGGTACAAATTGGTAAGGCCATGGGGGCCAACGTTATTGCCGCCTGTTCCAGTGCCGAAAAACTCGCCATTGCGAAAGAGAATGGTGCTGACGAGTTAATTAATTACAGCGACCAGGATCTGAAAAGCACGGTAAAAGAACTGACGGGGGGTAAAGGGGTTGATGTCGTTTACGACCCTGTCGGTGGCGAGGCCTTTGATTCCTGCTCTCGCTCCATGGCCCGAAACGGACGTCTGCTGGTGATTGGTTTTGCCAGCGGCACTATTCCCAAACTCCCAATCAACCTGACTTTGGTCAAAGAGTACAGTGTGGTTGGCGTTTACTGGGGTAGCTTTACCCAGCATGAGCCCGCCGTATTTGCTGAAAATATGAAAGAGCTGATGCGGTGGTACTCTGAAGATAAAGTCAGGCTGGTCACCGATCGTGAGTTTCCACTATCCGAAACCAGCGCCGCACTGGCCAAAGTTATGAACCGCGATGTTAAAGGTAAGCTGGTATTAATTCCTTAATGGTGTGGTACCGCACTTTTTATTAATGGACTTCTCCAACTCTGCAACTATTTCATCCTGTCGCCTGGATGTAACCGGTTCACCGTTTTCGGTAAAGTATTCCTTTCGCTGAACTCGTCCACTCACCACTTTCGCGGTGGTATAACCCTTCAACTGATTGCGCATCCTGTCGCAGTCAGCTTGTAGTTCTTTACGCTTTAAAGCAGCGGCCTCCCGGTTCTGCTTTTGTTGTTTTCGCTGCTCATCCTTTTTTCTCAGGAAGTCTCTCTGGGCCTGTATTTGTTCTTCAGGTATTCCCTCCCCGGGCACATAGTTTTGTTGTAATTCCACCTTTTCACTGGCCTGGCTTGTTTCATCATCTTTTGGCTTGTCACCAAAGTGCACCTTGCCGTCTTCATCTACCCACTTATAAATTTCAGCAAAGACCGGACTTGCCGGTAGTAAAAAAATAAGCAGCCAACAGAAAAACCCTTTGCTCAATGAATGTAATCGCTTCATCAACTACTCCTTTAACGCTTCTCTGATAAAAACAGTGAGAGATAGTGCCCTAACTGATTATCGCCACCTATTATGACACCAGATTAATCGTAATTGCGCAGATCAACGTTGTCTGAGTTTTTAATTTTGCCATCATCTTCTCCGCCACTGTTAATTTAACTGGATTAACAGTTATACTCAAAAAACGATTAACAACCAGCATCTTATGTAATTTAACTACATGCGATCCATGACCTATGATCAATGACCCATGACTTATGACGATACTGACACACCTTAAGCAATCCCTGCCCTCCCTCAGTAAGGCTGAGTCACGTATTGGCGAAGCGATTTTGGCAGACCCGGAGGCAGCGGTGAATAGCACCACGGCGGATCTGGCGCGATTGGCACAGGTCAGTGACCCAATGATCTCACGGTTTTGCAAAACATTGGGTTGTACCAGTTTTCCTGAGTTTAAAGTGCAACTGGCCAGGAGCTTAGTCAGCAATAGCTCATTTATCAGTGAGGCTGTATCAACAGGGGATAGTGCAGCCAGTTATATAGAAAAACGTATTAACGCCAATCAGGCTGCCCTGGAATATCTTCGGGGAAATTTACCAACCGAAGCTATTGAGCAAGCCGTTGCAGCCCTGGGCCAGGCCAAGCGGATTGAAATTTTTGGTATGGGTGGCGCAGCTGCAATTGCCAAGGATGCCCAGCATAAGCTGTTTCGCTTAGGCACCCCCACTATCGCCTATGAAGATCACCTGATGCAGCGGATGGCTGCTGCCGCGGCCAATGAAGAAACAGCCATTTTGCTATTTTCATTTACCGGTCGCACCGAGTCGATGATAGAGGTGGCCAGGATTGCCCGGCAGAGCAAAGCGAAAGTCATTGCGATTACCCACCCCCAATCCCCACTGGGGGAGCTGGCGGATATCACCATAACATCGGGCAACGAACTGGAAGACACCACGATTTATGTACCTATGACAACCCGCATTATTATCCTGACTATTATTGATATTTTGGCCACCGGGTTAGCGCTGCAAAAGGGACCCGCGGTTGACCAGCAATTAAAGACCATCAAGCACAGTCTGGAAGATACCAAGATTAGCTAATTCTGCGCACCGTTGACTTAACGTTGCCAGCAAAATGCCCTACAATCGACCATGCAGGATAGATCAGGATTGGATAAGCCTAAGCAATAGCGCACACAGGGAATAATCATTTAATGCACAACAAGCTTCAAGCTAAACTCTTGCTGAATTCCACGCTTGAGAATCTGGACAATTATAAACTCAGTCCTGTACCTGACAATTATCGGCTGTGGTTTGAATATGCCGCCGGCTCTATTGATCAGCTTAATAACGATATTGACACTATGATCATCCAACAAAAGGCGATCAATGAGGCTGTCTGTCAAAAATTATTTATTCAGCATATTGCCAGCCACGACCAACGAGATATTGACGACACCCGTATTGCTATTGGTGACATGCTCAATGTTATGGTTGGTCATCTAAAAGAGTGGGACTCCTCATCCAATCAATTTAGTGACAAGCTCAACGAATGTATTAGAAAGCTGGATAACAATCCCTCTATTGGAGAAGTAAAAGAAATTGTCACTACAGTGACAGATCAAGCCAGGCAAGCGCACAATGTAAATTCCAATATTCAAACAACCTTACATAATTTGTCCGATGAAATTTCAACACTGCGCCAAGATGTTAATCGTTTGGGCAATGATGCGCTGACTGATTCGTTAACCCAAATTATTAATCGCCGCGGCTATGACGTAGCACTAAAAAATGCCACAGAAAAAGCGACCGAAGAAGGCAGTAGTTGTGCGCTGGTGGTTTTGGATATTGATGATTTCAAACGCATCAATGATACCTTTGGCCACCAGATTGGCGATAAGATTTTAAAATTTATTGCTTCAACATTAGGAAAAAACGTTAGAGGCAATGATATCCTCGCCCGTTACGGCGGCGAAGAGTTTGCGATTATTCTTCCCGACACCAATTTTGAAGGCGCTATGCGTGTCGCAGAAAACTTACGTAAAGCTGTAGTGGCCAGGCAATTAACGACAGGGTCCAACGGCAAAGTGATTGGACGCATCACAGCATCCTTTGGTGTATCTTGCTTCCGTCATGGAGAAGATCTTGATGACTTTTTTGACCGGGTTGATAAGTTGATGTACACAGCCAAGCAACAGGGTAAAGATCAGGTGATAGGTGATAGGTGATAGGTGATAGGTGAGCCGACCTAACAAGATGTCATCCCCGCGCAGGCGGGGATCCAGACTGCATGATTATGCTGTTATTTCCGCTTTAGCGGAAATCTACAGCACTGGGTTCCCGCATTCGCGGGAACGACGGGGGTTTATTTAATCAAAGGTATGGCGTAATACGATAGTTTCTACGCGGTCAGGTCCGGTAGAGATAATATCAATTGGCGCTCCCACCAACTCTTCCAGGCGCTTAATATAAGCGCGAGCCGCTTCAGGAATTTCTTCCAGGGTTTTAGCGCCTAAGGTTGATTCACTCCAACCCGGTAACTCTTCATAGACTGGCACTAAATCCTCGTAGTCATCTGCGTCAACCGGCATGGGTGCCGCGTTGCCATTAGCATCCTGGTAAGACGTACACACTTTAATGGTCTCCAAACCGTCAAGAACATCCAGCTTGGTCAAACAAATACCGGAAATACTATTAATACGAACCGCTTGGCGTAACGCCACCGCATCAAACCAGCCACAGCGACGGGGGCGACCTGTAGTCGCGCCAAACTCGTGGCCTTTTTCTGCCAGGTGCGCACCTACATCATCAAATAATTCTGTGGGGAAAGGGCCAGAACCTACACGCGTGGTGTAAGCCTTGGTGATACCCAGAACATAATCCAAATACAATGGACCGAAGCCACTACCAGTAGCAGTACCACCAGCGGTGGTATTAGAAGAAGTTACAAAAGGGTAAGTACCGTGATCAATATCCAGCAAAGAACCCTGGGCACCTTCAAATAAAATATTTTTTCCGTCTTCGCGGGAATCGTGCAAGATACCAGTTACATCGGCAATCATTGGCTTTAATTGCTTAGCCATTTCCATTGCTTCGTCATAAACTTTTTGATAATCCACCGCATCAGTTTTGTAATATTCTGTCAGCTGGAAGTTATGTAACTCCATCACTTCTTTTAGTTTGCTGGCAAAACGCTCTGGGTGTAACAAGTCACCCAAACGCACACCACGACGGGCTACTTTATCTTCATAGGCTGGACCAATACCGCGACCAGTGGTACCAATTTTTGCTTCACCACGGGCTAATTCACGAGCCTGGTCCAGAGCAATATGGTAATCAAGAATTAATGGGCAGGCGGGACTTAAACGTAAACGCTCTCGAACAGGAACACCCTTTTCTTCCAGCTCACCAATTTCTTTTAGCAAAGCTTCAGGGCATAGCACCACACCATTACCAATTAGACATTGCACTTCATCGCGCAAAACACCTGAAGGAATAAGGTGTAAAACCGTTTTTTCACCGTTGATAACCAAGGTGTGCCCGGCGTTATGGCCGCCTTGAAAACGGGCTACTAAATCGGCTTGATCCGTCAACAGGTCAACGATCTTACCTTTACCTTCATCGCCCCACTGGGTGCCTAATATGACTACATTTTTACTCATTACTTCACTCATTACTTTAATTTAAGGTTGTTCTGGATTACATGTTTCCAAAACTAATAATTAACAGTCAGCCACTGGCCATTTTGTAATTGCAGATAGCGATTACAATCAGGGGCTGAGGTTTGCCCGGACAAAGCGCAAACCACCCGCTCGCCTTCGGCTCTTAATGTTTGTACCGTTTGCCATAATGACAAACTGTCTGCTGCGGATAGTGTGCTGCTGTCGGGAGCAAAAATACTCTCAACTACTTGCACGCTATCATCAGCGGATAAATAACTTAGCAGTGCTTTTAAGTCGGTATTAAAACCGGTAGCTGGCCTGGCACGACCAAACACTTCGCCGATATCATCATAGCGACCACCATTGGCAACAGCCTGGCCATGCCCGGGAGCTAAGGCAGCAAACACTAAACCGGTGTGGTAGTGATAACCGCGTAATTCGCTTAAATCAAAATAGAGATTAACGCCGGGCATTCTGGCGGCAATCTGGTCTGCCACATTGGCCAGATCATCAATCGCTTGGGCGACTTCTACTGGCGCGTTAGCTAATTCGGTTTTGGCCCGATCAAGTACTGAGCGATCACCATTTAACTGGCTAAGTGCGCGCATCATATCGGCCAGCGCAGGATCGTTAATGCCATTGGCAATCGCCGCTTCAATATCAACGCTGGATTTGCGCTGCAGGGCATCGGATAACTGCTGCTCGGTATCATCATCTAATTCCGCCTGTGCTACCAGAGCGCGGTAAATACTGACATGGCCAAGGTCCAGGGTAATCTGCTCGACACTGGCGGCCCGCAAGGTTTCCAGCATCAGGCTGATAACTTCAATATCAGCACCAATGGTGGCATCGCCATAGAGTTCTGCGCCCAGTTGTATGGGGGAACGGGAAGCCATCAGGGATTTGGGTTTGGTGTGCAGTACGCTGCCGGCATAACAAAGACGCACCGGACCTTCACGGTTCAGGCTATGGGCATCAATACGGGCTGTCTGCGGGGTGATATCGGCGCGAATACCCATAGTACGACCACTGAGCTGGTCTACCACTTTAAAGGTCTGGATATCGATATCATGCTCAAGGCCCACCAACAGGGACTCGGTAAATTCAATCAGCGGGGGGATTACCAACTCATAGCCCCAGCTATCATAGAGGTCGAGTAACTTGCGGCGCAGGGCTTCTACCTGCGCAGCCTGTTCAGGCAGCAGTTCTTCAACGCCATCGGGTAACAACCAACGATCAGCAATGGTCATATTCAATCCAGGAAAGTGAAAGATCATCAAGCACAAAAAAACCGCGCAATATCATGATTTTGGCTTGTAACTCATGACGCTGCTCGGTTTGCGGGATTCTAACACATTTTTCGTAAGTTTTGGCTACTCTACCCACGTCATTCCCGCGCAGGCGGGAATCCAGTGCTGTAGTGTTCCGCTTTAGCGGAAATAGCAGCATGCAGGCTGGGTCCCCGCCTCCGCGGGGACGACAAAGTGGGAGGCTTAGCGGCCAGCTTTACTATCGTTCAGGTACTTAAAGAAGTCACTCTGGGGATCAACCAGCATAATATCGCCCTTATCCTTAAAGGATGAGCGATAGGCATTCAAGCTACGCACAAAGGCATAGAACTCAGGGTCTTTGCTGTAGGCTGCGGCGTAGGTCGCTGCGGCCTGGGCATCGCCCTCACCTCGGAGTAACTCGGCTTCACTATAGGCAGTAGCTTCAATGATGGTCTTTTCACGTTCAGCTGATGAACGGATCTTTTCAGCTTCCTCAAGACCCTCGGAACGCAGTTCGCGGGCTTCTTTTTCCCGTTCAGCCTGCATCCGGCGGAATACCGCATCGCTAACCTCAGGGGGTAGATCAATACGCTTAACCCGGACATCAACCACTTCAACACCTAACGACTCCTTAACACGCTCGTTCAGGCCGTCTTTGATATCCTTCATCAGAATGTCACGTTCACCAGACACCACCTCATTCAGGGTACGGGTACCAAACTCATTCCGCAGGCCATCGTTAACACGCTTGGCTAAACGGTTCATGGCCTGAGCTTCGTTACCACCAGTGGCCTTATAGTAGGTATCTACATCGGCGATACGCCATTTGGCAAAAGAATCAACGATGAGACGTTTTTTCTGTACCGTCAGGAAGCTTTCTGGCTGGGCATCCAGAGTCATCACCCGGGCATCAAACTTGCGAATATCATCCGCCAAAGGCATTTTGATATGCAGGCCTGGCTTAATATCAGTATCAATCAAACGACCAAAACGTAATTTAACCGCACGTTCGGTTTCTTTAACCACATAGAGACTGCTGTCAGCAATAATGACTGCCAAAAACACTAATATAAATACAGGAATTAATCGATTCATTAACGTGTCCCCCTGCTGCGGTTGGCCGATTGATCACGGCGCAGCTTTTTAATCACTTCATCGGCGATATCACTGATATTCATACCAGACACAGTCGGTGCAACATCTGACTCGTTGCGCTGCTGAACCAGTTTATCCAGTGGTAGATACATCATATTATTGCCGCCCTCGATATCGACCAGCACTTTTGAGCTTTTGCTCATCACGTCCTGAACCGCATCGAGGTATAAACGCTCGCGGGTAACTTCCGGGGCTTTTTTATATTCGGTCAACAGGTTTTCAAAACGGGTGGCTTCACCCTTGGCTTCAACGATGACCTTAGCTTTATAACCACTGGCCTCTTCGATAATACGCTGAGCTTTACCGCGAGACTCCGGAATAATACCGTTGGAATAAGCCTGGGCTTCGTTAATCAAACGCTCCTGGTCTTCCCGGGCTTTGATAACATCATCGTAAGCTTCTTTCACTTCCGTCGGTGGCTTGGCTTCCTGGATATTGATCTTAACCACTTGAATACCGGTGCCATAGCTATCGAGATATTCCTGCAAGCGAACTTGTACATCAACACCAATTTGCTCACGACCCACGGAAACAACATCATCCAATCGACTGCTGCCCACTACATGGCGCAGGGCACTGTCACTGGCCTGCTGTAAACTCAGCTCAGGATTTTTAACATTCAGTACAAAGGCTTTGGGATCGGCAATGTTGTATTGCACCGTCAAAGGCAACTCAACAATATTTTCATCTTTGGTCAGCATCAAGCCACGGGAAGGATATTGACGTTCCTCTGTGATATTGACGATAAACTTATTATCGACCAAGGGTGGATTCCAGTGCAGGCCTGGGCCCAGGGTATCCATATATTTACCAAAGCGCAGGACTACGGCACGGTCTTTTTCATCGACCTGGTAGATACCCATGGCACCCCAGATAATCGCGATAATACCGAGCACCAGCACGATAAAGCTGCCGCTGATATCAGCGCTACCTGAACCGCCACCGCTGCCGGAGCCGCCGCCACCAAACATGCCGTTAAGCTTGTCCTGTAGCTTCTTGAACGCTTCGTCCAAGTCTGGCGGGCCATCGTTGCGGTTGCCGCCATTGTTATTGTTGTTGCTATTCCAGGGGTCTTTATTATCGCCCCCACCCGGTTCATTCCAGGCCATTGTACTCTCCCATTACTAAGGTAAAAGTTTATAAATCGTTATTTGCCTGACTATCGGTCACGGTAGCCAGGGTAGTTGCGATGCAGTCTATCAAATTTCCAGAGCCTGCGTCGCCTTTAGTTGCCTGTTTGGCCTTTAGCCATGGTTGCCAGCAGCACTTCAGGGTCTAACTGTTGGGCGCTGACAATACGGCAAAAGTCCGACTTGGGCAGGCGCACTTCTAATTGGCTTAAGCCCTGATCGTCATAGTTTTCTACAACGACCGCATTTTGCTCATAAAACGCCGCTCTTAAACGGCCTTGATCAGCCTGCAAGGTAAGCTCGCCATGCACAAGGTCATCACCCAACCATTCGGCCAAGGCCTCGGTTAATAACGGGATGCCCCTGGACTGCTGGGCTGATAGCCAAACCCGCCTTGGAATTCCGTCCTGATCATAATCAATACGCGGCTCAGCCTCTAATAAGTCAATTTTATTGAAGACTTCCAACCGGGGGATGGTGTCTGCCCCAATCTCTTTCAACACGATTTCGACCTGGGCAATATTGTCAGCGCGCTCTTCATCGGCGCAATCAATTACATGCACTAACAGGTCTGACTGGGCTGCCTCTTCAAGGGTGGCGCGAAAGGCCTCTACCAGCTTGTGGGGCAAATGCCGGATAAAGCCCACCGTATCTGCCAATACAATGGGGCCAAAATCTGAAATTGAAATCCTTCTGAGAGTAGGATCAAGGGTGGCAAATAATTGGTCGGCGGCATAAACCTCGGAATCGGTCATGCTATTAAACAGGGTGGATTTACCCGCATTGGTATATCCCACCAGTGAAACGGTAGGGATTGCTGCACGGCTGCGCGCCCTTCTGCCCTGGTCACGCTGGCATCTAACCTTGTCCAGACGCTTGGTAATGGATTTGATCCGTGCGCGCAGTAAGCGGCGGTCAGTTTCCAGCTGAGTTTCACCCGGCCCTCTTAAGCCGATACCCCCCTTCTGCCGCTCAAGGTGAGTCCAGCCGCGTACTAATCGCGTCGACATATGTTGTAGCTGGGCCAACTCCACCTGCAATTTACCCTCATGGGTACGGGCACGCTGGGCAAAGATATCCAGAATCAAACCGGTGCGGTCAAGCACCCGACATTTCAGCTCGGCTTCTAAATTGCGTTCTTGGCTAGGGGATAAAGCATGATTAAACAGAACAATTTCGGCATTTTGCAAACTGACTTGCGTGCGAATTTCTTCCAGCTTGCCGGAACCAACAAAATAACGTGGGGTAGGTGATGTGCGCTGGCCGCCAATTAAAACCACCGGGTCAGCACCCGCCGATAGGACTAGCTCCTCAAACTCCCGAGGATCTTCACGCTCTGACTCATGACGAAGGTCAAGGTGAACAAGCACTGCCCGCTCACCTGTATCGGGACGTTCAAAAAACAACGTTTAGTCTCAAATAGCGCCGCTGGTTGCTTTTAGCTATCGCCATCTTGATCAGGCATTGGCATGCGCACTACCCGCGAAGGTACCACGGTAGAGATAGCATGCTTATAAACCATCTGGCTCACGGTGTTTTTTAATAGCACGACAAACTGGTCAAAGGACTCGATCTGCCCTTGCAGCTTGATGCCGTTAACGAGGTAAATAGAAACTGGAACCCGCTCTTTACGTAACACATTCAAATAAGGGTCTTGTAACGTATGCCCTTTTGACATGGTATTTCTCCTTAAAAGCCCAAATGGGGCCAAAAATAATAATAATAAATGAGACCTAAATTTTTTCTTTGCTTCTAATCATTTGCTTTTATTACTGGATATCAGCTGACGCTAGCTATACGGCAAATCAGTGCTTAAAGATCTTTAGCAGTGCAAGTATAGCCCAAATCATAGCCTTAGGTAGTCAAAGGACTAAGATATTTCAACGCCATTGCCAATGGTGGCTGGCCCTGCAAACCAGAAACCTGAACGGCTGTTTGCTCACTACTGACTAGCAACCCTTGCTCATCGGTATGCAGCCAGTGCAAATCTTCCCAGCCATTGAGCCAGGTGAACTGACGTTTAGCCAATTGCCTGGTAGCAATAATGCCACGCTCAACCATAGCGGGATGGTCCAGCTCGCCATCAAGATACTGCCACATCTGCCGGTAGCCAACCGCCCGCATAGAGGGCAAATCCAGATGCAGGTCCTCGCGCTGGCGCAATGCTGTGACCTCCTTTTCAAAGCCTTGTTCCAACATTAGGTGAAATCTTTTTTCGATACGACGGTGCAGGATGGTTCTATCGAGAGGCGCTATCGCTAATTGGATAACATCATAAGGCAAGATAGTCTGTTGATAGCCCGGCTGTTGTTGTTGCTCTTGATGGCGCTGGTGGTGCTCGGTCATGGTCATACCGGAGGCGCGATAGACTTCAAGGGCACGCTCAATCCGCTGGGAGTGATTGGGATGGATTCGGGCAGCGGACTCTGGATCAACCTCATCCAGCTGGGCATGTACATAGGGCCAGCCATGCTGCTTGGCCTCTTGTTCAATACCTTCGCGAATACTGGTATCGGCTTCCGGCATTTCTGCCATACCCTCAATCAGGGCTTTGAAATACAGCATGGTGCCACCCACTAGCAAAGGGATATTACCCCGCGCTGTAATCTCCGCCATTTCACGCAAGGCATCAGCCCGAAAGTCCGCAGCGGAATAGCTTTCGGCAACATCGAGAATATTAATTAAACGGTGAGGAGCCCGTGTTAACTCCTCCGCTGAAGGCTTGGCAGAACCTATATCCATATCCCGGTAAATCAGCGCCGAATCTACACTGATAATTTCACAGGATAATTGCTGGCAGAGTTGAATCGCCAAGTCAGTTTTACCTGAGGCAGTAGGTCCCATTAAAAAGATAGCCGGGGGCAAAGCGGTGCTAGTCATTGCTGCCTATTCGTTAAAGACTGTCGTTGTAACGCCTGGTAAAAGCACGGCGATTTAATAGCTGTGTCAAGGTCACTACTCTTATTAAAGCTCTTAACAAGGCGTAACTCAAGCTCACTAAAGCAAGCTGTTAGGTCACTGTCCCCGAAGGAATAATTTGTCTAGCTCGTCTAAAGACATCTGGGTCCAGGTGGGGCGACCATGATTGCATTGGCCGCTACGCTCGGTCTCTTCCATATCACGAAGCAAAGCATTCATTTCCGGAATGGTTAAACGGCGGTTAGCGCGGATGGAACCATGACAGGCCATGGTGGAGAGAATCTCGTTAATATGAGATTGGATACGATCACTACTGCCATGCTCAATAAGGTCAGACAAGACATCTCGTACTAATTGTTCAACATCACTGCTTTGTAAAATAATCGGTATTTCTCGAATCATTAGTGTTTCTGGCCCGGCACGCTCTAATCCAAGACCTAAAGTAACAAAAACCTCTGCATGCTGATCAACATAATCGGCTTCGCGCTGACTGACAGCCATTGACTCTGGCACAAGTAACGGTTGCGTCTGGATGCCCTCGCCTTCCCGGGAGTTTTTCATCCGCTCGTAGGTAATCCTTTCATGGGCGGCATGCATATCAACCAGTACTAAGCCCTGTTCGTTTTCTGCAAGAATATAAATACCTTTTAGCTGTGCTAATGCATAGCCCAGGGGAGGAATTTCTCCGTCTTCATCTGGAGGTATAGGTACTGGCGCAGAAGGCACTGTACCACGGTCATTGCCACTGGCTTTCCCGCCGCTGTACAGTGAGCTATAACTACTGAGCTGCTCCTGCACTTGCTGAGGCGATGGCCGGTCAGCTCCTGCAGGCCGCAGAGCAATCGTTTCTTGTTGCTGAAATTCTCCGCCACTAATCCCGGTGGCGGGAGCTGCTGTAGTATTCATCACCGTAGGCGCCAATTGATCTTCCGGACGCACATCCGCCAACAAACGATGCAAACTTCGAAATAGAAAGTCATGTACTGTACGACCATCACGAAAACGAACTTCGTGTTTGGTTGGATGCACATTAACATCAACAATAGAAGGATCTAATTCAAGATATAAAACAAACGCCGGATGACGACCATGAAATAACACATCGCGGTAAGCCTGGCGCACAGCATGGCTCACTAATTTATCGCGGATCACTCGGCCATTAACAAAGAAGTGTTGCAGGTCACCCTGACTGCGAGAAAATGTTGGCAAAGCAACCCACCCCCATAAACGCAAGCCCGCCGCCTCGGTATCGATATGCAACGCATTTTGCATAAAGGCAGGACCACAAACTGAAGCCACTCTGCGCTCGCGTTCCAACTGGCTACTACAGGGCTTTAAAGAATGAATCGCTTTGCCGTTATGATTTAAATGAAAACCCACATCAAAGCGACTCAGGGATTGCCGCTTAATCACTTCTTCCAAATGACCAAATTCAGTTTTTTCTGTGCGTAGGAATTTTCGGCGGGCGGGAGTATTAAAAAATAAGTCTCGCACTTCTACCGTGGTACCTTTGGGATGTGGAGCCGGACTGACTTCCACTTCCATATCCCGACCTTCAGACTGCGCCTTCCAGCCCGCGCCCTTTTCTTCTGTATTCGACAACATCGTTAACCGCGACACCGAACTAATACTGGCCAAAGCCTCACCCCGAAAACCCAAGGTGCCAACATTCTCTAAATCTTCTAACTCAATAATTTTACTAGTGGCATGACGGCTTAAGGCCAAAGGCATATCTTCCTGTTCAATACCTCCACCATTATCACGCACGCGCATTAACTTAACGCCACCGGCTTCGATATCGACATCAATGCGTGTTGCACCGGCATCCATACTATTTTCTACCAACTCTTTAATAACAGAGGCAGGGCGTTCTACCACTTCACCAGCGGCAATTTGGTTAGCCAGTCTTGGACTAAGCAGTTTTATTTGTGACATAGAACCTTATATAGAAACCGGTCAGGAAGAAGGAATAACGATACGTTGACCAACTTTAATCACACTGGAGGCCAGATCATTTTCTCGGCGAATAGAATTAACGGAGACTTGGTAGCGCTTGGCAATACCGGAAAGCGTATCACCTCGGGCAACAACATATCTAATAGTTTTATCGCGCTGGCGTTTTTGCCAGGCCAAATAAGTATCCGGTGGTGGGCTATGGGAAAAATGTTTCACAATACCGTTATAAATAGCGCGGGACATTTTTCGCTGGTAACTTTTTGTTTTAAGTTTTTTGGCTTCCCCGGGATTGGAAATAAATCCGGTCTCTACCAAAATCGAGGGCACATCAGTAGAGCGCAGTACAGAAAAGTTAGCCAGTTCCACTTTGCGGCTATGCAGGCGTGAAATTTTTCCCATTTCGTTAATAACACCCTTGCCAAGCTGAGTACTGATATCCAGGCTCGCACCCATCGACAAATCAGCTAACACCCCCGCCAATACATCATCCTTATCACTTAAGCTGACGCCACCCACCAAGTCCGAGTTATTAGCATCATCCGCTAGCACCTGCGCCATGGCACTAGTGGCTCCTCTGCGTGATAAGGCATAAACGGAAGTACCGTTAGCCCTTGAATCGGGAAAGGCATCCGCATGAATGGAGACCATTAAATCTGCCTGTGCTTTTCGCGCTAAACCGCGACGGGTTTTTAAACCGACATAATAGTCGCCGGTTCTCAGCATCACCGGCTTGTAGCCTTTTTCTTTTTTCAGTAAATAATTCAACTCTTTGGCAATCGCCAACACTACATTTTTCTCACGCAAACGATTTGGGCCACTGGCACCTGGGTCTTCACCGCCATGACCAGCATCAATGGCAATAATAATGTCGCGCTTGTTAGTGTCATCGATATGTTTAACCACCTGCTTGGTTTTTTTCTTATCGTAAAGATCTACAACCAAACGATCGCCCAACTGCTTATTCGCTTTGAGTAAAAAACTGCGGGGCTTAACTTTGCTATTAACATCCAGAACAACGCGCAAATCCTTTTTATCTTTAACGGCGCTGCGTATTCTTGAGATAGGGCTATCTTGCAGATCCAAATCTTTCAGTTCAGCTTTTAACGACGCATTATTAATATCAATAACGATACGCTCAGGATTAGAGAGCTGCATAATTTTGTGACTGGCGGGAGAGGATAAATCCAACACCACCCGAGTATGATCTGGCGCACGCCAAACACGCACATCGTTAACCTTGGCGGCATAAACAACAGAGGATAAAAAGACCTGGCTGCAAAACGCCAGTAGCAGGACCTGCACAAAACGCACGTTGGGGTGTAACACTCTCTTTAACATAAGGTTCATTATAGCTGGAGTTGGCTTAATACGCCTTTGCCAGTGGGGGTATTGGCACTAACGGTAACATCCCTTCCCCCTGTTATTAGCTTTATCCTAACGACTATATCCGCTGTGGGCAAAAACATCTCGCCCTTTTCAGCCCACTCCACCAAACACAGAGTTTTATCATCGGAAAAATAGTCACGGATACCCATATATTCCAACTCTTCCGGATCACCTAAACGGTATAAGTCAAAGTGATAGACTTGGGCACCATCAAATTCATAGGGTTCCACTAAGGTGTACGTCGGACTCTTTACAGCGCCTTTATGACCATAGGATTGCAGTACGCCTCGGCTTAGGGTGGTTTTACCCATGCCCAAATCCCCTTCGAGAAAAACAACCACTTGTTGCTGCTGGCAAGCCTTACCCAAAACAGCACCAAAGGCCACCATAGCCTCTTCACCGATCAATTGTTGTGAAATAGAGGTCATGGAATTCAGGTCTTTTGATTAATCAAGGTGCGTAAATGCGGCAGCAGGTCTGTGGCCATCATACCCCGCTGACCAACTGCCGCAGCGCGATCGCCGGCAACAGCATGGAGGCACACACCTAGCCTGGCGGCATTGGCCGGGCTAAAACCCTGGGCCAGTAAAGCCCCCAGCACACCACTTAATACATCCCCCATACCACCGGTAGCCATACCCGGATTGCCATAGGGGCATAAGCCGACCTGGTCATAGTCACCAGCGGCCACCAAAGTGCCTGCACCTTTTAAGATCACAGCGCCACCATAGCGGCGCTGCAACTCTTTGACCGCCGCAAAACGATCATGCTGAACTTCGGCGGTAGAACAACCCAATAATCGGGCCGCTTCGCCTGGGTGAGGAGTGAGAATCCAGTTATCTCTTTGTCTTTCTTTTACCACGCGACCGGCGGCTAGAATATTGAGCGCATCAGCATCAACCACTAGAGGCACCGTTAATTGCGCTACCTTTTGGAGTAATTGCTCGCCCCAGGCACCCTGCCCCAAACCCGGGCCAACCACCACTACTGAGGCAGATGCCAATAAAGGCTCGATTTCCTGCCCGGAGATAACACCGTGGGCCATGACTTCAGGGGAGCGGCTAATAATGGCTGGGATATGCTCAGGACGAGTAGCGCAGGAAATAAGTCCGGCGCCGACTCGGCAAGCCGCCTGCGACGCCATTGCCGCAGCGCCGGCCATACCCGAATCGCCGCCGGTGACCATCACATGCCCAAAATGTCCTTTATGGGCAGAGGCTTGTCTTTTCGGTAGTTGAGCTAATAGCCCTGGCAAGTCTAACCGTTCGCTGCTGCTTGCTACCTGCTGGAAAACCGATGCTGGTACCGTTAAATCGTGAAAATGTAGAGCTCCAGTATAATCCGGACCCGCCCCAGTCAAAAGACCCTGCTTAAGCCCAATAAAACTAACGGTATGGTCTGCATATATCGCTTTACCGAGTACCAGGCCGGTGTCACTGCATAGGCCAGAGGGGGTATCGATAGCCAACACGGGCAGCTGGCAATCGTTAATCAGGGCTATTGCCTCCCCAGCCTCCCCACGCACATCGCCGGTGAGACCAGTACCCAGTAATGAATCGACAACCACACCTTGCTCTAACTCCAGGCCAGCAGAAAACTCGACCACCGCAGCCCCATCCTGCAGAGCATGCTGCCTGGCTTGTAGAGCATCGCCAGCAATTTTTCCGGCATCGCCACACTGGACGATAAGCACCTCAATACCCCGCTGAAGTGCCAGGCTAGCCATGGCATAGCCATCCCCCCCGTTATTGCCTACGCCACAGAAAATAGTCAGCTTTTCTAGCTCTGGGTACTGGGCCAACAGGACATTAAAGGCAGCCTTGGCCGCACGTCGCATTAAGGTAAAACCGGGAATGCCCTCACCCTCAATGGCTACACGATCTAATTCACGAACTTGTTCGGCACGGTAAAGCAAGGTTGGCAAATTGTTATTAGCGATTGTTCTATCCATACTTTTATCCCACTAAAGGACTCTAATTACTGTCTAATTGTTAGTTGGTGTTATCGGTCTGCCTGCTAATCTGTCACACTAGCCACAAAGAACGCTATTTGAAGCCCCGTCATTCCCGCGAAGGCGGGAATCCAGCACTGTAGATTTCCGCTTTGGCGGAAATAACAGCATAAGCACCCAGTCTAGATTCCCGCCTTCGCGGGAATGACGGAACTGCGCTGGAATGACAGGCTTAACCGCAATTATAATTGAAGCCACCGCTAACTACGATGACCAATCACAAGGATAACAGCCCTAACGCGATCAATAGCACAGATCTTTCATTGCTAATGGAAGATATTCGCGCATGGGGCCGGGAATTGGGATTTCAGCAAATTGGCATTAGCGATATCGACCTGGACCAACCGCGCCAACATTTGCAGAACTGGCTGGAGAAAAACTTCCACGGCGATATGGATTATATGGCCAATCATGGAGAAAAGCGCTCGCGGCCAGAGCAGCTTTTACCCGGCACCTTAAGAGTATTAAGTGCCAGAATGGATTATTTGCCGGATACCGACAGCATGGAAGAGGTGCTGGCAGACAAAGATAAAGCCTATATTTCCCGCTATGCGCTGGGCCGCGACTATCACAAGTTAATGCGAAAACGTTTGGCGACTTTGGCGCAAAAAATCTCAGAGGTGGCCGGGCAACATAATCATCGCGCCTTTGTGGACAGCGCCCCAGTATTAGAAAGAGCGCTGGCGGAAAAAGCCGGCCTTGGTTGGATTGGCAAAAACACCATGCTGATTAACCCCAAAGCAGGATCATGGTTTTTTCTCGGTGAGATTTATACTGACTTACCACTACCCCTGGACCCACCTCAAGAAACCATGCACTGTGGCACCTGCACGGCGTGCCTGGATGACTGCCCTACCGGCGCTATTGTGGCGCCCAACCAAGTAGATGCCCGCCGTTGTATTTCTTATCTGACGATTGAGCTAAGGGAGAGTATTCCTGAAGACTTAAGGCCGTTAATGGGCAATCGTATTTATGGCTGCGATGACTGCCAGTTGGTCTGTCCCTGGAATAAATTTTCTGAGCATACTGAAGAGACGGACTTCCAACCGCGCAACAACCTTCAGGCGGCGGAGTTGATTGAGTTATTTCAATGGACTGAGGAAGAGTTTCTTAAACGCACTGAGGGTTCGGCTATTCGGCGAATTGGCTATGAGAGTTGGTTAAGAAATATTGCCGTGGCTCTTGGCAATGCACCTACATCGGAAACCGTTACCAAGGCCTTAACTGACAAGGAGAGTCATCCCTCGGCCTTGGTGCGTGAACATGTCATATGGGCTTTAAAACAGCATTAAACCTTCAAAAACACTTCACGATAGTATTTTAATTCTTCAATAGACTCACGAATATCGTCCAGCGCCAAATGTGCACCCTGCTTGCTAATACCGCCCATCAACTCAGGCCGCCAGCGGCGCATTAACTCTTTTAAGGTGCTGACATCCAGGTTGCGATAGTGGAAATAGGCTTCCAATTGCGGCATATACTTCACCAGAAAGCGGCGATCTTGACCAATGGTATTACCGCAAATAGGCGATGCGCCTTCAGGCACATACTGGCGTAAAAACTCAATGGTTTTCGCCTCGGCCTCGGCAACGCTGATCTGGCTTTCCTGCACCCGCTTGGTTAAACCGGAACGACCGTGGTGAGTGGTATTCCACTCATCCATCCCTGCAAGAATTTCATCACTCTGGTGAATGGCATATACCGGCCCTTCGGCGATGGTATTGAGGTCTGAGTCCGTAACAATGGTGGCTATTTCAATAATGTGATCAACCTCAGGCTCAAGGCCGGTCATTTCAAGGTCGATCCAAATCAAGTTAAGTTTATTGTTATCGCTAGCGTCAGACATGAAAAATCCCGGTAAACACCCTAAAGGCAGGTAAATTAAAAGGTAAGTGTAGCAAAATTGCCGGCTTCTCTTAATAATAGGGGCACAATTCCTTCATATCACTGATTTATGAGCCACCCTAAAAACCATGTCGAAGCGTAAACTCACCCGGCGCCAAGCCTGGCGAGTCAAAAAGATTCAGGATGAACGCACTGAGCGAGCCAGTAAAAAGGCCGACTTTGTCGACCAGCAATTAACCGAAGGGGAATTGGGCGATGAGCAGGAAGGCTTGGTGATCGCCCATTATGGCAGTCAGGTTGATGTCGAATGCCAGCAAGGCAACGATGCCGGGCAAATCTTCCGCTGTCACCTGCGGGCCAATTTAGACACCTTAGTCACCGGCGACCGTGTTATTTGGCGGGCGGGCAACCCCACCGGTGTGATTGTTGCCAACCAACCCAGGGAAAGTGAACTTTCACGTCCGGATATGCACGGGCAGTTGCGGCCCGTAGCGGCTAATATCGACTATATCGTTATCGTGATTGCCCCACTGCCAGAACCTCATGCTAATCTGATTGACCGTTATTTAGTGGCAGCCGAGTCTGTGGATATAGAACCGCTGATCTTGCTCAATAAAATGGATTTAATCGATGATAAAAACCGCGCTCAAATTGATGAGCTGTTATCCATCTATCCTGAGATTGGCTATCGCGTTTTAAACGCCTCCACCCAAAGTATGGATGGGCTAGCCGAATTAAAAAATGTCCTCAAAGATCGCACCAGCGTTTTTGTTGGGCAATCCGGCGTGGGCAAATCTTCATTAATTAATGCATTGCTGCCCGGTGTTGATATTAAAGTCGGCGAATTATCCAAAGCTCACGCCAAAGGCACCCACACCACAACCACCGCCAAACTGTTTCATTTTCCCGACGGCGGCGACTTAGTGGACTCACCGGGAATTCGAGAATTTGGTTTGTGGCATATGGAACGGGAACAAGTACTAGATGGCTTTTTAGAATTTCGCCCCTATCTTGGCGGTTGCAAATTCCGCGACTGCAAACATCAATCGGAACCTGGCTGTGAATTATTAGCCGCCCTTGAAGCAGGCAAAATTTCTGAACGCCGATTGGCCAGCTTTGAATCTATTGCCAACTCACTGGAGATGCTGTGAAGGATCGATGGGGCGAATGACGGTGTGTGAAATGACGTTATGTAGTACACTCCGCGTCTGATTTTTCAACCACCTTTAACACCGAGATAGATACCCCATGTCTACTTCACTGCCCCTATTACTGGAAGCCGAGCAACTAGCTGAGCGGCTATCGGATGATAGCCATAGCCTTCTTATCCTGGATACCAGCAGCGCAGAAAATCATGCCAGGTTCCATATACCCGGGGCCGTCCATATCGAGCCCAAAGCGCTACAGGCTGGCACCCCACCTTATCCGGGCAAGCTACCCAGCGCTGAACAGCTTCACGACATATTTTCCCGAGTGGGCCTTAGTCCCGACAAACATGTTATTGCCTATGACGATGAAGGTGGCGGCTGGGCCGGACGCTTGATCTGGACGCTGGATGTACTGGGGCATACAAACTACTCATACCTGAATGGCGGCCTGGCCACATGGGTTAATGAAGGCCACCCAGTGGAAACTACCATCAACACACCTGCTGCTACCGACTATCAGGTAACGGTTAACACCACCCCAATCGCAGAGGTCAACGATATTATCCCTAAACTGGGTAGCGACGACTTTGGTATCTGGGATGCACGCTCTGCCGGCGAACACAATGGCAGCAAAGTATTGGCCAGGCGTGGCGGCCATATTCCAGGGGCCGTTAATATCGACTGGCTGGAGCTAATGGACCGTGAACGTAATTTGCGGCTGGTTAATCTTGAGCAGCTACAACAACGCTTAAATGATTTGGGTCTTAGCAAAGACAAGCAAATTATTACTCACTGCCAAACTCACCACCGCTCTGGTTTAAGTTACCTGGCCATGAAAATTTTGGGCTACCCCAATATCAAAGGCTATCACGGCTCATGGTCAGAATGGGGCAACCGCGAAGACACACCGATTGCCAACAATTAAAAACGAGATCAAATAACATGAACGTTTTATTTATTATTTTTCAATATATTGTTCCGCAACATTTATTATCCCGCGCTGCGGGCATGGTCGCAGAATGTGAATGGCCCTGGGTTAAAAACAAGTTTATCCAATGGTTTATTCGCCGCTATAACGTCAATATGGATGAAGCGGCCGACCCGGAGCCGCTTAACTATAAAAACTTTAATGCATTCTTTACCCGTGAACTAATGGCAGGCGCACGCCCCATCACTATAGAAGAAAACAGCATCGCCTGCCCTGCCGATGGCGCTATTAGCCAGTTAGGCGATATTGAAAATGGCAGAATCTTTCAAGCCAAGGGACAAAGCTATACACTGGAAGAACTCATTGGCGGCGACAAAGAGATTGCCAGGCCCTTTCAAGGCGGAAGATTTGCCACCGTTTATTTATCCCCAAAAGATTACCACCGCGTGCATATGCCCTTAACCGGCAAACTAAAAAGTATGACCTATGTGCCCGGTGATTTATTTTCCGTTAATGCCACCACCGCTGAAAATGTACCCCGTTTATTTTCTCGTAACGAGCGCGCAGTTTGTATTTTTGAAACTGATGCAGGGCCCATGGCGGTTATCCTGGTGGGGGCGATGATTGTTGCTGGTATTGAAACAGTCTGGGCAGGTCAAGTAGCGCCCATCAAGCGTGAGATTCGCACCCAAAAATATCTTGCCAAACAAAAAGCAATCTCCCTGAAAAAAGGACAAGAAATGGGCCGCTTTAAACTAGGCTCCACAGCCATTGTTCTATTTGGCCCTGACGTTATGCAATGGCGCGAAGACTTAAAGGCTGGCAGCCCAACCACCATGGGTGAACTATTTGGCCATACCCATAGCAGCGACTGATAATCAATGCATGACCTGCTGTGGTACCAATATGGCTTGATCGCCATTATCTTTACCTGGAGCGGCGTTGTTCGCTCCGGCTTGGGTTTTGGTGGTGCGGTTTTTTCATTGCCCTTCTTATTAATGATCGTCAATGATCCATTAATCTGGCTACCCTTAATCTCAGTGCATTTATTATTTTTCTCTGCACTGACCGTTATCCAAAATTACAAAAAATCCAGCAATAGTAACAACCCCACTACCAGCACTATTAACTGGCAATATCTACGCTATGCCTTTGCCATTATTATTATCCCAAAAATGATTGGGGTCTTTGGCTTAATAACTCTGGCACCAGAGCTGCTTAGCGGTATTATTTTTCTTATTGTTGCCGTCTATTCCACCACCTACATTTTTAACAAAACGCTTAGTAGTAAAAGTAAATCGCTGGACATTATTTTTTTAATGTTGGGTGGCTATATCAGTGGCACCTCATTAATTGGCGCACCATTGATAATCGCCGTGCTGGCCAATCATATAAATCGCTACCAACTGCGCGACAGTTTATTTGTACTTTGGTTTGTCTTAGTATCAATCAAAATGACGGCGTTTATTTATGTAGGGATAGACTTACAACTCATTCACCACCTCTGGTTATTACCAGCAGCGGGTGTTGGCCATATTATAGGCCTTCGCATTCATACCAAAGTTCTGGAATCTGACCCTAAACTATTCTATCGAGGCCTGGGAATTATACTGTTTGGGCTTAGCGCCTTTGGATTATGGCGCAACCTTCACTAAGCGCAGGCTATCAATAAATACCGTCCTTGGATTTTTCAAAGCCACCGAGAATAAGCCAATCGCTTGAATTTCTGCAAGGTTTATCTCACGCCTATCAGGTGCGCTTTGTATATCCTTAATATCTATTTCTATTTGATTCCAACCGGGGGTTAATAATATACGTCGATTAAAGCGGTCTGGATATTGCTGAATACCCAGACTATGCGCTTTATCATGCACCCTTATTACCAATGATAAATCGCTATCATCGGGATTAAATATCGAAACCTGCAATACATCATAAGCTCGCCAATCCCGATAAAAATATTTTAACGCTACGCCTGAATACTTATCGGTCGTTAAAGCAACCTTAAATGCATAGTCGCCATGCTTAACCGGATCTTCAACCAAAGCCTCGGAAAAATCATATCTATCCCAACGGCTTAATTCGTAGACTGAATCAAATTGGGACAATTGGGGCTGGTTATTTTTCACACGCCATTCATCGATTAGAATCATGGATAAAATAAATAACTGAGATAGCACCAACGTAGTGACTATGCCTCGCCCAAAATACAACCATCGTCTATTGGCTACATGGGCAGCGGCTGGAAACCATAGCAAAGCTAATAAGCCACCCGTGATATTTCGTATCAGATCATAAATATCAACTTGTCGACCGAGCCCATACTGGAGCCACTCAATTAATACACCCGCCACCGTAGTGACAAGCACGACAACCAAGCACTGAAAGCCAAGAGATCGATTAGCCAATACATTAAATACCCTAAGCGACCAGAAAACTGCCGTCGCAAAAAAAACAATGTGGCCAAAATTCCAGAGAAACTTTACCGAACGTAGCGAGTAATAATCTGGCCCACCAAAAAAGAACCACGGCACCATAGCCAACAATACAAACAATAGTAGAACAGTGATTTTATTCATCAGCTAAGGCGTACCTGATAATAATTGCAGAGACAAAAGAAGCCACCCAACCAATACCCAGACTCCGGATAGCCAACGGCAAACTCTGAGCCAAGGCAATACTGGTGCAGGTAGAATCTTAACATGGGCCAGGCAGCAAGTTGCGCCCAGTTATAGCGCACAATAACGGAACGCCGCCCTGTTTATGCTCATAGCCAGTAAAAAATTAGCGCGCCATATCTATGCATAGCCCGCACCACGGCAGGATTAACGACTTTATTTAGCGCATAGACAGCAATAATGACAAGATAAGAGCCTCTTTGGCCTACTGGCATAAAGGTTGCAATCTATCCTTCCAACGTTAGCTGAAATCCCCTGTTTAGGTGTTTTATGGAGAAGTGGAAGTCGCATGAGTACACGTCTGATAGTAATTGGTAATGGTCCTGTAGGCCATAAATTTTTAGAGACACTGGTTGAAAGTGGCGCCGCCGGTGATTATGAAATCACCGTGTTTGGTGCAGAACCTCGCCCTGCTTATGATCGCGTTCATCTCACGGCATGGTTTGAAACCCGCAATGCCGATGATTTGAATATGGTGCCGGAAGGTTTTTATGAAGACAACAATATCCTTATTCGCAACCATGAAAAAGTAGTTGCTATAGATAGAGCCAATAAAACCATCAGCTCTGACCGAGGGCTAACAACCTCATACGATAAAATAATCTTAGCCACAGGTTCTTTCCCCTTTGTACCGCCGGTGCCGGGCCATGACCGTGATAACACCTTTGTCTATCGCACCATAGAAGATTTGGAAGCTATTACTGCTGCATCAAAGCATGCCAGAGTGGGCACCGTTGTAGGTGGCGGCCTGCTAGGCCTTGAAGCTGCCAAAGCGATTAAAGACCTCGGTCTTAAAACCCACGTTGTAGAATTCGCCCCACGATTAATGGCCGTACAAGTCGATGATGGCGGCGGCGCAATGCTACGGGGTAAAATTGAACAACTGGGCGTTAGCGTTCACACCGGAAAAAATACCCAACAAATAATCGATGGCGAAAACGCCGCCCATAAAATGTGCTTTGCCGATGGCGAAGAATTAGAAACTGATTTAATTGTTTTTTCTGCCGGTATTCGCCCGCAGGATGAACTGGGCCAACAGGCTGAATTAACGATTGGTGAACGTGGCGGTATTGTGATTAACGATCACTGCCAAACCTCTGACCCGGATATTTATGCCATTGGTGAAGCGGCACTTTGGGGCGGGCGCATCTTTGGCATGATTGCACCGGGCAATAATATGGCCGTAGCTGCTGCCGACCATATTACCCAAACCGGTGAAAGCACCTTTAGCGGTGCCGATATGAGCTCCAAACTTAAGCTAATGGGTGTGGACGTTGCCTCTGTAGGTGATGCTCATGGCAACACTCCAGACTCCTTATCCTATAGCTATATCAATCAGGTTGATGGCGTTTATAAAAAGATCGTTGTCGATAAAGATAGAAAGCACCTACTAGGCGCCGTTCTGGTAGGCGACACTGGAGACTATAGCAATCTACTACAATTTGCCTTAAACAAAATGGACTTACCGGAACAACCGGATAGCATGATTCTACCCAGCATTGATGGCGGTGGTTTTGCTATGGGTGTCGACGCCCTACCCGATGATGCGGTGATTTGTTCTTGTAATAATGTGACCAAAGCCGATGTGGTAAGTGCAGTTGCCGCTGGCTCTGTAACATTGGGTGATTTAAAAGACACCACCAAAGCCGCTACCGGCTGTGGCGGCTGTGCCGCCTTGACTACACAGTTATTAAATAGCGAGCTGACCAACCTCGGTTACGAAGTAAACACCGACCTGTGTGAGCATTTCCCTTACACTCGCCAGGACCTATATAACATTATTCGTATTGAAAAAATTAAAAGCTTTGAAGAGCTCTTGGAAAAACACGGCACAGGTCATGGTTGTGATATTTGTAAACCTACCACAGCTTCTATCTTAGCCACCTGCTGGAACGACCATATCCTTGAAGATAAACATCACGTGCTGCAGGACACTAACGATTACTTTATGGCTAATATGCAGAAAGATGGTACCTATTCTGTAGTTCCACGAGTTGCCGGCGGTGAAATTACTCCAGACAAGTTAATTGTATTAGGTCAGGTAGCTAAAAAATATGACCTCTATACCAAAATTACCGGCGGCCAGCGGGTTGATTTATTTGGTGCCCGGGGCGAACAACTTCCTGTTATCTGGCGCGAATTAATCGATGCTGGTTTTGAATCAGGCCATGCTTACGGCAAATCATTGCGTACAGTTAAATCCTGTGTTGGTTCTACCTGGTGTCGCTATGGTGTACAGGACTCAGTTGGCGCCGCCATTCAAATTGAAAACCGCTACAAAGGTTTACGCTCACCGCATAAATTAAAAATGGCAGTATCAGGCTGTACCCGTGAATGTGCCGAAGCCCAGTGTAAAGATGTGGGCATTATCGCCACTGAAAACGGTTTTAATATGTATGTCTGTGGTAACGGCGGTATGAAGCCTCGCCACGCCGACCTATTTGCTACTGACCTGGATTACGACACCCTGATTAAATATATCGACCGCTTCTTTATGTTCTATATCCGCACCGCTGATCGCCTGCAGCGCACCTCGGTTTGGATGGACAATATGGAAGGGGGTCTTGAATATCTTCAGTCCGTGATTATCGAAGACAAACTAGGCATCTGCGCCGAACTGGAATCTGAAATGGCCCACGTAGTTGGTACCTACCAGTGCGAATGGAAAACCACCATTGAAGATCCTGAAAAAGTGAAGCGCTTTGATCACTTTGTTAACAGTGATGAAAACGACAGCAATGTGGTTTTTGTTAAAGAACGCCAGCAGATACGACCTGCCAGTGAAGATGAACGCAAAGATTTAATTGCCACAGCATAAACGGAGATAGGACCATGTCTACAGAAAACAACTGGAAAGAAATCTGTCATATTGATGCCATTGTGCCTAATGCAGGCCGTTGTGCATTAGTTGAAGGTGAGCAAGTCGCTATTTTTCGTGTGAGCAAAAGTGGCAACGATGAACTTTATGCCATTCATAACCACGACCCATTCTCTAAAGCCAATGTACTTTCCCGCGGGATTGTTGGTTCATTATCTGAGCGTGTTGTGGTGGCCTCTCCTATTTATAAGCAACACTTCTGCTTACAAACCGGCGAATGCCTGGAAGATGAAGCAACCCAACTAAAAACCTGGCAGGTTCGTGTTGAAAACAATATGGTGCAGTTGTCTGCTTAAGCCTTTCTATTACTAAGTTGTTATTATGCTGTTTGGTCGTCGTAAAAAAAATCCGATTAAGTTACCCGATAAAAAAGTTGTCGACTGGAAATATGCCACCTGTGGTTATTGCTCTACCGGCTGCTCCATTGAAGTTGGTTTAGATAAAACAGGCAAAGCCGTCACCACAAGAGGCGTTGCGGATGCGCCGGTTAATAAAGGCAAGCTCTGCATCAAGGGCCTAACCGAAGCCGCTATCTTTGAAGCCAAAGGTCGCGGTACTGATCCATTAATCCGCAATCATCAAAGTGATGACTGGCAAACAACCGACTGGGATACCGCCTTTGATAAAACCGCCGCCGAATTTAAACGTATTCAGGAAAAATATGGCCGCGATTCCGTCGCCGTCGTATCAACCGGCCAAATTCTAACGGAAGAGTTTTATACACTGGGTAAATTAACCCGTGGCTTAATTGGCACCAATAACTACGATGGCAATACCACCTTATGTATGGCCTCCGCCGTATCAGGCTATAAACGCACTTTTGGCTCCGATGGCCCACCAGGTTGCTATGATGATTTTGAGCATACCGATTGTTTACTAGCCTTTGGCTCCAACCTGCCCGAACAACACCCCATTATTTACTGGCGTTTAAAAGAAGCCTTAGAAAAGAGAACATTCCCGATTATTGTGGTTGACCCCCGTGTCACCATGTTTGCTCAGTTTGCAGATATCCATCTGCCGATTACCCCTGGTACGGATTTGGTATTACTAAATGCACTGGCCCATGTCATTCTCAAAGAACAACTAGATGACCGCGCCTATATCGAGCAAAGCTGTAACGGCGCTGCCGAATTTGCAGAACTGGTAGAAGACTATAGTCCTGAGATGGCCGCCCCCATTACCGGCATTGATGCCGACACTATCCGCCATGTGGCCAGACTGTATGCCAATGCCGGTGCGGCGATGAGTATTTGGACTATGGGTATCAATCAAAGCACCCACGGCTCCGATGGTGTTTGCGCGATTAATAATTTAAATTTAATCACCGGCAATATCGGCAAGCCCGGTGGCACCTCCCTATCCATTACTGGCCAATGTAATGCCATGGGCACCCGCGAATGGTCTTCTTGTTCTGGCCTACCCGGTTACCGCGCTTTAGAAAACGAAGAGCATAGAGAAGAGATCGGCAAGTTCTGGAATGTAGACCCTGAGTTTTTCCCCAAAAAACGCGGCATGTTTATGACCGATATTTTTCCGGCGATAGAGCGCGGAGAAATTAAGGCACTATGGCTGGTAGCCACCAACCCCATGACCTCCATGCCTGATACCGGTCGTATCCGTCGCATTATGGATAAGCTGGAATTTTGTGTAGTACAGGATGCCTATGAAGATGTAGAAGCCAACCAGTATGCCCATGTGTTTTTCCCCGCCTCTGTCTGGGCGGAAAAGTCCGGTTGTTTTACCAACACCGAACGCCGAGTCAATATCGTTACACCGGTTAAAAAACCCTTGGCTAACTCAATGCCGGATCTATGGATTTTTAATCAACTGGCCAAACGCTGGGATAACAGCCAAAACATGTCCTTCCCTGAAGATAGCGCAGACGTCTTTGAAGAAATGAAACTGCTATCAAAAGGCGTACAAGGCAATACTAACGGCCTAAACGGTAAACCAAGAATGCTAAATATCTCCGGCATGACCCACGAGAACATTCTGGAGCAGCGCGGTATTCAATGGCCGATGAAAGAAGGCGAAGAGACCGGTACAGAAAGACTCTATACCGATGGCGTTTTCCAATACCCCGATGGCAAAGCCAAACTGTTAGCACTGGCCTTTAACGACAACAATGAAAAACCCAGCAGCGAGTTTCCCTTCTGGTTAAACAGTGGCCGTGTGGTTGAGCATTTTCATACCCGCACCCGCACTGGCAAAGTCGGTAACTGCAATAAATTTAGCCCAACCCCCTATATGGAAATCAACCCCGAAGCGGCCCAGCAGCTAGGTGTTGAAAATATGGAATATGTAAAACTCGTCTCTCCTCGCGGCGATGCCGTAGTGATGGCACAACTCACCCAGCGCGTCCCTAAAGATATGGTCTTTATCCCTTTCCATTATCACGACTGCGTTAACCGCTTATCACTAGGCCTACTAGACCCCCACTCTCGCCAGCCTGCCTTTAAACAGTGCGCGGTAAGAGTAGAAAAAACCGACCAGCTTGAAGCCGCCCAACTTAATGTTGCCATGCGCGCCTTTTAATACTGAAGACTATTATGACTGTTGAACTATTCGACCCCATTGCCAAAAAACGTGACTCGGAATCCATTTTCCCCCTACGGGATAATGAGCCAGAGTATGCCAAGCTAAAAGATATCGAAAACGATACCCATAATCGCTATGGCAATTTAATTGAATTGGTTCAACTGGAAGATACCCAAAGCCTGAATATCAATGGCGTCGATGAGATTGGTTTTAACCCCAACCGCAACAAACAACATGCGTTTCACTTTACCGCCGATAACTGTATTGGCTGTCATGCTTGCGAATCTGCCTGTAGTGAAAAGAATGATCTACCCGCCCATATCAGCTTTCGCTCGGTCGGTTATGTAGAAGGCGGTGCCTACCCTGATTACCAGCGTATGAATATTTCCATGGCTTGTAATCACTGTGATGACCCGGTTTGCCTAAAAGGCTGCCCTACCCGTGCTTATACCAAACATGAAGAATATGGTGCGGTTATTCAAGACCCCGATATTTGCTTTGGCTGTGGTTATTGCACTTGGGTCTGCCCCTATAACGCACCGCAACTGGACCCTGTAGCTGGCCAAGTTGAAAAATGTAATATGTGTGTAGACCGATTGGAAGTTGGCCTAAAGCCCGCCTGTGTTTCCGCCTGCTTAGGCAACGCACTGAATTTTGGCGTTGTTGAAAACACCCCTGAAAACCGAGACCATATCGACACCAGAATCCCCGGCTTCCCGGACCCTGAAATTTCAAAACCCAATATCCGCTTTGAACAAAGCAAAAGCCTACCCAATGAAGTCACTCGCACCGACTCTATGCCGGTTAAATATCAAAAAGATGAAAAGGCTGGTCACTACAAACCCGTTGTCGATAAAAAAGTCGGCGAGAAAAAATCCTGGAACCTTGGCCGCCTAAGCAGCCGTGAAAATCCTTTAGTCTTATTTACCCTAAGCACCCAAGCTGCGGTAGGTTTATTTATCAGCCTGTTTATCGGCAATCTGTTAGGTGTTAAACCCCTTGCCGCGATTGTTGCCACGGATCTCTATCTTCCTTTATTAGTCGCCGCTTTGGGAATGATTGCTATCGGCCTATTAATGTCCACCGTCCATCTGGGCAAGCCGCTACGTTTTTATCGAGGCTTTAATAACCTCCGCCACTCCCCCGTTGCCAGAGAAGGTTTAGGCATTGTCGTCTTTATGGCCTGTGTCGGTTTTCATATGCTGGCCTCACTACCCGCCAATAACTTTGTACTGGACCTAGTCCCAGCACTCAGCGAATTCACCCGCCTTGCCGCTATCACCGCCACTGTATTTGGTGCACTGGCCATCCCTGCAGGTTGTGTCGCTCTTTACTATATGTACCGCTGCTACCGTATCAAAGCCCGCCCGTTTTGGAACCACTGGCATACCGCCGCCAGCTTTGCCGGTTCTATGTTAACGCTGGGTGCTGTGGTGATTGCTGTGATCGCAACGCCCGTACTGTTATGGCTAACCCAATCCCCCGCTTCATTGCTAAGCCTGCTGGGTGGTTTTATGGCTATAGGTATTGCGCTTGAAGGTATCGGCCTTAGTTTTCACCATAAAGACTTAAGTGCTGCGGATCATGAAGGGGCGGCTTCTCACTATATTCAGCGCAGTACGTTTGGTAAGACGTATATTTTGCGTAATGTTTTAATGGGAATGAATTTTATGGCTGTGGCAGGATTAAGTCTCTGGTCCAGCGACACGATTATCAGTATGGCACTGTGGTCAGTAATCGCTTGTTCGATTGTGGCTACGTCCTTAATTGGACGTGCATTGTTTTATGTACTGGTAGTACCTACCACAATGCCCGGAGCCTTTTTCTGGAAGAATAAAGGCTTTGAGCAGCATGCCAGGGATATTGGATTGGCTTAGGGCTTTGTTTTGAGTGTAGTTATGAGCTATTGATAGCCTATTTACTCATTAAATCTATGCCATAACTCAATGCAGCGGCGCCACCCCAACCTGCGGCATATCCGCCAAGCCAATATCCCTGGCATGCTGCTCAAAGCCTTTATTCTTCCAGA
>NZ_JAQWFR010000005.1 GCF_029238675.1 Oceanicoccus sp. | reverse complement strand
GTAACTTTTTTATCAGTTTATGTATCAATTAAAAATATCAGCTAATTATTAAGCAATAAAGAAAAGTATAGAAGTTATTATCCACCTGGGCTGTGGGCGGGCAGGTTGCTAAAGCTTAGCGGTGACGTTAGGCGTAGATGAATAGAACCCAGTGTCTTAAAAAGGTACCTCGCTACCATCCCAGGCAAATACTTTACCGCTATCTTGCTCAGACAATTCATTTAACACTGAAATCAAGCGTTGCGCCGAATATTCTGTAGTGAACAGTTTGTTGCTGGGAACTCGTTGCTGAAAGGGTTGTGATAAATTCGTATCAACGGTACCGGGGTGCAGGCCCACCACGATGGTTTGTTGTTGGCGCCGGGCAATTTCGATGCTGGCCGTTTTAATTAGCATATTCAATGCCGCTTTGGAGGCGCGATAGGCATACCAGCCACCCAGGCGGTTATCTTCGATACTGCCAACACGCGCTGACAGCGCGGCAAATACTGCACGCTGTTTACGCTGAAGCTTGGGTAAAAAGTGCTTGGCAATCAACGCCGGGCCGATGGTGTTAGCGAGAAAGCTGTGTTGAAATTTTTCTGCAGTTAAGTCGCGCAGTGACTTTTCTGGCATTAAGTCTGTGCCGTGAAGCATACCAGTGGCAACAATCACGCAGTCCAATGGCCCGTTTTGGGCACTCTGCTCCGCAGCTTGCTGGATTGAAATTTCATCTGCGTAATCGATTCGACCGACAATTACATTGGCTAATTGATTTTTGATTTCTGAGCGAGAGAACGCATAGACCGTATTGTCTGGATTGTCGGCAAAAAAATTGACAAAGGCAGAACCCAATCCGCCTGAGGCGCCGATGATAACAATATTTTGGTTTGACATATTTATTCGCTTTGCCGCTCAGTCTATAAATTCATCGCGTCCAGTAAACTTTGCTCGGTTTGTGGTCCTATTAATGTACGGTGTAATTTACCTTCAGGATTAAAAATAAAAGTTGTGGGCAAAACCTTAGGGCGTTGATAGTGCAATATTTCAGTGGGCTCGCTGGTTAAAACCGGAAAGGTAATACCTAGTTTGTCGATATTCTGTTGTAGTTTCTCTGCTTGATTACCATCGTAATCTATACCCAATAACACAACGCTATCAGCATGTTTTTCCGCCAGGTGATTAAGCTCCGGTATTTCTTCAATGCAGGGTTTGCACCAGGCGGCCCAGTAGTTAATGATTATCCACTTACCTTTGTAGTCGCTGAAATTGCCGCTATTGCCCAGATAGTCTTGATAGTCGCTTTTGCCACAGCCGGTTAAACATATTGCGGTCAGTAAAAAGGCAAGGGTGGTGATTTTTTTTTGCATGGGTTATTCGTCGTCAGTTGTGTCGGTAAATAATGTGGCCAGTGGTGTGTTCAGCATAACCAGGTTGTTTTGTTTGGCCGCTTCTATTTGTTCAGCGCAACGCTGAAACCATAAAGGTGCCGGGCTATTGGTATCGGTGCGTGTTTCCGGTGCCTTGCCCATCAATTGTATTAAATCCCAGAGGGTAAAGTTATTCAGGTCACGGCCCAGGATAAAGTGCCCGGCCTCGGCATTGCGTAATAAGCCACCTTTAAAGAGTTTGTCACGCAGAGGTGTCCAGCGTTCGGCGGAAATGCTGTGCCGATCAAATAACCAGGGTCTTTGTAATAGGTGCTGCTCGCTGACGGTCTTGCCCTGCTGGTGTTTTTGCCATAGTAATTCGATAACACTTAATGTCATCACCATATCGCTGTAGTTATCGTCGTCCAGGGAGTTAAAGCCACTGATGGCATAAACCAGTTCTGCACCCGCTAAAACAATCAGCCAGGATAAGTAGATCCATAATAAAAATAATGGAATAGCAGCGAAGGTGCCGTAGATAGTTTGATAACTGGTATTGGAAACAATGCCGGTAAATAATTGTTTGGCGACTTCAAACACCAGCGCGGTAATCAATCCACCGATTAGTGCGTGTTTAATGGGTACTCTGCAATTGGGTACGGCAGCAAACAGTAAAGTAAAAGCTGCCGAGGTCAGGAAGTAGGGCATTAGTCTTAATAGGTGCTGGCCAATACCTATCTTATCGACATTGTCGAACATCACCGCCAGTGAGGCCAGATAGGTGCTGATACCGATAGCCAAGCCGATAAAGATGGGCCCCAGGCTAAGGATGGCCCAGTACAATAAAAAGCTGGAAAGACCGTGGCGGTTTTCCCGGGTTTTCCAAATGGCGTTAAAGGTCTTTTCAATATTTTTTAACATCAGGATGGCGGTAACACCGAGAAAGGCAATACCGACACCGGTCAGTTTTCTTGCCTTATCGGAAAACTGGACCAGATAATTTTCCACCTCCGCACCGGTGGCGGGCACAAAGTTGTCAAAGATCAGCGCCTGGATTTGCGCGCCCACCTCCTGAAAAGCGGGCACTGCCGAGAGAATGGCGTACATCACTGTCAGCAACGGTACCAGCGCAAACAGGCTCATATAGGTCAGGGCTGCTGCGCTGTGGCTGCAGCCATCAGCTACATAGCGCTTTTGTACGTAGCGAACTAATTTTAAAATATCCTGTAGTGAGGGTATGCGCACTTTGGGCCTCTCCCTGTTCATCAAGGCTCTTGTCTGGAAGACGTCTCGTGTATAATGCCTCGCAGTATACACAGTCAATTACCATAGGACGATATCCCTACCATGAGCTCAGTTACTCTCTATCATAATCCTCGCTGTTCCAAGTCTCGCCAGACCTTGCAATTGTTAGAAGATAACGGCGTCAGCCCGGATATAGTCTTGTACCTTGAAACGCCACCCAGTGCCGATGATATTAATGGCTTACTGAAAAAGTTAGGTATTTCAGCCCGTGAACTGCTGCGCAAAGGTGAAGATGCTTATAAAGAAAACAAGCTGAAAGATGCCAGTTTGAGTGATGAACAGCTGGTTGCGGCCATGGTCGCTCACCCCAAGCTGATTGAGCGTCCCATTGTGGTTAAAGGCAATAAGGCGGTGTTAGGCCGCCCGCCAGAAAACGCCTTAGCGCTGGTTTAATCGCACCATGGCATCCCCCTATATTCTCGTTCTCTATTACAGCCGTCACGGTGCTGTGGCTGAAATGGCGCAGCAGGTGGCCCGTGGTATAGAGCAGGTCAGTGGTATCGAAGCCCGCGTGCGTACAGTGCCGGCGGTTTCCACTGACTGTGAAGCGGTAGCTGATGATATCCCTGACGACGGCCCGCTATATTGCAGTGCCGAAGATTTGCAGCAGTGTGCGGGCCTGGTG
Source organism: Oceanicoccus sp. (assembly GCF_029238675.1). GTDB lineage: Bacteria > Pseudomonadota > Gammaproteobacteria > Pseudomonadales > Dasaniaceae > Oceanicoccus. The sequence continues at coordinate 83,537 of NZ_JAQWFR010000005.1, read as the reverse complement.
ATGGGCAGTCCCACTCGATTTGGCAATATGGCGGCACCGTTAAAATATTTCATCGACGGTAGTTCCGGTTTGTGGCTAAGCGGAGCCATGATTGATAAGCCCGCAGCAGTGTTTACTTCTTCCTCCAGTTTACATGGCGGCCAGGAATCTACCTTGCTAACCATGATGTTGCCGTTGCTCCACCATGGTATGTTGATCACCGGTTTACCCTATAGCGAACCTGAACTAATGAATACTCAGTCGGGTGGCACTCCTTATGGCGCCAGCCATATGGCAGGCCAGCAGAGTGACCGGCCTTTGGATCAGGATGAATTGGCCCTGTGCCGCGCCCTTGGCAAGCGGGTTGCTTCAATAGCCTTGTCCTTGCAGTCATAAATCATCTTGAGAGAGTTCTAATGCCTAACGACTATACAATATTGGCAAAGCGCAGCTGGCAGGTAGCACAATTGAGCTATTGGCTGCTAATCCTCGTATTGGTATTAAATACGGTGGCGTCACCCAGTTGTAACCGTGAACCCAATTGGGCTGTGTTGGGCGTTCAGTTGGCTTTGTTACTGGTTTTTTTGCCGGGTATGCTCAAACAAAATATACGTTCTTATATCTGGCTTAGCCTGATCTTGCTGGTGATGTTTATTGCCTCGGTAGCCATTGCCTTTGCCTGTAGCTCGGTATTAACGGTGGTTGAAGTCTTTTTGGTGGTCAGTGTGTTTATTGCTGCCATGTTATATATTCGCTGGCGTTCCCGCGAACTCAAACAGCTTGCCACAGAGCCGGAGAAGTAACGAACAATGGAAGAGAAAAAAGCAGGTTTTTTACGTCGCAATTTTCGTCGCCTGATGAAGTTTCTTTCGGCGCTGCGGATGTTGGTTACCAATCTTTTATTTTTAGTGGTGTTAGGTGTTTTGTTTCTGGCTTTTTCCGGCGGTGAGATTCCCTCTGTGCCTGATAAAGGAGCTCTGGTATTAAATATTCAGGGTGGTTTGGTAGACCAGCAAAATTATGTCGATCCTATTGCGATGATTCTTGGAGAGAGCGACCCCTCCCAGTACGAGACTCTATTGCAAGATGTGATTGATGCCATTGACTACGGCGCTGAGGATAAGCGCATCACCAGCCTGGTATTATCCTTGGATGATATGTTTTATGGCGGCCTGGCAAAAATGCAGGAGCTTACGCCAGCGCTGCAACGCTTTCGCGATAGCGGCAAAAAAATTATTGCGGTTGGCGATAACTTTATGCAAGACCAATATTGGCTGGCCGCCCAGGCTGATGAAGTGTATATCAACCCCAACGGTGCAGTACTACTCGATGGCTATGGTTTGTATCGCAATTACTTTCAACAGGCCCTGGAAAAGTTAAAAGTTGATTTCCATGTATTTCGCGTGGGTGAATATAAATCGGCGATGGAACCCTTTATTCGCAGTAATATGTCGGAAGAAGCCAAGCAAGCCAATCTGGTTTGGTTAGGCAATTTATGGAATGAATATACCCGGGGCGTTGCCGAGCGCAGAAACATCAGCTCAAAGGCTATTAATGAGTATATTAACCAGTTTGACCAACGCCTGGCAGACTATCAGGGCAATGCGTCTTCCGCGGCGGTAGCAGCCGGTTTGGTTGATGGCGTTAAAACCCGTGATGAAATCAATCGTCACTTGATTGAAGTGGCCGGAGCCGTTGACGAAGACGGTCTGTATCAGGGTATTGGTTTTGAACGCTACCTATGGATTAGAAAGATTGAATCCTCCAGACCGGCCAGCGATGCCAGGGTGGGAGTGATTGTTGCCGCTGGCAATATTCTGGATGGCGAGCAACCTCCGGGCGCCATCGGCGGTGATACCCTGGCCTCACTGATCCGCGAAGCGCGCACTGATGCCACTGTTAGGGCGTTAGTACTGCGTATAGATAGCGGCGGCGGTAGTGCCTTTGCTTCGGATATTATTCGTGAAGAACTTGAGTTATTACAAGCTGAAGGTAAGCCTCTGGTTGTTTCCATGGGTAGTATGGCTGCCTCCGGTGGTTACTGGATTTCAGCCGGGGCTGATGAGATTTGGGCCTTGCCCACTACCTTAACGGGTTCTATCGGTATTTTTGGTGCCTTTCCTACGCTGGATAAAAGTCTGGCCGCCATTGGTGTGACCACTGACGGTGTTGGCACTACAACAATGGCTGGCGCGATGAGAATTGATCGCCCCCTGCAGCCGATTGCGGCCCGCTCAATACAAAGCCTGCTGGAGCATGGCTATGCGCAGTTTTTAATGATTGTGGCTGAAGGGCGCAATATGTCGAAAACTGAAGTACAGGCATTGGCCAAAGGGCGTGTCTGGTCGGGGAGTGATGCCTATCGGTTGGGCTTGGTTGATCAGTTAGGTACTCTGAACCAGGCTATTGCTTCCGCCGCTGCCCTGGCTGAGTTGGATGACTATACGAAAGAGTTGATTGAAATCCCCCTGACACCGCAAGAGCAATTTATCAGGGAGTTAACCGGTGAAGTTCAGCTGCGTGGCCTGCTATTAGCCAGCGGCGTTAATAGCAGCTTTTTACAACAGGCTCAGCAGTGGTTGGCCCCCTTTAAAGAAACGTTAGGCTTTGCCCGTAGTATGAATGACCCTCAGGGTCTTTATCTGCATTGCTCGAATTGTATGGTGCCCTAATACTGAATGCGCCAAAATTCATAGCCGCCATCCATGCTATAGATATTTGTAAATTCCTTTTCAACCAGAAAGTTCGCCACATTCTGGCTTCTCATACCATGGAAGCAATAGACAATAATTGGCGTGTCTTTTGCGGTGGTATCGATAAAGCTATCGACGCTGTTGTTATCCAGTAATATCGCTGTATCAATATGCGAGGCATTATAGGACTGTGCATCTCGCACATCGACAAGGGTTGGGGTGCCACTATCGATCATGGCTTTAGCTTCTGCCGCTGATATACATGTAAACCCACTCATAACATTGTCCTGTTCTCAGTCTGTGACCCGTGTTGCTATTATACGGCCAGAATGAAATTTATAAACACTATGGGGAATCCAGTGCTGTCAATTTCCGCTTTAGCGAAAATGACAGCATAACCATGCAGGCTGGATTCCCGCCTTCGCGGGAATGACGATTAGTTCGCGGGAATGACGATTAGTTCGCGGGAATGACGATTAGTTCGCGGGGATGGCGATTAGTTCGCGGGGATGGCGATTAGTTCGCGGGGATGGCGCTCTTTTGCTTCCCTTCCAGAAGGCGAGAGACATCATCCAGTATCATATAAAGACAAGGCACCAGTAACAGTGTAATCACCGTTGCAAAAATAATCCCGAAGCCCAGCGATACCGCCATAGGGATCACTTGCTGGGCCTGCGTGCTGGTTTCCAGCAACATTGGCAGCAGGCCAAAAAAGGTAGTCAGGGAGGTAATCAGGATCGCTCTAAAGCGTTTGGCACCGGAGTTAATAATGGCATCAAGCTTACTGGCACCGCTGCCCCGAGCCTTATTAACAAAGTCCACCATAATCAAACTGTCATTAACCACTACCCCCGATAAAGCGATAATGCCGAAAAATGACATCATATCGAAAGCAATGCCAACCACCATATGCCCGACCATAGCACCAATAATGCCAAAGGGAATCACCGACATAATAATCAGCGGCTGGGTATAGGATTTTAAGGGGACGGCCAGCAGGGCATAAATACCTAGCAAGGCAATGGCGAAGCCCTGAAACAAACTGCTAAATAATACACTCTGCTCTTCACTTTCACCGTCCAATTTATAACTGATACCTGGAAAGCGGGCCTGTAATTTCGGCATAAAGTTTTTAATAATATCGTCTACAATTTTAGTGGGTTCAGAGACGGTTTTATCCAGCTCGGCACTAATCTTAATCGCCCGCTCGCCATTGATACGCGTGGTTTTGCCATAACCCGGCGCGATTTCTACTTCTGCGACTGAGCTAAACGGTACCTCGTCACCCCCAGGTGTTCTGATATACATATTCTCAAGGCTGGCGATATGACTACGCTCGCTTTTGGGGTAGCGAACCATGACTTTAATTTCATTAACTTCTCGCTGTACACGCTGTGCTTCTGCACCATAAAAGGCATGGCGAATCTGCTTCCCTAGATTGGCCTGAGTAATGCCCAGCGCTTCGGCCTTGGGTTTAACCGCTATAATAATTTCATCCTGGACGGCGCTGGCGCTATTGCGCACATCATAAACACCATTGTAAGTAGCCAGCTTTTTCTCCAGCTCCGCGCCAGCAAGTTTTACCTGTTCTAAATCCTGCCCAATCAATTTAAAGGCAATCGCTGCACCGCCGCGGCCTTCCATATTACTAATTGATAAGACTTTGGCCCCGGGAATTTCCCCGACCAGTTCACGCCATTGCTCAGAAATTTCATGGCCGGACAGATTGCGGTCTTCCGCTCTGGTCAACTCCATCATCGAGTTGGAAAAGCGACCATCATAACCCCAGGAAAAAATATGATGCACAATGCCGGTTTCATTGCCGGTATCCGCTTTATAGCGCTCATCCAATTGATAAACAGCATCGATAATCTGGTCGTGGGCTTCCCGGGTTTGCACATCGGTAGTGCCCTCTACCATTTCCAGTTCGGCGTGAATAAAATCCCCCTGCATACCGGGAATCAGTACAAAGCGAATAATGCCGCCGGCCAGCAAACCGCCAATAATAATTAGCATGGCTATAAACGTGGCAAGGGTGGTGTAACGATTGCTAATGCACTTCATCAAAAAGGGCATATAGCTGTTTTGCACAAATTGATTAAGCCGCTGGTTATTGCGGTCAGGGAAACGGTTTAAGGTGCCCCAGATACCCTCGTGCGAAGGTTTACTATGGGCCAGGTGTGAAGGCAAAATCCACTTGGATTCGATCAGTGAAAATATCAGGCATAAAATAACTACCCAACCCATTGCCTCGGGGAAAACAGCGAATACCCCTTCGGCAAACAGTGTTGGCATAAACGCGACAATGGTTGTCAGTACGCCAAAGGTGGCCGGTGTGGCAACCCTTAAAGCGCCTTCGATAATATTATCAACACTGTGGCCCTTTTCTTCGGTGGCGGTATAGGCGCTTTCGCCAATAATAATCGCGTCATCTACTACTATCCCTAAAATCAAAATAAACCCGAACAGGCTGATCATATTCAGGGTGATATCAACAAACTCCATCGGCATGAAAATAAACGTGCCGAGAAAACACACGGGCAAGCCCGCCATCACCCAAAATGCCAGTTTGATATCTAAAAACAGGGCCAGAATGATAAACACCAGCAGTGCTCCAAGCGCCAGGTTCTTAAGCATCATATCCAGCCGGCCCTCCAGGTAATAAGTAATATCAGCCCAGTAATCGATGCTGACGCCTGCGGGAAGGTTGGGGCGCTTTTTCTCTACGTAATCCCTGCCGGCCTGTGCAACAGTAATGGTATCCTGGTCGCCCACAGCCATGACCTTAATCGATAGGCTGAGTTCATTATCAAACAGTGCAAAGCCGGTGGTCTCCACAAAGCCATCTTTGATAGTGGCAATATCGCCCAGGGTCAGGCGGGTACCGTCAGGTTGGGTAATCAGTACCACGCGCTCAAAATCATACTGCCCATAGGCCTGCCCCTTGGTGCGCAGCATAATATCGCCGTTTTCAGTTCTTACTGAGCCCCCGGGCATATCCACAGAAGAGTTGCGAATGGCCTGGGCCACTTGGTCCAACGTCAGGTTATATTTGCGCAGCGTAAGTTCAGTGACTTCAATGGTAATTTCATAGTCCCTGTCACCCTGTATTTCAGCATAGGCAATATCCGGTTCCTGTAACAATTCGTTTTTAACTTCGTCTGCCAGGGTTTTAAGCGCTTTCTCATCCAGATTGCCGTAAAGCTGGATGTAAATGGCGTGCTCGCGAAACTGTAATCGTTTGATAACGGGCTTTTCTGCTTCTTCCGGAAAACTACTAATCGAGTCGACAGCTGACTTAACTTCATCGAGTACCGCCAGTACATCATAGCCTTCATAAATAGTCAGGTTAACGGAGGCCGCAGCCTCCCTGGAGGTAGACTCTACCTTTTTGATTGAATCAATATCCTTAATGGCCTCTTCAATTTTTAATACCAAACCCTGTTCCACTTCCAGTGGTGCTGCACCCGGGTAAGCCATATTGATAGTGATAACATCAACAACAATTTCCGGGTTAAGGGCGCGCTGAATATTGTAGGCGGCATTGCCCCCCACAATAAAAATAAACAGCATTAATAAATTAGCCGCTACGGGGTTGCGGGCAAACCAGGCGATAACGCCTTTATGACTGGCTTCACTCATACCGCTTGATCCTTTTTAGCAGCGTCGTTGTCGCTGCTGTTTTCATCATGCAGTGCAGGTGAGTCTGTGTTTGGGCTGGCCGGGGCCAGATTAAGGGGCTTATCGTCTTCTGTGGGGGCGGCTTCTGGCAGCGCAGGTTCTTCTGTTAAACGTGTCGTTTCAGTGATCGTGGCAATACGGACCTTGGTACCTGGAATCGCGCCGGCAATATTAGACAGGCTGATTAACTCCCCTTCATTTAAGCCCTGGCTAATATAAATATCAGTACCTTCGGTACGTAAAATATTAACCTTACGATTTTGTAAACGCTGTTGGTCATCTATAACCCACAGATAGTTGCCCGCCCTTAACAGGTGACGGGGCAGGGGAATCAGGTCGTTAATCAGGCGGCCTTCTATATTGGCATCAACAAAGGTACCAATACGCAGTTCTGCAGGGTGGTCACTGTTAATACCATAGGGGTCGTCAATTTCAGCTACGGCAAACAGGGCTCGGCTGCGCTCATCAAATACGCCTTCGGTACGTACAATCTTGCCCTGCCACTGCCTGACGGTACCGCCTATTTCAGCCTGTAAATCTACCTTGGGATGTACCGCCAGGTCGCGGTCAGCCAGGGTAGGTAATTCCAGGTAATTTAATTTGTTTTCCGGCAGGGCCATACGCAGCTCGGCAAAATCGATGGCAAAGGTTTCTGCCATCACCACCCCCACATTGACGTATTGACCAATATCTACTTTTTTGGACCTGACCAGGCCATCATAGGGGGCGCGAATGATCGTGCGGTCTAATTGATCCCTGGCACTATCCAGGTCTGCAAGGGCTGAATCCAGTTTCGCCTGTGCATCTTCCAGTTGTGGTTTGCGCAGGGCAAGGTCATTGGCGGCTTTGCTGCGCTCTACAGAGCTTTTATATTTTACCCAGTCTTTATAGGCAACCTCGGCGCGGCCCTTTTCTGAGGCCAGGTTACTTTTGGCGCTGGCTACGGCAGCTTCGGCGCGCTTCAGGTTGGCCAGATAGTCACGCTGGTCAATACTCAGAATAATATCGCCTTTTTGGAAGAAACCACCGGCTTTAAAATCTTTCGCTACAGAGGTTATACGGCCAGAGACTTCGGCAATCAGTGTGGTTTGGGTGCGGGGAGTAATTATGCCCTGGGCCCGAACGGAAACCCGAATATCTTCTTTAACGGCTTTGGCGGCATTCACTAACAGTGGCAGGCGCTCCACCTCAATCTGCTCAGGGGCGGGGCGGTTAATATAGAGGCCGGTTGCAATCAGTATAGCGATGGCAATGATGGCAACGGGTCTAACTAGGGGGGCGTAATTCGCTGGCAAGGTGGTGGTCCTTTTGTGATGAACCTATCCTTTGGTGGATAGTTTGAATGCAGGCGTTGCTGGCGGGCCGATGCGTACGACCTCTGGAATCTAACGATTATATAACATGTCGAGCATTTTTCTCCATAAATGTGGGGTTAAATATGCTTAAGATAGATGTAAATACTTGGGGTTTTATGGCAGCGTTTTGTTTTATAAGTTCCCCTCTTGGGGAATTAATAAAAATGCACTGCTTCACGGCTCATTTTAACGGATGCTTGTCTATACTGTAGACTTAAATTATCAGTCAATTGAAGCTTGATATGTCCTTATTACGCGGGTTGTTGGTAGCGAGTTTATGCTCGGGTCACTGGGCTTTCGCGGTTGATGCCAAGCGCATGTGGCTGCCGAAAAAATATGCCTCCGCAAAGCCCAAATTATTAGCCGCAGCCCGGGATGCTGAAAACACTGAGCGCTGCCAGACCGTGGTTGCCGGTGAAATGATCGTGCGTAAGAATACCGCTGAGAACTATTATTTTGTAATTACCTGCCGCGATGCAAACCGTAAAACCTACAATTTGAGCTACCAATACCCCGTAGTCGGTAATGTCCCGGATTTAATCGCCGAGCAGCGTTCCAAAGAAGCCCAAAAGAAAAACAAAACCGTAGTCATTGAAGAGATTGGCGTCAGTGGCGAGCAGGCACTGCAACTGTGCTTCAATGCCTTTAATAAGGCGACGGATGGATTGGATGATGTACAAGTGTTGGAGCAGCCCTCACCGGCAGCGCTGGCATATAGCTATAACTACAGCCTGCCTTTTACCGCACAAAGCGAGCTGGGCAATGATGTGCTTTACAGCGCCCACTGCCAGGTAGAAAAAGAGGGTGAAACCCAGCTTGATGTGGTGCTTGAAGAAGCTGGCGCGGTGGCCATCTGTCGCGACAGTTTACGTGCTGAGGCCATTCTTTATGGTCGCATTAAAATTGATAGCGAGGCGATTAATCCCTTGCCTGTGGCTACAGCCAATACATTTCGTATAGAGCTGCCCTTTGATGTCAAAAACCGTATCGGTTCGATTATTCGCTATGGCTCCTTATGTACGATTGATGCCGAAGGTGATAGCGAAGTCGCTATTGAGTTGCTGGCGCCCGGTGCCCTGGCTATCTGCATGGACGGCTTGCTAACAGAAACACTGCTGATGAAATCCGTTGAAATCGCGGAGCAGGCCAGTGCCCAGAGCGTGGATGGCAATGTATTCAATTTTGAAATTCCGTTTAAGGCCAATGACCCCGAGGGTAACCAGCGCAACTTTAAAGCTTATTGCCGGGTGGATGAAGAGGGCGAAGCGGATATCAGCAAAGCAATAGACAAGGATGCTATTGTGGCGGTCTGTATTGGTGAAGTGAAACGGAAAACCAAAAAGATGAAGTCTGTTGTTATTCTGGAAGATGAAATACCTGAGCTGTTGGGTGGTGAAGAGTCTGGTTATGTGGCTATTATCCCTTTTGATGCCAGTAACCCAGCCGGCAAGGCCTTACATTACCAGGCCGATTGTCGCGTGGGTGGCAATGGCCGAAGCACCATCAAACTAGGCGCAAGACGGCGCTAATCCCCCCGCCAAAAAAAACGTCATACCCGCCTTCGCGGGAATGACATTTATTTGTGGGAATGACAGAACAACAAAAAAGGCCGCCTATCTCGCGATAGGCGGCCTTTTTTTAGCTTCAGCTAAAAAACTTACTTCTTCTTGGCTTTTTTAGCTTTCTTGGCTGGAGCTTTTTTAGCTTTAGCCTTTTTTGGAGCCGCTTTCTTAGCAGGCTTCTTAGCTACTTTTTTAGCCGCTTTTTTAGGCGCTGCTTTTTTACTGGTTTTCTTGGCAGCCTTTTTAGCAGCTAGTTTAGCTTTAGCAGCGGCTTTCTTGGCCTTTGCTTTCTCTTTAGCGGCAGTTTTCTTAGCAGCTAGTTTAGCTTTAGCAGCAGCTTTTTTAGCTTTAGCTTTTTCTTTAGCAGCGGCTTTCTTGGCAGCTACCTTAGCTTTAGCGGCGTCTTTCTTGGCTTTAGCAGCGGCTACTTTAGCTTGAGCTTTCTGTGCAGCAGCTTCTACTTTAGCTTGAGCAGCAGCATTTTTAGCAGCAGCTTTAGTTTCAACCAATACAGCTTTGGCAGCTTTAGCAGCAGCTTTAGCAGCAGTATTAGCTTCTTTAGCAGCAGCTACAACTTTGCTGGCTTTAGCAGCTTGTTGCTTAGCAGCAGGAGTTTTCTTTGCTTTAGCGCTAGCCAGCTTTTTGGAAGCTGAAGCAAGAGCGGCTTTAGTTTTAGCTGCTGCCTTGTTTGCTTTAGCGGCGTTCTTGGCTGCATCAGCGGCTTGCTTAGCAACTGCTTTAGCTAATTTAGCTTGAAGTTGTGCAATTTCTTTCTCAAGTTGAGCAACAGGATTTGCTGCTTTTTTTGCTACTGCCATTGTGTGGACCCTTTAAGTATGAATAAAAAGAAGAATTTAAAAAAAGTTTATATAAACGTGATTAAAAAAATCGAACGAATTATAGTCATTTTTCAAGGGCTGGCTACTAAAATGGTGAAAAAAAGTGCGAATCGATTGCTTTTTTTCAAAATTTTTTACAATGTGAGGCTAAATTCACTTTTATAAACTGTTTTCACCTTAGTTATATCGTTATTGATAACGAATAAAATAAAAGCCTTGTGAGAACAATAAAGAAACTTATTGTCTTTCTATACGGTTTTGAAAAGATATTTTAAGACCTGCTTGCTACACTTTGGCACATAACGACAAACGGCGATGACAAAAGAGCTTAATCATCACTCACTTAATTTTAAAAGAGAGGGCACCATTATGGATCAACAAAAAACAACAGAGGTAGAAGCGGCTGTTTTCCGTCGTTTATTAGCTCATTTGGATGCCAATAAAGACGTACAAAATATTGATTTGATGATTTTGGCAAATTTCTGCCGCAATTGTTTATCGAAGTGGTATATGGGGGAAGCCGAAGAGCGGGGCGAGTCAGTCAATTATGACCAGGCCCGCGAAATTGTTTATGGCATGCCCTATAGTGAATGGAAAGAAAAACATCAATTGGCAGCAACGCCTGAACAGTTGGCAGCATTCGAAAACAGGTAGTAATCAATGCGGCATAAGTTCTGCCTTTTGAATAGCCACCTCCCCCAGAAGCTATAGCAGTGGCCCATGGGGCAAATATTGATTATCACTATTCGCTTTAATCCACAGTACTAAATCACGGTTAATGCCTGTACCGCGTTTTTTTAGTATTTTACCCAAGCCAATAACCGGTGACTTTCCTTCTGCTTCCCAGCCCGGTAGTTTTTCAGCTACGGTAAAAAAACGCATTAAGTGGATAATCTGGTTATCACTAAGCTTATCCGCTGCAGCAATCCATTGTTCTTTAGTCAGGCTCATCAAACCAGCCAGCCGTTGTTGCTCATCTTGAGAGAGCAGGGTAGCAACTTCATCCAATTGCTCATCTTCACTAAAATCAATAAAGCGCAATAGATCATCATTATTAATTGTTATGTTGGTTTGGCTTTGTTCCAGATCTGGGTTCCAGCTACCGATGGACATAAGGATTCCTGATGGGGGTGATTTGATTTGTGGAGATTGTAGCATTTACGTGGGATAGGTGAGTAATTTGTAAAACCGTGTCATTCCCGCGAAGGCGGGAATCCAGCCTGCATGCTTATGCTGTTATTTCCGCTGCTGCGGAAATAACAGCACTGGATTCCCGCCTTCGCGGGAATGACGTGGTGGGTTGAGCATTCTGGCCATTTACCAGAATTGCTATATACTGTGTATTCATACAGTTAATAACAACAAAGCCCCATCGATGACTATATTGCTACCGCAAACAGGGAATCGAACACTTCATAAGGATAATGACAGCGCTGAGCCTGCCCCCAAAACTGGCCGCAAAATTATCCATTGCGATGCGGACTGCTTTTTTGCTGCTATAGAAATGCGGGATGATCCCAGCCTTAGAAACCGCCCCATTGCTGTAGGGGGCTCCGTTGATCGGCGGGGTGTTATCTCCACCTGCAACTATGAAGCCCGTGCCTATGGTGTTCGTTCTGCCATGGCTACCGCCACTGCCCATCGCCTGTGTCCTGACCTGCTGGTTGTTCCCGGCAGAATGGAGCGCTATAAAGAAGCTGCCCTGCAAATGCGTGATATCTTCTATGATTATTCAGATTTGGTAGAGCCACTGTCATTAGATGAGGCCTTTATCGACGTCACTGGTAGCAATGCCTGTAAGGGTAGCGCTACCTTAATCGCTGAAGAGATTCGTCAGCGGGTGTTTGAAACTGTGGGTATTACCGTCTCAGCCGGCGTAGCTCCCAACAAATTTCTTGCCAAAATTGGCAGTGACTGGAATAAGCCCAATGGCATCTGCGTGATACCACCGGCTAAAGTTGAAGACTTTGTGCAATATCTGCCGGTTAATAAAATATATGGCGTAGGCAAAGTCACCGCTGAAAAAATGCATCGTATGGGCATACAAAATTGTGGTGACCTTCGCGCCTACAACATTTATGAATTGTCCGACCGCTTTGGCAGCTTTGGGCCGCGGCTCTATGATTTAAGCAGAGGTATCGACCAGCGCCCGGTTAAAACCAGCCGTAACCGCAAGTCACTGAGTGTAGAGCATACCTATGCCGCGGACCTGCCCTCAGTACAGGGTTGTCTGGGTCAGCTTCCGGCACTATTTCAACAGCTCACCCAGCGCCTACAGAAGTTAACCAACAGTTCTGCTGCCAGTAAATATCGGGTGCATAAACAATTTGTTAAAGTGAAATTTAATAACTTCCAGTCCACCACCATGGAGTGTGTTACCGCAGGCTCGCCCCGCATCGCCGTGTTTAAACAGCTGTGCAGTGACTCCTTCCAGCGCGGTGATGGTTTACCGGTTCGTCTATTGGGCTTAGGCGTACGGTTTCAGGATACCGGCATCGATGACCCACAACAGTTACCGCTATTTACCCACTAGCCGTGCTGGCTTTACATTGCAGCTTCTATAAAAAACTGGAGCAGCAAACAGTGAAAACAAGTGATAGCTGACGCAATTATTCGTCGGCGTCTTCTTTCGGCAGTGTTAGATATAAGAACAGATAACCCACAATCGCCGAGGCAAAAGAACCCATCAAAATACCCAAACGGTCTACCGCTAAATAATTTTCCCCGGTCTGCTCAAAGGCTAGCGAGCCCACAAATAAACTCATCGTAAAGCCAATACCGCATAGAATGGATACACCATAAAGCTGTGACCAACTAATCGATGGCGGTGGCGCCAGTTTAATTTTTACCGCCAGCCAGCATAAACCAAAAATACCCACCTGCTTGCCCACGAATAAACCCAGCGCGATACCTAGTGGAATGGCGGTAAAAATATCCACCATCGCTTCGCTGTTCATCACCACGCCAGCATTCATAAAGGCAAATAATGGCAGGATAAAAAAGGCTACTGTGCCGTGCAAATCGTGCTCCAGTTCTTTAACCGGAGAACCGCCTTGCCTATTTTTATAAGGGATAAAAAATGCCAATGCTACACCGGCAAGGGTTGCATGCACTCCAGACTTTAATACCGAAGCCCATAAAATCAGGCCAAAGATAATATAAGGCGTCATGCTGGTGACATTGCGCCGGTTAAGCACCCATAAAATCACCAAACAGATAGCCGCAATCACCAATGAGGTAACCGATAAATCACTGGTATAAAACAGGGCGATAATAATAATGGCACCAATATCATCGATAATCGCCAGCGACACTAAAAAGATTTTAAGGGCGGTGGGAACACGCTTGCCCAACAGGGTCAAAACACCCAGGGCAAAGGCGATATCAGTGGCGGCGGGAATAGCCCAGCCTTGCATGGCGGCAGAGTTATTCCAGTTAAACCAACTATAAATCAGTGCTGGTATTGCCATGCCGCCAATTGCGCCAATACCGGGCAAAATAATCTTGCTGGGGGATGACAGTTCACCATCCACCAATTCACGTTTTAATTCCAAACCCACCAGGAAAAAGAACACCGCCATCAGACCATCATTGACCCAGAGCAATAACGGTTTAGCAATTTCAAACTCGGCAAAACGTATTTGAACCGGAATATCCAGCAAGCCGTTATAGAGAGCCTGCAGCGGTGTATTGGCAAAGATCAACGCCAGCACCGTGGCAATCACCAGCATAATGCCGCCCGCGCTTTCTAATTTCAGAAAGGTTTTAATGGGTTCAATCATAATTAGCTGTATCCAAATTCGTTTCATAGTTGCTATACCTGGTTAGCATAGCTGATTACGTGTCAGATAGAGGTTGAAATACTCAGCTTGAGGTGATGGCGGCTGCCAGGGGCCAGTTCAATATAGTCCTGCTCTGCATTGGCCGTTTCAATACACAACATACGCAGATAATCATCATCGGCAAAATTAGACAAGCGTTTGGATTTGTCTATCCACGGGTTCCAGACAATAGCGCTGTTGCTGCCCTCGCTTTCCAGGGTGATGCGTTGTTGGGCATCTTTGATGGTAATAGCGTGATCGGTACCGCGGTAAATGCGATCCACTTCCTGGTCAATCACCAGGCTGCCGTGCTGTTGTTTTTCTTGCCAGTCATCGAGGCTATCAATGTACGTGTGTTCGTCGAGGCCGCCAACTATCGTATCGTCAATGGCATTGACGCCAAAATAGGTATGCAGGGCGCTGGCAAAGCTAACGGTTTCACTACTGAGGTTATTAACCGAGAAGTCCAGACTCAGGCTTTCTCCAACGGTAATCACCATGCTTAGCTCACAGGCGTAAGGCCATAGTGGTTCTTCATTGTCAGCCAGGCTTAATTGCAGTTCCAGGCGCGTGGTATGCGGGTCGGGAGTTTCGACGGAGGCTAGCTCCCATAAACGGCTGCGCACAAAACCGTGGGCAGTTAAGTTCTCACCGGCAGCAGGAATTTGCTGCTGTACGGCATTAGCATTGCGGTGAATATCGCCAAACCATGGCCAGCACACAGGAATACCGCCCCTGAGCGGTGTCCCTTCACGATAATCACATGTATCACTGCACCAGATAACCGCAGGCTTGCCAGCGGTTTGATAATGGCTGACCTGGGCACCCTGCAAAAACACTGTAGCAGTAGCTGCCTTGTTGGTGATGCGTACCGCCAGCAGTTCCTTGTGCAGTTCAATAACTACGCCATCTAACTGGCCAAACTGGCTATAGAGTTGCTGCATTTGCTGGCCAATATCTGAACTCATGGTGTTTCCTGCCGGTTTCTTATTGAGGTACCTGAAAACAACTAAGCTTATAGGGAATGGCGGGTGGATAAAACCTTTGCCGTTGGTTTTCTTATCCCTTATTATCCGCGCCCATTCCTAGTGATTAATTGACCTGCGAGAAGTCTGTGTCCTCACCTGTTTTTGTTCCCGGCCAGCGCTGGATAAGTAATACCGAATCTGAATTAGGCCTTGGCATTGTAGTGGAATTGGCCAACCGCCGTGTAGAAATAAGTTTTCCAGCCTCCGGCGAACGCCGCACTTATGCGGTGGACAATGCTCCTATCAGCCGTGTGCAATATGAAGTGGGCCAGCAAGTACAAAATGAGCAGGGCGAGTTAATTACCGTTAGCGATGTGATGGAAAATCAGGGCTGCATCATCTACAACGGTGTGGATGAGCAGGGCGAGACCGTTATCCTGCCGGAAATAGACCTCAATAGTTTTATCCAGTTTAGTAAACCCCAGGACCGCCTGTTCGCCGGCCAGATTGATAAAAACCGCGCCTTTCAACTGCGCTGCCAAACGCTGGATAATATCCGTCACCAACAACAATCCTCGGTCAGGGGCTTGTTAGGTCCCAGGGTACAGTTACTACCTCACCAGCTCTATATTGCCAGCGAAGCGGCCAACCGACATGCCCCCAGGGTATTGCTGGCGGACGAAGTGGGTTTGGGTAAAACCATTGAAGCCGGTTTAATCTTGCACCAACAATTAATTAGCGGCCGTTCCAAACGCGTACTGGTTGTTGTGCCCGATAGTCTATTGCACCAGTGGCTGGTAGAAATGCTGCGCCGCTTTAATCTGTTTTTTACCATACTGGATGAAGCCCGTTGCGAAGGTCTGGAGGAGTTGGGTGATGTTGACAGTGATCCTTTCTTTGACGAAGTGCCCGAAGTACAAGACGATAACTACAACCCTTTTGAAAGCGCTCAACTGGTACTGTGTACACTTTCATTTTTAACTAATAACCCCGAGCGCCAGGCCCAGGCTGCTGCTGCGGATTGGGATTTATTAATTGTCGACGAAGCTCACCACCTGCAGTGGAGTGAAGCTGAAACCAGCCCCGCCTATCGTTGTATTGAAACCCTGGCGCGCCAGGCCAGAGGCTTGCTACTGCTGACAGCAACACCGGAGCAATTAGGTGTGGCCAGTCACTTCGCCCGTTTACGGTTACTGGACCCCGACCGCTATTATGATCTGGCCACCTTTATTGAAGATGAGAAAAAACACCAGCCGGTGAATGAGTTGGTGCAGCATTTATTGGCGGATGATGTTTTCGAGCAGTTGCAAACTAATAGCAACTTGCTGGAGCAACTCGGCGGTTATTTAGGTGATGCATCGCTAGTACCGTTACAGCAAACTTTAGTGACAGAGCCTTCGGCAGAATTTGATGATGCCATCACCACGGTGATCAGTAGTTTATTAGATCGCCACGGTACCGGGCGTGTGCTATTTCGTAATACCCGCTCATCGGTTGCAGGTTTTCCAGATAGAGAATTACACTCATATCCCTTAGAGCCCGCTGACCGTTACAACGATGCTATTTTGCACGCATCCATAGAAGAGTTACTGGCCCCGGAGTTATTACTGGGTGGTAGTTGGATAGCGGAAGATCCACGGGTAGCCTGGTTGGCTGATTGGTTAAAAGGTCACCGCACAGAAAAAGTGTTAGTGATCTGCGCGCGGGCAGAAACCGCATTGGATTTAGAAGAGCATCTACGTTTACGCGGCGGTGTACAGTCGGCGGTATTCCATGAAGGTTTATCCCTGGTGGCAAGAGATCGGGCCGCAGCCTACTTTGCCGATGATGAAGAGGGGGCACAGGTATTAATCTGTTCCGAGATTGGCAGTGAAGGGCGCAACTTTCAGTTCTCCCATCATTTGGTGTTGTTCGATTTACCGCTTAACCCTGATCTTTTGGAACAGCGTATTGGTCGTTTGGATCGTATCGGCCAGCGTCATACTGTAGATATTCATGTGCCGTTTTATCAAGATACGGCGCAGCAGGTTTTATTACGTTGGTATCACGAGGGTATCAACGCGTTTGAACGCACTTGCCCTGCAGGCCTGGCCTTATACCAACAGTTTGAGCAGTCCTTAAGTCAGTGCTTAAACAGCGGCGACAATGGCGCGGCGTTGGAACAGCTGATTAATGAAACCAAAACTAAAACCGCAGAGACCTTGCAGACCCTGCAGCAAGGTAGAGATCGATTATTGGAACTAAATTCCTGCAATCACGAAAAGGCCGATGTGATTGTCGAGACCATGATTGAAGAAGAGCGCCGTCAGGAATTATCCGCTTATATGGAGCAGGTGTTTGACCAGTACGGTGTAGAGCAAGAACACCACAGTGCCGCTAGTGTTATTTTGCGGCCCGGTGATCATATGCTGGAACATACCTTCCCCGGTTTAACCGATGAAGGGGTGACGGCAACCTATTCCCGTGAAGTGGCTTTATCCCGGGAAGATATGCAATTTCTTAGCTGGGAACACCCTATGGTCACCGGTGCTATGGATATGGTGCTTAGCGGCGATTTTGGTAATACCGCTTTTTGTACCCTGAAATTACCGCCCTTAAAAGCGGGCACCGTACTGTTGGAAGCCATTTTTGTGGTGCATTGCACGGCGCCCGGTGAATTACAGTTACAACGTTACTTACCCTTAACCACTTTACGTATTGTAGTCGATAGCAATAAAACCGATTTAAGCAAAATACTCACGCCAGCGCATTTAGATAAACTGGGGCAGAAAGTGGCCAAGCGCAGCGCCCAGGATTTAATTCGCCATGCACGCCCACAAATCAGCGCTATGATTAGCCGCGCTGAAGAATTGGCCGAGCCGAAAAAAGATGAATTAATCGCGGAAGCTGCCGGTAAAATGCAAACCGAACAAGTGGCAGAGTTGCAGCGTTTACAAGCACTGGCAGCGGTAAACCCTAATATTCGCCAGGAAGAAGTGTTATACCTGCAAGAAACGTCGGTGAGTTTGCAGCGTTACTTGCAGGGCGCGCAACTCAAGCTGGATGCGGTGAGAGTGGCATTGGTTACAGATTAATTCCCGCCTGCGCGGGAATGACGGTAGGGGGGGTATGACGTTAATTATTAAAAATCGACCGTAACTCAGCAATTTGATCTTTGGCTGCTTCAACAATTGCCGTAGTTTGTTCAGATGTTAGCTGGTGTTTTTTAAGTTTTTCAAAAGCGGGGACGGAATTAATTTCCGGTAATGGCGGGCTGACATTTTCTTTGCCTTGCAGTGCATAAAGCGTAGCCACCTGCACCAAGTCACAATAATCAAAGTCTGAACCGTCCTCGGCAATGCTACCACTGCCGCGCATCCAGTCACCGGACTCCCTGGCTACCGTGATTAAGTCCTCGGTAAAGCCCCAGCGAGTTAATACCATTTCACCAAGCTTGCTTCGCAGATTGGTAGTAGCAATATTTAAGCGATTCTCATCGGTGGATAAATCGTAAAAACGTTCTGCATAGGTCAATACCACAATCTCACCAATGCTGTGAATCAAACCCGCTAACAGCGCTTCTTCCTTATTAAAGCCAGGCAGTTGTTTGGCTAACACATAACTATAGGCGGCCACCTCAACACTCTGCTGCCACAGGCGGCGCATATGATCTTTGAATAAGTGTGACTTGGTTTCAAACAGGGCGAGTACCGCAAAACTGGTCACCAACTGTTTGGTCGTAGTCAGGCCCAAACGCGCAATAGCGGTTTGGGTATCATCGCAGTGGCTGGCGCCCCGGTACATCACACTGTTAGCGACTTTTACCAGTTTGGTGGCAATGGCTGGGTCAGTATTAACCAGTTTTGCCAGGTCTTCCATGCTGCATTCGGGGTTGTCGATTAACTCGCGAATACGAAAAGCCACCTCGGGCAAACTGGGTAAGACAAAGCGGCCGGTATTTAACTCTTGTTCAAATTCATAGACCAGCGAGTGGCCTTCTTCACCGGCTTTTTGCTGCATCTCTTTAACCAGCACATTGCTGTCGTTTTTACGGGTACTGCTTTGCAGTTCGTCTAATACTGAAGCGCTGATAACAAAATAGCTGATGGGGGTTGCCGCTTTGGCGGTATACATTCGAGGGCGCAGGCGGGCGATGGGAAACCTGGCATTGGTACTATCTGTACTAATCAGGTTTTCCCGGCCATCCTGTGCAATCAGGCTAATGGTGCCGCTAATCAAATAAAACTCATCGGCGTCAAAATCACCGCTCTCAAACAGGCATTGGCCCACATCGCCGGTCTTAAGGCTAATGTCCCTGGCGAGCATGGTTAAAAAGTCAGTATCCAGGCTGTTAAATGGGGAGTATTTAGGCAATAACTCCAATAACGTTGACAGATCTGTTTCGCTCATGGTGATGTTGTTATTCCGTTAGAGGTTGTGATCAGGTGCTTCATAATAGTTGAGTTTATACGCTAATACTGCTTTTGTCCGACCGCTGGGTCGAGTGGTATTACCTTTTATCCACTGCGGACTTCAATAGCGCACCTAGATCATGGGTTTACCCCGCAAAGCCTTGGTTTTACCGCGCTGGGTTTTCTTATCCATACGCCTTTTTTGTGAGCCTTTAGTGGCTTTGGTCGGGCGGCGTGTTTTGGTTAATTGGGTCGCTTTTTTAATCAGCTCTTTCAGGCGTTGCAGGGCATCGTCACGATTTTTTTCCTGGGTGCGATGGGTCTGGGCCTTAATCACAATCACTCCGTCTTTACTGATGCGCTGGTCGCTAAGTTGCAGTAGCCGCTGTTTATAAAAGTCTGGCAGTGATGAGGCTTTGACATCAAAACGTAAATGAATAGCTGAAGATACCTTGTTAACATTCTGGCCGCCGGCACCTTGTGCCCGAATAGCAGTAATTTCCAATTCATGGCTGGGTATCGTGACATGGGTAGAGAGAATCAACATGGGGCGCTCACTTAACCCTGGTATTCAAGGATTTTAACGTTATTAGTCATACCCCCTGAGCCGTGAATATCGCCATAGGTAATAATCACCCGGTCACCTTGTTGTAGCGAGGCTGGCTTGGCGGCGGTTTCCAGTGCGGCGGGATAGAGCGTATCGCCATTGTTATGGCTAAGGTCTACAAAAATAGGCACAACCCCACGGTACAGCGCCATGCGCTGGCAGGTTTGCTGGTGACGGGAAATTCCATAAATGGGTAGGCTTGAACTTAGCCGCGACATAATCAATGCGGTAGCGCCGGATTCGGTTAAACAAATACTCGCCTTGACATTTTCAAGATGATTGGCGGCATAAATGGCAGCTAATGCGATCGACTCATTAATCGTGCCGATGGTTTTATCAATGCGGTAACCGGAAGTTCGTGTATCCGGGTGTTGCTCTGCGCCCAGGCAGGCATCGGCCATAGCAGCAACCACTTTCTCCGGGTATTTCCCGGTGGCGGTTTCGGCGGATAGCATAACGGCATCGGTACCATCTAATACGGCATTGGCCACATCAAAGACTTCAGCGCGGGTTGGCACCGGTGCATTAATCATTGATTCCATCATTTGTGTGGCAGTAATCACTGGCTTATTAGCACGGCGGGCCTGGCGAATGATTTTCTTTTGTACGCCTATCAATTGGGCGTCGCCAATTTCAACGCCAAGGTCACCACGGGCCACCATCACGCCGTCTGAGGCTTTAATCAACTCGTTAAGCGTATCATCGCTAGCCACGGCTTCGGCGCGTTCAATCTTGGAAATAATATTAATGGTGACATTCAGGGTTGCTAACTTCTGTTTAACCGGTATCAGGTCATCAGCGCAACTGGGGAAGGAAACAGCCAGGAAATCCAGCTTAAGTTCCGCTGCCAGTTCAATATCAGCCAGGTCTTTTTCAGTAATAGCAGGGGCCGATAAACCACCACCCAAGCGGTTGAGGCCTTTACGTGACTTTAATTCTCCGCCCACTTTAATCTGGCAATGGACATCGTCACCTTCAATATCATTGACTGTTAGCTGAATAAGCCCGTCATCTAACAGCAGGGTATCGCCGACAGTCACAGAAGAGGGCAGGGCCTTATAGCCTACAGAGACACAGCTATCGGTTTTCTCTTTGCTGTCATCAATGGTCAGGGTAATCTCACCACCATCAGGCAGTGTCAGGGACTCTTTATGTAAATCGCCAATGCGAATTTTGGGGCCTTGCAAGTCACCTAAAATCGCAGCATAAATCTTCTTCTCGGCGCAGACCTCCCGGATAATTTGCGCTTGCTGCCGGTGGCCATCGGCGGAGCCGTGGGAGAAGTTAAGGCGAAACACATTCACCCCTTTATCTAACAGGCGGCCAATCATTTCACGGCTGCCGGAGGCGGGGCCTATAGTGGCAACAATTTTTGTTCTTCTAACCATTGTGTATCCTTATCTAAATTGAGCTTCTAGTATGGTTCAAGTTGCTGATATTACTACTAATCTAGCTGTGCTTTTTGATGATTTTGTGACATTGGGGGTTTTTTCATCACGGTTGAATATTCCCTGCGGTGGACGGTGTTTAAAAAGACGCTTTCACAGTAAACTAGCATTATTGAATAACGACCCAATAAATAATGACTATCAACCATGAAATCATCAGTGAGGCCATATGGTAGATGTGTTAGATAAAGTGACTCAGGAGGTGGCGTAATGGCCGGTTCATTACAGGATCAGCTATTAAAAGCTGGCTTGGCAGATAAAAAGAAAGCCAAACAAATCAAAAAAGAAAAAACCAAACAGACTCAGCAGCAACGCAAGTCGAAAGATGGCGTGGTGGATGAAACCAGGCAGCAAGTACAGCTATCCCGTCAGGAGAAACAACAGCGCGACCGTCAGTTAAATGAACAGCGCAAGGCCGAAGCGGATAAAAAAGCGATTGCTGCACAGGTTAAGCAGCTAATCGAGGTTAATCGTTTGTCTCGCGAGGGTGCCGATATTGATTACAACTTTACCGACCAGAAAAAAATCAAAAAAATACTGGTTGATAACACCATGCTGGAGCAGCTTAGTCGTGGCCGTTTAGCCATTGTCAGTTTGAATGACAAATATGAAGTGGTACCTGCAGGCGTAGCGGGAAAAATACAGCAGCGTTTACCCAAGCGGGTGATTGTAGCCAATGAAGTGGCCAGTAATGAAGTGGATGAAGATGATCCCTATGCGGATTACCAAATCCCTGATGATTTAATGTGGTAAGGCGATGTATGATTTAGGGGATTTGCTGGTCGGGTTTATTTTTGTTGCCTTTACTATGTTGTGGTGGAATGCCCAGGGTGTGAAGCAAATTGCTTTAAGGTCGACCCGGGATCATTGTAAAAAAATGAACGTACAATTATTGGATGATGGCGTAGCGCTCAAGGGCTTTTGGTTTAAGCGCAACAAAAACGGCGATCTGTGTCTATGGCGTTCCTATAATTTTGAATTTACCAGTACAGGGAATGAGCGCTATAGTGGGCAGGTGATTATGCTCGGGCGGTTTGTAGAGAAAATCCATATGGATGCTTATCGGGTTAATGAGTGAATCCTGCGCATGCAATAGGGCGCATACAAAGAAGCTGTTGATTTTAAAGGTAAAACTTTTCTAGCCAAGGTAGGGATGCTATCCGGTGCTATTAACTAACAACTAAACAGGCCAAACAACCTTTGGCAAATAGTGTTTGACAATTCAATAAATGCTCCCATAATGGGAGGAAATGGAATTAATATGCGGATTATTTCAAAAAGGACTTTGAGAGAGTTCTGGCAGCAGCCAGCTTATTCGGATTCACAGGGGCAGTTAGAGGCATCGCATGACGAGGTATTACAGGCAAACTGGTCTACACCTCAAGAGCTAAAGGCGCAGTTTAGAAACGCCAGCATACTGCCAGATAGCCGGGTGGTATTTAACATAAAGGGTAATGACTACCGGCTAATTGTAAAAATTAATTACCCATACAAGATGGTATATGTGCGTTTTGTGGGTACCCACGAGGCCTACAATAAAATAGATGCGGTGACTATATGACAACCATGACAACCATGACAATCAAACCTATTAAAACCAAAGCAGATTACGAGGCGGCACTAAAACGTATTATGGTGCTGATGGATGCCCGCGCTGATACCCCCGAGGGTGATGAGCTCGATATTTTAGGGACGCTGGTCGAAGTCTACGAAGCCAAAAACTTCACGATCAAAGCAGCCAACCCGATTGAGGTGATTCGCTTTCGTATGGAGCAATACGGGCTTAAGGACAAAGACCTGATTCCCTATATCGGCCACTCAGGTCGAGTGTCAGAAGTGTTGAGTTATCGGCGCAAGCTGACCTTAACCATGATTCGAAAACTGCATGCTGGCCTAAAAATACCGACTGAAAATCTGGTGCAGGATTATCCACTGCAAAATATATCTTAGGCTTCTTCTAATACTGCTGCTCGATATAGGCCATTAATAATATCGGTTTGAGTCAGCAAGCCTATCAATTTGTTTTCCCGGTTAATCACCGGTGCATGGCGAATGCCTTCTTCGCGAATAATATCAACTGCTTCAAATAAGGTATGGTCTTCCATAATAGTGATGGGGTCCACAGACATAAAGTTGGCAACGGAGAGAGAGTCCCAGCTCACATCGGCTAGCATGTCGGCCAGGATGGTGACCATATCGCGTTCGGTGATTATGCCGACGGGGGCTTCGTCTTTGACGACGACCAGGCATGAAAATTTTTGATTGTGCAGCATTTTAACTACATCGGTGAGTAGTGTTTCTGCTTTACAGGTGGTGACCTCGCGGGTCATTAGTTCGGTAACCCATATATCATGCATACTAGCTATCCTTTTACAGTATTTAATTAACCCCGAAGGGTCATCCTTGTTTCTGGGTAGTAGTTATAGCACAATTTTTTTGATAGTAAATATCATTCCTTTGTTGGCTTATTAGAGTTTTTCAACTGCTGTTTTAAGGACTTGGGAATCTCTTTAATAGTTAAAGTGCCGGAGGCTTCGTCATAGACGATATTCTGGCCGAACATATCAGCAGAAAAGCTGATACTCATATTCTTATCGCGACCAAAATAACGCACATAGCGCTTTAAACTGCCTCGGTCGGTATAGATTTCTGCCTTGGGGGATTCTTGTTTGGAAGAGACAAATTCAGCAAATTCTTTGGGTTGTTGCTCGTTCAGTTGTGTGGAAATATCTTCAAACACAACCGGTGCCCCTTGCTTATCTTGCTCAACACAGTAGTCGAGAATTTTACCTTTATAATCGGTGACTTTTTCTTCAGGTAGTGATTGTGCATAGTCGTCAACAATGGTTAAGAACTCACTGGTTTCAACCACCAGATCAAGGCCGGTAGAAAAACCAAGAAAGGCACTGAAGGTATCACTTAAGTTTTTATTACCACGGCTGGTAATCATTGAAAGATATTTTTGCGAATCTTCTTCTAACCACTCTTCAATAAACAGACGTGCTCCGTAGAGTATTTTATTACTGTCGATATATTGCGTGGGTGCTATATCCAGGGTGTTATCAATATGGGCAGCTTCAACATGGTTAAACCAAAAAATATACAGCTGCTCCTGGTCCATTACCGTTTCCAGCGCAAATAGAATATGGGCAGAAAAAGCCTCGTCATTGTCGCCCATTTTTTGCTGCAAATGCTCTAACAACCGTTGCGTTGTCCTGGCAAAAGGTGACTTACCCTGCTGTTGTTCCTGCAACCAACCCGGCACCGGGTTATCGGTTTGCTCACTATCAAAATGACCGTACTGTTTTTGGCTGCTGCGCTGGTAGCTTTGCTTGAGTTGCTCAAACAGCGAATAGGCAGGGCCGGAGCTGCTGTTTTCTTCGTCGCGCAGAGTAGTAGTGACATCAGCGCCGGGCACCGGGCGCTCTATCTGGTGGATAATGCAATGCTGTAAGGTCATGGTATTGTTTTAGTGGGAGCTAAAGATTTGAATAGAGTAACCAGTAGATAGCGCTTCTTTCAGGGCTGGGTCGGCTGCAATGAGTTTTTGGTCAACAAGAAATTTATCTTCAATCAATTTTCTTTTTTCAATCGCGGGTCTTTCAAAGCCCTGTTGTTTTAAATAAATCTGGCACAGTTGCTCGGCACCAAACAGGTCTTTGAAATTGATATAGATAATAAAGGGTACTTCAGCGCCTTTGGCAAAACCTTCTAAAGCTTTGGGGGTGCGGGCATTGACGGAGAATACATACATAATGGGGTCTGATTTGGCCTGTTTTAAAGAGGCGGCATCATAGCATAAGTTTGGGGCCAACTGGGGAGGGGGTAGGGTGGATTGCAATCCACCCTACAGGAGGGAGTTAAGCGGCGTATTGCCAATCAAGTTCAGCAACAGCCGGTATAGCCGATGTGCGAATAAAGTATTCCGCAGGGTAGCAGCGGCCGTTGGTATCAATAGAGGCGGCGTGAACAATCGCCTGAATATCACCTTTGCGGTCATAGATGGCTGTTTCGTAACCTTTACCCTTAACGGCATTAGTGGTGATATCCGCGAGGTGCTGGCGAAACTGACGGTAGTCGACCTGGGTAAATACGCTGTTGCTGGCTGAGTTCATCATCATCTTCTCTCTGCTGTTTTCTGTTCGGTTTAATAAATCAGGTAAGTACTGTATCGATCAGCATGTCTGTATCAATGACCAGTACTGTATAACTATACAGTTTAGTGGGCTTTGTTTATCTCGCAAGTCTATTTGTGAAAAAAAGTGAGATTTTTAGTCACTTGTCTCGAGCAGTGGCGATTTAGGGATGGTTGGGGATGGTTGGGAATAGTTAGGGAATAGTTAGGGAATAGTTAGGGAATAGTTAGGGAATAGTTTAAGAAGTCACTTAAAAAGGGGGGGAATACGTAATAAAATCAATTGGATAGGCGTATTTTGATGTTTCAACCAGGCAGGCTGGCTCATACCCTATGATATAGGGCGGTGTATGGATTACTCATCCACCCAAACTTCGCGCAATGGTTCACCAAAATCATCATAAATAATTTTCTTTCGCGGCCGGCGAATACTGGGCTTGGGTTTTTCCAGCTTCTTATTGCGCCGTGCATCAATGGCAGCAATCACCTCAGGTACATAAGTGCGGCCTTGTTTGGGTTGTTGAAAAGCAGTGCCGTCGGGCTTTAATGGCCCGTTGGGATTTTCCCTGCCACTAATTCCCCGTTCAATTTCCGCCACCTCGCCGCCTTTTTTAAGGAAGTCGGCAATTTGTTTTTCCATATCATTACGAATATCGGCTTTAGAGATAATTTTTTTCACGGAGAGGGTCTTTTAAAGGGCATTAGGTCATCATAGCAGACAATGGCCGCTATGCCTCGCCCAGAGTTGATGGCGGCCGATTATGCTGGCTGGTCCACAATTCGGGTTTATCGCCACAGGCTTTATGCTAGAATGCGCGCCTTTTTAATATCCGGTGAAGTGAAACTTATGTCTGAGAAATATACAACAGTAGAACAACGCGTCAGCTACGGTGTGGGCCGCCAAATGGGCGACCAGCTAGCGGGCAACCCTTTTGATGGTATTGAGATGGATGCCGTGGTTGAAGGTGTTAGAGACGCTCTTAACGGTGTGCCCAGTGCTGTTGAGACTGAGTTACTCAGTGCAGCCTATGAAGAAATCAATGCGCGCATGCAAGCTAAGGAGGCTGAACAATCAAAAGAAATGTCCGCCGAAGGGGAAGCCTTTTTAGCCGACAACGCCAAGCGCGATGAAGTGACTGTTACTGAAAGCGGTATGCAGTATGAAGTACTGGTAGCAGGCGATGGCGAAAAGCCGGTTGCAACTTCTACTGTTCGTACTCATTACCACGGTACTTTAGTCGACGGCACTGTTTTTGACAGCTCTGTTGATCGCGGTGAGCCAGCGGAATTCCCTGTTAATGGTGTGATTGCCGGTTGGACTGAAGCCCTGCAAATGATGGGTGTGGGTTCTAAATGGCGTTTATATCTGCCTTATCAGTTGGCTTATGGTGAGCGTGGTGCCGGTGGTGCTATTGGGCCTTATGCGACATTAGTCTTTGACGTCGAATTGATTGATATCGTTAGCTAGACGCCAGCCCCCGTCATTCCCGCGAAGGCGGGAATCCAGCCTGCATGCTTATGCTGTTATTTCCGCGTACGCGGAAATCTACAGCGCTGGGTTCCCGCCTTCGCGGGAATGACGGGTCTTTGTAGGAATTAAATAAAGATGTGGTTTAAAAATTTACAAGTCTACCGCTTCACCAAACCCTTCGAGCTAACTCCCGAAGAGCTAGGTGAACAACTTGAACAATATGCCTTCAAGCCCTGCGGTAGCCAGGACTTATCCCAATATGGTTGGGTGCCCCCTCTAGGGCATCACGGTACTGAATTTGTTCATGCCGCCGGTGGCTATATTATGCTCTGTGCAAAAAAGCAGGACAAAGTACTACCTGCCTCCGTAGTGAATGAGCAAGTGGCTGAAAAAGCCCTGGCCATACAAACTCAGGAAGGCCGTTCAGTAGGTCGTAAAGAACGGATGAACCTCAAAGAAGAAATTACCTTTGAGTTATTGCCAAAAGCCTTTGCCCGCTCTTCATTACAGTTTGCTTATATCGCCCCCAAAGAAGGACTGTTAGTCGTTAACAGCGCCTCCAGCAAAAAGGCCGAAGAACTGATTAGCACCCTGCGGGAAAGTATTGGCAGTGTGCCTGTGATTCCAGTAACGGCGAATAATATTCCCCAGCACGCCATGACCTCCTGGTTGAAAACCGGCCATGCACCGAAAAATTTCGAGTTTGGTCATGAGTGTGAATTAAAAGATCCTACCGATGAAGGCGGTGTGATTCGTTGCAAACACCAGGATCTGACTTCCACCGAAATTAACAATCATATTAAGGCTGGTATGTACGTTAGCAAACTCGGTTTAAGCTTTAGTGGTGGTATTGAGTTTGTAGTGGATGATGCCCTGGCCATAAAGCGTCTGACCTTCGATGATATTATCCAGGAAAAAGCTAACCAGGTAGATGCCCATGATGCGGCGGAACAGTTTGATGTCGACTTCTCCATTATGACACTGGAACTGGCCGCCTTAATCTCAGCGGTGATTGAAATCTTTGGTGGTGAAAACCAGGATGCGGTAAAAGCGGCTTAGCGCTAGAAAGCAACAGAGGACTTATAGTGATAAAACATATACTGCTATTTAAGATTGAAGAGGGCGTAGAGGGTCGCAGCAAAGCCGAAAGCATTGCCCAGGCTAAAGCCCTGATTGAAGGTATGAATGGTAAAATTCCTGGCTTGATCAAAGTAGAAGTGGGGGTGGATTTTTCCGAAAGCCCCGACTCCGCCGATATGGCGCTATACTCAGAGTTTGAATCACGGGAGGCCCTGGAAGTCTATGCCGGCCACCCCGAGCATAAAGCCGTACTGCCTTTTATTAAAAGCATTATCAGCGAACGTCGCTTAATCGATTACGAAGTGTAATCACACACAGGTCAAAACCCATGGTTGCCATCGGACAATTTAATCAACTCGAAATCGTAAAAGATAGCGATGTTGGCGTGTTTCTGGATGGCGGTGATTTTGGGCAAATCCTGTTACCCCAGCGCTTTCTTAAAGACCAGGCCCAGCTGGGTGATAATCTAACGGTTTTTATCTATCTTGATTCGGATGATAGATTAATCGCCACCACCGATACTCCCCATGCCTGCGAAGGTGACTTTGCCTGGCTTAAAGTGGTTGAGATCAACAAAGTAGGGGCCTTTCTCGACTGGGGCTTGCCCAAAGATTTACTACTGCCTTTTGCACAACAGAAATTTCCTCCGGTAGAGGGGAAACGCGTACTGGTTAAAGTCTATCTGGATAACAGCAACCGTTTAGCGGCCTCATCCCGTATTGATAAATACCTGAAGGAAGAAACTACCGGCTATACCGTGGGTCAGGAGGTTGACCTGATGGTTGCCGATAAAACCGAGCTGGGTTTTAAAGCCATTGTTGATAGCGCCTATTGGGGTATGCTCTATAGCAACGAAGTTTTCCAGCCGCTTAACAAAGGCGACCGAATTTCTGGCTATGTAAAACGAGTGCGTGATGATAACCGGCTGGATATTACCCTGACCCAACCGGGCTATGAAAAAATCTCTGGTGTGGCTGGGCAAATTCTTGAAGTACTTAAAGAGCACGACGGCTACTTAATGATTACCGACAAAAGCTCGCCGGAAACTATTCGCTCAGTGTTTAAAATCAGTAAAAAAGTGTATAAAAAAGCGATTGGAGCGCTGTATAAACAACGCCGCATAGCTATCGAGGAGAAAGGCATTCGCCTGTTGGGCTAGTGCTACTGCCCCATGACCCCAGAACGTTTTAACCGCCTATGCGCCACCCTGGATAAACGCCAGCCGGACTTAACCGTATTAACCGATTACGTTCATAAAGGCCGCAACCTCTCAGCCATAGTCCGCACCGCCGACGCCGTGGGAGTAGGGGATGTACACTGCGTGATTGGTGATAAAGACTACCACTCATTTCGCGGTACCGCGCTGGGCAGCCATCGCTATGTCAAAGTCCACCGCTACCGTGAACTGCAAACCCCGGTTGGCGAACTCAAGGCCCGGGGCTTTCAAATTGTGGCGGCGCATTTATCCAGGCAGGCAGTGGATTACCACGAAGTGGACTTTACCAAACCAACGGCCCTGCTGATGGGGGCAGAAAAAGACGGCATCAGTGATGAGGCTAGCGCATTAGCGGATATTCACGTCACTGTCCCCATGGTGGGGATGGTGGAATCCTTTAATGTCTCCGTAGCTGCAGGCATTATCCTTAGCGAAGCTCGCCACCAGCGTCAGTTGGCTGGGCTGTATGACCAGCAACGTATCGACACGGCCGAATACGACCGCTTATTCTTTGAATGGGCCCACCCCAAAATCCGCGACTTTTGCCGTACCCACCGCTTTGAGTACCCGGCCCTAAGGGAAGACGGCGAAATTATTGATGCCTCAGGCTGGTATGCGGATAAGCGGGAAATACTGGCAAAACGGCGACAGCAGAAACTGGAGGGGGACATGTAACATGGGTAATTTATTATTGGTTCTGGGGGTTTTATTTGCCGCCCTGTTTATTGTCGTCAAACTCACAGAGCGCCATGCCAAGCCGGTGGACGAGCAGCAACAGGCAAAAATGTCCCGTATTGCGATGGTCTCCATCATGCTATTACTGGTACTGGGATTGATTCGTTACTACACAGGGGCATGACAGGAGCATATTCACAGCCATTG
This sequence comes from Oceanicoccus sp., assembly GCF_029238675.1. Taxonomy (GTDB): domain Bacteria; phylum Pseudomonadota; class Gammaproteobacteria; order Pseudomonadales; family Dasaniaceae; genus Oceanicoccus. The sequence continues at coordinate 53,409 of NZ_JAQWFR010000005.1, read as the reverse complement.
CTTTGGCTATAAACGGACAAATCATGTACACTCCGCGCTCCCAAAAATCTAACAAGCTGATTAATAAACCCGTAAACCAGGGCCGAGAATAGCATGACTGAACAAAAAGCGACCAATGTCCACTGGCACGAGGGTGACGTCACCCGCGAAGACCGTAACAAAATCCTTAACCAAAAAGGCGCTACCCTCTGGTTTACCGGCCTTTCCGGCAGCGGTAAAAGCACCGTAGCCGTAGCCCTTGAGCAGGCCCTGACCGCCAAAGGCAAACTGACCTACCGACTTGATGGCGACAATATCCGCCTGGGTATCAACAAAAACCTGGGCTTTAGCGCTGAAGATCGCACTGAAAATATTCGCCGCATCGGTGAAATTTCCAAACTGTTTGTGGATGTGGGTGTGATTACCCTGTCCAGCTTTGTCAGCCCCTACCGCGCTGACCGCGACTTAGTCCGAGAACTCCACGAAGCTGCTGGTATGCAGTTTATCGAAGTCTTTGTGGACGTCCCATTAGATGTGGCCGAAAGCCGTGACCCCAAGGGCTTGTATAAGAAAGCCCGCGCCGGTGAGATTCCAAACTTTACCGGTATCTCTGACCCCTACGAAGAGCCTCTAAACGCAGAAGTGGTGCTCAACAGTCATGAAATGTCTTTGGAAGAGGAAGTGAGCGTACTGCTTGCTCTGCTGGAAGAACGCGGCCTCTTATCCGCCTAATTTAAAAGCGAAAGTAAAAGCAAAAGGAAAGATCAATGATTAAACCCCATGGTGCAGACGAGCTAAAACCATTATTCGTCTACGATACTGAACAACACCACGCCCTGAATGCCGAAGCAGCAACCCTGCCTTCACTGCTGGTCAGTTCTGCCGCCGCCGCCAATGCTGTAATGCTGGGCGCTGGCTACTTCACTCCGTTAACCGGTTATATGAACCTGGCCGATTCTTTGGCCGTGGCAGAAAATCTGCACACCACCGACGGTTTATTCTGGCCTGTGCCCATTGTTAACCTTAATAACGATATCAGCTCTATTGGTGATGCCAAGCGGATTGCGCTGCGTGACCCTAATGTTGAAGGCAACCCTGTGTTGGCCATTATGGATATCGATGCGATTGAAACGGTTAGCGATGAGCAAATTGATTTTATGGCTGAGAATATTTTCGGCACCCTGGACCCTGAGCACCCAGGTGTAGCTGCCTTTAAAGGGCAGGGCAATAACCTGCTATCTGGCGCTATCCAGGTACTAAACTTCAGCTACTTCCAAACCGATTTCCCGGATACCTTCCGCACCGCGGTAGAAATTCGCAACGAAATGACCGAGCGCGGTTGGAAAAAAGCTGTAGCCTTCCAAACCCGTAACCCCATGCACCGCGCCCACGAAGAACTCTGCCGCATGGCGCAGGAAGACTTGGGCAGCGACGGTATCCTGATTCATATGCTGTTGGGTAAATTGAAGCCGGGTGATATTCCAGCTGATGTGCGCGATAACTGTATCCGTAAAATGGTAGAGGTTTACTTCCCGGCCAATACGGTGATGATCACCGGTTACGGCTTTGATATGTTGTACGCCGGCCCACGTGAAGCGGTACTGCACGCCGTATTCCGCCAGAACTGTGGTTGTACCCACTTTATTGTCGGCCGTGACCACGCCGGTGTTGGCGACTACTACGGCGGCTTTGATGCGCAAACCATCTTTGATGAAAAAGTCCCTGAAGGTGCTCTGGAGATTGAAATCTACCGCGCTGACCATACGGCTTACTCCAAGAAACTGGACAAAGTTATTATGATGAAAGACGCTCCTGATCACGGCAAGGATGATTTTATCCTGCTGTCAGGTACCAAGGTCCGTGAAATGCTGGGCAACGGTATTGCACCACCGCCTGAGTTTTCTCGACCTGAGTGCGCTCAAATCCTAATGGATTACTATCAGGGTTTAGATAGTTAAACCCAAGCCCTGATTTATAAAAAGCCGCTACTTAGCGGCTTTTTTTATGTCTATAGTCAGTAGGTTTTTACCCGCGACTATTATCAGGTATATCTATGAACGAAGCTGTTATTGTTTCCACCGCCCGCACTCCCATTGCTAAAGCCTATAGGGGAGCCTTTAATAATATCAATGGCCCAAGCCTGGGTGCGATTCCCGTTAAAGCTGCCCTTGAGCGTGCAGGTATTGAGTTCGCCGAAGTGGATGACTGTGTATTCGGTTGTGCGCTGCAGCAGGGCACAACCGGTATGAATGTCGCTCGGCAAATAGCACTGCGGGCAGGTTTGCCCGTCACTGTGCCAGCCATGTCTATTGAGCGTCAGTGCTCCTCCGGTTTAATGGCTATTGCCACCGCCGCCAAACAGATTATTCTTGATGGTCAGTCCATTGCGGTGGCGGGGGGTATAGAAAGTATTTCACTAGTGCAGAATGAGCATATGAATAACTTTCGTGCTGAAGACCCGGACCTATTGGAGATAGCCCCCGATATTTACAGGCCGATGCTGGAAACCGCAGAAGTGGTAGCCAGGCGTTATAACATTAGCCGTGAAGCACAGGATGAATATGCACTGTTAAGCCAGCAGCGTACGGCGGCTGCACAAGCCGCAGGGGCTTTTGATCAAGAGATTGTTTCGGTTAATGCGATAAAATCTGTTATTGATCAAGAAACTAAAGAGCTTAGCTACGAGGAAGTATTGCTAAGCAAAGATGAAGGCAACCGCCCGCAAACCCAGTTGGACAATCTGGCCAGCCTGAATGCTGTGATTGACGGTGGTTCGATAACGGCAGGTAATGCTTCGCAGTTATCGGACGGTGCCTCGGCTTGTGTGCTGATGAGTAGCCAATTAGCTGAACAAAGGGGTTTGCAGCCGTTAGGGGTTTATCGAGGTATGGCCGTCGCCGGTTGTGAGCCGGATGAAATGGGTATTGGTCCGATATGGGCTATACCCAAATTGCTAAAGCACCACGGTTTAAGCATTGATGATATCGGTCTGTGGGAATTAAACGAAGCCTTTGCTGTGCAGGTGCTTTATTGTCGTGATCACCTGGGTATTCCTATTGAGCGACTCAATGTCAATGGCGGTGCGATTTCGATTGGCCACCCTTATGGAATGAGTGGTGCTCGCATGGTGGGGCATGCATTGATTGAAGGCCGCCGCCGCGGGGTAAAGTATGTGGTGATTACTATGTGTGTTGGTGGTGGTATGGGCGCGGCGGGTTTGTTTGAGGTATGTTAACGATAGTGTTTATTCGGTTTTGATGCCCTCTATACTTTTTATCATCTGCCCATCCAGCTCGGCAGTTTTTAAATCAATTTGATATTCTTCTTTACCCTCTTTAATCCTGACGATGCGCAGTAAAAAATAATCCCAGTCTTTGGCTAGCCATATTAGGATGTATTTATTTTTGTTGGGGCGGCGCTGTTCTAACTTAACCGCAGTAAAGGTACCCAGTGGTGTAGTAATAGTTTCTTCACCCAGTTTTTTGACCTGGTAGGTTTTGAGTTTGCTGCGATCAATCAGGTGATAGGTTTTTTGCTTGAAGTGTGCATCGTTTAATAAATCCAAACGCAGTTGCGACTGAAAGCTTAAATGATCAAAGGTGTTTTCTATCAATGGCAGGGCTTCTTTGCCATGTAGCTGATCAAGCACGGTTTGGTTTTCTGTATCAAATACCAGTTCGCTATTTCGTTGACTGATTAGCCCGTTGCTGGAGTGGTAGCTAAGAGGTATTAGTTGATTGCCTTTTATGACAAAGGTCGCTTTTTTTTCAATACTGGTTAATAGCATAGAGGCATAGCTGCGCAGCTGCCATTGCTGGTTGTCGGTTTTGTTGAGGGTTTGCTCCACTTCCGCCGCCACGCCTTTTACTTTACTGCTGTAGATGGCTTTGTAGGGCTTTATAGAATGGGTGGGGTTCGCATTGGCCAGGGCAGGGGGTCCCAGTAGCAATGCAGCTAGCAGGATACGTCTAATCGTTATATTGATAGCCGCCAGCGGAGAGTGGGGTGTTATCCAGTATGGCATTATTAGACTCCAGTGTTAGTCTACCTTCAGCAAACCACTGCGCTGCCTGCGGGTAGATAATATGTTCTTTAGTGAGTACACGTTTAGCCAGTGTCTCAGCGGTGTCACCGGTTTCTATATTAACGGCCGCCTGAATAATGGCAGGGCCTCCGTCCAGCTCTTCAGTCACAAAGTGTACGGTGGCTCCGGTTTGCGGGTCACCGGCGTCAATAGCGCGCTGGTGGGTGTGCAGGCCTGGGTACTTGGGCAACAATGAAGGATGAATGTTCAATAAGCGGCCGTGATAATTTTGCACAAAGCCCGGTGTAAGTATGCGCATAAAGCCGGCGAGGATAACCAGGTCGGGGGAGTAGCTGTCGATGCGCTCCATTAGTTTGGCATCAAAGGCTTCGCGGCTTTCAAACTCGGTGTGGTCAATAGCTTCAGTGGCTATACCAGCATTGGCTGCACGCTCAAGGCCATAGGCCTTGGGACGGTTGCTAAATACCGCAGCGATATCAGCAGACAGGCTGCCGTTGTTGATGCCATCAATAAACGATTGCAGGTTGGAGCCGCTGCCAGAAACCAGGATAACCAGTTTGCAAGGGGAGGTAGAGGCACTCATCAATTATAGCCCTTGCAATTCTACCTGTTCTTCGCCTTCTGCCGCAGCGGCAATCTGGCCAATCACCCAAGGGGTTTCGCCCTGTTCTTTTAATACCGCCAGTGCTTGCTCGGCTTCACTGCCAGGTACCGCTAACACCATTCCTACGCCGCAGTTAAAGGTGCGGTACATTTCAACGGCATCAACATTGCCTTGCTCTTGCAGCCAGTTAAATACTTCGGGCATTTGCCAGCTGTTTAGATCGATCACCGCTTTGGCATTGTCAGGCAATACGCGGGGGATGTTTTCCAGTAAACCACCGCCGGTAATATGGGAGAGTGCGTTAACAGAGCAGCTTTTCATTAATGCCAGGATCGCCTTAACGTAAATCTGGGTGGGGGCCATTAAAGCTTCTGCCAGGGTTTTATCACCAGCGCTTTGGCTAAGGTCAGCACCGCTGACTTCGATAATTTTACGGATTAAGGAATAGCCATTGGAGTGAGGGCCGGATGAGGCCAGGCCAATCAGTGTGTCGCCGGTGCTGACTTTGCTGCCATCAATAATCTCGGACTTTTCTGCTACGCCGACACAGAAGCCTGCCAGGTCGTAGTCTTCGCCTTCGTACATACCGGGCATTTCAGCGGTTTCGCCGCCAACCAATGAACAGCCGGATAATTCACAACCCTTGCCAATTCCTTCAACCACGGCCGCGGCAGTATCAACATTCAGTTTACCGGTGGCGTAGTAGTCGAGGAAAAACAGCGGTTCTGCACCGGCTACAATCAGGTCATTAACACACATGGCCACCAGGTCGATACCGATGGTGTTATGGATACCCAGATCCATGGCCAGTCGCAATTTAGTACCTACACCGTCGGTGCCGGAGACCAGTACTGGCTGCTTATAGCCTTCAGGGATTTCACACAGGGCGCCAAAGCCTCCCAGACCGGCCATCACCTCGGGGCGACGGGTGCGCCTGGCGACGTGTTTGATACGGTCAACCAGGGCGTTACCAGCATCGATATCTACGCCGGCATCTTTATAGCTCAGGGATTGTTTGGGAGTTTGTTCGCTCATGGATTGGCTGGGCTCTTGTTTTGGTCTTAAGGGTTCAGTGTTAGAGGGTCTGTTTACAGGCGCGCTATTTTAGCTTGAATGCCGCTGGAGTACGACTATAAATTCGGTTCTTTGCCGTAATCGTGATCAAAGCTGTACTGACTGATTGAGATTGCTACAATGCGCTCCATAAATCACCGGTTTGGGATAAGCTATTTTGTTTTTTCGACATTTGATCATTTGCAAGCTTGCTATAGCATTGAGCCTGTTTTTTCCGCTGCTGACTGCTGCTGAGCAGGTAGATGGCCTCTATGATATCGCGGTACCGGTAGCGTCCCAGTCCAGCCAGGAACTGCGACGGGCCACCCGTGAGGGCTTGAGTACGGTGTTTGTCCGTGTTTCCGGCGATGCCGGGTTGGCGCAGCAGTCGGCCATCAAAGCAGCCCTTAAAAAAGCCACTCAATATACCAGGCAGTTCCGCTATGAAACCCGCCCCGGGTTAGTTTGGCAGGCTGATAAGACCGAGGATAAGCCTGACCAGCCCACTGAACAGCTGTACGCGGTAATTGAATTTGAACCCAAGCTGGTAGATGCCACCCTGCGCGCAGCCGGTTTACCCCTATGGTCCAGTAATCGCCCCACGGTATTACTATGGCTGGTGGTAGCCGAGGGCAATAAACGCCGCTTTGCCAATGCCGAGACCGATGCCGATATTATTCAGGCCATCACTATCAATGCGCAGCGCCGGGGTTTGGCGATTAAATTACCGACACTGGATCTGGAAGATATGGTGGCGGTTTCCACCAGCCAACTCTGGCAATTGAATCACCCAAAGGCCAATGCCGCCGCTGAACGCTATCAGGCGGATACAGTATTGTTTGGCCGTGTTAGCTTGCTAACCAATGGCGAGTGGCTGGGGAGTTGGCAGTATAACTATGCGGAGCAGCGACAGAGTTTTGATGCCGAAGCCATGGCAGCTAACGATTATATAGCGGTAGCTATTGATCAGGTGGCGCAGTTGTTGGCTCAGCAATACGCTATCGCGCCAGTTAATATCGCCGACAATGGCGTACTACTAAGGCTCAGCGGTATTGATGATTTTATTAATTATGCCCGGGCGATTAACTATCTGGAATCGGTTGCGGCGGTTCGCCATGCTAATGTATTAAGTGTCGAGGGGGATGAGATTATTGTTCGCCTGGTAGCCGATGGCTTGCTGACACAGTTAGAGCAATCTTTTGCCCTGGATAAAAAAATTCAGCCCCAGATATCGGGTAGCTATCAGGGTGATTATGATATTGTGCTGGACTATTTTTGGCCTTCCTCTTAAGTCTTGACCTTAAATCTTGCACCTTAAATTTTTCAATAAGGGAATAAATTGATGACAGATATACAACGGGTATGGGCGCTGCTGGCACTGGCTTTGGCAGTGCTGTTTGTTGGGTTGTTAGAGCCGATATTGATGCCCTTTCTGGTGGGTACTTTGCTGGCCTATCTTGGCGACCCCTTAGCAGATCGGTTAGAGGCGCGTGGACTTGGGCGTACCCTGGCGGTGTCGTTGGTGTTTGTGGGGCTAAGCTCGGTATTGATTGTGCTGGTGCTGCTAACGATTCCACTATTGGGTCGGCAGCTGGATTTATTGGCAACCAAAATACCCCAGTGGCTGCATGCTATTCAGGATGTGCTTATTCCCTGGCTACAGCAAACCCTGAATTTACCCAAAGACAGTTTGCCCATTACCCAGTTTAAAACCGTGCTGACTGAAAACTGGATGTCCGCGGGAGGCTTGCTTGGGACGCTATGGTCAAAGGTGGCCGGTTCAAGCCTGGCGATGATGACATGGCTAGCCAACCTGGTATTGATTCCGGTAGTGACTTTTTATTTGCTGCGGGACTGGGATATTGTGATGGCCCATCTGCGGGATTTATTACCTCGCTCTGTTGAGCCTACAGTGGTGCAACTGGCCACCGAGTGTGATGAGATCCTGGGCGCTTTTATCCGTGGCCAGCTATTGGTGATGTTGGCATTGGGGATTATTTACAGTATTGGCTTAAAGTTTGTGGGTTTGGATTTGGCCTTTATTTTAGGCTTAATCGCGGGCCTTGCCAGCATAGTGCCCTATATGGGTTTTATTGTTGGCATCACTGTTGCCGGCATTGCGGCCTGGTTTCAGTTTTATGAATTGCCGATGTTACTGGCGGTGGGTGTGGTATTTGCCATTGGGCAAATATTAGAAGGTATGGTGCTTACTCCGTTATTGGTGGGCGATAGAATTGGTTTGCATCCGGTAGCGGTTATTTTTGCGATTATGGCCGGCGGCCAGCTTGCCGGTTTTACCGGTGTGTTATTGGCTTTACCTGTTGCTGCGGTGGTGATGGTGTTGTTGCGCCATGCCCATACCAGCTATAAAGACAGCAAGCTTTATACAGCAGACAACGCCCCCTAAAGAAAATGCCCTGACAGGAATTAGATGTACGGTTTATGAGTTTTACTTTTGAGCAATTACCGCTGGCTGTCCAGCTGCGCGATGATACGACCTTTGATAATTTCTATGGGGGTGATAATGCTTTGCTGGTTGAGACGCTACGCGTTCAGTTAGCGGGGCAGGGCGAGCGTTATATTTATCTCTATGGTGCCAGGGGCGCAGGTGCCAGTCATTTATTGCAGGCGGCTTGCCATCAGGCGGATGAAGCGGGTTTGGCGTCAGTCTATTTGCCCCTACAGGAATTGCGGGATTACCCACCGGAAGAATTGTTTGAAGGTCTGGAGCAGTTATCACTGGTCTGCCTGGATGATATCGATGCGGTGATGGGGGACAGTGCCTGGGAGCAAGCCTTATTTCATTTGTTTAATCGTTTACAGGAGCAACAGGTCGCTTTGGTGATTAGTGCCAATGCTGCCGTGCGGGAGCTAAATACAGCCCTGGCAGATTTGGCGTCGCGCTTGAGTTGGGGGGCTGTTTTTCAGTTAAAACCACTGACTGATGAGCAGCGAATTGCGGCTATTCAGTTACGTGCCGAAGGACGGGGTCTTGAATTGAATGATGAGGTGATGCAGTTTATCTATCACCGTTGCCAGCGCGACATGGAGGCCCTGTTAGACGTACTGGATATTCTGGACCATGCTTCTTTAAAAGAGCAGCGTCGCTTAACAGTGCCTTTTGTTAAAGCGACTATGGGCTGGTAGAAGAAAAGCACAGAGGCCTTGCTTAGAGGCCTGGCTTAAAGGTTTAGTTATTGGCGTGTAGTTCCTGGTTTAATTCAACCGCCGTTTTATTGGTTAAACATTCGACTGCACCCGTTGCAGAGTTTCTACGGAATAATAAATCTGATTTTCCCGCCAGGTCTCTCGCCTTAGCCGTTTCAACCACATTGTTCTGGTCATCCAGCATGGTGACTTTGGTACCCGCAGTAATATAAAGGCCAGACTCAACAGTACAGCGGTCACCTAATGGAATACCAATACCCGCGTTGGCACCTAACAGGCATTCTTTGCCGACAGAAATGACAATGTTGCCGCCTCCAGATAGTGTACCCATGGTAGAGCTACCGCCACCAAGGTCAGAACCTGAACCTACAAATACGCCAGCAGAAATACGACCTTCGATCATGCCCGGGCCATCAGTACCCGCATTAAAGTTAACAAACCCTTCATGCATAATGGTGGTGCCTTCACCAATATAAGCACCCAGTCTTACTCTGGCGGTGTGGGCAATGCGCACACCAGCGGGTACTACATAGTTGGTCATTTTAGGAAATTTATCGACACAGTCGACGCTGAGTAATTCGCCGTTCAGGCGTGCCTGTAATTGTGCTTCAGGCAATTCATCCAGATCAATGGCGCCTTTGTTTGTCCAGGCTACATTGGGCAGTGCACCGAATAAACCGTTCAGGTTAATACCGTGTGGTTTGACTAAGCGGTGTGAAAGCAGTTGCAGCTTTAAGTAACCTTCTGGCACGGATGCAGGATTGTCATCAGTGGCCAGGATGGTGGCTACCAAAGGTCGGCTGCTGGTTTTCAAGGCATTAACGATAGCTGCCTGGTCTGCTTCGCCGGCAGCGGTTAAAGCTGCTTCCAGTGTGCCCAGTTGACCTTTGTCGAGACTGATGGCCTGGTTGCCGCCCTGATAATTAACGCTGGCGCCAACGGCTTCGGCCAATGCAGCGCTGGGGTTGAGTAGTGGTTGGGCATAATAGACTTCTAGCCATTCGCCTTTGGCGTTTTGGGTGCCTACGCCCAGTCCAATACTAAAAAGTTGTTCGCTCATGTTTCACCTATAACGATTAAATGATTAAAAATTAGAAAATATCCTGGTAAGTGCTGGCGTTGAAGCCCACAGAAAATTCGCCGTCCCTGTCCAGCAGGGGGCGTTTAACCAGTGTTGGGTTTTCCATAATAGCTGCAATGGCTGAGCTTTCGTTCATGCTATTGCGCTGTTCTTCGCTCAGCTGTTTCCAGCTGGTGCTGCGTTTATTGACCACGGTGTCCCAGCCCAATTGTTCAATCCACGCTTTTACCTGCCGCTGGGTGATGGGGGTTTCACGAAAGTCATGGAATTGATAGTCCGCACCTTGTTGGTCCAGCCATTTGCGGGCTTTCTTCACAGTGTCGCAGTTTTTAATGCCGTAGAGGGTGGTCACGGGTTGGGCCCTGTTTTTCGGTTGCTGAAGGCGGGCAAGAATAGCAAGATTTTTACCGTAGGAGAAGCTGGTACGGTTAGTCATACAAGTGCATACACCTATTAGATAGAAGCGGATAATTGCAACTTAAGGCTTTTTGGTTTTCTTGGGGTTTTTTCGGTTGGGGTAGCATTGAGTGCAGATTTCACAGACGGTGCCATCGCAGCCTCGGGCGCTGCAGTATTCCCGGCCATAATAAATAATTTGCAGATGCAAAGCGTTCCACTTTTTCTCTGGGAATAAACGTTTTAGATCCTTCTCTGTTTGGGTAACATTTTTGCCGCTGGTCAGGCCCCAACGTTGTGCCAGACGGTGGATATGGGTATCCACCGGAAAGGCCGGCACGCCAAAGGCCTGCGACATCACTACGCTGGCTGTCTTGTGGCCGACCCCCGGTAATTCTTCTAAAGCGTCCATATCGGCGGGTACTTCGCCGTCATAGTGTTCCACCAGCATTTCAGACAGCACTTTAATAGCTTTGGATTTTTTCGGCGAGAGGCCGCAGGGGCGGATAATGGCTTTGATGTCGTCGACTTTTTTCTTAGCCATATCAAAGGGATTGTCCGCCAGTTTAAACAGGGCGGGGGTGACTTGGTTTACCCGTTCATCGGTGCATTGGGCGGAGAGCAGTACAGCGACCAGCAGGGTATAGGGATCTTTGTGGTCGAGGGGGATAGGTTGAGTTGGGTAAAGGGATTGCAATTTGTTTTGAATATATTCAACCCGTTCTTTCTTCAGCATATTATTCCAGAGCCTGTCCTTTATATTGCGAATATTACCGTCATTCCCGCGAAGGCGGGAATCCAGACTGCATGCTTATGCTGTTACTTCCGCCCCCGACTAAAGCATTCGAGGGCAGGCTGCAGAAATCTACAGCGCTGGATTCCCGCCTTCGCGGGAATGACGGTTGTTTGTGGGAATGACGGTGTTTAGGAATTCCCGGATGCGCTTTGCTGCGGTGATGCACTCTTCCAGCGGCGCAACCAATGCCATTCTGATACGATTTTCCCCGGGGTTTAAGCCGTCAACAGTTCTGCCTATATAGCGGCCTGGTAAGACAGTAATATTCTGCTGGGCGAATAGTTGTTGGGCGAAGTCTACATCACTGATAGGCGTTTTGGCCCAAAGATAAAAACCGGCATCCGGTTTGGACACTTCTAACTTATCACCGAGAATATCCAGCACGGCATCAAACTTGGCGCGGTATTTGTCGCGATTGCTTTTGACATGGTCTTCGTCAGACCAGGCTGCAATACTGGCCAGCTGGTGTTGAATCGGCATGGCGCAACCGTGGTAGGTGCGGTAGAGCAAAAAAGGTTTTAGCAGGTCGGCATCACCGGCAATAAAACCAGAGCGTAGTCCGGGTAAGTTCGAGCGTTTTGACAAGCTGTGGAATACCACACAGCGACGGTAGTCATCCCTGCCTATTTCACGGCATGCCTGCAATAAACCGGTAGGTGGTTGTTGTTCATCAAAATACAGTTCTGAATAGCATTCATCACTGGCGATAATAAAATCGTATTGATCGGCCAGTGCGATCAGTTTGTGCAAGGTTTTGCTATCAAATACCGCGCCGGTAGGGTTGCCCGGTGAGCAGAGAAATAATAATTGGCAGCGCTGCCAGATATCTTCGCTGACCGCGTCAAAGTCGGGAATAAAATGGTTGTCTTCCAGACAGGGTAGAAAGTGTGGCTCTGCTCCCGCTAAAAAGGCAGCGCCTTCATAAATTTGGTAAAACGGGTTGGGGGTGATAATCAGTGGCTTGTCACCGGTAGTTTTATTAATCGCGGCCTGGGCAAATGAAAAGATGGCCTCGCGGGTACCATTGACCGGAATAACATGGCGCTGGGGGTCGATACTGTTAGCGGTTAGCTTAAAGCGATGAGTTAGCCATTGGCCAATACGGGCGCTTAATTCCGGTAGACCTTTGGTAGAGGGGTAGTTGGCCAGTTTGTCCATATTGTCATTCAGGCTTTGTTTAACAAAGGCCGGTGGTTCGTGTTTGGGTTCGCCGATAGATAGCGCAATATGGGGCAGGTTTTCTGGCGGGCTTACCGCTGCTTTTAAAGCATTCAGTTTTTCAAACGGGTAAGGCTGTAATTGATTTAAATCAGGGTTCATTGGCTGTCGTTTTCGTTAATAATTATTTAAGCGGCGGCTTTTTTATCCAGCTCTTTGCAAATAGCTATCTGGATAGCTTCGCGCAAGTCAGGGTCTTCAATAGGCTGTTGGTTTTGATCGGTAATATAAAATACATCTTCGACCCGTTCGCCCAGGGTGGCAATTTTAGCGTTTTGTAACTGGATATTGTAATCGAAAAATATTTTACCAATACGCGCCAATAAGCCGGGACGGTCCGGTGTCATCACTTCCAATATGCTATAGGTACCCGAGGGGTCCGTGGTTAATGTGGTTTGCGTTGGCACTGAAAATAAACGCATTTGCCGTGGCGTGCGGCGTTGCATAAAGTCGATATAGTCGGTGGTTTGTTTTATATGTTCGATCAGAAAGTCTTTGATTTTCTCGGTTCTTTCCGGGTTATCGCCAATCGGTTGGCCGTTATTATCCAGCACATAAAAGGTATCCAGAGTGACGCCGGTGCCTGAATTATAGATGCGGGCATCCTGGATGTTTAAATCCAGTTGCTCAAGGCCTGAGGCCACCAGGGCAAAGAGAGTATCTTTATGACGGGCGTGAATAAAAATTTGTGTCGCCCCTTCAAAGTCCAGGTCACTGGTTTCCTTCAGTAGTACACAGGGAGTATCCGCATCACTGTGTTGGCTAATAGCTTGGGTATGCCAAACTATATCGTCAACTTTTTCCCGTAAAAAATAGTCTTCTCCAGTTTTGGCCCATACCTCATGGATTTCATCTTCAGTAAAACCCAGGTCTTCCAATTGGTCGATGGCCGCTGTTTGTGTTTCGCGAATCCAGTCGGCTTTGTCGATGGGATTTTCCAGTCCGCGGCGCAAAGCACGTTTAGTTTCGGCATACAGTTGACGCAATAAAGAGGCGCGCCAGCTATTCCAGAGGTCGGGGTTGGTGGCGTTGATATCGGCCACCGTCAGGGTGTAGATATAGTCAAGGTGTGTTTGGTCGCCAACCACTTGCGCAAACTCAATGATGACATCCGGGTCGGTAATATCTTTTCTTTGGGCCACGGATGACATTAGCAAATGGTGTTCTACCAGCCAGCAAACCAGGTTGGCATCATGTTTACCTAAATTATGGCGTTCACAAAAATGACGTGCATCTATAATGCCCAGGGTGGAGTGGTCGCCACCACGGCCTTTGGCGATATCGTGGTATAGGCCGGCTATATAGAGTAATTCTATTTTAGGCAGGCGCTTAACAACACGGGCGGCTACCGGGTATTTCTTTTTTGATTCTTCATAGTGGAAGCGGCGCATATTTTTTACCACCTCCATAATATGGGCATCCACTGAGTAAATATGAAACAGGTCGTGCTGCATCTGGCCAATGATTTTGCCAAATTCCGGCAGGTATTTTCCCAGTACCCCGAAGCGCAACATACGGCGTAATTGCAGTGCAACTTTGTGTGGAGAGCGTAACACTTCTATAAAGGCGCGAGTGTTTACCGGGTCGCTGCGAAAATCGTCATCAATCAGGTGGCGGTTTAGTCGGATCAGGCGAATGGTGGAGGCGCGGGCACCATCAATGCTGGGGTTTTGCGCCATTAGTACAAAAATTTCCAGTAAAGCAGAAGGCGTTTGTTCAAATACTTTATCATTCGTCACTTCGATATGGCCGTTGCGGACATGAAAGCGTGAATTGATTTCTTCGATGGTTTCCGCTTCAGACGCTCTTAAAATAGTCTCATCAAAATGCTGCATTAAGACATCATTAAGCTCACCGAGGGATAGCGCCCAGCGATAGTAGTACTGCATAAATTGCTCTACTGCCATTTTGGCGTTGTCATCATCGTAGCCAAACATTTTTGCCAGCGTGCGTTGATGATCGAACAGTAGTCGGTCTTCCTCACGGCCAGCTACCATATGCAGGGCGTATCTCACCCGCCACATAAAATCCATACCGCGATTAAGGATGGTAATTTCTTCTTCGGTTAAAAAACCTTTGCCAATCAGTTCTTCAACGCTGCGGGTAGAAAAATGGCGTTGGGCAATCCAGCTGATCATTTGGATATCGCGCAGGCCGCCGGGTGAGTTTTTTACATTGGCTTCCAGTACATACTCACTATTACCGTGTTTTTGGTGGCGAGCAATTTGTTCATCCCACTTGGCGCGGAAAAATTGCTGGCTGCTCCACATTTTATCGCTGCCGGTGCCGTCCATCATGGCCTGGTGCAGTGGGTCTGCGCCGCATAGCACCCTGGATGCCATCAGGTTGGTAACGATGGTGATATCTTTTTCCGCTTCCTGGATACATTGGTCGATAGTGCGAACGCTGTGGCCGATATCGAGGCTGATATCCCAGAGTAGGGTTATAAAGTCGCTGATAGGTTGTTGTAAGCGCTCTACTGCAGCCTCGTCGGATAATAAAATTAGCAGGTCAATATCTGAGTGGGGGTGCAGTTCTCCGCGGCCATAGCCGCCAACAGCAATCAGGCAGATGTCGTTGTTGTCGCCCCAGTCAAAACGTTGCCAGCTGGATTGAAGTATTTGGTCAATAAAGTTTGAGCGAGACCAAACCAGGTCGCGAATATAGGCACCTTGCTGGTACTGCTGGTGCAGGTAGTCGGTGGTGCGTTCGATGTTTTTTTTCAGCAGGGGGATGGGGGACTTGGCACTTTTTAATGCCTGGGTAAAAAGCTCTGGGTCAAAAACCGTCGCTGGAATAGAGAAGGGCTGCTCGTTCATGTGCAGTGTCTGCCTTAAATGTTCTTTAGTGATGTTAGCCTTTGTAATAAGGCTCGTCTTTACGGGCGGTCAGTACATCGACACCATCTGCTGTGATAAGAAGCGTATGTTCCCATTGGGCTGATGGGCGGCTGTCTTTGGTGGTGACGGTCCAACCATCTTTTTTGCTGAGTTTTACGTGGCGTTTACCCGCATTCAGCATAGGCTCAATGGTAAAGGTCATGCCTTCTTTCAATACCAGACCAGCGCCTTTGTTGCCGTAATGCAGCACTTGGGGGTCTTCGTGGAAAACTTCGCCAATGCCGTGGCCGCAATATTCCCTGACTATGGAATAGTAGTTGGCTTCAGCGTGTTTTTGAATTACATGGCCGATATCCCCGAGGGTGGTGCCGGGGCGAACTATATCAATGGCCTTGTAGAGGCATTCCTGGGTGATGGAGACCAGACGCTCGTTGTGTTTTAGAGGCTTGCCAATATGGAACATCTGGCTGGTATCGCCGTGGAAGCCATCTTTAATCACGGTAATATCTATATTGATAATATCGCCGTTTTTAAGGATTTTTTTCTCTGAAGGAATGCCGTGGCATACCACTTCGTTAACTGAGGTGCAGATGGATTTGGGGAAACCATGGTAGTTAAGCGGTGCCGGGATGGCTTTCTGGGTATTGACGATATAGTCGTGGCAGATCCTATCCAGCTCTTCAGTGCTGATACCGGCTTGGACAGAAGGGGCGATCATTTCCAATACTTCGGCGGCTAAACGGCCCGCTACCCGCATTTTCTCGATCTGATCGGCAGTTTTAATAGCGACGCTCATGATGTTTTTTGGTTTAACTCTTTGAAATTATAGGAAAATAATATTTTTTGGCGGTAGGTTGTGCCGCGAGTTTGCTATTGTAAACCATGCGTGTCGGCAATAGCTAAAGTTATCTTTGTTGGTTGGGGGGGATTATAGTTGTTGTTTGATCGGGTTAGTAGATGGTGTGGGAAAGACCTGCCCACCTCAGCTCTTACATCTCGTTTACGCTTTTTTTCCTATACGAACCGTCATTCCCGCGTAGGCGGGAATCCAGCCTGCATGTTCCACTGGATTCCCGCCTTCGCGGGAATGACGGTGGGGGGTACGGCCTTCTTTAGTATGTGCCCCCAATTTCAGCCAAATTCACACAAAACCCCCCCTTTAACTTTAAGTCAGCATGGTCTTATGGTATAAAGCGCGCACTCAAATTTGGGGCCAGCCAGATCGGCCTTGAAATTGGGTAAAAACTATTAACTAAATCCGCACATATACCGTCACATTGGTCAGGGTGCCCTCAACGGATATTTGAATCCGAGCCGGGGTTGATTGATGGGGTATATGGAGGCCTAACCCGTAAAAGGTATCTATATGAGTACTCAAGTAAGCATGCGTGACATGTTGCAAGCTGGCGTCCACTTTGGTCACCAGACTCGCTACTGGAATCCAAAAATGGGCGAATATATTTTCGGCGCCCGTAACAAGATCCATATCATCAATCTGGAGCACACTGTTCCAGCCTTCAACGAAGCTTTAGCGTTTATGCAGAAGCTGTCTGTTGGTAAAAACAAGATTTTATTCGTGGGTACCAAGCGTGCCGCCGGTAAAATCATGCAAGAGCAGGCCATCCGTGCCAGCCAGCCATACGTTAGCCACCGCTGGTTAGGCGGCATGTTAACCAACTACAAAACTATCCGCGGTTCTATCAAGCGTCTTCGCGACCTTGAAACTCAGCAGTCAGACGGTACTTTCGACAAATTGACCAAGAAAGAAGCCCTGATGCGTACCCGTGCGATGGAAAAATTAGAGCGTTCTATCGGTGGTATCAAGGATATGGGTGGTTTACCTGACGCCTTGTTTGTTATCGATGTTGACCAGGAGCGTATTGCTATCCAGGAAGCTAACAACCTGGGTATACCGGTTATCGGTATTGTGGATACTAACAGCAACCCTGATGGTGTTGATTATGTTATCCCTGGTAATGATGATGCGATCCGCGCTATCAAGCTTTATGCAACAGCCGTTGCCGATGCCATTTTAGCGGGAAAAGCTGCTGACGGCTCTGCACCAAAAAACGAGTTTGTTGAAGAAGCTCCAGCTGCTGAAGCAGCACCAGAAGCTCCAGTCGCTGAGTAAGTTCAGCAGCCTTTGAGCTTTAAAGGGGGCTGAGCCCCCTTTTTTGAAACCTTTTTTTAGTTTTCTGCGCCTTGCCCTTAAGGTTTAGCGCATGTGTTAGAGGAATAAGACGATGGCAGCTATTTCTGCAAAAATGGTTAAAGAACTACGCGACCGCACCGGTCTTGGCATGATGGAGTGCAAAAAAGCACTGACTGAAGCCGGCGGTGATATTGATGCGGCAATTGAAGAGATGCGTAAAAACAGTGGTATGAAGGCCGCCAAAAAAGCTGGCCGTACTGCTGCTGAAGGTGTTGTGGCGGTTAAAGTAGCTGACGATGGCAGCTATGGTTTGGTGATTGAGGTGAACAGCGAAACTGACTTTGCCGCCCGTGATGAAGGTTTATTAGCTTTTGTTGGTCAGGTGACTGACAAAGCGTTTGCCGACAAGCAGACCGATATCGAAGCGTTGATGGACGGTGACTTAAGCACTGCCCGTGAAGCCCTGGTACAGAAAATCGGCGAGAACATTTCTGTGCGTCGCAGCGAAGTTCTGGAATCTGACGGCGTTGTAGGCAGCTACACTCACTCAAACAACCGTATCGCGGTATTGGTATCCCTGAAAGGTGGTGATGCTGAGTTGGCTAAAGATATCGCTATGCACGTAGCGGCGGTTAACCCTCAGGTTGTTCGCGCTGAAGATATGCCTGCTGAAGCGGTTGAGAAAGAAAAAGACATCATCAAGGCCCAGCCTGATATGGAAGGCAAGCCAGAAAATATCGTTGAGAAAATGATGGTTGGCCGTATCCAGAAGTTCTTGAAAGAGAACAGCCTGCTGGACCAGCCCTTTGTTAAAAACCCTGAAGTGACCGTTGGCCAGTTGGCTAAAGATGGCGGCGCAGAAGTGGTTACCTTTGTTCGCTATGAAGTGGGCGAAGGTATCGAAAAAGATGAGACGGATTTCGCAGCTGAGGTTGCCGCTCAATTGAACGGCTAAGCGAAGTTGTTAAAAAGGGGCCTTAGGGCCCCTTTTTTCTGTCTGACTGTTATACAATCGCAACCCATAACCTATTGCTCAAGGAGTTTTTATGCCCGGCACCGACAAAAAATATAAGCGTATTTTATTAAAGCTTAGTGGTGAGGCCTTAATGGGCGATGAGGGTTTTGGTATTGACCCCAAAGTACTTGACCGCATGGCGTTGGAAATTGGCCAGCTAGTGGGTATTGGTATTCAGGTAGGTTTGGTGATTGGTGGCGGTAACCTATTCCGCGGTGCGTCGCTACAACAAGCCGGTTTGGACCGTGTTACCGGCGACCATATGGGGATGCTGGCCACTGTGATGAATGGTTTGGCCATGCGTGATGCCCTGGAGCGAGCCAATATACCTTCCCGTGTTATGTCCTCCATCCCGATGAGTGGTGTGGTCGATCACTATGATCGCCGTAAAGCGATGCGTTTCCTTGAGCGAAGTGAGGTAGTTATTTTTTCAGCGGGCACCGGTAATCCATTCTTTACTACCGATTCAGCAGCCTGCCTTCGAGGTATTGAAGTGGATGCAGAAATCGTACTGAAGGCTACCAAGGTTGATGGTGTGTATACTGCTGACCCAGTGAAGGATCCTACAGCCACTAAATATGATGAGTTGAGTTATGATGAAGTACTCGATAAGAAGCTTGAGGTGATGGATCTAACGGCGATTGTTTTATGTCGCGATCACAATATGCCGCTGCGTATTTTTGAAATGGAAAAGCAGGGCGCTTTGTTGAATATCGTCAATGGCGGTGATGAAGGCACGCTGGTTTTTGAGCAGCAATAAACGCGATATTAGATAAACATTCTATTAATAAACACATAGCGAGTTGGGAGACGGCCCGTGATTGAAGATTTAAAAAAAGATGCTGAAGAGCGTATGGAAAAAACCCTGGTCGCTCTGGGTACTAGCTTAAATAAAATTAGAACCGGGCGTGCGCATCCCAGTATTTTGGATGGTATTCGTGTGTCTTACTACGGTTCTGAAACGCCCCTTAGCCAAGTGGCGGCAATCAATGTAGAAGATGCGCGCACGCTGTCTGTAGTTCCCTGGGAAAAAAATATCGTTCCCGATGTTGAAAAGGCTATTATGAAGTCTGACCTGGGTTTGAACCCTTCTACAGCGGGCGCTGTGATTCGCATTCCCATGCCGATGCTGACAGAAGAGACGCGTAAAGGTTTTACCAAGCGTGCCAAACAGGAAGCTGAACAATCCCGGGTTTCTGTACGTAATATCCGTCGCGATATTTTGGCGGACTTAAAAGATTTACAAAAAGAAAAAGAAATTTCTGAAGATGAAGAGCGTAAAGCGCAGGATGATGTGCAGAAAATTACCGATCGCTTTATTGCAGAGATAGACAAAACCCTGGCCGTTAAAGAAGCCGACTTAATGGAAATATAAACGGCTTGCGGTCTATATTTTATCGCCATCGATACAGTACTGTTGAAAGGGTTTATTAAGCACTATGTCTGACTCATCTGGCCCGTATTCCTACAGGGAAGTCCCACGGCATCTTGCCATCATTATGGATGGTAACGGTCGCTGGGCAAAGCGTCAGGGCAAGTCAACCCCTATGGGTCATAAGGCCGGTGTGGAAACCGTGCGCACGGTTTTGCGCACAGCTAAAGATAATGGCGTAGAAATAGTTACCCTGTTCGCCTTTAGTAGTGAAAACTGGCAACGTCCCAGCCTGGAAGTCAAAGCCTTGATGACTTTGTTTTCCAGCTATCTTAAAGGCGAAATCAAACAGCTAAACCAAGATGGTGTGCGGGTGCGTTTTATTGGTGACCGCCAGCGTTTTAGCGATGGCCTGATTAAACAGATGGAATATGCCGAGCAACTAACGGCAGAAAACACCGATACGACCTTGGTAATAGCCGTTGATTACGGTGGCAAGTGGGATATTGCCAATGCCGCTCGTCAGCTGGCAGAACAGGTTAAAGCGGGCACCCTTGAACCAGAACAAGTGGACGAGACCTTGCTGGACCAATATATTTCCCTGGCAGACCTTCCTAAACCCGACCTGTGCATTCGTACTGCGGGTGAGCAGCGCATTAGCAATTTTTTATTATGGCAGTTGGCTTATTCCGAGTTCTTTTTTACCGAGACCCTATGGCCCGACTTTGGTGAAGCCGATATGCATGCGGCGTTAACCAGCTATAACCAGCGTGATCGCCGTTACGGTGGTCGTGATGACGATGATCAATCGCTCAGAGAGGTGAACTAATCGTGTTAAAGCAACGGGTAATCACAGCCGTTTTTATGATCACACTGATAGGCGTCGGGATATTTTTATTACCTCCCCTTGGCCTGGCTGGTTTAATTGGCTTGCTGGTTGTTATTGCCGCCTGGGAGTGGAGTGCTTTAGCGGGTTTACGTTTATGGCTTGCCAGGCTTCTATATACCGCGTCGGTACTTATCTTGTTGGTGGCAGCTTCATGGCACACACAAATTCTAACTGCCAAACCTCAATGGGAGCATATTCGCGACCTGCTTGGCCTGGGCTGCCTCTGGTGGGCGATTGCCCTGTTATGGGTGCGCAGCTACCCCGGTAGTGCAGTGATTTGGCGTTCAACGCCAATGCGTATGCTGATGGGTTATCTAACTCTGGTGCCAGCCTGGTTGGCGCTGGTTTATTTGCGTATTCACGACCACGGTATCGCTTTGTTATTCCTGCTGATTGCGATGGTGGCCGCCGCTGATATTGGGGCTTACTTCACCGGCTTAAGATGGGGTAAGGCTAAGCTGGCTCCCAGTGTCAGCCCTGGCAAATCCTGGGTGGGTTTCTGGGGCGGTCTTACTGCCAGTACCTGTTTGGTGGCTTTGTTATGGTTGTTATTTGACGCTGCTGAGCATAATTTGCTGGCCGTTTTGGTGGTGGCTGTAGTTACCTCACTGGCTTCGGTACTAGGTGATTTGTTAGAAAGTATGATTAAGCGCCAGCAGGGTGTTAAAGATAGTGGCCATATCCTGCCGGGGCATGGTGGCATGATGGACCGCCTGGATAGTATGACCGCAGCATCGCCGGTATTTGCATTAAGTTTATTGTTGGCAGGTTGGTAAGACGGTATGAGTGGTGAGTCGTTACAATTGATTACTGTCTTGGGTTCTACCGGTTCGATAGGTGTCAGTACCCTGGATGTGGTGGCCCGCCACCCTGACCGTTACCGTGTTTATGCCCTGACGGCTAACAGTCGTGTTGATTTAATCCTTCCCCAGATCAAAGCCCACCAACCCCGCTATGCAGTGATGCGTGATGAGCAATCCGCTGAGCAGTTGTCAGCACAACTTAAGGCCGGGGGCCTTACCGATACCGAAGTGCTGGCGGGTGAGCAGGGTTTGCTGGATGTGGCTGGCGCAGAGGCAGTGGATAGTGTGATGGCTGCTATTGTTGGTGGTGCCGGTTTGGCGCCAACCATGGCTGCGGTGGAAGCGGGTAAAAAAGTTCTGCTGGCCAATAAAGAGTCGCTGGTGATGGCTGGCGATTTAATGATGCAGGCGGTTAAGCACAGTGGCGCTACCTTGCTGCCGATTGATAGCGAACACAATGCTATCTTCCAGTGTATGCCAGCTCGATACCAGTCTGGTGAGGGTCTTGGCCTGGCCGCGGAAGGTGTGCGGAAAATTCTGTTGACCGGTTCCGGTGGTCCCTTTCGCCAGACGCCACTGGATCAATTATCGGCGATGACAGCGGATCAAGCCTGCGCCCATCCTAACTGGGATATGGGACGCAAGATTTCTGTCGATTCAGCCAGCATGATGAATAAGGGTCTGGAGCTAATAGAGGCCTGCTGGTTATTTGATACTGGCCCTGAACATATTGATATTGTGGTCCACCCACAGAGCGTGATCCATTCCATGGTGGAATACGATGATGGCTCGGTGTTGGCCCAATTGGGTAACCCCGATATGCGCACACCCATTGCCCATGCTTTGGCTTTTCCTGAGCGTATTGCCTCTGGTGTGCCCAGCCTGGATATTATTGCCACGGCGCAGCTGGATTTTGAAGCCCCGGACTACCAGCGTTTCCCCTGCTTACGGCTAGCCACAGAGGCGGTCAAAACCGGTGCTACCGCTATGGTGGTACTCAATGCGGCCAATGAAATAGCTGTCCAGGCCTTTCTGGATGGGCGGGTTTGCTTTACCGATATCCCTGTTATTATTGAACACGTATTAACTACTATGCCCTTGGTTGAACCCTCGACACTGGCGGTTGTCCAAGAGCAGGATCTTGTGGCTCGCCAGATGGCGAATGAACATATTGATAGAACATGATTGATAGAAGGTAAAAGGGCCCACAAGGCCAGTTGAAGCTATGGAATTATTACAAACAATACTGATTACTGTTGCAACCCTCGCCATCCTGGTAACCATCCATGAGTATGGTCATTTTTGGGTAGCTCGCCGCTGTGGCATTAAGGTTATCCGTTTTTCAGTGGGCTTTGGCAAGGCCTTATATCGCTGGCATGACAAGCAGGGCACCGAGTTTGTGATTGCCGCCATCCCCCTGGGTGGTTATGTCAAAATGGTGGATGAACGTGAAGGTGATGTGGCGCCGGAAGATTTACCTTACGCCTTTAACCGCAAGCCCGTTGGGCAGCGTCTTGCCACCGTGGCGGCGGGGCCTTTAGCCAACTTTATTCTGGCTATTTTTGTCTATTGGTGTGTTTTTGTGGGGGGTGTTACTGGCGTTATCCCTGTGGTTGGCAGTATTGAGCCTGGCTCTATTGCCGAGCAAGCTAGCCTCGAACCTGGCCAGCAGATTGTAGCAGTGGATGGTGAAGCGACCCCGACTATGGAGGCTTTGCATCTGCGCCTATTGCAGCGTATCGGTGAAAGTGGCCCGATTACCTTTTCCGCTAAGTATCCCGAGTCTGATTTAACCTATGAGTCTACTGCCCAGCTCGATGAATGGTTGGCGGGTGATGACGCTGTAGACCTAATTGGTGGTCTCGGCATCGAATTATATCGTCCCCCTGTACTAGCTATTGTTGACCAGGTAATTGCTGATAGTCCCGCTGAAACAGCAGGCCTACAAGCCGGTGATAAAGTTCTGGCCGTAGACGCAACAGCTATTGCTGATTGGTCCGAGTGGGTTGACTATGTTCGTGCTCGTCCGGGGCAGACAATGAGTATTGAATATGAGCGAGAAGGGGCGTTATTTTCTACCCTGTTGACCCCTGCCACAAAATACGATGAAAACAACGAAGCTTACGGGCAGGTTGGTGTCAGTGTGCAGTGGCCCAAATGGCCGGAAGAGATGAAGCGCAGCTTTAGTTACGGCGTGTTAGGTGCGGTTGGCCAGGCCCTCGATCGTACTTGGTCAATGAGTGTTTTTACGCTGGAATCCATTAAAAAGATGCTAATGGGACTTATCTCCCCGAAAAACTTGAGTGGGCCGATAACGATTGCTAAAGTGGCCTCCGCCTCAGCTAATTCGGGCCTTGAAGCCTATTTAGGCTTTCTGGCGCTGTTAAGTATCAGTTTGGGGGTGCTTAATTTACTGCCCATTCCGGTATTGGATGGTGGTCATATTTTGTACTTTTTGGTTGAGATGATCACGGGCAAAGAAGTCTCCCTGCGGATCCAGATGTTGGGTTACCAGTTGGGCCTGTTTATTATTGTGGGTGTGATGATTTTAGCGATTTATAACGATATCTCACGACTATAAATCGGCTCATAAATTAAGTGATAAAAATAGCCTATTGAAACGTCTTTGAGGCTCACACTTAGCCGTAATGTCGTTTATAATGGCGCGTTTGAAAAATGACATAAGAGCCTTCGTTCTTAATGTGTACGAGCGATAGAGGCCGTTACGGGAAATAAAATTGAGTATGCCGTTTGCCTTTATCGCACCGATACTGCGGTGCGGACAATGAGCATTTAGCCTGAATTGGGCCTATAAAAATATTTTGGTGTAAAACCTTAGATGAAACGTTATTTCCTGTTGTTGTTGTTTGTTGCCTTAAGTGCTGTTTCTGCACGAGCTAACGAATCTTTTGTTGTATCAGATATACGGGTTGAAGGTCTTCAGAGGATCTCTGCCGGTAGTATCTTTGCCTCCCTGCCCATCAATGTGGGCGACACTATTGATGCTGGCACAATTCGCAACAGCATTCGTACCCTTTTCCGTACCGGTAATTTCGACAATATCTATATTGCCCGTGATGGCAGCATTCTGGTGGTGACGGTAGAAGAGCGTCCCTCCATTAGCGAGATCAATATCGAGGGTAACAAGGCTATTGATACTGAATCCCTGTTAGAGGGACTAAAAGGCGCAGGTCTTTCAGAGGGCAAAGTCTTTAAGCGTTCCACCCTTGAAGGTATGAAAATGGAACTGACCCGGCAATATGTATCGCAGGGTCGTTACGATGCCGGTATTGAAACCGATGTAACCTCGCTACCTCGTAACCGTGTGGGAGTGAATATCGATATTGATGAAGGCACTACCGCCTCGATCCAGCATATTAATATCGTTGGTAACGCTGTGTATAGCGATGAAGACCTGATGGATTTATTTGAACTTAGATCCACTGGCTGGTTATCCTGGATTACCAGTAATGATAAATACGCTAAAGAAAAACTCTCTGGTGATTTAAATACCCTGAGGTCTTACTACCTCGACCGAGGCTATATTAAATTCAGCATCGACTCCTCACAGGTGTCGGTAACGCCTGACCGTGAAGCGGTGTATATCACCGTCAATATTATCGAAGGTGACAAGTATGAAGTCGGCGATGTCGATTTGTCCGGTGATATCGTCCTCCCCGAAGCGCAATTGACACCTTATATCCTGATCAAGAACGGCCAGACCTTTTCCCAGTCGGCCGTGACCAGCACAGAAGAATGGCTAACCAAGCGTTTGGGTAATGAGGGTTATAACTTCGCCAAAGTTGAAGGCATCCCCGATATCAACGACGAAGATAAAACGGTGGCGATTAAATTCTTTATCGACCCGGGTAAGCGCACCTACGTTAACCGCATTAATTTTGAAGGTAATACCCGTACCGCCGATGAAGTATTGCGCCGTGAAATGCGCCAGATGGAAAGTGCGCCAGCTTCTTCTGCCAGTATTGAGCAATCACGTATTCGTTTGGAGCGTTTGGGTTACTTTAAACAAGCTTCGATTGATACTCAGGAAGTTCCCGGCAGTGATGATTTAATCAATCTGCTGTACAGCGTTGAAGAACAATCCTCGGGTAGCATCGGCGCCAGTGTCGGTTTCTCGCAGGATAGTGGTATTTTGTTAGGGGCTAATATTCAACAGGACAACTTTCTGGGTACCGGTAAGCAGATTGGTATCGGCTTAAACAAAAGTGATTACTTAACCAATATCCGTTTTAGTTTTGTTAACCCCTATTACACCAAAGATGGTGTTAGCCGTGGTTTCTCGGTGTTCTATCGTGAAGCGGACCTCGATAAGATTAACGTTTCCCGTTATACCACTAATACTTTCGGTAGTAGCTTAAACTTTGGTTACCCGATTAAAGAAACCGAGCGTTTAGGTTTTAGTTTGGGTTATAGTAATACTGAAATCAAAGCGGGCTTTGGTGCAGTACAGGAAATTATTGCCAGCCCACGTTTGCTTGATGTAGTGAATGTTGCTGATGAAGATTGGTATAGAGATTATTACGAGTTTGAAGCCGACTCTAACGTTGAAGAAGTGCCCATTCGTTTTATTGACGATAATGGCAATGTTATCGATGGTTTTGAAAGTATCTTGTCGCCGCCATCCGTGACCGGTTTTTTGGATGAGAGTGGCGATACCTTTGACAACTTTACCATCACCACCAGTTGGACCCAGTCGACCCTTAACCGTGGTCGTATGGCAACACGGGGTGCATCGCAAAGTTTATCCCTTGAGTTGACTGTTCCCGGTAGTGACCTGGAATACTATAAGTTGGTCTATAACGGCCAGATATTCTTCCCCATTAGCCGCAGCTGGACTTTACGTTTACGTACTGAGTTAGGTTATGGTGATGGTATTGGTGATGATGAACTCCCTTTCTTTAACCACTTCTATTCCGGTGGTTTTGGTTCGGTGCGAGGCTTTAAGAGTAATACCCTGGGGCCACGGAGCACGCCAGCACAAATCTACCAAACGGATAGAGCAAGAGTGGCTATTCAAGAAGGTGATGATGGATGTGAAACGGTTACTAGTGGTATCTGTGACCAGAGTGGTATAAATGTAGGTGACCTGGTTCTGGATAATAAGCTGTCTTATGTGGTGGTTGACGATGCCAATGGCGACCAGAAAATATTTACTAACCCCTATGAAAACGACCCAGATCCCTTCGGTGGCAATGTCTTGATTGAAGGTGGCGTGGAATTATTATTCCCATTGCCCTTTATCAAAGACCAGCGCTCGGTCCGTACCGCTTTCTTTGTTGATTTTGGTAATGTATTCAGTACGCAATGTGGTGAATCACAAGCCAATTGTTATAAAGCGGACCTGGATGAATTGCGTTATTCCTTTGGTGTTGGTTTAAGTTGGATTACTGGTTTTGGTCCATTAACCTTTAGTTATGCCAAGCCCTTTAACGACACTGAAGATGATGAAACCGAAGCCTTCCAATTCTCTTTGGGCAGAAGTTTTTAAGCAGTAATTTTAACCGTTAAGCCGAGAGTATCCGGCTTGATAACTATTTAGATTTAATAATTGATGAGATGGAGATTTATTGTGAACAAACTGATTAAGCTAGCTCTACTTGCTGTTGCGTTATGTGCCTCTGTTGCCGCCAATGCCGAAGGCAAGATTGCGGTATTAAATGCACAGCAGGCTATTATTAACACCGAAGTTGCCCAGGCGCGTTTAAAGGCTTTGCGTGAAGAGTCCAGCTATGCAGAAAACCGTAAGCAGTTGGAGAACCTGGGTAAGAGCTATCAGGATACTGTAGCCCAGTTGCAAAAAGATGCCGCTGTAATGAGTACAGAGCAAAAGCAGGCAGAAGCTAAAAAGATTCAGGAAAAGCGTACCGATATCGAGTTTGTACAAAGAAAATTACAAACAGCTGAGCAGCAACTATTACAGGCCGTTGCCCAGGAAATGGCCCCTAAACTACAAAAAGCCGTTAGCGAATTAATTGAAGCCGAAGGTATTGGCTTATTGCTGAATCAACAGGCTGCAATGCATGTAGACAGCAGCTTTAACATTACCGCGAAAGTAACCGACAAACTTAACCAAGCTAAGTAATTACTTAGTTTCGGTTTGGCACTGAATAATGGCTGATCATCAATATACCTTGGCTGCATTGGCCGAGCTATTAGCGGTGAAATGTGTAGGCGATGCGGAAGTGGTTATTTCCGGGTTGGCTACACTGGCCAATGCCGGCCAGGGCCAGCTGAGCTTTCTTGCTAACCCCAAATACCAAAAAGCCCTTGCGGCCACTCAGGCCGAAGCCGTTATTGTCGCTCCGGATATGGTCGGTATTGGCCCAGCCAATTGCCTGGTTTCTGATAACCCCTACCTGATTTACGCCAAAGCTTCCCAGCTATTTGCTGAACCTTCATTGCAGGATGCAGGTATTCATCCTTCTGCTGTGATTAGTGCTACTGCCAGTATTGATCCATCCGCCAGTGTTGGCGCAAATGTCACTATTGCTGATCATGTGGTTGTTGGTGCCGGTACGGTTGTTAATGCTGGCTGTACCATCGGCAAAAATACCAGGCTGGGTGAGGGCTGTTTACTCCATGCTAATGTCAGCCTTTATCATGATGTTAGCATCGGCGACCGCGTTATTATCCATAGTAGTACTGTTATTGGCAGCGATGGCTTTGGCTTTGCTCCCTCGCCAGACCGGGAAAAAGGCGGCTGGGTTAAAATCGCCCAGTTGGGTGGTGTGGTTGTGGGTGATGATGTTGAGATCGGGGCCGGTTGTACGATAGACCGAGGTGCCCTGGATGATACCCGTATTGGTGATCGCGTTATTCTCGATAATCAGGTACAAATAGCCCATAACGTTGAGTTGGGCGAAAATACTGGTATTGCAGGCTGTACAGCGATTGCAGGCAGTACCAAAATTGGCAAAAATTGCACCATAGCAGGGGGTGTGGGGATTGTTGGCCACCTAACCATTGCTGATAATGTGCATATCACTTCCTTTACGCTGGTGACCAAATCCATTGCTAAAGCGGGTGCTTATTCTTCGGGCACGCCTATGCAAGATAGTCGTACTTGGCGAAGAAACGCTGTTAGGTTTTCGCAATTAGATCAAATGTCGAAGCGTTTAACAGACGTAGAAAAAAAATTAGATTAAAGTTAGCGTAACAGGGTTAACATCCATGATGGATATAAAAGAAATACAAGAATATTTACCTCATCGCTATCCGTTTCTGTTAGTAGATAAGGTGGTCGAGTTAAACCTTGGTGAGTCTATTACTGCTATAAAAAATGTCTCTATTAACGAGCCATTTTTTCAGGGGCATTTTCCGCAAATATCGGTGATGCCCGGCGTATTAATTGTTGAAGCCCTGGCTCAGGCTGCAGGTATTTTAGGTTTTAAAACCTCGGACAAAACACCGGCCGATGGTTCAATTTATTTATTTGTTGGCGCGGATAATGTGCGTTTTAAACGCCAGGTAGTGCCGGGTGACCAGTTAGTATTAAAAGTGGAATACGTCTCTGATCGTCGCGGTATCTGGAAGTTTAAGTGCAGCGCTTATGTGAAAGATGATCTTGCCGCCACTGCTGATATTATTTGTGCTGACAGGCCGTTTTAATATCGTAATACAACAACAAATATTACAAAAATAGGAAGGTTTGTTCTTGATAGATCCTCGAGCGATTATAGATCCCAGTGCCATCATAGCCGACGATGTAGAAGTCGGGCCGTGGACGATTATTGGACCCGATGTAGAAATTGGCTCCGGTACCGTGGTGGCTTCCCATGTAGTGGTCAAAGGCCCGACTAAAATCGGCGCTAATAATAAAATATATCAGTTTTCTTCTGTGGGCGAAGATACCCCGGATATGAAGTACCAGGGTGAGCCTACCCGTTTGGTGATTGGCGACAATAATATTATCCGTGAAGGTGTGACGATTCACCGGGGCACAGTTCAGGACCGCGGTGAAACCCTTATTGGTAATGATAATTTAATTATGGCCTATGCCCATATTGGCCATGACTCCGTGGTGGGCAACCATACCATTTTTGTTAACAATGCCGCTATTGCTGGTCATGTGACGGTTGGCGATTGGGCAATTCTGGCGGGTTACACCCTGGTTCATCAATTTTGTTCGATTGGCGCCCACAGTTTTACCGGTTATGGCAGCCATTTGAGCAAGGATGTACCGGCCTATGTGACGGTAAACGGCCAACCTGCTGAAGCTAAGACGGTTAATGTTGAAGGCTTACGCCGTCGAGGTTTTAGTAGTGAGACGATTACCGCTATCCGGCGCGCCTATAAGGTTGTTTATCGCCAGGGTCTGACTACAGAAGAAGCTTTGGTGAAGTTGCGTGAGATGCAACAGGAGCATCCTGAAATTGGGTTGTTAGTTGAGTCTTTGGAGGCTTCCAGACGCGGAATAGTGCGTTAAACGAGACGGTTTTATGTCCACATTGCGTATTGGTATTGTAGCGGGGGAGGCCTCGGGAGATATTCTAGGCTCCAGCCTGATGCAGGCTATCAAACGCAAACACCCTCAGGTGATTTTTGAAGGAGTAGGCGGCCCGCTAATGATAGCGGAGGGCTTTAATAGCCATATCCCTATGGACCGTTTATCGGTGATGGGCTTTGTTGAACCCCTGAAACGGCTTCCTGAATTGTTGCGCATTCGACGCGATTTAAAAGCACACTTTATTAACTCCCCTCCCGATCTTTTTATTGGCATTGATTCGCCAGACTTTACCTTGAATATTGAATTGGCACTGCGTAATGAGGGCGTTTTAACCGCACATTATGTGAGTCCCTCGGTATGGGCCTGGCGTCAGGGACGGGTGAAAAAAATTGCTAAAGCGGTTGACCGAATGCTGACTTTATTGCCCTTTGAGGCTGAGTTTTATCATCAGCACAATGTTCCGGTCACCTTTGTTGGCCACCCTTTGGCAGATAAGTTTGCTATTGAATTAGATGAGCTTGCCATGCAAAAACAAGCCGCCCGCAGCACCTTGTCTTTAGATAGTGATGCGACCATGGTGGCTTTATTACCCGGCAGTCGTGGCGGTGAAGTGAAGATGTTAGGCCAGTCGTTTATCGAAACGGCCCGCTGGTGTTTGCATCAGCGCCCAGACCTTAAGTTTGTGATTCCCGCGGCCAATGCCCAGCGTCGAGAGCAGTTAGAGGCTCTGCTACAGGAGCATGGCAAAGGCCTGCCAATTACTTTGCTTGATGGTCAATCGCAAACGGTAATGGCGGCGGCGGATGTTGTGCTAATGGCCTCAGGCACTACAACGCTGGAAGCTCTGTTATTGAAAAAACCGATGGTGGTTGCTTATCGCCTGGCGGCGTTTACTTATTTTATTGTTTCGCGCCTGGTTAAATCCCCGTTTTTTTCCCTGCCCAATTTATTAGCCGGTGAAAAGATGGTGCCTGAGGTTTTACAAAACGATGTCAGGCCTGAAATGTTAGGGCCTTTGGTATTGGAAAGGCTGCACGAAGATGCGCAGGCGCAGATTGTTGAGCGGTTTACGGATATTCATAAAGCATTAAAACTGAACGCCAGTGAGCGTGCGGCGGATGTGTTGTTAACCATGATAGAAAATAACCAGCACTAGCCCCCCCTCTCTCTGTCGTTCCCGCCTTCGCGGGAATGACGGGGTAGGTGGGAATGACGGGGTAGGTGGGAACGACGTGAGTATGAAAGGATTAATAATGGAACCATTTGTATCAAGCTATAAAGGTCACCTATTCGCTGGCGTAGACGAAGTAGGTCGCGGCCCTCTAGCCGGTGATGTGGTCGCCGCCGCTGTAATCCTCGACCCTAACAACCCCATTGAGGGTCTGGATGATTCTAAAAAACTCACCGAGAAAAAGCGCGAAGCCTTATTCCCATTGATTCAGGAACGGGCATTAAGCTGGTGTATATCCCGTGCCTCAGTGCAAGAAATAGACGATATCAATATATTACATGCCAGCTTATTGGCGATGGAGCGAGCCGTTGAGGGTTTGGGCCAGCAGCCGGAGCATGTCCTGGTAGATGGTAATAAAATTCCTAAGTGGACTTACCCCGCAGAGGCAGTAGTGAAGGGAGACAGCCGGGTGCAAGCGATAGCCGCGGCATCGATTTTGGCAAAAGTAGTGCGCGACCGTGAGATGGTCGCTTTTGACCAACAATACCCAGAATATGGCTTTGCTGGCCATAAGGGTTACCCCACCAAAGTGCATATGGCCGCGCTGGAAAAACACGGCCCAACCCCCATTCACCGCACCAGCTTTGGACCGGTAAAAAAGCAGATTGAGCAAATGGCCTTACTGTGACGATTCCGTTACACTCGATGCCTATAAAACCTCTAATTATCACCGACCAACCGTAGTCCTTTTATGAGCGCCTCCTTCGTCCATCTCCGCCTTCACAGTGAATTTTCATTGATTGATGGCCTGGTTCGTATCAAGCCTTTGGTGAAGCAGGTGGCGGAGTTAGGGATGCCTGCGGTGGCGTTGACCGACCACACCAACTTCTATGCCCTGATCAAATTTTATAAGGCCGCTATTGGTGCTGGTATAAAACCCATCTATGGCAGTGACTTTCATCTGGTGGACGATAATGATGAAACCCAGATCAGCAGTCTGTGTTTATTGGCGCAAAATAATCAAGGCTATCGCAACCTTACCGAATTAATATCCAGGGCTTATCAGCAAGGCCAGCGTTTGGGCGTGCCCTATATTAAGCGCTCCTGGCTGGCAGAATATGCTGACGGATTGATTGCCTTGTCAGGCGGTCGCAAGGGGGAAATAGGGCAGGCCTTACTCGCCTCCAGACACGATGAAGCCAGGCAGCGACTGGGCGAACTCATGGCTTTGTTTCCCAATCGTTTTTATCTTGAGCTACAGCGTACTGGTCGCCAATATGAAGAGGACTATCTGCATGCGGCGGTTGAGTTGGCCGCTGAGCTGGATTGCCCCGTGGTTGCTACCAATGAAGTTTGCTTCTTAAATAGCAGTGACTTTGAGGCCCATGAAACCCGAGTATGTATTCACGACGGCAGGGCTTTGGATGATCCGCGGCGCAACCGTGGTTATAGTGAAGAGCAATACCTTCGCTCCCCGGAAGAAATGCAGGAGCTATTTAGTGATATTCCTGAAGCCCTGGCCAATACCGTTGAAATTGCCAAGCGCTGCAATGTTGAAATTTCCCTGGGTACTTATTATTTACCAGAGTACCCCATTCCCGACAATTTTGAGAATGATCCCTTTTTCAAAATTGAATCCTACCAAGGGCTTAAGCAACAAACCGAGAAGTCCTTAAAAGCCAAATGGGAGGGCAAGGAAAATACACCCGAGTATGCCAAGGAATTAATTACCGGCATATTTTTTAGAAAAATTTCCATTGAAGGTTTAAACGAACGACTGGATTTTTTATTTGCTGAAAAGGCCAAAGAAAAAGCTCCTGAGTATCGAGAGCGTCTGGATTTTGAACTCGATATTATTTTGGAGATGGGTTTTCCGGGTTACTTCCTGATCGTAATGGACTTTATCCAGTGGTCCAAAGACCATGACATTCCTGTAGGCCCAGGCCGTGGTTCCGGTGCGGGTTCACTGGTAGCCTATGCCCAGAAAATCACCGACCTTGATCCCCTTGAATACGACTTGCTGTTTGAGCGTTTCCTAAACCCTGAACGGGTTTCCATGCCGGATTTTGATGTCGATTTCTGTATGGATAATCGCGACCAGGTGATTAGCTATGTAGCCGATAACTACGGCCGTGATGCAGTAAGCCAGATTATTACCTTCGGTACCATGGCTGCAAAAGCGGTAGTGCGCGATGTGGCCAGAGCTCAGGGTAAATCCTATGGCCTGGCCGATAAACTCTCAAAAATGATTCCGTTTGAAGTAGGTATGACCCTGCAAAAAGGTTTCGAACAGGAAGAAGTGCTCAGGGATTTTCTGCGCGATGATGAGCAGGCGCAAGAAATCTGGGATATGGCGCTTCAGCTTGAGGGCGTCACCCGGAATGTCGGTAAGCACGCCGGTGGTGTGGTAATCGCCCCGTCCAAATTAACAGACTTTGCACCACTGTATTGCGATGAAAGTGGTAGCGGCCTGGTAACCCAATTCGATAAAAACGATGTTGAAGAAGCGGGTTTGGTTAAATTCGATTTCCTGGGCTTGCGTACCCTGACCATTATCGACTGGGCGTTGAAAATGATTAACCGCCCGCAACAAGATGGCAGCTGCGCCAATATAGAAATTGAGCGTATCCCCCTGGATGACCCTGCTTCCTACCAGCTACTAAAGCGTGCAGAAACCACCGCGATTTTCCAGCTGGAATCCCGGGGTATGAAAGATCTGATCAAACGCCTGCAACCGGATAATCTGGAAGATATGATTGCACTGGTAGCGCTGTTCCGTCCCGGTCCACTGGATTCCGGGATGGTTGATGACTTCGTTAACCGTAAGCACGGTCGAGCCGAGGTAGCCTACCCCGATGCCCAGTACCAACACGAATGGTTAAAGCCTATTCTTGAACCGACTTACGGCGTTATTGTTTACCAGGAACAGGTTATGCAAATCGCCCAGGAACTGGCGGGCTATAGTCTGGGGGGGGCGGATATGTTGCGTCGTGCCATGGGTAAGAAAAAACCCGAAGAAATGGCCAAACAACGCAAGACCTTTGAAGAGGGCGCGAAAAATAAAGGGGTGGATCCCACTCTGGCGATTAAGATTTTTGATCTGGTAGAAAAGTTTGCCGGTTATGGTTTTAACAAATCTCACTCCGCCGCCTATGCATTAGTTTCCTACCAGACCGCCTGGCTAAAAACCCATTACCCCGCTGAGTTTATGGCGGCCACCATGAGCTCGGAATTACAGAACACCGATAAAATTGTCATCTTTATTGAAGAATGCCGCGCAATGGAACTGGATTACCGCCTGCCCGATGTCAATGAAGGCGAGTATATGTTTACGGTTAACAAAGAAGGCGCCATTGTTTACGGTTTGGGAGCGATTAAAGGCTTGGGTGAAGGGCCTATCGAAAATATTATTGCCGCTCGCGATGAAGGCGGTGCCTTTAAAAACTTATTTGATTTTTGTGAGCGTACCGACCCACGTAAAGTGAATAAGCGTGCCATTGAAGCATTAATCCGCTCGGGTTCCTTCGATACTTTGGGCGTAGAAAGGGCCGTATTATTGTCCTCCATGCCCGAAGCAGTTAAAGCCGCGGAGCAAAGCGCCGGTAATCGTGATGCCGGTATGATGGATTTATTTGGCGATGTAGTTCAGGCCGATGACAGCGGCGATGTCTATGCGGATCATCATAAAGTCAGGCCGCTAACACCTAAAGAAAAACTCGGCGGTGAGAAAGATACACTGGGTCTTTATGTCACCGGTCACCCGATTGATGAATATGAAAAAGAACTGCGTCAGTTTGTTCGCAACCGCATTGTTGATTTAAAAGCCGATTTTAATCATCAAACCATGGCCGGTCTGGTGGTAGATCTACGCACTATGAAAAACAAGCGCGGCGATACCATGGCGTTTTTAACCCTGGATGATCGTTCCGCCCGAATTGAAATCAGTTTATTTTCCGAAGCCTTTGAAGAGGCAAGAGAGAAAATCAGCAAGGGCGCGATTCTGGTGGTAGAGGGCAAAGTCGCCTTTGATGATTATTCTGGACAGCTGAAAGTCCGTGGCAGCAGCGTAAGAACTCTGTTAGAGGCTCGCCAGTCTAATGTCAAAGCCCTTGAGTTGACCCTGTGCACCGCCGACTTTAACGGAATTAATGGCAAAAATGGCTTTAGCAGTGAGTTTAAGCGCTTATTGGAACCCAGTCGCTTAAATGGACGCTGCCCGGTATTGATCGACTACCAGCGCGATGGTGCCAAAGGCCAGGTTCGCTTGGGCAGTGAATGGCAGATTCAGCCCAGTGATGAGCTTATTCAACGTTTAAAAGACCGGTTTGGTGACAACAGCGTCCGCCTCGATTTTGGCGAGTAAAATGCGCTTTAGCGACTCAGAGGGTCGACTATAAGGCCAGAATCGCGTATCGTTGCGCGCAGCCATCTATCCGTTTTAACAGACGTATAACAGACACTATATTGATACTATATTGATACTATGAACCCCAATTACCTCGATTTTGAACAACCCATCGCTGAGCTAGAAGTAAAGATTGAAGAACTGCAGTTGGTGGGTTCCGATAATGACATCAATATCGGCGAAGAGATCAATAAGCTGCGTGAAAAAAGCACCAAGCTTACCGAGAAAATCTATTCTGACCTAAGCCCATGGGAGACCGTCAAAGTAGCGCGTCACCCCATGCGTCCCTACACCCTGGACTATATCTCCCGTGTATTTACCGATTTTGAAGAACTGCACGGTGACCGTCACTTTGCCGATGACTCCGCTATTGTTGGCGGTTTGGCCCGCTTGAATGGTGAGCCCGTGATGGTTATCGGTCAGGAAAAAGGTCGCGGTGTACAGGAAAAGGTCAAGCGCAACTTTGGTATGCCCAAGCCTGAAGGCTACCGCAAAGCCCTGCGTTTAATGGAAATGGCTGAGCGTTTTAAATTACCCATCGTTACCCTGATCGATACACCGGGGGCCTATCCGGGTATTGATTCAGAAGAGCGTGGTATCTCCGAAGCCATCGCCCAGAACCTGGCGGTTATGTCCCGGCTTAAAACCCCAATTATCTGTGTGGTGATTGGTGAAGGTAGCTCTGGCGGTGCTTTAGGTATCGGTGTTGGCGACCATTTGGCCATGCTGCAATACGCCACCTACTTTGTTATTTCCCCTGAAGGCTGCGCCAATATTATTTGGAAGACTTCAGAAAAGGCACCTGATGCAGCAGAAGCTATGGGCCTGACCTCAACGGTACTGGAAGGTCTTGGTATTGTTGATTCGACCATTAAAGAGCCTTTAGGTGGTGCCCATCGGGATATCGATGTGATGGCCAACCGCATTAAAGAACATTTGGTTGAGCAGCTAGCCGAACTCAAAGCATTACCTGAAGATCAGCTATTAGATAAACGCTACCAGCGCTTAATGTCCTACGGCAATGAGTAAAAGGTAGGGTGGATTGTAATCCACCTTCAACAGCGGTGGATTACAATCCACCCTACGAAGAAGAGTATGTCTTTTTCATCCATTGAGCTTGTTAAACAGCTTACCCCTTTTCTGGATGCCCCTCGCTGGCTGGTAGCCTATAGCGGCGGTGTTGACTCCCACGTGCTGTTGCACAGCCTGCTGCAATATCCCAATCATCCTCCCATTGAAGCCGTCCATATTAATCATCAGTTACAGGATGAGGCAGGGCAGTGGCAACAACACTGCCAGCAACAGGCTGATCAGTTAAATATCCCCTTGCATACAATCACCGTGGCTGTGGATACAACAGGCAGCCTCGAAGAGCAGGCCCGTAAAGCGCGCTATCAGGCGTTTGAAGCACTACTTGAGCCTGGTGATGTTTTGCTGATGGGACATCATCGGGATGACCAGGTTGAAACCCTGATGCTGCGCCTGTTGCGAGGCAGTGGTTCCCGCGGGCTTGCCGCTATGCCTTTCAGCCGCCCGCTGGGGCAGGGGTTGTTGGCGCGGCCTTTACTTGAGCTTCCCCGCAGTGCGATTGAGCAGTACGCCAAAGAGCACGCAATACAATGGGTTGAAGACCCCAGTAATCAAAGCACTGACTTTGACCGGAATTTTCTGCGCAGCGACTTATTACCAACTATAGCATCACGCTGGCCAGCATATCGACAAACACTGGCACGAGCAGCATCCCTTAGCGAGGAGTCCGCTGAGTTAAACGATGAGCTGGCGCTAATGGATTTTGAACAAGCTTCAGTCTCGCCCCTGCAACCCCAACTCCCTATCGCTTTACTCCAGTCCCTAAGCTTGCTGCGCCAAAAAAACCTGCTGCGTTTCTGGTTTCGGGTCAATGACTTTAGTCTGCCCAGTACCAGGCAGCTACAAATGGTGCTGGCCCAGGCTTTAACAGCCGAGCAACAGGCCCAACCCTTAATCAGTTGGGGGGATGTAGAGGTGAGGCGATTTAAGGGTGCATTATATGTAATGCACCCACTGACCGAGTTTGATGGCCAACAGACTTTTTGCTGGGATATGCAGGCACCGCTGCAAATAGCAGAGGACAGCTGCTTATCACTTGAGCTGCTTTATGGTGAGGGCATAAATCCGGATTTAGTAAACAGCAAAGACATTACTGTCAGATTTCGTCAGGGTGGTGAACGCTGCCAGCCCCAGGGGCGTGGCCACTCCCAGAGCTTAAAAAAACTGTTTCAGGAATATGAACTGGCGCCATGGTTAAGGGACAGGGCGCCTGTACTGTATTGCGATGATGTAATGATAGCGGTTGCTGGCTTGTGGGTTTGTGAGGGCTGGGGCGTTGGCCCTGGTGAACAGGGCCTTGCAATAGAATGGCTTACGGATTAGTCAACGACAAAACTAATCGGCGTTGACATATCGCTTTCCAGCCCGTCAGTGTCAATAGTGGCAATAGCGAAATTGTAGGTGCCGCTAGCCGATAGGGTAATCGACTGGCTGGTGGTGCCGGGGTTACTGATACTCACCACTTCTCCGTCTTCTTCCGCCCCTTCCAGATAATAATAAATTGCATAGCCGGCCAGTTCAGCAACGGTTAAAGGATCACCGTTTAAACGAGTGGTTGGAGCTGACCATGATAGAGTTACCGTGAGGTTCGCTGGCTCATGATTGCTTGAGGATACAACCTCCACATCTACCTGGGGCGCACTTTCATTGCTAGACGTTGGTACTTCAGGGCTCAGGCTAACCGTACCTGCTGTGGGTTGGCTTAATGCAGTCGGTGTTACATTATCACGTGCCACTTGCTTTGCTTCATCGACAATAATTTCATACAGTTCTGAAACCAACATTTGTGTACCGGGAATGGTCAGGGTATTGGGGTCAGTACTTAGAATCTGTTGAACCCTGGTGGTACCCAGTGCTGCCAGTTGAGTGATTGGCTCACCGTCATTTTCACCATCCAGTGTGCCATCCAGCATATCCTCGGCAAAAACCTGTACCAAAGCTTCGGCCTCAATGGTTGTTCCTTCAGTTGCTGATTCATCCTGCACTTTTTCAGCAAGCGCGGCAAACACCTCAATCGTGGTGCGGTAGGCTAAAGACTTTGCCTGGGCAGTGTTGGTTGAGAGGATGGGGGAGCTGGTAAAAATATTGACATCATCATCGAGAATGCCCAAACCGAAAGCCGCTTTAGTCTCCAGCGCGGCATCGTTAACCGCGGAGGCAAAATCAGTCACTGAAATAGCGCTGCTGGAGGCCAGACCGGCAATGGCATAATCAATGGCAAGGGTGGTTAAAGGGGTGGCGTAAACCGGCGTGTTATTACGCAACTGGTCGCTTGTTATTAAGGTGCGCAAAGTTGGAATTACAGGGGTGGCACCGTTAAGTTCTTTACCTAGCGTATATTCGATAATAAAAAATGATTCACTTAAAAACCGGTTCTCAATATCCATCACCAGCTGTGCATTACTATCGGTAAAACCTTCGGCAAGTAGCTGCCCTTTAAAATCGTTAGTGTTGGTATCAATACCATAGAGTGAAGCAATAGCATTGGCTAAGGGCCCCTTTACCGCCATGCTATTGACTTGGGTAACCGTGAAGGTTGTTTCTGTATCGATGGTTTGTGTGTTCTGATTGGGGCTTTGCGAGGTATTGTTGCTCTCAGTGCTCTCAGTACTCTCAGAGCCGCCACCACCACCACAGGCGGTGATGAATAGGGTGAGAAGTGCGATTGATAATAGCTGTTTGGCCAGGTGCATGGTTTTTCCCCGAATGTCTACGAACTGCCAATTTACGTCGTATCTCGAATCATATTTTTAATAATATGCCTGAATCTTAAAGCCAATGTATAGGTAATCAAGCGCTTTCGGGTTTGAAGTCGCTCCCCATGCTGTGTATGTGACTGTGTTCACTGCGGTTGTGTTAGCTGGTGTTGATTATGGCTTCTTATATTTATAGAGTTATCGCTTATTTCCCAGCCCTAACTCTCTGGCAGGGGGTGAGAAATATTCCATCAGCCCGTATAATCGTGCGCCTTAAGCCAACCGTAACAAAGAGAAATTCTCCGCCATGACTGTACGAACCCGTATTGCCCCCTCACCAACGGGTGATCCCCATGTAGGAACAGCCTATATAGCCCTGTTTAACCTGTGCTTTGCCCGCAAGCATGGCGGTAAATTTGTACTGCGCATTGAAGATACTGACCAGACTCGCTCAACCCCTGAATCGGAACAGGCGATCTTTGATTCGCTGCGTTGGATGGGGCTGGAATGGGACGAGGGCCCGGATGTGGGGGGTGAATTTGGCCCCTACCGCCAAAGTGAGCGCAAGGGTATGTATGCCCAATATGCTGAAGATTTGATAACAAAAGGCCATGCCTTCCGCTGTTACCGCACCTCGGAAGAGCTGGATGAACTCCGTGCTGGCCTAAAAGAGCAGGGTTTCAATCGCGCCCTGAAGCCTTACGACCTCGAATTGCCAAAAGACGAAGTGGCAAAGCGCCAAGCTGCTAACGCCCCCTACGTTATTCGTATGAATGTACCCATGGAAGGTAAAGTTGAAGTCGAGGATATGCTACGCGGCACGATGGAGCTGGACTGGACTTTAGTTGATGCCCAGATCTTGCTGAAATCCGACGGTATGCCCACCTACCACCTGGCTAATGTGGTGGACGATCATCTGATGGAAATCACCCATGTACTGCGCGGTGAAGAATGGATTAACTCAGCCCCCAAACATAAATTGCTCTACGAATACTTCGGCTGGGATATGCCAGAGCTCTGCCATTTACCGTTGCTGCGCAACCCGGATAAGTCCAAGCTTAGCAAGCGTAAAAACCCCACCAGCATTTTGTATTACCAGCGCATGGGTTATTTACCAGAAGCCCTGGTCAACTATTTGGGCCGTATGGGTTGGTCCATGCCCGATGAAAGCGAAAAGTTCACACTGCAACAAATGCTGGAGCACTTTGATATCCAGCGTGTCAGTCTTGGCGGTCCCATTTTTGATGTGGAAAAACTCAGCTGGCTCAATGGCCTCTGGATTCGTGAAGACCTTAGCCAGCAAGAGCTTGCCCAACGCCTGCATGATTGGGCTTTAAATAAAGACTATTTATTAAAAATCCTGCCCCATGCCCAACAGCGGATGGAGACCCTCAGTGATTTTGCCCCACTGGCAGCCTTTTTTGCCTCGGGTATGTTGCCCATTAAGGCAGATAGCTTCGCGGGCCTGAAATTGCAGGATGATGAACTGCTTAAAGTGCTGCAATTTGCCCTGTGGAAACTGGAAGCCCTAAGGAGTTGGGAGCGGGACGATATCTTTGCAGCCATGAAAGCGCTGGCAGATAGTCTTGATATCAAAGTTAAAGACTTTTTTGCGCCGCTATTTATTGCTATTGCAGGTACCACATCTTCCGTATCGGTAATCGACTCAATGACCATTCTTGGGCCGGATATGTCCCGCGCCCGTGTTCGGTTTGCCATTGACCAGTTGGGTGGTGTCGGCAAGAAAAAGCTTAAGAAACTGGAAAAGGCGTATGCTGCAATACCTTACAGCTAAGATATGGTGATAGTAGTACCAAATTCAGGACATTTTTATACGCCGAAACTGTTGGCTTAAGCTATGCTTTGCATACAGGGATCATAAATGAGTCATAGCAGCCCCGCCTAAACACTTGATCATAGGACAGTTCAGTGCTTTTTAGACAGCCAACACCCAGCAGCAGAACGCAGCCTTGCGTTGCGCGAATAATCTCTAAGTTAACTTTGGTGGCAGGCCTTCTGGCAGCCAGCCACAGCCATGCCCTGGGTCTGGGCGAGTTGAGTTCGACCTCCTTTCTGGGGCAGCCGCTGGAAGCCAGCATCGACGTGCTGCTAGATGGCGAAGACTACGGCCCCGAAGATATACGTGTACGCCAACTCAATAACGTAGAAGCCAGCAATCTGGGTATTGACCTGGCTGGCTACCAGTCCTATTACCGACTGACGCCAACGCTGGATAACGGCCGCTTGAAAGTCAAACTAATTAGCCGGCAACCGGTCAATGAACCTTTCTTAAATATGCTGGTAGAGCTTAAGTGGCCTAAAGGCACAGTGTATAGAGAGTACACCGTGTTTTTAGATCCTATTACACTACAGCAGTCTTCCGGCCAGCCTTTTGGCCCTGAGCCTGCTAAGCCTGTGGCTATCAAAACCAGCCCGAGCAAGCCCGCCGCAAAAACCATCGACATACAGCCTGGTGCGGCAACCTATCGGGTACGCAGTGGCGATAGCCTGTCCAAAATTGCCAGTCGCCTGGTGGGCGGTACCCAAACATCGCGCCGGGATGTGATGCAGTGGTTACTGGAAAATAACCCCCGTGCTTTTATTAATGGTGAAATGAACCGCCTATTGGCAGGGGTTACCTTAAAGCTGCCAACCGCTAAGCCTGCAACAGCACCAGCCAGTGCTGAGACTACCGAGCGCTTATCCATTATTACTCCTATGGCGGCCCAAGCTGGCACAGCCAAAGGCAAAGACGCCGACACCGACAACCTCAAAGCCCTGGAAACGCAAATGGCGGTAACCAATGAGGTGGTTGACCGGCTGACACGTGAAAACGAAGCAATGCGCTTAAGGCTAATAGCGATTGAGAAGTCGGGGTATGTCGAGTCCTTAGAGCGTTTGGTGATGCTAAAAGAAGAAGAGATCACGACCTTACAGGCGCAACTGGCGACTAAAAACCAGCCTATTACCGAGCCAGCGGCTAAACCACCAGTAACACCCCCCGAACCACAAGCTCCCGCTGTTGAGAAAACTGAACCTTCCAGCGATGATGCCAATACCATTCAGCAGTTATGGATGGCGATCATGTTATTGCTGGCTGCCATGGCCGGTATGTTGTTTTTCCTACTGCGCTGGCGCGCTCAACCCGCATCGGCATCATCAACAAAGGCCGCCGATATCCAGCAAGAAAGCGAGTTGCTTCAAGAGCTGGACGATATTATTGATTCCCAGAGCGCCTTTGATATTACCGCCAATACCGCCGCGTCTTACAAGGATGATGACAAAGACGTCTTTGAGACTATTAACCAGCCTCTGGTCAATCGCTTTAACCGTCGCCCTGATGATATCGTTAAGCAGAGCATTCAGGCCAAGACCCAAACTTACAGTCCACCAGCACTGCAAGAACACGACAAGAACTACCACGACGAAGTTGATGAACTAATCTCTGATGCCATTGAGGCAGCCAACCGCGGCGCCTTTGATGTAGCAGAAGCCTTACTAGTGGCGGAACGCACCCATCAGGCCCGAGACCCCAGTGGCGACCGGGGCGATATCGACTCACGCATTGAATTGGCATTGGAGTTTGTCGAGCAGCTTCGCCAGGGCCAGCATAGCGCTGGTTAAGCATTAAGCTGTTGAATTACTAAACTTTTTCCTATCTGTTATTGACAATAAGAGTGTCCCTACTTATGATGCTGCCTCCCAAATTCGGGGCTATAGCTCAGCTGGGAGAGCGCAACACTGGCAGTGTTGAGGTCAGCGGTTCGATCCCGCTTAGCTCCACCATATTCAGAACCCTCGTAGGCTAATAACCACGGGGGTTTTGTCTTTTTAGAGCCTTATTTTCCTCTCTACTTTCAAGCCCTCAATATTATCGACTGTGGGAGAATTGTGGGAATTGCCCAATTGCGCGTTTCTCACCCTCGCCAAAGTCAATAATGGTTTGACCATTTCCTCACAAGCTTTATTCGATGCAGCCATTAAATTGCTAATCTCCGCCTGCGAATAGTGTGTGGTCATACTGCCATTTGAGTGGCCTAATAAATCCTTCCTATCTTCATGTGAAACGCCTGCGGCACGTAATCTAGTAGCATAGGTATGCCGCAAATTATGTACCCCTTGGCGGATCATTTTCTCTTGGGGTAAGCCACTGGCTACCCACGCTTTTCTCCAAGCCATCGTTCGCAAATTCCGTAGGCGCTTACCTTTGTAACTGAAAACATAGTCGTCGTGTTGGTGGCGAACTTGATTCAATACGGTTTGCGCTGCGTCATTGGGGACTAAGATGCGATCCTGTTTGTTCTTGGTTAACTGCTTCGGTAAAAGAAACAGTGACCGGCCTTCAAACACAATCTCCCAGTCCCACCGTAATTGGCATACCTCCTGCTCCCTTGCGCCGCAGTTGACGTCAAACAAACAAGCTTGGCTTAAGTAGTCGGGCAGTCGCTGAAATAACGCTTTCTGCTCTTCCCAACTCAGCACATAAGACTGGCGAGGTTCGTAGCTTGGCAAAGTAATCAACGGGGCTGTTTCCAACCATGTTAAACCGTGCTCATCGCGCCAACTTCTCGCGGCAAGGTTTAAAATCCGTCTCACTATGGCCAACCTGCGGTTGATCGTACCCTGACTCAACCCTTTGTCTAACTGGTACTTAACAAAAGGTCTTAATGAGCTATCGTGAACCCGCTGTAAAGACAGGTCTTTGATAAAGGGCATTACCGTCGTCAGATTCTCAGCATCCACATGCAAGCTTCGCTTGTGGGTGTTTTCCTCAAGGTATTTAACGGCTGCCTCTTGGAATGTGCGTTCAAGCCGCATACCGTAAATGGTTGCGTTGCGGATATCCGATATCCGTTTAGCTAAGTAGCGTTCCGCTTCTTCGAGATCGCTTGTGCCCGTGCTTTCTCGAAGCGGCGAGTCCAATCCTTTGAGTCGCTTATCGATCCACCAGATATTACCTCGCTGGGTAAGTCCAGGTGATCGACGCCTTGCTCTGTGCTTTTTTGTTGATGATTTGTCCATAAGGGTTTCCTCTTTGGAGGACACCCAACAGCCTGCTTAGTGTAAGTCGCATAAGCATCTAATTCCAGTCGATCAAAACCGATTCCGCGTTTTCCAACAGGTATTATGGTGAGGTAGGGGCGTACAGTGGCATTAAAGGTATGCCTATCCATACCAAGATATGTTGGGGCATCACGAAGGCGGTAAATGCGTTGCAGCATGTTGGGTCACTCTAAAAATCTTGAGGATCATTTTCATCAAGACTTATAAAAAGTGTGACCTTAAATTGATTGTGCGGGTGCTGTCAGGTATTAACCGTACAGAGTGAAAAGATAACTTTATGGCGTAGTTATTTGTAGAGGCAAGTGGGGATTGCAGACTATCGTGTTGATTCACCCACCCAAGAACATAGCAGGCCGAATACCAAACCGTTGCCCTAGTTGTTCCATGGATTGTCGTTGTAAAACTCGCTTTCCGTTAAGTACTTTTGACACCATAGTCTTGTCACCAATTTCAGGAAAATCACTGCCGGTGAGATTGTATTGCCTCATTAGGGTTTTCAATAGGGCAATATCCGTTGGCATCGACATGGCTTCATCAACGAATGCCGTTAACTCACTGTTTTGAGATTCATAGGTTTCAATAGATTGGCTCAACAACTCAATCAGAGGGTTCAGCGGATCGTTAGGTGTATCCTCAGCAGATTCCA
The DNA here is from genome assembly GCF_029238675.1 of Oceanicoccus sp. Taxonomy (GTDB): domain Bacteria; phylum Pseudomonadota; class Gammaproteobacteria; order Pseudomonadales; family Dasaniaceae; genus Oceanicoccus. The sequence continues at coordinate 8,460 of NZ_JAQWFR010000005.1, read as the reverse complement.
GCGTAGCTTCCAAAGCTTCTAAGGCGGCCTCATAATCTGCCTCAGTAGACAGGTTTACATAAGCGTGCGCGGTTTGCATAAATGCTTCATAAGCATCAGTTAGTGCTAACTGTGTCATCACATCACCTCTTTTTACTTTCTCTACGGTACTTCTCGGTTAGCTTGTCGTAATCAGCGTGGTTCACAATGTGTTTAATATAAATACGCCCATTCACAAACTGGATAAAGGCCATCACCCGCAGGTTATTCCCCCCTACATCCAGCACCCACCAACGGTCGTTGTATTTGAAATTATCGAGCGACGGAAAAACGGCTCTTAATTCCTTTGGCGTTTTGAACTGGGTACTGCTCAGTACTCGGTACATCTCCATTAACGCCAATCGGTCGTTGGGGTATTTCTTGGCCGCATCGTTAAACGGCTTTTTGGATAAAACGTGCATAAGTTGCCTGTGTGTCAACACTAAGTCAAGGTTGACTCCTTGTCAACCTCTTGTCTGCGTTACTTTGCCTAAGTTTGTTCGCCTTGTCTATTCACTGCTTTATCTTTCTATGGGGCAACTGATTGAGGTCGGGTGTCGGGGGTGCTGTCTCCCAGTTTTTCAATCAGGCCAACAAAGGTCTCAATGTCTACAGGATTAACCCCCATACATGCAGCCATAGTGTTATAAATACCTGTTCTCTCCTGCATCGTTGGTTCTTGCAGAGCTTTAAAAAACACCGTCTTCTGTAGCGTTCTATCGACTCGACAAGACTCTCGATCACGCCATGCATCATCTAGATTTTCGCAAACATAACGCAAAGTATCCTGCAGCATGATAATCAGGCAATAAAAAGCGCCAGCAGCATTGGGAGAGAGCGCACCACGGTTACTGTTTTCTTCAAATTCCAAGTTATGAAATAGCGCCAACAGATTGATAGCATTCTCAAGTACATCCAGACAATCCGAATAGGAGTGGGAAGAAGGGGTATGAACCAGTGGATGGCTCAATAATGCATAATGGGGAGACACCAAGGGTGCCGATTGTGTAGAATCTTGATCAGTCATAAGAACCTCTTGTCAGGTTGTTGTGATTAGCTCGTCCGAGGTGCTAGTAACATCCCGGGCGGGCGCTTTCTTAAACCCTTTTCGGGTTTGGTAGCTTGTAGCGTTCTGGTACTACCTCTATACTTTAGCCTAAGGTTATATTAAGTTCAATAGGAATGATAAAGGTTTGACTAAAATATTGATTTCGCCTGAGACTTGCAGGGCAGCAAGAGCTCTTTTAAATATCTCGCAATCCGATCTTGCTAAAACGGCCAATCTATCAAAACAAACATTGGTCGATTTTGAGCGCGGTGCGAGAACTCCGTATCCCAATAATTTGTTGGCATTGCAATCAGCTTTAGAAAATCTAGGCGTTGAATTTATTGCGGCTGATGCAAAGAGCGGCTCTGGTGTAAGATTTCTCAAGCCTTAGGCGCGTATCGTTTCACCTTCTTAGCCGTTACTTAATTTAAACCCACCCCCTCTTTCGTTGTAGAGCTTAGCTCTACAACGAAAGAGGGGAGCCATGGAAAAGTCGGTTAAGTGTGTGAACTTTCTTTCAGCGAGGTCTATACCTGTTGCCACTGGTAACGATGCTCCCCCCAAAAAAACTCGCTAGCAACGAGTCTTCTTAAAAAGCTATCTTTTTTGTGTGTATGGTTTTTCGCTGCTTGCAAGTTACCCTCTATGTTGTAATGCCTCCGAATGATCTGCAACGACTACAGACTTAGTCGTAAACGAGTACTTAGTTACCGTTACATGGGCGATAGCTCATCCTTTTTAATAATGAACAGCTACTGTTATCAGCGGCCAAGTTCATATCATCAGTCCATTGGCACTTGCTGTCATTGGCCTATTCACACCACCTTGCCTCTCAGATTGTTTGAGCCTGTCAGGTGGTTATAACGTTCTTTCCCTATTGAACGATTCTTTGTCGTAGTCGGCAAAGTATTCGTATTCAATAAGCGGTATAGAAGTGTAGCCGTTACACCCTTAACGGCACCCGTTGATGGCTAGCAATAGCACTCAACAACTTGACCCATGAAAGTGGGGCAGAACAGACGCAATGAAATTCACCCTAAGGGGCATGCGTCAGCAACTACCGTTGTGGAGTAATTCCATTATGGTTGGCCAGGCTACTAATGGCCAACATTCATTTAACGTTAATCACTCACGCCTAAGGAGGTGAAACCCCAAAGAAAGAAGATCAGAAGGTAAGGAGCAGGTGTCTCTGCTTTAGCGAAGCTACACAGAGACGCCTGTCGGCGACACGGAAAAAACTAATCCAATCAATGTTTTGTGATCGGGTTGGTCGCCAAAAACTGCTACAAACTGCCTGTACAGTTCGAAAGAAGAATCGTTTTATGTTGTTTTCTTTTGAGCACACTTAACCCGCAAGTACTATTTATAGCTTGTTTTGAAGTGAGTTGTACTGACAGTGATTTGCTCTTGCTTCCCTCGGGAAGTCGTCTGATGAAACGCATTCATCAAGCGCGGTCGACGCTCTATTCGATTGTAATACTAACCACAATCAGGGTTACACCATGAGCAAAGTCGGTGGCGGAAGAAATTTTGGATACGGTAAAAAAATAACTTGGGCTGCCAAGAACGCGCTCAATGATCGTTATGGTGACGGCCACTATGGCACAAAGGCGTCCCATGAATGGCGCTGGAAAGTCTTTGCCGATTTTTTGAAATCCGAGTGCAACATAAAAGATGCACGGGATATCAAAAAGGATACGGTAGCCAAATACGGTGATCATTTACGACAGCAGACTCTATCAAAAAGGATGGCAGTAGCCTACGCACAAAATTTATTATCAACGGTGAATATCATCCTTTCTACCATGAGAAAGGATACTCAATTAAGGGCATCACCATCCCTTTTTGTTGGTGAGCGATCCGCCAGTGATCACTGGTGTCCAGACACCGCGCAAGACTCTGCGCTTTGCTGTAGAAAAAACCATCACCACCAATATCGTGGCGACAGGCGGCAATGCCTTGTTGCTGAATTTGGATGAGGGTGGATTAGCTCATTGATCACCCCCTGTCGCTAAAAAGAGGCAATAGTAGGGTCGTGCCTTTATAATAAAACCTTCACAGCGGGGTGGGGATTATTGGTTATAGAGTGTCTTACTATAGGTTGTGTAATGATATTTTTATAGGCGTCCAACAATGACTCATCTCGCAGAACTTGATGCAAGTATCTATGCCGCTTTATTGAAGGAAGCGCAACGTCAGGAAGAGCCTGTTGTTCAGTAATCATGGGTCGAGGTAGTTGGCTGGAGTTCAGACAATGGCACTAAGTGTTTTTGATTTATTTAAAATAGGTATTGGGCCTTCCAGTTCACATACCGTGGGCCCCATGCGGGCTGCCAGGCAGTTTGCTTTAGGGTTGAAATCAGAGGGCCTACTCGACAGTGTTACTCGTATAAAAGCCGAGATGTACGGCTCTTTAGGTGCTACCGGCAAAGGTCATGGCACGCCAAAAGCGGTGCTACTGGGGTTGGAAGGTGGTGAGCCCGAAACGGTAAATATAGAAACCATTGCACAGCGAGTTAGCGCCATCAAAGAGCAAGGCCGGTTGACCTTACTCGGTGAAAGAGCCATCAGCTACACACATGGCGAAGACTTCTGGCTACACAAGCGTGAAGCTTTGCCTTTTCACTCAAATGGTATGCGCTATAGCGCTTTTGATGCACAAGGCGAGATTATAAGCTCACGATTATTTTATTCAGTGGGTGGTGGTTTTGTTGTGGATGAAACTGCGGCCTCGGCTGAGTGCATCGTAGAAGATAGCCGAAGCTTGCCTTATCACTTTACCACCGGCGCCGAGATGCTAGCCCTGTGCAAAACGCATGGCTTAAGTATTTCCGCACTGATGCGTGAAAACGAAAAAGCTTGGCGCGACGATACAGAAACCACCGCAGGCTTACTCAAATTATGGCGAGTCATGCAAGCTTGCGTTGAAGCCGGTATCCATAACGAAGGCGAATTACCGGGCGGCTTAAAAGTCAGTCGACGCGCCAAAAAACTCTATAGCCAGTTACTGGCGAAACCAGAAGCCTCATTGTCTGATCCACTATCCGTACTGGATTGGGTCACCCTATATGCCTTAGCCGTCAATGAAGAAAATGCCGCAGGGGGGCGTATAGTCACCGCACCCACCAACGGTGCCGCTGGCATCATCCCTGCGGTACTGCACTACTACATGCGCTTTTCCCCTAACGCCGGTGACAACGATGTAACCCGCTTCTTACTCACCGCAGGGGCTATCGGCATATTGTATAAAGAGAATGCCTCCATCAGTGGCGCTGAAGTCGGTTGTCAGGGTGAGGTAGGGTCAGCTTGTTCCATGGCAGCGGCAGGCTTGACTGAACTACTGGGCGGAACACCGGAACAAGTAGAAAACGCCGCAGAAATTGCCATGGAGCATAACCTCGGTCTGACCTGCGACCCCATCGGCGGCCTAGTGCAAGTGCCCTGCATCGAGCGTAACGCCATGGCCTCAGTCAAAGCTATTCATGCAGCGCGTGTCGCCATGCGAGGTGACGGCTCCCATTTTGTTTCCTTGGATAAAGTGATCAAAACCATGCGAGAGACTGGGCGAGATATGCATGATAAATACAAAGAGACTGCCCGTGGTGGCCTAGCATTAAATGTTATCGAAGTTCCCGTCAATATTGTGGAGTGCTAGCCGTCTTTCACCGTTTGGATGCATCGACGGCTTCTTTTAGGCGGCTTAGCTGAAACCGAGTAGAAATAATCACTGAAAAAAACAGTCCAGAGGTGGGGTTTTTGGCGGGTGAAGTGTCTTATTTAAATGCATACCGTTTATACACAGATAAGGGGTAGCTAAAACAGCGTTCAAGTAAGGTGCAATATGAGTGTATATCGATACCGAAGGAGTCGGGTGAGTCAAAGGCGAAATAGGCAGGCAACTTGGTTCGTCAATCAGTTATCGGAAGGCAGGCAAGATAATTCGGCAGCGATGAGTAAAACAGTAAGCAACCAAGGTAAACCTAAGAAAGCATTTGCCAGCAATACCTTAACGGGTTGAGAAAAAGGGAGGGGCGCCTCAAACGGTCCTGCCCTCAAGTATGTGCAAAAAGTTTTTTAAACTTGGGTTGGCGTTGTCTTCTTTCCACACCACCGCTCTTTCCAAAACAGCCGCCTTGTCATCAATAGCAATTAACGCAATACCTTCACGGTTAACAATTGAGCCTTCGCTGGCCAGTAAAACACCGTAGCCCTTACGCACCATATCCAGTGAGATAGCCGTGCTTAACGATTGCACATTAGACCTAATATTCACCCCAGCCGTAGTTAACAGTTCAGCCAGTTTATGATCGAATGCCGTAGGGATGTCATTGGCCGAGTAAAGGTGATGCTCATTGGCAATCTCCTTCAGTTTGACTTTTTTACGCCGAGACAAAGGGTGGTTTTCAGGCACCGTCAGCACAACAGGGGAGGGCGACAAGGTCTTTACCGAGCACTCGGCTAGAGCAGCATGGGTAGGTTTAAGCACAAAAATGCAATCCAGTTCACCATTGATAAGCCGCTCCGTCATCGATAGCGAGGTATCTTGATAATACCTTAACACCGCCCCCGGGTACTGATGGTGAAACCCATACAATAAATCCGCCAGAGAGCCAGACGTAAAATCGTCGGTATGGGCAATGCTAAGCAGGCCGGTTTCACCGAGGCTGGCTCGCAATGTATCGCGTTTGGCCTGCTCAAGTTGTTTTAAAATACGCGGCGCCTTGGCGTAAAGCGCCTCACCAGCCGGTGTTAGTTTTACCAGCCGTTTTCGCCCTCGCTCAAACAGTGGTGTGCCTATTTCGGCTTCTAACAATTTGATAGATTGGCTTAAGGGCGGCTGAGTGATGTTCAGGCGTTCTGCCGCTTTGCGAAAATGTAACTCGCTGGCCAGAGTGACGAAATAGCGAAGTTGTCTCAGTTCCATAGCGCCGCCTCAATCAATTTTTTGATTCAAAAAAGCAATCATACGCAATAAATATAACATTAGATAGAATTAATATTTCTTGATAAATTGATCCCAATACACGCTTAAAACAGCAGCTTGCAAACCAGTACTTACCCAGCCGAAGGGATCTTTTTATGACTCGCAAAGTAATTTTAACCTGTGCCGTGGTGGGCGAGAATCAATACAACCAAGCCCACCCCAACTTTCCTGTAACTCCCCAGCAAATTGCTGACGCAGCCCTTGAGGCAGAACAGGCCGGCGCCTCTTCTGTGCATTTGCATGTGCGTGACCCCGAAACGGGGGCGGGCAGCCGTGACCCTGATTTATTTTTAGACATGGCAACCCGTGTACGTGAAAACGGCGTGAAGGCGGTGATGAATATTACCTGCGGTGGCGGGGCCATGTTTTACCCCGACCCAGAGGACGAAAGTCGCGGTGGCCCCCATACCGATGTGGTCTCGGCCGAAGAGCGCTACAAGCATATTGAAATGTGTCTGCCAGAGGTTTGCTCATTAGATGTGACCACCCAAAACCAGCAAGATGGCGACAAATCCTATGTGTACCTAAACACGGAGTATACGCTGCGCAAAATGGCCAAACGCTTTCAAGAGCTAGGTGTTAAACCTGAAATAGAAGTCTTCGCCCCCGGTGATATTTTATTGGCCAATAAAATGCTCGAAGAAGGTTTATTCGACGCGCCCCCTTCTTACCAAATTGTGATGGGCACGCGTTGGGGCTTACCGGCCACCCCTGAAACCCTGATCTATATGAAAAGCCTGCTCCCCCAAAATGCTGTTTGGGCCGCCTTTGGTATTGCGCGCATGCAAATGCCCATTGTCGCCCAAGCCACATTGCTTGGCGGTAATGTCAGAGTAGGGCTAGAAGATAATTTGTATTTAAGTCGTGGCGTGTTTGCCAGCAATGGCGACTTAGTCGCTCGCGCCAAAACCATTATTGAATGTTTAGGTTATGAAGTGGCAACACCCGATGAAGCCCGTGAAATGTTAAACCTAAAATCATAAATAGACGCATCATAAGGGGAGAGCCAATGGCTAAGCCAACAACCATAAAAGTGGGCATGATAGGCCTAGGCGGTGTCGCTCAAGCGCATTTACAAGCGTTTGAATTATTAGCCGCCGAAGGCAATAGCTGTGTGTCATTAGTCGCCGTGTGTGATGTACGGCAAGAGGCGGCCGATACCGTGGCAGAACGTTTTACCGTTGCCGCTTTTGCCGACTATCACGCCTTGCTTGAACAAAGCGACATCGATGTAGCGATGGTATTAACCCCCGCCTCAACACACCGTGCTATCGTTGAAGCTGCCGCTGCAAAAGGCATTGATGTGTTTTGCGAAAAACCCATCGCCGTCACTGCAGAAGATGCCGAGGCCATGGTCGATGCCTGTGCCAATGCCAACGAGGGCAGGGGTGTACGCTTATTTTATGGCTCCTGCTATCGCTACCTCCCCGCCATTATCAAAGCCAAAGCAGTAATCGCCGAAGGTGCCATTGGTGATGTGCAATTGATGACCGAGCAAGCCATTGGTGGCCATGGTATAGACGGTTATACCGAGCTAGCCCCCATTCATTACCCCTTGGGAGGTCCCGGTGGCCCCGGTATGGGTTTGGTCGATCACGGCGTACACCTTATAGATATATTCCCTTGGTTAACCGACAGCACCATTGTTGCAGCCCATGGTCGCGGTTCCGTCTCAGGCCAAGCGGCCGGCAGTGAGTATATGGTGATGCAACTGGCCAATGGCGCAGTAGGGCACCTGCTGTATAACGCAGCAACCTATACGGCGGGCTTGCCCAGCGAAGGTATGTTCAGTGGCGGCCAAGCGTGGCTAACCGATGCCACCGTAGCCGATGCCGGTGGCTGGGAAAACGACCCCGGTTCTATCTCAATTTACGGCAGCCATGGTGCGCTGCGAATATTTCATTACACCAATGCTCTATTTATCAACAACGGCGATGGCCCACAAAAAGTGTCACTAGAGGGGCGTGCAGCGTTTGGTCACTTTGCTTCTCAACTAGAAGATATTGCTGAAACCATTGTTCACAACAAACAGCCTTCAATCAACGGTGCTGCTGGCGTCACGGCATTAAAAGCCTTATTACAAGTGTATCGCTCACCCTCATTACTCACCAACCATACCCTTTTGGAGGTTATCCATGCCTAATGCCCAAGGCCATATTCTGGCGTATAGCACTATCCAGCCGCAATTACACGACAGTGTTTTTGTTGCACCGACGGCTGCCGTCATCGGCGACGTGACCATTGATGAAAACTCCAGCGTTTGGTTTGGTGCCGTATTGCGTGGTGATGAAGTCTCCATCCGTATTGGCACTCGCAGCAACATTCAAGACGGTGTAGTGATTCACGGCGACCATGGTCAAAACGTAGTGATTGGTAATGATGTCACCATTGGTCACGGTGCCATTATTCA